>JAHBZH010000001.1:878845-1502690 GCA_019635535.1 Sphingomonas sp.
CGGCTATGGCGAATATGAGATCGCTCCGGGCATCAACGCCTATGCCGAGATCACCTATGTCAACAACCGCGTTGCCAACGAGCTCGCGGCGACGCCGGTCACTCAGGTCACCGACTTCCAGCTGGCCGCTATCCAGGGCCTGGTCTCGGCCGCCGATTTCGCGCAGCTCCAGACGATCGCGGCGCGGCAGCAGGCGGCGATCGCGGGCGGTTCGCTCGCCTTCGGTCCGGTTGCCGCCGGCACGCTGACGCTTCCGGCGCTCAATCCGGGTTGTACGGACGTCAACGACCCCACCACCTGTCAGGTGGTCCGGCTGCAGGCCAACACCCGCACCACCGGCATCGCGTCGCGCAACGTCACCGACGACCGCAACGCCTTCCGCGTGCTGGCCGGCGTGCGCGGCGATCTGACCGACACGCTGACCTACGACGTCTACTACATGTTCTCGCGCACGCGGAACGCGTCGGTCCAGCTCGGCAACGTGTCGCGCTCGGCCTTCACCCGGCTGGCGGGGAACGGCACCTGCAACGTGTTCGGCGAGAATCAGCTGAGCGAGGACTGCATCCGGCAGATCTCGATCCTGGCGCAGAACGGAACCATCTCGCAGCTGCAGGTGGCGCAGGCCAGCATTTCGGGCCCGCTCTTCACCTTCGGCTCGGCCACCGATCCGGTCGCCTTCGCGGCGGGCGTCGAGTGGCGGTCGATGGGCGCCGAGTTCATCCCCGACACGGCTCTGTCGTCGGGCGACGTGGTCGGCTTCAACGCCGGCCAGCCGACCGCGGGCAGCTATGACGCCAAGGAAGCATTCCTGGAGCTTCGCATCCCGATCGTCCAGGACGGCTTCATCCACCGGTTCGAGCTGAGCGGCGCGGTCCGTTACTCGGATTATTCGCTCGCCAATGTCGGCGGCGTGTGGGCCTATGCGGCCGGCGCCGAGTTCGCTCCGGTCCGCGACATCACCTTCCGCGGCCAGTATCAGCGCGCCATTCGCGCGCCGAACGTCGGCGAGCTGTTCGGCGGTCGTTCGGTCGGCTTCCCGCCGGCGACCGATCCGTGCGCCGGCGCGGCGGCCATCCCTGCGGGCCCGCTGCGTGATACCTGCATCGCCACCGGCGTTCCGGCCTCGGCGCTGGGCACCGGTCTGATCCTTCAGCCCAACGCCCAGATCCAGGGAGCGTTCGGCGGCAACCCGAACCTGCAGGAAGAGGTGGGTGACACCTGGACGGCGGGCGTCGTGCTGCGGCCGAGCTTCATTCCGCGCCTCAACATCACGGTCGACTGGTACGACATCCGTATCCAAAACTCGATCGCGGCGGCCGGCGGCGGCGTGAACAACATTCTGAATCTCTGCTACAACGTGATTCAGAACGCGAGCAGCGGCATTTGCGGCCTTATCAGCCGCGATCCGCTCGGCGTCATTTCCGGGCCGCCCTTCGTGGTGACCGCGACGCTGGCCAACCTGTCCGAGTTCAACACCGAGGGCATCGACTTCCAGATCGACTACAGCCTCCCGATCAACACGAGCCTGTGGGGTTCCGGCACTTCGCGGCTGAGCTTCTTCCTTCTGGGCAATTATTCCTGGAACAACAGCTTCACGCCGCTTGTCGATCTGCCGGACGATGTGGTCGAATGCGCCGGCTTCTTCGGCCTGAGCTGCGGCAATCCGACGCCGACCTGGAAGTGGTCGAGCCGCCTGTCGTGGATGGACGGTCCGATGACCACCAGCCTGCGCTGGCGGCATGTCGGGGCGGTTGACGACGACAATCCCGGCACGGTCTTCGTCGTCGATCGGATCGGCAGCTACGACCTGTTCGACCTGTCCTTCGGCTTCAACGTGAACGACAACCTCACGCTGAACCTGGGCGTCAACAACCTGTTCGACAAGTCGCCGCCGATCATCGGCAACAACCAGGAGCAGGCCAACACCTATCCCGGCGTCTATGACGTGATCGGACGGGACTTCTTCGTCTCCGCGAGCCTGCGCTTCTAAGCGGGTGATCGAAACCCGGTTCGACGAATGGTTCGGGGCGGCCCCCTAGCCCGCTCCGGACAATTCGGAAGAGAACCAAATTTGGGCCGGGAGCGCGTGTCGCTCCCGGCCCTTTCTTTTCGGGCGTTCGGCAAAGGTATCGGCCGAAGCGGCTTGCGTCGCTCGCGCCGCCTGCCGTAAGCCTGCGCCGCCGCGCCGCGGTTTCAGCAATCTCCAAGGTGGCGTCCCTTGCTCAGCCTGCAATTCATTCGCGACAACCCCGATGCGGTCCGCACCGCGATCGCGCAGAAGAATGTCGCGATCGATCTCGACGCACTGCTCGCCCTCGACGGCGAGGTGCGTGGCCTCAAGACGCGCGTCGACACACTGCGAGCCGAGCGCAATGCGATCAGCGACGGCTTCAAGAGCGCCGCGCCGGAGGACCGCCCCGCACTGGGCGCCAAGGCCAAGGCGATCGGCGGGGAGATCGGCGTCGTCGAGGGCGAGCTGGACGGCAGGCAGGCCGATCTCGACGCGCTAATGCTGCGCGTGCCCAATATCCCGTGGAGCGGCGCGCCGGTCGGGCCGGACGAGAGCTTCAATGTCGTCGTCCGGCAGGAAGGGACGATCCCGCAGTTCGATTTCGAGCCGCTCGATCATGTCGCTTTGATCGAGAAGAACGACTGGGCGGACCTTGCCCGGATCACCCAGGTCGCGGGATCGCGCACCTATTGCCTGAAGGGCCGGCTCGCGATGCTCGAGCAGGCGCTGATGCTGTGGGCGCAGCAGCGGCTTGCCGCCGACGATTTCACATTGATGACCGTGCCGGCGCTTGCCCGGCCCCAGGCCTTCGTCGCCACCGGCCATTTTCCGGGACACGAGGAAGAAGCCTATCACATGCCCGCCGACGATCTCTATCTGGCGGGCACGGGGGAGATCGCGCTGACCAGCTTGCACAGCGGCGAGATCGTCGAGGCCGACAAGCTGCCCATCCTCTATGCCGGCTATTCGCCCTGTTTCCGCCGGGAGGCGGGCAGCGCGGGGCGCGACGTGCGCGGCCTCTTGCGCGTCCATCAATTCTACAAGCTCGAACAATATGTGATCTGCCGCGACGACGACGCGGAAAGCGCGCGCTGGCACCGGCGCCTGCTCGCCAATGCGGAAGGGATGCTGCAGGCGCTCGAAATCCCCTATCAGGTGATCGAGGCATCGACCGGCGACATGGGCAACGGCAAGTTCCGGATGAACGACATCGAATCCTGGGTGCCGAGCCTCGGCAAATATCGCGAGACGCACAGCTGCTCGACCCTGCACGACTGGCAGGCCCGTCGCGCGAATCTACGCTGGCGCGACGAGGAACGGAAAGTCCGCTTCGTCCACACGCTGAACAACACCGCGCTTGCATCGCCGCGTATCCTCGTGCCGCTGCTCGAGAACCACCAGATGGCGGACGGCCGGGTGAAGCTCCCCGCGCCGTTGCGCGAGATCATGGGCGGCGACCATCTCTAGCCCTTCGCGCGACGACAGGGCGCCGCCCGGCTGGATGCGGGCGCGCGAGGCGGCGGCGCTCGCATCGCGCTTCTATCGGGCGTTCGGGAGCCTCGACGAACGCGGCCCGGCCGGAGGCGCGAAGCTGATGGTCATTCCGGGCTTCCTCGCCACCGATCGCACCACTCTGGGGCTGCAACGGGCGCTCGCCTCGGCCGGCTTTCGCGTCGCCGGCTGGGGGATGGGGCTCAATCGCGGCGTGACCGAGGACATCGTCGATCGCATCGCGGCGCGTGTCGAGCGGTTCGGCGCGGGCGAGAAGGTCATCCTCGTCGGCTGGAGTCTCGGGGGCATATATGCCCGCGTCGTCGCGCAGGACCGGCCCGAGCTCGTCGGCAAGGTGGTGACGCTCGGCTCGCCTTTTTCGGGCGACCGCCGCCTCAACAACAATGTCTGGCGGCTCTACGAATGGGTGGCCGGGCATCCCGTGAACAGCCCGCCGATCGACAGGGATCCGCAGTTGAAGCCGCCGGTGCCGACGCTCGCCATCTGGTCACGCCGCGACGGGATCGTCTCTCCGGCCGGCGCGCGGGGCGAAGCGCACCAGCGCGATGCCGAGCTTGAGGTCGCCTGCAGCCATATGGGCTTCGGGGTCAGCGGCCGCGCCTATCCGGCGATCGTGCGGGCGATCCGGGAATTCAGCTGAGAAACGGCGCCGCCACCTCGGGCGGCACGCGCAGCGGCCTGCCGGTCGCCTTGTCGAGGATCGCCCAGGTCGTCCGCGCGCGCACCTGGACCTTGCCGTCGTCGCCGGTGAATTCGACATGCCGGTCGAAGCGCGCACCCTTCGGCGCCTCGCCGACCCAGGTGCGCCCCGTGACACTCTCGCCGGGGCCGAGCGCGCGCAGATAGTCGATCTCGTGCCGGGTCACGACCCAGACATAGGCATCGACATGGGCGGGATCGGCAACCGCCCGCCAGTGCGCCGTCGCCATGTCCTGAATCCAGCGCACCCAGGCGGCGTTGTTGACGTGGCCGAGCTCGTCAATGTCCTCCGGTCCGGCTGTGATCCGCTTCTCGAACGGCGTCATCGCAGTCTCGGCACCCCATCCTCGCCCGCCGTGAACGGCACGCCGGTGCGGCGGAACAGTGCAGCGATCCGGGCGGCCGGGTCGGGCGCGCCGCTTTCCAGCCAATCGCCGATGTCGCGGGCCAGCGCCGGATCGCCGGACGCGCGGGTGAGGGCGGCGAGCCATTCCTGGCGGGTGAGGATGCCCCCTTCCCGGTTGGCGTCGATCAGTCCGCGGATGAAACGGCTGAACGGCCGGCGCGACGCCGCCTCCGCGACGAGGCCGAAGACGGCGCCGCAGGCATAATAAGCGCGATGCTCGTTGCGCTCGGCCGCGCTGCCGATGGCGTTGCGGCCGAGCGCGGCGCAATCGTCCACCGAGCTTTGCAGCGTTTCGCGTCCCGAATAGCCGGGATCGGCCGCCTCGATGGCGCGAACGGCCAGCAGATCGGCCCCGCCCTCCGTGATCCACGCATCCTGGGCACGCTCGTAGCGCACGGCCTGGCCGAGCCAGAAATGCGCCGCCTCGTGGGCGATGAACCAGCGCGCATATTGGCGCACTTCCTCCGTTTCCGTGATGATGCCCTCGCCTTCGAAGGTCATCACGATTAGCCCCCTCAGTACGCTGCCGCCCATGCTTCTGAGGCCCCGGGTCGGGCCTGCCCAACTCACCATCAGCGTCGGCCGCGCCTGGCCGGAAGCGCCCAGTTCGCCGGCATAATGAGCGAGCAAGGCCGGCGTCGTCTGCGCGATCTCGCGCCGTATCCATTCGGGCAGGCCGGGATCGAGCACCGTCGCGATGGCCGGGCTTTCGACCTGCTCTCCCGGTCCGAACAGCACATAGGTGCCGTCGCCGCTACCGGCGACCGTCGCCGCCGCGACACGGCGGCCGGCGTGGAGCACATGGCCGTTGCGGTCGCGCAGCCTGATCCGCGTCGGCGATTCCGGCAGGTTCGCTGCGTTGAGATCGATCGGCAGCCGCGCCGCCGCCGCGGCCGAGGCGACCGGCATGGCTTCGAACTGCTCGGTGAAGACAGCGACGGAGCCGTCGGTGAAAATGAGCGCCGGCTCGTAATCCGCGATGAGATCGCCGGAGAAGGGCGTGAAGCGGATGCGTACCCGCGCCGGCACAGCGCCGCGCTCGGCGACGAGCATGTCATACCAGCCATGCCGCTCCAGCCGCACGCCGGGCGTCTCGACCGTCCAGCTGCGCGGGCGCCAGGGCCGGTTGTCCGCGCGGGCGAGCGCCGAGCGATGGAAGAGCCAGGCCGGCGATGCCCGATCGAAGCGGAACTCGGCGCTCCAGCGGTCGCCGTCGCGCACGACCTCGACTTCGGAGGCGAAGGACGTCCTGCTGTCCGTCCCGGCCGGTTGCGCCGTCGCGCAGCCGGCCAGGATCAGGAGCAGGGCGGCCGCAAACCGGATCATTCCCCGCCGTTCTGGGTCAGGACGAAGGCATAGGCCTCGGCGATCTCGGTCAGCCGCGACCAGCGGCCGGACTGGCCGCCATGGCCGGCGCCCATATTCATCTTCATGAGCTGGAGATTGCCGTCCGTCCGCGTGGCGCGGAGGCGCGCAGCCCATTTGGCCGGCTCCCAATAGGTGACGCGCGGATCGTTGAGGCCCCCGGTGATCAGCAGTGGCGGATAGGCCTGCGCCCGCACATTGTCATAGGGGCTGTAGCTCAGCATGTAGCGGAAGGCGGCGGCGTCCGTGATCGGATTGCCCCATTCGTTCCACTCCCCGGGCGTCAGCGGCAGGGTGTCGTCGAGCATCGTGTTGACCACGTCGACGAACGGCACGTCGGCGACGACGGCGCCCCACAGCTCCGGATCGCTGTTCACGACCGCGCCCATCAGCTCGCCGCCGGCCGAGCCGCCCTGCGCGGCGATGCGACCCGCGCGGGTGTAGTTCGCCGCGATCAGGCCGCGCGCGGCATCGACGAAATCGTTGAACGTGTTGGTCCGCCGATCGAGCTTGCCGTCCAGATACCATTGATAGCCCATATCGTCGCCGCCCCGGATATGGGCGATGGCAAAGGCATAACCGCGGTCGAGCAGGCTGATCCGGTTGGTATTGAAGCCCGGCGGCATGGCGATGCCATAGGCGCCGTAGCCGTACAGGAAGACGCGCCCCTCGCCATTGCGCTGGAAATCGCGGCGATAGACGATCGAGACCGGGATCTGGCGCCCGTCGCGCGCGGGCACCATCAGCCGTTCCGTCGCATATTGCGTGGGATCGTAGCCGGACGGGATCGGCTGGACCTTCAGCACTTCCAGCCGGTTTTCGGCCGGATGATAGTCATAGACCGTGGGCGGCGTCACCATCGAGCTGTAGCCGAGCCGGTAGGCCGCCGGCGCATATTCGGGATTGCCGCCCAGGCCGACCGTATAGCTCGCCTCCGCGAAGGGAATGCGCCGTTCGGCGCCGTCATAGGCGCGCAGGCGGACCTGATCGAGGCCGTTCACCCGTTCGGTGACGACGAGATGGTCGCGGAACGCGGTGATGCCGCGCAGATAGACCTCGTCCGAACCGGCGATCACGCTGCGCCAATCGTCCGGGCGTTCGGGCGTCGCTTCGGCGATGCGGAAATTGACATGATCGTCGTTGGTCAGGATCCACAGCTTCCCGTGGCTGGCGTCCACGGAATATTGAATGTCGGGGCGCCGGGCGGCGATCAGGGTGAGCGGCGCTTCTGGATTGCCAGCGGGGACGAAGCGGATTTCGTTCGAGCTATTCTCGCCGGTGCCGATCAGGATGAAGCGCCGGTCCTGGGTGAGATCGACGCTCACCGTGAAGGCGATATTCTCGGTCTCCTCGTAGAGCGTCCGGGCATTTGCCGGCGGCTGGCCGACCCAGTGCAATTGGGCGCGATAGCTGCGCCAGTTCTCGTTCACCTCGGTGAAGACCACGCCGCGGCTGTCGGCGGTCCAGACGGGTCGGCCGATGCCGACCTCGGTCACGGTCTCGATGTCCTGACCGGTGGCGAGGTCGCGGATGCGCAGCTGGAAGCGTTCCGAGCCATCGTCGTCGATCAGGATCGCGGCAAGCCTGCCGTCCGGGCTGACCTGCATCGCGCCCAGCCGGTAATAGTCCTTGCCCGCGGCCTCGGCGGCTTCGTCGAGGATCACCTGCGGCTCGCCGCCGGCCGCTGGCCGGCGATACCAGGTGCGGTACTGCGCGCCGGGCTGGAAGGCCCACCAATAGGCGTAATCGCCATCGCGGACGGGGACCGAGCTGTCGTCCTCCTGGATGCGGCCGCGCATTTCCTGGAACAAGGTGTCGATCAGGGGCCGGTGTGGCGCCATCGCCGCCTCGAAATAGGCGTTCTCGGCGCGCAGATAAGCGAGCACATCCTCGTCATCGACCGTCGGATAGGATTGGTCGCGCAGCCAGTGCCAGGGATCCTGGACCGTCACGCCGTGGCGTTCGAAGCTGTACGGGCGCTGCTCGGCGCGCGGCGGGGAGGGGAGGCTGGGCTGGGCGGTCATCGTCTCACTCTGGGGCTGGGCCGCGGCGGAAGTGCCGGCGAGCAGGAAGGCGGCGAGGAAAAGGCGCATGGGCGATCATCCTGGGCTAGGGCGCCGGGCTGGCGCGCGCGTCGGAACGCGCCTATCTAGCGGGCGTTTCGCCAATCGGGAAAGACCCCAATGTCCACTTATGAAGCCCGGCTCGCGGCGCTGCGCGCGCAACTGAAGGCGGATCGGCTCGACGGCTTCGTCGTGCCGCTCACCGACGAGCATATGAGCGAATATGTCGGTTCCTATGCGCAAAGGCTCGCCTGGCTGACCGGCTTCCAGGGCTCGGCCGGATCGGCCGTGGTGCTGCCGGAGGAGGCGGCGATCTTCACCGACGGGCGCTACACGCTGCAGGTGCGCGATCAGGTGGACGGCCGGCACTGGAGCTACCAGTCCGTGCCGGAAACCAGCATCGCCGATTGGCTGAAGGACCATGCGCCGGACGGCGGGCGGATCGGCTACGATCCCTGGCTCCACACCAAGGAGTGGGTGACGAAGGCGCGCGCGGCGCTGGCCGACCGCGGCGCCGAGCTGGTCGCCGTCGGCCGTAATCCGGTCGACGCGGTGTGGGCGGACCAGCCGGAGCCGTCGCGGGCGCGGCTGATCGTCCATCCCGATCGTTATGCCGGCAAATCCTCCGCCGCCAAGCGACAGGAAATGGCGGACTGGCTCAAGGCGCAAAAGGCCGATGCCGCGGTGCTGGCGGCGCTCGATTCGATCGCCTGGACGTTCAACGTGCGGGGCCAGGACGTGGAGCGTACGCCGGTCGCGCTCTCCTTCGCGCTCGTCCATGACGACGGCACCGCCGACCTGTTCGTCGCCTCCGAGAAGGTCGTCGACGATGTGCGCCAGCATCTGGGCAACGGCGTGCGGCTGCACGAGCGCGATGCGTTCGAGCCCGCGCTCGCCGCGCTCGCCGGGAAAACGGTCGCGGTCGATCCCGAACGCTCGGTCGCCGCGATCTTCGAGGCGCTGGAGGGCGCCGGCGCCCATGTCGTCGCCAGGCGCGATCCGGCGGTGTTGCCCAAAGCGATCAAGAACGAGGTCGAAATCGCGGGCCATCAGGCCGCGCAGGCGCGCGATGGCGCGGCGCTGTCGCGGTTCCTGCACTGGCTGTCGATCGAAGCGCCCAAGGGCGGTGTGGACGAGCTCTCGGCCGCCGCCAAGCTTCAGGATTTCCGCCAGCAAGGCGGGGACCTGCGCGATTTGAGCTTCGACACCATTTCCGGCGCCGGGCCGAACGGGGCCATCGTCCATTATCGGGTGAACGCGAAGACCAACCGTCCGCTGGAGATGGATTCGATCTATCTCGTCGATTCCGGCGGCCAATATCCGGACGGTACCACGGACGTGACCCGGACCGTGGTCATCGGCACGCCGACGGCGGAGATGCGGGATCGCTTCACGCGGGTGCTCAAGGGCCATATCGGCATCGCCCGCGCCCGCTTCCCTGCCGGCACGCGCGGCTCGCAGCTCGACAGTTTCGCGCGGCAATTTCTGTGGGAGGCCGGGCTCGATTACGCGCACGGCACCGGCCATGGCGTCGGCAGTTTCCTGGCCGTGCATGAGGGACCGCAGCGCATCTCTCCCGTCGGCTCAAGCCAGCCCGGCGGCGACGAGCCGCTGCGCGCGGGCATGATCCTTTCGAACGAGCCCGGCTATTACAAGACCGGCGCCTATGGCATCCGGATCGAGAATCTAGTGCTCGTCGTGCCGGTCGAGATCCAGGGCGCCGAGAAGGACCTGCTCGGCTTCGAGACGCTGACCTTCGCGCCGATCGAACGCCGGCTCATTGATGTCGGCCTGCTCGGCGACGGCGAGCGCGCCTGGGTGGACGCCTATCATGCGAAGGTGCTCGACATTGTCGGCCCGCAACTGGACGGCGAGGCGCTGGCCTGGCTCGAGGAGCAGTGCGCTCCCCTGATTTGAAGAGCCTGATTGTCGGACATCAGGTCCCGGCCCTTGGAATGTAGGATTTCATCTGTCAGGTTGCCGCGATTCGGGGCTTTGCTCCGGCTCGCGGCTCTTTGGATCGTGTATCGCGCCACCCTTTCCCGAAAGCTCTTTGGGGAGAGGGACTCAAACCCGACGTAGCGTCAGGTTAGTCAACTTCCGCGTTCCGGACGGCCCTCATGGCCGACGCTTGCTGTCCTGGTTTTCGGGGGCATTGCCGATCGGTGCCGAAACGTCGGATGGTGTGGCGCGCGCCTGCGCCTTGCGGCGCTTCAGATTTTCGCGCAGCGCCGCAGCGAGGCGTTTCGCCCGGTCTCCGTCCGTCTTGGTCATCCCGCCGCCTTGACATATATGGCGGCCAGCGGCCATAGCGCCGCGTCCCGGGGGGCTCTGCTCCTCCAGGCGATAAGCTGCCGTAGCTCAGTGGTAGAGCGCATCCTTGGTAAGGCTGAGGTCGTGAGTTCAATCCTCACCGGCAGCACCATCGCCCGCGCAGGGCCTGGCGATCAGCCGACGAGCTGACCTTCCTCGCGCGGCACGCGCAGCGCCGCCTTGCGGGCGAACAGGCTGGCCAATTCGTTATGGCGCTCGCGGGCCGCTTCCGTCACCGCGCGCGCGGCCCGGCGGCGCTCTTCCGCGGCGCGCCGATGATAGTAACGATGATCAGATTCCATGCCGTGCCTCCCAAACGACTCGGCATGCTTAACATAGGTTTTTGGATTCATCGAATCCGCGAGGAGACGTTTCAATCCTTGGCGCGATGGATGATCATGTCGAGCACGGCCGGATGCAAAGGCCGCTCGAAAGCGCAACCGGCGACATAACCTTCCACCCAGGCAACCTTGGCGTGGCAGGGCTCGAGACTGGGCAAGCGCAGCCAGACATCCATGCCGACGGCAAGGTCGAGCAGGCTCTCGATCCGGAATCCGTGCGTCGACAGGTCGAGAATCTGGACGGAAACGACAGAATAGCCGCCGCGGGCCCGCAGCCCGGCATCCAGGCTGACCGGCACGCGCGCGGACTTGCGTGCCTTTTTGCCGGCATCGGAAACCGTGACTTGGATGGAGAGTTCACCCGTGAGCGAGCAGGCACCTTCTTGGCCGGGAGCAGGTTCGTTCTTGTCCTGCGGACTCATTCAATTCTTCTCTCAATCCCCCCGCTCCGGCAGGGTTAGCCCGACGGTCACGCTCCACGCCTGCGCGGCTTTCCGCTCTTTCGCATTCATACCCAACGTCAGCGCCGCGCGGCCAAAACGATAAGGCGAGGCGGGCGGTTCCGTCCGGCGCCCAATATGGACGAGCAACTCGTTCTCGTCGATCATGTAATGGAATTCCAGCCCGAGGCGTCCATGCGCTGACCAGGCGACATTGGCCGGAACCTTGGTCGCGCCGCGCTCGAACACCACTTCGGTGCCTGACGGCGGCGTTGTCGCACATTCCAGCAACGCGCCCTTGCGGGACAAATCGCGCAACCTTGCGGTGAGGGTGCCGGCGGGTGTCTTGAGCTTGGCGGAAAGCAGCACGCGCGCGCGTTTGGCCGTGCGCTTGCCGCTTGTTCCGGCCTGCAAGAACGATACGTCACCCATTGCCCGCCATTCCTCCTCACTCTTGATCTATGACAAGAGATGCGATGCAAAAATTTTCTTAAAGATTCGTTTAAAATCCCGACCCACCGTTCCCCATTTTCAAGCATGGTGGATTGGTTCTATGGCGCTGGCCATGCGCTTTTTTTCCGACAATGCGGCGGCGGCCTGCGCGGAGGTTCTGGCGGCGATGGCGGCGGCCAACCGACTCGACACCGCCTATGATGGCGATGGCTTCAGCGCGCGGCTTGACGGCGTGCTGTCCGATCTCTTCGAAACGAATGTGGAAGCCTTGTGGGTAGCGACCGGAACTGCGGCGAACAGTCTCGCCCTCGCCGCTCTGTGTCCGCCGCACGGCGCGATCGTCTGTCATCGCGACGCGCATATCCAGAATGACGAATGCGGCGCCCCGGAATTCTACACCCATGGCGCGAAGCTGCTGCTTGCCGAAGGCGCGGGCGCGAAGCTGACGCCGGACGGCGTGACTGGCCTGCTCGCGGGCGTGCGCGACGATGTCCACCAGGTCCAGCCCGCGGCGCTGTCGATCACCAACGCCACCGAATATGGTCTGGTCTACACGCCGGACGAGACGGCGGCGCTCGGGGAGTTGTGCCGCGCCCGCAGCCTCGGCTTCCATGTCGATGGCGCGCGGTTCGCCAATGCGGTGGCGCGATTGGGCTGCACCCCCGCCGATCTCACCTGGAAAGCGGGAGTGGACGCCTTGTCCTTCGGTTTCGTCAAGAATGGCGGGCTGTCGGCCGAATGCCTCGTCTTCTTCCGCGAAGGGCTGGCCGGCGCGACGCGCTATCGCCGCAAACGGGCCGGGCACCTTTTGTCGAAGGGCCGCTACATGGCGGCCCAGATCCTGGCGATGCTGGACGGCGATCTGTGGCTGCGCAATGCGCGCGCCGCCAATGGGGCCGCCGCCCGGCTTGCCGAGGCGGCCGGCGCGGATCGGATGGTCTTGCCGGCCGAGGCCAATGAGATTTTCATCCGGGTAACGCCGGGCGAAGCGGCGGCGTTGCGCGCCCAGGGCTTCGATTTCTACGATTGGGGGCCGGGCGAGGCGCGGCTGGTGACGAGCTGGGACAGCGATGCCGGTCATGTCGCGGCATTGGCTGCGGCGATCGCCGCGCTGTGAGCGAGGCGGCGGGGTTCCGCGATCCGAGGGTTCTGATACCTTTTCTCCTGGTCACCCTGATCTGGAGCTCGACCTGGATTGTCATCAAGGACCAGATCGGCACGGTGCCGGCGCCCTGGTCAGTGACCTATCGCTTCCTGATCGCCGGCGCCGCGATGTTCGTGATCGCCCTGGCGAGCGGCGCGCCGCTGCGCATCGACGCGCGCGGCCATGGCTGGGCGCTGGCGATCGGGCTTCCGCAGTTCGCGGTCAACTTCAATCTCGTCTACACCGCCGAGCATTACATTACCTCGGGTCTGGTGGCCGTCCTGTTCGCCTTGCTGATGGTGCCGAACACCCTGCTCGCCTGGGCGCTGTTCGGACAGCGGCCGACGGCGCGCTTCGTGATCGGCTCGGCGGTCGCGTTGGGTGGCATCGCCCTGCTTTTCGTGCAGGAGGCGCGGGTCGCGGCCGTTTCGACCTCGGCGGTGCTGGCCGGCATCGGCTTCACCCTGGTCGCGGTGCTCGCCGCTTCGGCCGCCAATGTCATGCAGCTCTCGCCGGGCGTGAAGAGCCGGCCGATCGTCGTGATGCTGGCCTGGGCGATGCTCTACGGCGCCTTGTGCGATGGCCTGTTCGCGCTCGCCGTCCACGGCCCGCCGGTCGCCGAGGCGCGGCCCGGCTACTGGCTCGGCGTCCTCTATCTCGGCCTTGTCGCCTCGGCGCTCACCTTCCCGCTCTATTTCAACATCATCCGCCAGATCGGCCCGGGCAAGGCGGCCTATTCGAGCGTGCTGATCCCCATTCTCGCCATGGCGATCTCGACGGCGGCGGAAGGCTATCGCTGGTCGGCGCTGGCGGCGGCCGGCGGGATGCTCGCCATCGCCGGTCTGATCATCGCATTGCGCGCCGGACGCGCCCCCGCAGTGGCCGCGCCGATGGAATCGTGCGGCAATTGTGGCGAGGAAGAAGAGGATGGAGCGGGTAGCGGGAATCGAACCCGCATCACAAGCTTGGAAGGCTAGTGCTCTACCATTGAGCTATACCCGCGAAACCATGCGCGCGCCCAGTGCCATTACCGGGGTGGCGGCGTCAACATCGGTTCCGCGGATGCTCGCGCCGGCAGAGGGCGGTCCTCGAACTTTCTCAATGGACGCCAGCAGACATGGCGCCGGCGTCCCGATCGGAATCGAGAGCGGCCACGATTAACCGGCGCCGAGATTCGCGGCCAAAAACTCCTCCAGCTCGCGCAGCATCTGTATGCGCGTTTCCGCGTCTGACAACCAATGATCGTCGCCGCGCAGCTCCACGAAGCGGACATCCCTGCCGGCGGCGCGGAGACGATCGAGCATGCGTCGCGACTGCGCGATCGGCACCACGGTGTCGTCGCTGCCGTGCATCAGGAGGATCGGGATGCGGATGCGATCGGCCATGTGCACGGGGGAGACATCGCGAATTCGGTCGCGATCTTCGGCGCGATCCCCGATCGACAGCCGCCACCAGTCCGACGTCATGCTTCTCTCCCCGGTCATCGCCTGACGCTGGCGCAGGAATTCGTTGAGATCGGCCACTCCCGCGACGCTGGCCGCGCATCGATACAGATCGGGCGTCAGGGTGGCGCCGGCGAGCGCCGCATAGCCGCCATAGGAAGCGCCGACGATGCACACGCGCCGCGGATCGGCGATGCCGGCGCGGACAAGCGCGGCGAGGCCGTCTTCCACATCGTCTTGCATCAGGCCGCCCCATTGCCGCCGGCCGGCACGCTCCCAGCTCGCGCCATAGCCGGTCGATCCTCGGAAATTGGGTTGCAGCACGGCATAGCCCCGGGAGACCAGGAAGGCCGCCCACCAGTCGAAGCCCATCGTATCGCGGGCGTGCGGGCCGCCATGGACGAGCAGGACGAGGGGCAGGCCGCGCGCGCCGGCCCCGGGCAGCGTCAGATAGGCGGGAATCGCCGTGCCGTCGCGGGCGCGGTAGGTGATGGAATGGCGCACGCTGCCGCTCACGCCCGTAATGTCCGGGTAGAGCATGCCGATCCGCTCCAGCGTTTCGTCGGCGGGGGAGAAGACGTAATAGCCGCCGCCGTCGAGGCTGCGTTCGCCATAGACGAGGATGCGCCGTCGGTCCCTCGACCATGACTGGAGCATCACCGTGCCGCCGGCGAAGCGCGCCGCGATCGCGTCATGGGCCGCCTGCAACGCGGCATCGAAGAAGCGCTGCTTCGCGTCTTCCTCGGTCCAGTGGACGCCGACGACCCGGCGTGTCCATGGATCGACGATCGCGCCGCCGACATCGTGGTTTTCGGCCGCGAACAACAGACTGCGCTGGCCGTTGGTGCGATCGATGGCGAAGAGACGGCGGAATTCGCCGGCCTCGTCCTCGTCCAGGACCGCGATCCGGCCGTCGGGCAGCAGGCCCAAAGCGGAGATTGGCGCCCCCGTTTCGGACACGTCCTGCATCAGCAGGCGCTGGCTGTCCCTGTCATAGACGAACAGACTCCATCGGTTCGACATTTCGTGGGAATCGAAGCGCGCCACGACCGTACCCCGCTCATCGAGCAGGAAGCCCAGCGTGTCCGCGTTCGCGCCGGGAACACGCATCGTCTGCGCCCGGCCGCTCGCCAGATTCACGCGGAACAGCGTGGCCTGGCTTCCTCGGGCCGTCGATGTCGCTCCAATCAGGCGGCCATGGCCCTGGTCGCCCTCGATGGGCGCGATCAGGAAGGCGCCTTGATCCTGCCATTGCTCCTGCTGGTTGGTGGTCAGCAGCTCGACCCGGCGCGTGGCAAGATCGAGCACGCCCGTCCGATAGTAATCGACGCGGCGGGGCGCGCCGCGGAACCGGACATATTCGGGCAGCACGCTTCCCGGGCGAAATGTCCGGCTGATCTCGAACGTCACGCGGCCGTCATCGGCCCAGCCGACGCTGCGCAGCCGGCTATGGTCGGGGACCGATGCCCGAAGGACGATCTGCCGCGCATCGAGATCGACGACATGGATGAAGGCGCCATCGGCGGCGGAAGTCGCCAGCGCGACCCGATTCCCGCTCGGAGAGATGGCCGCATCAGCGATGGCGGGCAAGCGCCCGAAAATCTCGGCTTGGGAAACGGGTTGGGCAATCGCGGGGACGCTTGGCCAAAGCAAAACGAACCAAATCAGCCGCGCCCAGATCTTCATCTACTGTTCCCCCTGTCGGAAGGCGCATTAGCTTGGGAATATGAGGCACATCAAGAAGCGCCGTTATTCGGTTTCAATGAAGATACGCTCTGGTTCCCGGCATAACGGCCGGTCCCAGCCTGCCCTTCGCGCGGCGCGGCTTGATGGCTGGCCGGCAAGGTCTTAAATCTCGCCGCACGGCGTGTGCTGCGTGCGCCCGGGCCATCGGTCCGAATACGGAGAACGGTTCGCAATCGTTTTTCGGAGTTTCGCGCCATGTCTGTCCCATCATCCGCAAAACCCGCCGACAGAGCCCGGGCACCTTCCGCGCTCCGCCATTTCCTCGACAGCGAGGCGGCGGGCGGCATCCTGCTGATGGTCGCCGCGGCGCTGGCGCTGATCGTCGCCAACGGCCCACTTGGCGCGGCCTATCAGCATATCCTCCATGTCGAGACCGGGCCGGTGCTCACGCCGAAGCTCGGGCCGATGACCGTGCATCTGTGGATCAACGATGGGCTGATGGCGATCTTCTTTCTGCTCGTCGGGCTGGAGATCAAGCGCGAGTTCGTCGACGGGCGGCTCGCCAGCTGGAGCCAGCGGCGCCTGCCGATGGTGGCCGCCGCCGCCGGCATGGCGGTGCCGGCGATCGTCTATCTCCTCATCGCGACGCGCGCGCCTGGCCTCGCCAATGGCTGGGCGATCCCGGCGGCGACCGACATCGCCTTCGCGATCGGCGTGCTCGCCTTGCTCGGCAGCCGCGCGCCGACGTCGCTGAAGCTGTTCCTCACCACCGTCGCGATCGTCGACGATCTGGGCGCGGTGGCGATCATCGCGCTGGCCTATACCGACAGCCTCGACACGCTCGCGCTCGGCGTCGCGGCGGGCCTGTGGTTCGCCATGTATGCGCTGGGCAAGAGCGGTGTCAGGCGGCTCTGGCCGTTCCTGCTGCTCGCCGTCGGCCTGTGGTATGCGGTGCTGCTCTCCGGCGTCCATGCGACGGTCGCCGGCGTGCTCGCCGCCGCAGCCATTCCGATCGTGAAGACGCCGGGCTCGCCGGACGCGCCCCATTCGCCGCTGCACCGGCTGGAGCACGCGCTGGCGCCCTGGGTCGCCTTCGGCATCGTGCCCTTGTTCGGTTTCGCCAATGCGGGCGTTTCGCTCGCCGGCATCGGGCTCGGCGATCTGCTCGCGCCGCTGCCGCTCGGCATCGCCGCCGGCCTGTTCCTCGGCAAGCAGATCGGCATTTTCGGCGCGGTCTGGCTGGCGGTGCGCTTCGGCCTTGCCGCCCGGCTGCGCGGGGCGACCTGGGTGCAAATCTACGGTGTGTCGCTGATCTGCGGCATCGGCTTCACGATGAGCCTGTTCATCGGCGGTCTCGCCTTTCCGGGCCGGCCGGAGCTGGCCGAGGAGGCGAAGATCGGCATCCTGCTCGGCTCGCTGGTCTCGGCGGTGGCGGGCTATCTGGTGCTGCGCTTCGCCAGCCCGCATCCCCGTCAGGACGAAGCGGCAGCGGGCATCCGCGCGGAGATCGCGGAAGATGGCGATGCCGCGACGCTGGAAGCGCGCTGATCGCGCTCTGGTGGACAGGGCTGGATTCGAACCAGCGTAGGGGCAACCCCGGCAGATTTACAGTCTGCTGCCTTTAACCACTCGGCCACCTGTCCGTGCTGAGCGTTCCGACAAGGAAGGCGGCTCCCTTGGCGAAAGGGAGCGCCGCTGTCAACGCATCCGGCCGTCACCGGAGGCCGGTCATCATGTCGGTGAAGGCGAACCAGGCGGGCGTCGTGGACAGCGGGAGACGCAGGAACTGGACCAGCACCGTCGCCGCCCCGCCCCAGATCCAGACCCGGTGGACGCGCCCACGGTTCGCCCAGTCATAGGCGATGCCGGCCAGGATGAAGAGGTCCGTCGCCAGGAAGAAGCCGGGCGGGCCGAGCGGACCGATGCCGGGCACGCGCGCGAAGGCGGCGCCGAGCAGCGAGATCGAGGCGAGCAGCATCAGCCTTTTGTGCGTCTCCGCCGCGTTGCGCCAACAGACGCCGAGGCCGACGAAAAGCCCGAACATGACCGCGTCGAAAAAAGGCAAAGCGAAGAACATCCGCGCGTCGGGAAGGCCGATCGGCGGGCCGCCGCGCTTCACCGATTCGATGGCCGCGACGATGGCGAGCGGCACCATCAGCGCGGCGAGCGCGGCGCCGGCATAGCCGAGACGGCGATGCAGCGTCCTGCGGCCGCCGGCGATCAGCATCGGCTGCCCGGCCGCCAGCAGGAACCAGGCGGTGAAGACGAGGCCGTGGACATGCAGCGTCGTCGTGAGCGGCGGCATGCCGGGCGGCGGCGTCATCCAGTGCGAGAGATAGTAGCTGCGCGAGAAGCCGATGAAGACGACGGCGAGCGCCAGCAGGCCCATCGATGTGTAGAATAGGCGGTCGTTGCGCCATCGCACGGCGGGTTGAGCGGCACTTGCCATGATCCGAGCCCCCTCAGATGCCCGGGATGACTATCATGGTGGCCAAGCCGCGGCAACGCGGCCGCTTGCCATCGCCGGCGGAGCGCGCCAAGGCGGCGCGATGCGACGCAAGGCCCGCCAGGCGACGAAGCCCGAGAACCGCCCCCGTTTCTGGGGCCGCCACGCCGTGGGCGCGGCGCTTGCCAATCCCGAACGCGCGATCGTCCGCATCTGGGCGACGCGCGAGGCGGCGGGACAGCTCGATATCGATGCCGGTATCCCGGTCACCTTCGCCGACGTCGCCGATCTCGGCCGGCTGGTGCCGCACGACGCGCCGCACCAGGGCGTGGTCGCGGAGGTCGAGCGGCTGGAGGATATCCTCCTCGCCGACCTGCTCGACCGAGCCGAGGACGGCCGGCCGCTGCTGGTGCTCGATCAGGTCACCGACCCGCACAATGTCGGTGCGATCCTGCGCTCGGCCGCCGCGTTCGACGCGCTCGGCATCGTCACGCAGGACCGGCACGCGCCGGGCGAATCGGGCGCGCTGGCCAAGGCGGCGAGCGGGGCGCTGGAGACGGTGCCCTGGGCGCGCGTGGTCAATCTCTCCCGCGCGCTCGACGACATGGCGGCGGCGGGCTTCTGGCGGATCGGTCTCGCCGGCGCGGCGGAGGCGGGCCTCGCCGAGGCGCTGGGCCCGGCGCGGGTCGCCTTGGTGCTGGGCGCGGAGGGCGAGGGGCTGCGCCACAATGTCGCGGCCCATTGCGATTCGCTGGCCCGGCTGCCGATCAGCGACAGAGTGGAGAGCCTCAACGTCTCCAACGCCGCGGCGATCGCTCTCTACGCGGCGAGCATCGCCTGAAGCTCAGTCCTCCGGCGCGATCGTGACGCGCAGGCCGTCCAGTTCGGCGGTGAACAGGATCTGGCAGGAGAGGCGGCTGGCTTCGGTCCTGTGATCGGACGTGTCGAGCAGGTCGTCCTCGTCCGCCTTGGGCGCGCCGACCGCAGCTATCCACTCGCCATCGACATGGACGTGGCAGGTGGCGCAGGAGCAGCAGCCCCCGCACAAGGCGAGCAGCTCGTCCACGCCGGCGTCGCGGATATTCTCCATCACGCTCCAGCCGGCCTTGCCTTCGACGGTGCGTTCGGTGCCGTCGCGCGCGACGATGGTGAGCTGGGGCATCGGGATATCCTGATCGCAAGAAAGAAGAGGCGGTCGCGCGGTCCTATGCTAGGCGCATGGCCGAAGATCAAGGAGCGACGATGGGACTGACGGCGGAGCAATTGCGGGCGTCGCTCGACGCGCTGGGCGGGATCGAGCCGGCCTTCGCGGCGGCGCGGGCCCGGATCGGCGATCCCGAGCCGCGCATTCGTGAGCGGGGCTACGAGACGCTGCTGCGCGCGATCGTCGGCCAGCAGGTCAGCATCAAGGCAGCGGCCTCGATTCTCGCCAAGGTCGAGGCGGCGACCGGCGGCATCGCCGATCCGGCCCGGGTCGCCGCCACGTCCGACGCCGACCTGCGCGCCGCCGGCCTGTCGGGCCAGAAGGTCCTCTATGTGAAGAGCCTGGCGGAAGAGGTGCTCGCCGGCCGGCTCGATCTCGCCGCCTTGCCGGCGGACGACGAGGCGGCGATCGCGGCCCTGACCCAGGTAAAGGGGATCGGCCGGTGGAGCGCCGAGGTCTATCTGCTGTTCGCGGAAGGGCGGCCGGACATCTGGCCGGCGGGCGACCTGGCGGTGCGACAGGAAGTGGGGCGCATCCTCGGCCTCGCCGATCACCCGACGGAGAAACAGGTGCGCGAGCTGGCCGAAGCCTGGCGCCCCCATCGCGGCGCGGCGGCGATCTTCGCCTGGCATCACCGCCATATCGTGGCGCTCTGAAGGGGCGCGAGTATCGAGCGCGATACGGTCCGGGCCGGATCGGCCCTCTCTCTGTTAAGTTTACCAAGTTGTCGGGGTCGGGGGTGTTTTTGCGGGTGCTTCCAAGACGATCGGACTGCGCATTTCAAAGAGCCGGCGAATCGGAGCCTGACCCCCGATTCGGGCACGAGCCTGACAGGGCATTTCCTACATTGGAAGCGGATGGCGGGAGGTCCGCTTTCGACCTGTTGCGGTCATTCGCGTTCAATGACAATTCTCTCCCTCATGCAGATAATCATCAGACGCCGCCCGATCGGCGAGGCACCGGAATGGGTTCGAAACGCTTGGATAGGTTTGACCCTTCCAACGATCTCGAAGAGCGAGGGTAGCTGGGCCAGCTATGGTGTTCTCAGTGGTCCCCACGACATGTTCGGACAGCTTTGGGCACTCTTCAGAGGCAAGTCGCCCCGAATCCGGGGTCATATAGTTGCCGCAAAAGCAGCGGTTGACCTGTTGGCCGAGACCAGGCCCGATGCGGCTGAGTGGTGGCGTCAGAATACGCCAAAGCTGGTCAGCGGGCGCCATCAGTTTCTTTTCGATGCCGATTGCTGCGAGCCAATATAGTTCGCGACCCTCTCCCTCAAGGGAAGCGGGCGCCAGCTTTGTTATGAACTATTCCGCCGCCTGGCTCAGATAGCCTTCCTGGGCGCTCTGGCGGAGCAGCGGGAAGACGTCGGCATAGCCGTAATCGACCACCGCGCGTAGCCGGTAGGAGATAGCGGCCGGGCGGCGCGGGGCCGGTGTCGCGATCGGCGGGACGAGGCGCGGTCGGCCCTGCGGGCGGCGCACGACCATGTCCTTGAACCATTCGCCGACATAGGTGCCGTCGAAGCGGTGCACCCGCGAGCCGACGATCCGCGCCAGCGGCAGTCCTTCCAGATCGTAGATGTTCATTTCGAAAACGAAGCCGACGGGCTCGCCGTCGGTGCTGTAGACGTACATCGCCATGGAGTGAATGTGCCCCGATCCCGAACGGGCCGGAATCGCGGCCCGTCACGGGTGAACCTGCGCAGCTTTCGCCCCGTCGCGCGAGGGCGGCTGCGGCGGGTTGTTTTCCGGCGTCGGCGAGTGGATGATCGGACGTGAAGAACCCCGTAATAACCGTATAAGCCATTGGAATAGTGGTAAGTTGGAGAACCTGGGATGCCGCCGAGAATCGCTCTTCCCATCGCAATCGCGCTGGCCGCGGCCGCCGCGCCGCTGGCCGCGCAGAACAGCACGCAGCCCCAGGCCGCGCCGCCGCCGGCGACGGGCGCGCCGCCGCCCGCCGCGACACCCGTCCAGCCCCCGGCCGGTACCCAGCCCGCGCCGACGATCGTGACCATCCCGCCCGATCAGGCGCCCCCCGCACCCGAGCCGGTCGAGGCCGCGCCGCCGCCCGCGCCGGAGCCGGCACCGATGACGATCTCGCCGGACGCAGCCTATCCGAACGGCTTCGCCGATCCCGACGATCCGTTCGGCAACGATCTCTCGCTCGCCGATCATGGCGAGAGCGGCGGGTTCGATTGGGGATTGCTGGGGCTGCTCGGCCTGTTGGGGCTCATCCCGCTTTTGCGCAAAGGCGGCCGGACCACCCGCACGGTCTATGTCGACCGCGACGATCCGAAGCGAGTGATCCGGGAAGAGGTGGAGGACTGAGGCCTTCTCCCTCTCCCCGGCGGGGAGAGGGGGTGAAGCAAGGTCGCGCCCTAGCGCGCATCGACCAGGACGATCTCGGCTTCCTCGATCGCCTCGATCGTGACCTTCGCCTCGCCGGTGACGGCGACGCCGTCGCGGGCCTCGGCGCGCACGCCGTTGACCGCGATCGCGCCTTGGGCGGCGACCAGATAGACGTGCCGCGACGGATCGAGGCTGAGCTCCGCCGTCTCGCCGACCTTCAGCGTCGCGCCCATCACCCGGGCGGCCGAATTGATCTTCAGCGCGTCCGCATCCTCGGCATAGCCGCTGGCGAGCGTGACGAACCTGCCGGAACGGTCCGCTTTGGGGAACTTCATCGCGCCCCAGCTCGGCTCCGCGTTCGGCGTGTCGGTCAGCACCCAGATCTGGAACAGCGTGGTGGCCTCGTCCTCCAGATTATATTCGGCGTGACGCACGCCGGTGCCGGCGCTCATCACCTGCACGTCGCCCGCTTCGGTGCGGCCTTTGTTGCCCATCGAATCCTGATGGGTGATCGCCCCGGTGCGGACATAGGTGATGATTTCCATGTCGCGGTGCGGATGCGGCGGGAAGCCGGACTTGGCGGCGATCTCGTCGTCGTTCCACACCCGGATCGCGCCCCAGCCCATCCGGGCCGGATCGTAATAATCCGCGAAGGAGAAATGGTGGCGGGCGTTCAGCCAGCCATGGTCGGCATGGCCGAGCGTCGGGAATTTGCGAACGTCGATCATGATGTCTCTCCTGGCATGCGCCCCTCCCTTTGGGGGAGGGGCGGCTTATGGACGGAGCGGCGCGGACGCCGGTGGGGGGAAGGCGTCGGGCGCCGCCCCGTCCTGATGTCCCTCCGGGATGGGCAGGGAGGGACGTCGTGAGCTTCAGGCCGCGAGCGGCAGCTCGTCGCGGGCGAATTCGGCCAGTTGCCCGCTTGCTTCGTCGATCGAGGCTTCGGCGGCCTCGGGACCGAAGGCGAGCTTTTCGGCACGCACCCAGGTCACGTCGGCAAGGCCCATGAAGCCCAGCATCGCGCGCAGATGCGGCTCCTGGGCGTCCATGATTGCCGCCGGGCCCTCGCTGTAGAGGCCGCCGCGGCTTTCGATCACCACCGTCTTCTTGCCGGTGAGCAGGCCCACCGGGCCGTTCTCGCCATAAGAGAAAGTGACGCCCGCGCGCAGGACATGGTCGAACCAGGCCTTGAGCGTGGACGGGATACCGAAATTGTACATCGGCGCGCCGATGACGACGATGTCGGCCTGCTGCAGCTCCTCGATCAGCGCATCGGACAGCGCGCGCGCCTCGAGCTCGGCCGGGGTCTCGGGCTGGCCCTTGATCGCCTTCACCGTCTCGGCGGTAAGATGTGGCAGCGGATTGGCGCCGACATCGCGCAGCACGACATGGGCGGCGGGATTGGCGGCGCGGAGGTCGTCGATGAAGCGCGCCGCGAGGCCGCCGGAGACGGAGCTGCCGGCATTGGCGCTGCTGTTGATGACCAGGATATTCATGGCGTTTCCCCTTGGGTTTCGTGTTTGCGAACCCGGAGATAATCGAGTAGCAGCGTTGTCAGAAGATCACGCTCGATCATCATGGTGTTACGGAATATGGAACGCTCATCCACCGATCTCGTCGATGTTCTCTCGTTCGTGCGGGTGGCGGAAACCGGCTCCTTCGCCCGTGCTGCGGAGCGGATGGGCCTGTCGAAGCCGGTCCTGTCGCGCCGCGTCGCGCGGCTCGAGGAGCAACTGGGCGCGCGCCTTTTGACCCGCACCGCCCGGGGCGCGCAGCCGACCGATATCGGCCAGGCTTACTATGCCCGCGCCGCCAACATCCTGGCCGAGCTGGACGCGGCGGAGGAGGTGGTGGCCGAGGCGGTGACGCAGATCGCCGGGCCGATCCGGATCACCGCGCCGCTCACATTCGGCACCGCCCATCTCGCGCCCGCGCTGGCGGAGTTCGTCGAGGCGCATCCCAAGGTCGAGCTCGACATCGAGCTCGAGGACCGCAATGTCGATCTTGCCGGCGGCGGCTACGATCTCGCGGTCAGGATCGGGCGGCTGGCGGATTCGGCGCTGATCGCCCGCCGGATCGCGCCGGTGCGCAAGCATGTGATCGCCAGCCCCGCCTATCTCGCGCAACGCGGCCGGCCGGGAAGGCCGTCGGACCTCGCCGACCACGACATCCTCATTTACGCGCACGAGCAATGGCGCTTCAAAGTGGGCGATCGCTGGGAAACGCCGCGGCTGGCGCCGCGCCTGCGCAGCAACAATGGCGACATGCTGCTCGCCGCCGCCGAGGCGGGGCTGGGCCTGTGCCTGTTGCCCAGCTTCATCGCCGCCCCCGCCTTCGAGCGTGGCGCGGTCGAGCCGGTGCTGATGGATTTCCCGGTCGAGGAAGGCGCGCTCCACGCGGTGATGCCGCCGGGCCGCGCGACCACCGCGCGGGTGCGGGCTCTGGTCGATTTTCTGGTCGCCCGCTTCGGTCCAGAGCCGAGCTGGGACCCGTGCTGGGCGGCGGCGCAGGCCACGCCGGCCGCCTGATCCACAAGCTGCGACAAATCGGGACAAATTGGGGCTTGGTCTGGCTGCGATCGGTCCATAGGCTGATGGCAGGGCGTGGTTGGGGCTGCCCTTCGTTGGGGAAACGAGGAGAGACCGAGATGATCGACCGCCGCACCCTGCTGACCGGCATGGCCAGCCTGCCTTTCATCGCCAAAGCCGCCTTCGCCCAGGCCCCCGCCGCCGGCGCGCTGCGCACGATCCGCATCCCGGGCGCCGACGAAACCGTGCCAGCGATCGGCATCGGCACCGCGCGCCGCTACAGCGACCCGCAGGGCGAGGAGCAGCTGGCGCCGCTGCGCGCCGCGATCGCCCGCTTCGTCGAGCTTGGCGGCAAGGTGATCGACACCGCGCCCTCCTATGGACGCGCCGAGGAAGTGGTCGGCCAGCTCGTCGCGGAGCTGGGCGTGCGCGATCGGCTGTTCCTGGCCACCAAGGTCGGCGTCAATACGCGCGAGGAAGGCGTGGCGCAGATCGAGGCCAGCTTCCGCAAGCTCCGCACCGACCGGCTCGACCTCATTGCGGTCCACAATATCCGCGACGTCGACAACCAGCTCGCCATCCTGGGCGACCTGAAGAGCGCCGGCCGCATCCGCTCGCTCGGCATCACCACCTCGGCCAAGCCGCAATATGAGGCGTTCGAGGCGGTCATGCGCCGCGCCGAGCTCGATTGCATCCAGATCGACTATGCGATCGACAATCGCAGCGCCGCGACACGCATCCTGCCGCTGGCGCAGGAAAAGGGCTGCGCGATCATGATCAACCTGCCTTTCGGCCGCGAGCGGCTGTTCGCCGCGACCCGCGACCGGCCGCTGCCCGATTGGGCGGCGGAGATCGGCGCGACGAGCTGGGCGCAGGTCTTCCTCAAATATGTGCTGTCGCACCCGTCCCACCCGATGCCGATCCCCGGCATGGCGCAGGCCCGTTACATCGACGACAATCTCGGCGCGGCGCGCGGCCCCCTTCCCGACGCGGCGCTGAGAACGCGGATGGAGCAATATATCGATGCGCTTTGAGGCAGCGCCGGGGACGGGGCTGCTCGGCAAGCTGATCGCCGCGGATCGGGACGAGGTTCCGGCGGTCGCCGCCGGCTTCCTCGTCTTCTTCCTGGTCTTCGCCTCCTTCTTCATGCTGCGCCCGGTGCGCGAAGCGTTCGGCAGCGTCGGCGGCGGCGAGGATCTGCCCTGGCTGTTCACCGGCACCTTCGTCGCGACGCTCGTCGTCGTGCCGCTCTACGGCTGGGTCGCGGCCCGGATGCCGCGCCGCCGGCTGCTGCCGATCCTCTATGCGATCACGTCCGTGGTGATGGCCGGCTTCGCGACCAGCCTGGCGCTCAATCCGGAGAGCGTGTGGACGGGCCGCGCCTTCTACATCTGGTATTCGGTCGTGAACCTGTTCGCGATCTCGATCGCCTGGAGCCTGATGGCCGACCTGTTCGAGCGCGAACGCGGCCACCGCCTGTTCGGCCAGATCGCGGCGGGCGCCAGCCTGGGCGGGCTGACCGGGCCGATCCTCTCCGGCGCCCTGGTCATGCGGGTCGGCGAGGCCGGGTTGCTGTTCATCTCCATCGGCCTGTTGCTTTCGTCCCTGATCTTCGTGCGCGCGCTGCTCGGCTGGCGCGACCGGATGGGGCCGCGCACCGATGTGCCGCCGCCCGACCGGATCGGCGGCTCGATCTGGGCGGGCCTGACCCTGGTCGCGCGCTCGCCCTATCTGATCGCGATCGCCGCCTTCGTGCTGCTGCTCACCACCGCCACCACCTTCCTTTATTTCGAGCAGGCGCGGATCGTCGAAGCGGCCTTCCCGGATCGCGCCGAGCGCACGCGGGTGTTCGCCGCGATCGACACGCTCGTCCAGTCGCTCACCATCCTGATCCAGATTTTCTTCACCGGGCGGCTGGCCAGGCGGCTCGGCGTCACCGTGCTGCTCGTCGCGGTGCCGGCGACGATGATGTTCGGCTTCGGCCTGCTCGCGCTCGCCGCGACCTTCCCGGTGCTCGTCTTCGTGATGATCGTGCGCCGGGTGGGCGAATATGCCCTGGTCCGGCCGGGCCGCGAGATGCTGTTCACGCCGGTCGATGCCGAGACCAAGTACAAGGCCAAGAACGCGATCGACACCTTCGTCTATCGCGGCGGCGACGCGATCTCCGGTTGGGCCTATACCGGCATCGTCGCCATCGCCTCGACCGGCGCGGTCGCGATCGCGGGCGCAGTCGTGGCCGGGACCTGGGCGGCGCTCGGCTATGCGATCGGGCGCCGGCACGACGGCGCGAGGCCGGACAGTGGACCCGCCGGCCCAAGCCGCTAAAAGACCCCCATTCACCCAGACCGAGGACAGACGCTTGAAGCTCCATCTCCCGCTTGCCGCCCTGCTGCTCGCCAGCGCGGGCATCGCCGTCGCCCAGCAGCAATCCGCGCCCGCTGCGCCCGCCGCCACCACGCTCTCCGCCGAGGACCAGCGGCTCATCGCTTTCCTCGACGCCGCTTTCGACGAGGCCATCGCGAACAATCCGCAGATGCTCACCAGCCTCGGCTCCAAGCGTCTGTATGACCGGCTCAACGATTATACCGACGCCTTCCGCCAGTCGCAGCGGGCGCTGCGCGAGCGCCAGCTCGCCCGGCTGCGCGCCGAATTCGATCCGGCCCGCCTCGGCCCGTCCGGCCGCCTCTCCTATCGCCTGTTCGAACAGCAGATCGAGGATGAGGGGCGCGCCTTCCAGTGGCGCTGGCATGGCTTTCCGGCGACCACCAACGGCAGTCCGATGGGGAATATCCCGGTCTTCCTGATCAACAACCACCGCATCGACAATGCGGCCGATGCCGAAGCCTATGTCGCGCGTCTCGTCGATGTCGAGCGCGCGTTCGGCGAGATCGCGGCGAACATGCGGCATCAGGCGAGCCTGGGCATCGTCCCCGCCCGCCTCAACTTCGCGCCGGTGCGCCAGGACGGCCTGCGCATCCTCTCCGGCGCGCCGTTCACGGGCGAGGGTACCAATGTCGTGCTCGCCGATTTCACGACCAAGGTGAACCGGCTCGATATCGCGCAGGGCGAGAAGGACCGGCTGATCGCCGCCGCGCGCGACGCGCTCGCCGGGCCGTTCCGGCGCGGCTACGACACGTTCTTCGCCGTCCTCGACGAGATCGAACCGCGCGCGACGGGCAATGACGGCGCCTGGAGTCTGCCCGACGGCGCCGGCTTCTACGCCCAGCGGCTGCGCCAGTCGACGACCACCGATCTCACGGCGGAGCAGATCCACCAGACCGGATTGGAACAGGTCGCGCGCATCCACCGCGAGATGGAGCGGATCAAGGCCCAGGTGGGCTTCACCGGCTCGCTCCAGGACTTCTTCCGCCACATCAACACCGGCGCCGAGTTCAAATATCCGAACACGGAGCAGGGGCGTGAGCAGTATCTGGCCGACGCGCGGGCCTTCGTCGCGCAGGTGATGGAGGTCGCGCCGCAATGGTTCCGGCGGCTGCCGCAGGCCGCGCTGGAGGTCCGCGCGGTCGAGCCGTTCCGCCAGGAGACGGCGGCCGTCGCCTTCTACAACCGGCCGACGCCGGACGGTTCGCGCCCCGGCATCTATTATGTGAACCTCGCCGACATGAACCAGGTGCTGCGTCCGCAGACCGAGGCGATCTCCTATCATGAGGGCGCGCCGGGCCATCATTTCCAGATCGCGCTGGCGCAGGAGTTGCCGGGCGTACCGCGCTTCCGCCGCCTCGGCGGCTATGGCGTCTATTCGGAAGGCTGGGGCCTTTATGCCGAGGGGCTCGGCAAGGAGATGGGATTCTATCAGGATCCGATTTCCGAGTTCGGCATGTATTCGACCCAGCTCTGGCGCGCGATCCGCCTCGTGGTCGACACCGGCCTCCACCACCATCGCTGGAGCCGCGAGCGGGCGATCGCCTATTTCACCGAGAACGGCCTGCTGTCCGAGCGCGACGTGATCAAGGAGGTGGAGCGCTACATCAACAATCCCGGCCAGGCGACGAGCTACATGATCGGGCAATTGAAGATCCTGGAGCTGCGCGACCGCGCGCGCCAGGCGCTCGGCGACCGCTTCGACATCCGCGATTTCCACGCGGTCGTGCTGGAGAACGGCGCGGTGCCGCTCGACGTGCTCGAGGAGATGGTCGACGCCTGGATCGCGGCGCGGAGGAACGGCTGATGTCCGCTACGCCCCCCGATCGCCTGTCCAACAATCCGCGCAGCCCGCATTTCGACATGGCGGCGCTGCAGCGCGGCGTCGGCATCCGCTTCAAGGGCCGCGAGCGCGAGGATGTCGAGGAATATTGCGTCTCCGAAGGCTGGATCCGCGTGGCTGCCGGCAAGGCGGTGGACCGTCACGGCATGCCGGTGACGGTGAAGCTCAATGGCGAGATCGAGACCTGGTGGCGCGAGGAAGGTGAAGGCGAGGACGCGGCGGAAGACTGAGCCGCGGCGCGCTTGCCAAGGCGGGCCGGCTTCGGCAAGGAGGCGGCGCATTTTCGCGAAGGCTGCTCACAGATGACCGTAAAGACCGACCGGCTGGTCACGCTCTTCGGCGGCGGCGGATTCGTCGGCCGCTACGTCGTCCAGGCGCTGCATGCGCAGGGCGCGCGCGTCCGCATCGCCTCGCGCACGCCGGAGCGGGCCTGGTTCCTGAAGCCGCTGGGCGGCCTCGGCCAGACCCAGTTCGCCCGCGCCGATATCGCCGATCCGGCCTCGGTCGCCGTCGCGGTGGCGGGCGCGGATGCGGTCATCAACCTGGTCGGCATCCTCAAAGGGCGCTTCCAGGCCGTGCATGTCGACGGCGCGCGCAACGTCGCCGAAGCCGCGGCCGCTGCCGGGGCTTCCGCGCTGGTTCAGGTCTCGGCGATCGGCGCCGATCCCGAAAGCGCCAGCGCTTACGGACGGTCCAAGGGCGAGGGCGAGGCGGCGGCGCGCGCGGCCTTCCCCGGCGCGACGATCCTGCGCCCGTCCATCCTGTTCGGGCCGGAAGACGATTTCGTGAACAAGTTCGCCCGGATGGCGCAATGGCTGCCCGCCCTGCCGGTGATCCGGGGCGACTGGAAGGTGCAGCCGCTCTTCGCCGCCGATCTCGGCAAGGTGGTCGCCGCCGCCGCGCTCGATCCGGCGGCGCATGGCGGCAGGACCTATGAGCTGGGCGGGCCGCAGGCGACGACGATGCGCGCGCTCAACCAATGGGTGGTGGAGGCGACCGGCCGCCGCCGCGCCGTGTTCGATATTCCGGACGCGATCGGCCGCCCGATGGTCCGTCTCACCGGCTGGGCGCCCGGCGCGCCGATGACCTGGGATCAATGGCTGATGCTGCAACAGGACAATGTCGCGGACCCGGCCCTGCCCGGGATCGACGCCTTCGGGATCCGCCCGATGCCGCTCGCCGCCGTCGCGGACAGCTGGCTCAGCCCCTATCGGCGCAACGGCCGCTTCGGGATGCCCGCCGCCGGTTGAGTCGCCGGCCTTGCGTGGGCGGCAACGGTGTGCTACAATTGTAGCACACCACGGAGGGTTCATGACATTCTTCATTTCACCGGCCGCGCGGCTTCGTCGCGCCATCGCCGGTATGTTTCTTTGCCTGTTCGCGATCGCTGCCGCGCACGCCGACTCTCCGGCCGCGCCGCAGGGGCCGACGCTCGCGCTCACCGGCGGGCTCTGGTTCGACGGCGAGCGGTTCGTGCCGGCCGCATGGTATGCGGTCGGCGGCCGGCTGACCGCGACGCGGCCGGAGCGGATCGATGCGACCGTCGATCTCGCCGGGCGCTATGTGCTTCCGCCCTTCGTCGAGGCGCACAATCACGACATGCAGAATGCCGGCTTCGCCGCGGTCTCGATCGGCAAGAATCTGCGCCAGGGCGTCTTCTATTCGGTGCAGATGTGCTCGAAGCCGGGCAATGACCGCGCCTTCTCGCGCCTGTTCAATACGCCCGGCACGATCGACATCCTCTATGCGGAGGCGTGCATCTCCAGCTCGGACGGGCATCCGCTGGGCATCAGCCTCGCTTCCTATCGACAGGCGGGGATCGAACCGGATGCGGACGAGGCGAGGGCCCGCTTCGATCCGATCGACTCGCTCGAGGATTTCGAGCGGCTCTGGCCGGAGATCGCCGCGCGCGAACCGGCGCTGATCAAGGTCATCCTGGTCAACAGCGAGCGGCAGGCCGCGAACCGCGCCGATCCCGACACGTTCGGCTTTCGCGGCATCGATCCGGAGCTGCTCGCGCCGATCGTCGCGCGGGCGCGCGAAGCCGGCATCCGCGTTGCGGTTCACGTCGACAGCGCCGGCGATTTCGCCACCGCCGTCGCCGCAGGGCCGGACATGATCGTCCATCTGCCCGGCTATCGCTTCGCGCGCGGCTTCGGCGCGGCGGATTACCGCATCGCGGACGATGTGGCGGCCGAAGCGGCGCGGCGCGGCATCTTCGTCATCACCACCGCCAATGTCGCCTCATTCTCGGCGCGCCAGCCCTGGGCGGCGGAGCTGCGCGCCATGCAGATCGAAAATCTGCGCCTGCTGCGGGAGGTGGGCGTGCCGCTGATCATCGGCAGCGACAATGTGATGGGCACGGTGGTGGACGAGGTGCTCTATCTGGACGGGCTCCAGATCATGCCCCGCGCCGAATTGCTGCGCCGGGCGACGATCGACACGGCGGAAGCGATGTTCCCTGGCCGCGAGATCGGCGCGTTCCGCGAGGGCGTGGAGGCCAGTCTGATCGCCTTCGACGCCGATCCGCTGGAGACGCCCGACGTGCTACGCAGCCCCGCCGTTCGCATCCGGCAGGGTTCGCTGCTGGCGAATTGAGCGGGGGCGTTATTCCGGCAGGAAGCGGCGCACGACGTCGCGGGCGAGCCGCGCCGGGCGCAGGGTCGCGGCATCGAGACAGCACCAGGAGGATTTCACCTCGGCGAGCACCTCGTCGCCGCGCTGGATCAGGGTGCTGAAGAAGGTGCGCGCTCCGCGCACGCCTTCCGCCATCACCACCGCCGCGATCGCGTCGTCGAGGAAGGCGGGGCGGCGATAGGTGATCTCGTGCTTGATCGCGACCCACAGATGCTGTGCGACCGCCTCGGCCGGCGCGACCTTCCGCCAATAGGCGACCACGGCTTCCTGCACCCATTTGAGATAGACCGCATTGTTGACGTGGCCCATGAAATCGATGTCGCCGGGCGCGATGGCGAGCGGATGGACATGGGCGGGCGCGGCTGCGGAGGGCATGCCAGCACCTTACACTGACAAACGTGTCAATAATGCGGCGTCAGAAAAAGGCGAGCAGCGCCGCGCCCAGCGCCACCCGATAGACCACGAAGACCAGCATCGATGCGTGGCGCAGGAAGCGCATCAGGAAGGCCATGGTGGCGAAGGCGGCGACGAAGGTCATCGCGCCGGCGATCAGCGCGTCCCGCTGCATCTGAGCGGTGGCGTCGGCGAGATCGAGCATGGCGAGCGTGCCGGCGCCGGCGACGGCGGGGATGGAAAGCAGGAAGGAGAAGCGCGCCGCCTCGACCCGCTCATAGCCCAGGAAGCGCGCCGCCGTCATCGTGACGCCGGAGCGGCTGGTGCCCGGGATCAAAGCGAGCGCCTGGGCGAGGCCGACCAGGATCGCGTCCTTGAGGCTCATATCCTCATAGCGCTTGTGGCGCGGCCCGATCCGGTCGGCGAGGCCGAGCAGCAGGCCGTAGGCGATGAGGTTGATGCCGACCAAAGTGGTCGAGCGGAACGTGTCGAGATAGCCGCCCTGCTTCAGGAAATAACCGAGCAGCACCGCCGGAATGGTGCCGATCACGATCCACCAGAACAGCCGGCGCTGCGCGGGCGCCTGGCCGATGCCCACCGTCGACAGGCCGCCGCGCGCCAGCCCGATCACCTCGCGGAAGAAGAACAGGATGATGGCGAGCAGGGAACCGACATGGACCGCCACGTCGATCAGCGGCCCCTGATCCGGCATGTGCGTGAATTGGGGAATGAGGATCAGGTGACCGGAAGACGAGATGGGCAGGAATTCGGTCACGCCCTGGACGATGGCGATGATCAGCAATTGCAGGAAGGTCATGGGAAGGGCCCGTTTTTCCGGTTCGTCGAAGGTCTTAGCAGCGCCCGGCTCGCTGGCAACCTCCCTGCGCCGTTCAGGCCAAGGTCATGGAGATTTTGCGACAGATACGCTATATCCGGCGTGCCGCTCGTGTCGGCGCGCCCGTCCGCGTATCGAGGAGAATGTCATGCACAAGCCGCTGGCCGCTTGCATCGCCGCCCTTCTCGCGGTCTCCCCCGCCGCTGCTCACCCCGCCGACGACGAGGATTCCGCCCGGCTCTTGCCCTCGTCGCGCGATGTCGCCGCGATGGCGCCGGCGATCGATCGGATGGTCGGCGTCTTGCTCGATGTCGATGTCGGTCCGATCGTCGATGCCGCCGATCCCTATGCGCGCCATCCCGGCTATGGCCTGCCTGGCCGCTCGCTCGGCGCGCTGGGGCGCAGCCGCGATCCCGATTTCGACCGGCGCTGGCGCGGCGCGCTCTACGGCGGCACGGCGCGGCTCGGCGCGATGATGGATTCGCTCGCCGCGGCCGCGCCCGCTCTGCGTCGCTCGCTGCGCGAGGCCGAAAACGGCATCGCCGCCGCGATCGGAGAGTATCGCGCCCGCCGCGGCGATCCGCGCGGTCCTTATTACGAGGATGACGACGATCCTTTCGAGGATTGAGCCCCGACCGCAAATGAGCGGTGGACTGGCGCGCGAGGCCCATTAAAGGTCTGCCGCGATCATGTGGCAGCTCTATCAATTCCCTCTATGTCCCTATTCGCGCAAGGTCCGGCTCCTGCTGGCCGAAAAGGGCGTCGCGCACGAGCTGGTGCGCGTCTCGCCCTGGGAGCAGGACGACGAATTTTCCGATCTCAACCCGGCCGGCGAGACGCCGGTGCTGGTCGAGGCGGGCAAGGGCATCGCGCTGATCGATTCCGGCGCGATCTGCGACTATTTCGAGGAAACGGTCGATAAGGCGCCGATGATCCCCGGCACCGCCAAGGATCGCGCCGAGATCCGCCGCCTGGTCGCCTGGTTCGACGGGCGGATGCACCGCGAGGTGGTCGAACCGCTGATGCGCGAGCGGATGCACAAGCGGCTGATCCATCGCGCCTCGCCGGACACAAGCGAATTGCGCAAGGCGATGACCGCCTGCAACGCGCATCTGGATTATATCGACTATCTGCTCGATCACCGCCGCTGGCTGGCCGGCCCGGCCCTGACGCTGGCCGATCTCGCCGCCGCCGCGCAGCTTTCGGTCGCCGATTATCTGGGCGGGGTCGATTGGCGCGGCCACAAGCAGACGGCGGACTGGTATGCGGTGATGAAGTCCCGCCCCAGCTTCCGTCCCCTGCTCGCCGAACGGATGGAGGTGATCCAGCCGCCGTCGCACTACGACAAGCCGGATTTCTGATCTTGATCAGAGACGCGGCACCGCCCACATCGCTCCCATGCTGATCCAGACCGAAACCACGCCCAATCCGGCGACGCTCAAATTCATGCCCGGCCGGGCCGTGATGGACCATGGCACCCGGGATTTCGCGACGCCGGAGGATGCCGAGGCCTCGCCGCTCGCCGAGGCGATTTTCTCGACCGGCGAGGTGGAAGGCGTGTTCTTCGGGCGCGATTTCGTGTCGGTGACGGCGGCGCCGGGCGTCGAATGGCGCCAGCTGAAGCCGCAGGTGCTCGAAGTGCTGCTCGATCATTTCGCCAGCGACGCCCCCCTGTTCCGCGCCGGCAGCGCGGCGGGCATCGCGGTCGCGCCCGAGCCGGAGATCGACGACGATCCCGCCGATGCCGAAGTGGTCGCCCAGATTCGCGAGCTGATCGACACCCGGGTCCGCCCGGCGGTGGCGAAGGACGGCGGCGACATCGTCTATCGCGGCTTTCGCGAGGGTACGGTCTATCTCGCGCTGCACGGCGCCTGCTCGGGCTGCCCCTCCTCGACGATGACGCTCAAGAACGGCATCGAAAGCCTGCTCAAACATTATGTGCCCGAGGTGGAGACGGTCGAGGCCGTCTGACCCTTCCGCCTTCAAGCCGGCGCAAACTCCCTCTGGACTTGCGCGCGCGCGCGGGTGACGAAGGGGCGATGGGGCGTATGCGTAAATGTTGCTGGTGATCGACAGCGCGACGGCGGCCTGCTCGGCGGCTTTGCTCGGCGACGACGGCGGCCTGATCGGCGAAAGGCACGAATTGGTCGGGCGCGGCCATGCCGAGCGGCTGATGCCGATGATCGCCGATCTGCTGGATGGCCGCCGGCCGGACGCGATCCTGGTCGATTGCGGGCCGGGCAGCTTCACCGGCGTGCGCGTCGGACTCGCCGCCGCCCACGGCCTCGCCATCGGCTGGGGCGTGCCGATGAGCGGCTACAGCGCGATGGCGCTGCTCGCCGCCGCGTCCGGCGCGGTCCCCGTGGCGGTGGCGCTTCAAGGGGGACATGGCGAGCTTTTCGTGCAAAGCTATGGCGGTGATCCGATCGCGCCTTTGGATGAACTCCGCTCTCTCGCGCCGGAAGCCGCCGCGTCGGCGATCGATGCCGATCCCGTCGTCGGCTCCGGTGCCGAGGCGCTGGTCGCGGCGCGGGGCCGGGGCGAATGGCGCGATGCCTTGCCCCGTGCCGCCGACGCCGCCTTGCTGCCGGCGCATCTGCGCGACCTCCCGCCGCGTCCGATCTACGGCCGCGCGCCCGATGCGAAGCCCGTCCAGTGCGGCGTCGAAGGGACGATGAGATGAGCATGGCCGCCATCCGGTTCAGCGAAGGCGGCCTCGCCGATCTGCCGGCGGTGATGACGGTAATGGACGACAGTTTCGAGCCGCGTTTCGGCGAGGCCTGGACAGCGTCGCAATGCGCCGGGTTGATGTCGATGCCCGGAGTCTGGCTGACGCTGGCCGGCGGCGAGGACGGCATGGTCGGTTTCGCGCTCGCCCGGATCGCCGCGGATGAAGCCGAATTGCTGCTGCTGGCCGTGTGCCGGGCGGCGCAACGCCGGAGCGTGGGCCGCACTTTGCTCGCCCGGTTCGAAGCGGCCGCGCGCGCGCGGGGCGCCGCGCGCGTTCATCTTGAGGTGCGCGACGGCAATTCCGCCGTGATCTTGTATCGGAACGCCGGCTTCGAATTGGTCGGCCGCCGGCCGAATTACTATGAAGGGCCGGACGGGCAAAATTTCGATGCGCTCACCTTCGCCAAGTCGATCGGCGACACTGCGGGCATTTCTGCATTTTAACAACATTGTCACTTGTCACCATGACGTCAAAGGACTTATTCCTGACAAGTCTGTCACGGCCAATGACAGACCCCTCTGGCTATAGGAAAGTTGGTGCCTCATCATGGAAAATCAGGACAATTTCGGGGAGACGTTGATCACCCTCACCGCCGATATCGTGTCGGCGCATGTCAGCAACAACAGCGTGGCGGTCTCCGACCTTCCGTTGCTGATCAATAACGTCCATGGCGCGCTCAGCACGCTGGGCAGCGGCAAGGACGAGCCGGCACCGCGGCCAGAGCCGAAGGTCTCGATCCGCGCGTCGATCAAGCCCGACTACATCGTCTGTCTCGAGGACGGCAAGAAGCTGAAGATGCTGAAGCGGCATCTGATGACGCACTACAACATGACTCCGGAAGATTATCGGCAGAAATGGGGTCTTGCCGCCGACTATCCGATGGTCGCGCCGAATTATGCTGAGCAGCGCCGGACGCTGGCCAAGAAGATCGGTCTGGGCACCAAGCGCAAGCGCGCGCCGCGCAAATAGACTGGTTTTCCGTTCAGCAAATGCGCCGCTTCGCTTGCGAGGCGGCGCATTTCCATATGTCGCGCGCGGGCTTTGCGTGCCGCGTCATTCTGCTCTAGAATCGGTGTCATGACCCGAAATATCGACGTAGAGACGCTGTGCGCCGAAAAGGGCCTGCGCCTGACCGAGCAACGCAAGGTGATCGCCAAGGTCCTGTCCGAGGCCGAGGACCATCCCGACGTGGAGGCGCTGCACGCGCGTTCCGCCGCGATCGATCCCGGCATCTCGATCGCCACCGTCTACCGCACGGTGCGCCTGTTCGAGGAGGCGGGCATCCTGGAGCGCCACGATTTCGGCGACGGCCGCGCCCGCTACGAGGCCGCCGCCGAGACCCATCACGACCATCTGATCGATGTCGAGACCGGCAATGTCGTCGAGTTCGTCGACGAGGAGCTGGAGGAATTGCAACGGCGCATCGCCGCCAGGCTCGGCTTCCGGCTGGTCGATCACCGCATGGAGCTCTACGGCGTCGCCCTCTCCCGCGACAACTAAGCCGCTGCGCATCGCATGGCGCACGGCCGGCATCGCCGCCGGCCTGCTCGCCTGCGTGCCCGCCCATTATCTCGCGCGGCTCGCCACCGGCGGCTCGGGCTGGCCGCGCCGCTTCCTCGGCCATGCCGGTCGCCGCGCCGGGCTGCGCGTCCGGATCGAGGGCAGGCCGCTCGGCAGTAACGTCCTGTTCGTCGCCAATCACGAAAGCTGGCTCGACATCCTCGCGCTGGGTGGCGCGACCGAATTGTCCTTCGTCGCGATGGAGGAGCTGTCGCGCTGGCCGGTGGTGGGCTGGCTCGCCGGACTGAACCGTACCATCTATGTCGCCCGCGCCGAACGCGGCGCGGTGAAGGGGCAGGCCGACGCGGTGCGCGCAGGCCTGGCCGAGGGGCTGGCGGTGGCGCTGTTTCCGGAAGGCACGACCGAGGGCGGGCGCGGCGTGCTGCCTTTCCGCCCTAGCCTGCTCGCCTCGCTCTATCCGCCGTTGCCGGGAGTCAAGGTGCAGCCCGTGGCGATCGACTATCATCTTCACGAAGCGGAGATCGCCTGGATCGGCGACGAGCCCGCCGGAGCCAATGCGAAGCGGATGCTGTCGCGCAAAGAGCCGATCCCGGTCACCCTGCGCTTTCTCGATCCGATCGATCCGGCCGAGGCGGGGGACCGCAAGGCGCTGGCGGCGCAAGCCCATGCGGCGGTGGTCGCGGCGCTCGGCGCTTCCGTGGCCGCGCCCGATCCCTTATAGGCCCGGCGATGACCAAGCCCGAATCCCGCACCTTCGCGGTCAAGTCCTACGGCTGCCAGATGAACGTCTATGACGGGGAGCGGATGGCCGAAGCGCTTGCCGCCGATGGCTATGCTCCGGTGCCGGAGGGCGCGGACGCCGATCTGGTCGTGCTCAACACCTGCCATATCCGCGAGAAAGCGACCGAGAAGGTCTATTCCGAGATCGGCCGGCTCAGGCGCCGCGAGAGCGGAGCGCCGATGATCGCCGTCGCCGGCTGCGTCGCGCAGGCGGAGGGCGCGGAGATCGCGCGCCGCGCGAAAGTGGACGTGGTGGTCGGCCCGCAGGCCTATCACAACCTGCCCGCTCTGGTCGCGAAGGCGGCGCGGGGCGAGGGACTGGCGCTCGACACGGACATGCCGGCCGCCTCCAAGTTCGGCGCGCTGCCCGCCCGGCGCAAGGTCGCGCCGTCGGCCTTCCTCACCGTGCAGGAAGGCTGCGACAAGTTCTGCACCTATTGCGTCGTGCCCTATACGCGCGGCGCGGAGGTCAGCCGGCCCTTCGCCGCGATCCTCGACGAAGCGAAGGCGCTGGCCGATGCCGGCGCGCGCGAGCTCACCTTGCTGGGGCAGAACGTCAATGCCTGGGCGGACGGCGGCAACGGCCTGCACGACCTGATCGAGGCGATCGCGGCGATCCCGCAGGTAGCGCGCATCCGCTACACGACCAGTCATCCGGGCGACATGACCGACGGCCTGATCGCCGCGCATCGCGATGTCGAGAAGCTGATGCCGTTCCTCCATCTGCCGGTGCAGGCGGGGAGCGACCGGGTGCTGAAGGCGATGAACCGCAGCCACACGACGGCATCCTATCTGGAGATCCTCGATCGCGTCCGCGCCGCGCGCCCGGACATCGCGCTGTCCGGCGACTTCATCGTCGGCTTCCCCGGCGAGACCGACGCCGAGTTCGCGGAGACGCTGAAGCTGGTCGAGGAGGTGCGCTACGCCCAGGCCTATTCCTTCAAATATTCGCCTCGACCGGGCACCCCGGCCGCGGATATGGATGGCCAGGTGGCACATGAGGTCATGGATGAGCGGCTGCAGCGGCTCCAGGCACTTCTGAACGCGCACCAGCTCGCCTTCAATCAGGCCAGCGTGGGCAAACGCACACAGGTGCTGCTCGAGCGCCCCGGCCGCCGCCCCGGCCAGCGCGTCGGCAAGACGCCGTGGCTGCAATCGGTCCATCTCGAAACCGCCGCGAAGATCGGCGACATCGTTGAAGTCGAATTGCGCTCCGCCGGCCCCAACAGCCTGGCCGGCGCCGAGCTTGTGAAAGAAGCGGCCTGATGGCGCAGAACAAGAAAACCGAAACCTCTGCCGGCCCCCGCGCCCGGGTCGAGATCGAGTTCGAGCAGGCGCATCTGCTCGGCCCCCTGTTCGGCGAGTTCGACCGCAACCTGGTGGCGATCGAGGACCGGCTCGGCGTCTATATCGCCGCGCGCGGGACCAAGGTGCAGATCGAGGGCGAGCCCGAGGCGGCGGCCCGCGCGCGCGAGGTGCTGCTCGGTCTCTACAACCGGCTCGACGAGGGCCAGGACATCGACGCCGAATTGGTCAACGCGATCATCGCCATGTCGGGCCAGCCGACGCTGGAGGGGATCGTCGCGCCGGACGTGGCCGATCCGCCCAAGGTGATGATCCGCACCCGCAAGAAGACGATCGTCCCGCGCTCCAAGACGCAGGCCGTCTATATGGAGGCGCTGGCCCGCGACGAGATGATCTTCGCATTGGGCCCGGCGGGCACCGGCAAGACCTATCTCGCCGTCGCGCAGGCGGTGCAGCAGCTCATCGGCGGCTCGGTGGATCGCCTGATCCTGTCGCGTCCGGCCGTCGAAGCCGGCGAGCGGCTCGGCTTCCTGCCCGGCGACATGAAGGAGAAGGTCGATCCCTATCTCCGCCCGCTCTACGACGCGCTCTATGACATGCTGCCGACCGAGCAGGTCGAGCGGCGCATCGCGTCCGGCGAGATCGAGATCGCGCCGATCGCCTTCATGCGCGGCCGCACGCTCTCCGACGCCTTCATCATCCTCGACGAGGCGCAGAACACCACGCCGCAGCAGATGAAGATGTTCCTCACCCGTTTCGGCATGCGCAGCCGCATGGTGATCTGCGGCGATCCGCAGCAGGTGGATCTGCCCGATGTCGGCAAGTCCGGCCTCGCCGACGCGGTCGCCAAGCTGGAGGGGATCGACAAGATCGCCACGATCCGCTTCGGCCCCGGCGACGTGGTCCGCCACCCGCTGGTCGGCAAGATCGTCGAGGCTTATGAGGGCAAGGCATGACGATCCTCGTCGAAGCCGACATGTCCGAGGACTGGGACTCTAGCACCGACTGGCCGGCGCTCGCCGGCCGGTCCGTCCATGCCGCGATCCTCTCCAGCCGCCACGCCGCGCTCGCCGACAGCGAGGCGGAGGTTTCGGTCAAGTTCACCTCCAATGCCGAAGTCCATGCCCTGAACGCCGAATGGCGCGGCAAGGACAAGCCGACCAACGTCCTCTCCTTCCCGATGGCGGAGGAGGACGAACTCGCTCAGGCGCCCCTGCTCGGCGATATCGTGCTGGCGCATGGCGTCTGCGCGGCGGAGGCCGCCGACAAGGCGATCCCGGTCGCCGATCATGCCGCGCATCTGATGGTGCACGGCATGCTCCATCTGCTAGGTTACGATCACGAAACGAGCGATGCGGACGCCGAGGAGATGGAGGCGGCCGAGCGGCGCGCGCTCGCCTCGATCGGCATCGCCGACCCCTATTCATGAGATTTCGTCAACAATACGAGGTGCAACCTTAAACCCCATGGAAGACGACAGTCCCGGCGTTCGGCAGGAGGAACGGACATTCTGGAGCGGCCTGAGGGCGTTCCTGTTCGGGAATGGCGAGGCGACGCTTCGCGACCAGATCGAGGAGGCGATCGAGAGCCGCGAGGGCGAGGCGCCGCGGGTCGGCGATCTCAGCGATGCCGAGCGGCTGATGCTTCGCAACATCCTCCATTTCGGCGACAAGACGGCCGGCGACGTCGCCGTCCCGCGCGGCGAGATCGTCGCCGTGCCCAGCACCATCTCCTTTACCGATCTGGTCGAGGCGCTCCGCGAGGCCGAGCACAGCCGGCTGCCGGTCTACGAAGGCAGCCTCGATACCGTGATCGGCATGGTCCATATCAAGGACGTCTTCTCCTATCACATGTCGGACAAGGCGCCGCCGGCGGACATCCGCATGCTGATGCGCGCGCCGCTCTACGTGCCGGAATCGATGGGGATGCTCGATCTGCTCGCCCGGATGCGCGCGGGCCGGGTCCATCTCGCCATCGTCGTCGACGAATTCGGCGGCACGGAAGGGCTGCTCACCATCGAGGATGTGGTCGAGGAGATCGTCGGCGATATCGAGGACGAGCATGACGAGGAATTGCCCGGCCAGCTCATCCCGCTCGACGACGGCGTTTGGGACGCGGACGGCCGGGCCGAGCTGGAGGATGTCGCGCAGGTGATCGACGCCCGGCTCGGCGTGACCGAAGAGGATGTCGAGACCTTGGGCGGTCTGGCCTCGCTGCTCGCCGGCGGCATCCCCCGGCCCGGCGAGGTGCTGGATCATCCGAGCGGTTGGCGGCTGGAGGTGACGGACGCCGACACGCGCCGGGTGACGCGGCTGCGCCTCCATGCGCCGGTCGAGACGGTGGAGAGCGAATGAGCTACGCACAGATCAGGCTGGAGATCGGCGCCGATCGTGTCGCGACGCTGACGCTGAACCGGCCCGACAGCCTGAACGCGCTTACGTCCGCGATGCTCGACGAGATCCGTGCGGCGGTGGAGAGCCTGCCGGAAGCCGGCGCACGCTGTCTGCTGCTGACCGGGGCGGGGCGGGGCTTTTCGAGCGGCGCCGATCTCGCTTCGGGCGGCGGCCTGCCCGACGATGTCGGCGCGGCGCTGGAGGCGCATTTCAATCCTTTGGTCGAGGCCCTGTTCGCCTGCCCGCTGCCCATCGTCGCGGCGGTGAACGGGCCGGCGGCCGGGGCGGGATGCAGCCTCGCGCTCGCCGCCGATATCGTGATCGCGGGCGAGTCCGCCTATTTCCTCCAGGCCTTCATCAATATCGGCCTCATCCCCGATGCCGGCGCGACCTGGCTGCTGCCCCGCCTGGCCGGCCGGGCGCGGGCCATGGAGATGATGATGCTGGGCGAGCGCATCCCGGCCGCCAAGGCCGCCGAATGGGGTCTGATCAGCCGCGTCGTGCCGGACGAGGAGCTCGCCGCCGAGGGCGCCGCGCTTGCCGCGCGCCTCGCGCAAGGCCCCACCGTTGCCTACGGCCTGCTCCGCCGCCTCGCTCGCGAGGCCGAGCAGCGGACGCTGACCGAGGCGCTCGGCGCCGAGCGGATCGCCCAGCGCGACGCTGGGCGATCCGAGGATTTCAGGCAGGGCGTCATCGCATTCCTGCAGAAGCGCCCGCCGAGCTTCGACGGGCGCTAGGCCCGCTCGAGATCGTTTTTCAGCCGGTCGAGCAGGCCGACGGCGCGGGCCGCATAGGGGCCGATCCAGCGGTCGTGGATGTGCTTGATCGGGAGCGGATTGAGGTGATTCCACCGCTCCCGCCCCCGGCGCTCGGCGATCACCAGCTCCGCCTCTTCCAGCACCTTCAGATGCTGCATCACCGTGCAGCGGTCGAGGTCCGGGAACGACGCGCACAGCGTGCCGGTGGTCTGCGGATCGTCCTTGAGCAGATCGAGGATCGAGCGCCGCGTGGCCGCCGACAGCGCCTTGAAAATCCGGTCGTTCCGCGCCTCGATTGACATGTTATAGCTTTATAACATATAAGCGCGGCGATCAAGGAGAATCGCCATGGATCTCAGGTTCAGGATCAGCGGCTTCATCGCCCGGCCCGTCCACGAGGTGTTCGAGGCGGTGGCCAATCCGGACACGCTGTCGCGCTATTTCACCACCGGCGGTGCCAAGGGCCGGATCGAGCCGGGCGCGACCGTGATATGGGATTTCGCCGATTTTCCCGGCGCGTTTCCCGTCGAGGTGGTCGAGGTCGTGCCCGACCGCAGGATCGTGCTGAAATGGGAGGCCTATGAGGGCCCGCCGCCTGACGGGGTGAGCGATGCCCCGGCGGAAGCCCCGTCCGGCTATCAGACGACGGTGACGATGACCTTCGAGCCGAAGGGCGACGAGCGCACCTTCGTCACCATCGCCGAGGAAGGCTGGCGGCAGACCGAGCGCGGCCTGCAGGGCAGTTATGGCAACTGCCAGGGCTGGGCGCAGATGCTGTGCGCGATGAAGGCCTGGGTCGAGCACGGCATCAATCTGCGCGAGGGCTTCTACAAATAGCCCCGCCACACGCGCTTGACCTTTGTCGCGGCAAGGTCTTTCACCATGCCCATGGCTACGACGATCGAAGAACTGGAGCGCCGCCGCGAGCAGGCGCGCATGGGTGGCGGCGAAAAGCGCATCGCGGCGCAGCACGCCAAGGGGCGGCTGACCGCGCGCGAGCGGCTGAGTGTGCTGCTCGATCCGGGCAGCTTCGAAGAATATGACATGTATGTCGAGCACAACTGCGTCGACTTCGGCATGGCGGAGCAGAAGGTGCCGGGCGACGGCGTCGTCACCGGCTCGGGCACAATCAACGGCCGCCTTGTCTATGTCTTCGCGCAGGATTTCACCGTGTTCGGCGGCTCGCTGTCCGAGCGCCACGCGCAGAAGATCTGCAAGATCATGGACATGGCGCTGAAGGTCGGCGCGCCCGTGATCGGCCTGAACGACAGCGGCGGCGCCCGCATTCAGGAGGGTGTCGCGTCATTGGGCGGCTATGCCGAGGTGTTCCAGCGCAACGTGCTCGCCTCCGGCGTCGTGCCGCAGATTTCCCTCATCATGGGCCCCTGCGCGGGCGGCGCGGTATACAGCCCGGCGATGACCGACTTCATCTTCATGGTGAAGGACTCATCCTACATGTTCGTCACCGGCCCGGACGTGGTGAAGACCGTCACCAACGAGGTGGTGACGCAGGAGGAGTTGGGCGGCGCCGTCACGCACACCACCAAGTCCGGCGTCGCCGACGTGGCGTTCGAGAACGACATCGACGCCTTGCTCGCCACCCGCGACTTCTTCGATTTCCTGCCGCTCTCCAACCGGCACGATCTGCCCGAGCGGCCTTGCGACGATCCCTGGGACCGGATCGAGGACAGCCTCGACACCCTGATCCCGGACAGCGCCAACAAGCCCTACGACATGCACGAGCTGATCGCGAAGACCGTCGACGACGGCGATTTCTTCGAGGTGCAGCCGACCCATGCCGCCAACATCGTCACCGGCTTCGGCCGGATCGAGGGGCGCACGGTGGGCATCGTCGCCAACCAGCCGATGGTGCTGGCCGGCGTGCTCGACATTAAATCGTCCAAGAAGGCCGGCCGCTTCGTCCGCTTCTGCGACGCCTTCGAGATTCCGATCGTGACCTTCGTCGACGTCCCCGGCTTCCTCCCCGGCGTCGCGCAGGAGCATGACGGCATCATCAAGAACGGCGCGAAGCTGCTCTTCGCCTATGCCGAGGCGACCGTGCCGAAGATCACCGTCATCACCCGCAAGGCCTATGGCGGCGCCTATGACGTGATGGCGTCCAAGCACCTGCGCGGCGACCTCAACTATGCCTGGCCCACCGCCGAGATCGCCGTGATGGGCGCCAAGGGCGCGGTCGAGATCATCTTCCGCAAGGACATCGGCGACCCCGAGAAGATCGCCGCGCGCACGGCGGAATATGAGGAACGCTTCGCCAATCCCTTCGTGGCGGCGAGCAAGGGCTTCATCGACGAGGTCATCATGCCGCACTCCACCCGACGGCGGATCGCGCTGGGATTGAGGAAGCTGCGGGATAAGCAGTTAGAGAACCCGTGGAAGAAGCATGATAATATTCCGCTTTAGCGGCATCGTGCATATTCGAGGGGAAATCAGATGAAAAACCAGCGCGCAGCTTTTGTCGCAGGCATCGCCATTATGAGCCTGTGTGGATGTGGCGGGCAATCCGATGACGGTGTGGTCTATGACGCCAATGCCCTCCTAGACAGTGCAATCAGCGAAACCGTGACCGTTCCGGAAGGTGAGGCAGTGCCTGTGCCATCGGACCCTAGAGCCTCTTACAGATTGGTGAGTTGGTCCCGAATGGAGAACGGAAATCTCGAAGCTCTGACCCGGAGAGATGGTCCGTCTGGCACCAGTTTTGCCCGTCGTGAAATTGACTGTGATGCGATGACCTTCCGTTATCTCGGTGAAGGGGACACTTTGGCTGAAGCTGAAGCCGATAGCCCGAACCTAGGGGAGATGAGCGCACTATTGCCGGGTTCCATCTCGACCGAGGTTTCCGAATTCGTATGTCGCAGGGCGAGAGTATGAAGCTCGGCCGTCTGAATCATGTAGGCGTGGCCACCCCCTCGATCGCGCAATCGATCGCCACCTATCGCGACCTGATGGGCGCGGAGGTGGTGCGCGAACCGTTCGATCTGCCCGAGCAGGGTGTGAAGGTCTGCTTCATCGACACGCCGAACAGCCAGATCGAGCTGATCGAGCCGCTGGGCGCGGACTCGCCGATCGTGAAGTTCCTGGAGAAGAATCCGCAGGGCGGGCAGCATCATGTCTGCTTCGAGGTGCCGGACATCGAAGCGGCGCGGGCCTGGTTCGAGGGCAAGGGCGCCCGCATCCTCGGCCCGACGCGGACGGGCGCGCACGGGACGCCGATCTTCTTCCTCCACCCGAAGGATATGGGCGGGGTGCTGACCGAGATCATGGAGACGCCGCGTGGTAATCACTGATCCCCTCCCCCCTTGCGGGGGAGGATACCGCAGCTTGGCGGCGTGCCGCCTAGCGGAGGTTGGAGAGGGGGGCGCTCGCGGCGCGAGCGCACGGGCGCAAGTGCGCCCGCCTCACCCTCTCCCAGCTTCGACTAGGGCCGCGCAAAAAGGCGCGACCCAAGTCTGCGCAACCCTCCCCCGTCAAGGGGGAGGGAGGATGGCGGCATGACCGACAAGAAACCCACCCCCGCCGATTGGGAAGCCCTTGCCGCCAAGGAGGTGAAGGGCCGCGATCTCGTCTGGCATACGCCCGAGGGCATCGACGTGAAGCCGCTCTACACGGCGGACGACACGGCCGACCTCGACCCCGGCCTCCCCGGCTTCGCCCCGTTCACGCGCGGGGTGCGCGCCTCCATGTATGCCGGGCGTCCCTGGACGATCCGCCAATATGCCGGCTTTTCCACCGCCGAGGAGAGCAACGCCTTCTACCGGCGCAACCTCGCCGCCGGGCAGAAGGGGCTTTCGGTGGCCTTCGATCTCGCCACCCATCGCGGCTATGATTCCGATCACCCCCGCGTCGTCGGCGATGTCGGCAAGGCGGGCGTGGCGATCGACAGCGTCGAGGACATGAAGATCCTGTTCGACGGCATCCCGCTCGACCGGATGAGCGTCTCGATGACGATGAACGGGGCGGTCATCCCGATCCTCGCCTTCTTCATCGTCGCGGGCGAGGAGCAGGGCGTCCCTCGGGAGAAGCTGGACGGCACGATCCAGAACGACATCCTGAAGGAGTTCATGGTCCGCAACACCTATATCTACCCGCCCGAGCCCTCGATGCGGATCGTCAGCGACATCATCGCCTATACCTCGGCCCACATGCCGAAGTTCAATTCGATCTCGATCTCCGGCTATCACATGCAGGAGGCCGGGGCGACGCAGGTGCAGGAGCTCGCCTTCACCATCGCCGACGGCCGCGAATATGCGCTGGCGGCGATGGCCTCCGGCCTCGACATCGACAGGTTCGCGGGCCGCCTCAGCTTCTTCTTCGCGATCGGCATGAACTTCTTCATGGAGGTCGCGAAGCTGCGCGCCGCGCGCATACTCTGGCACCGGGTGATGACGCAGCTGGGCGCGAAGGACGAGCGGAGCAAGATGCTGCGCACCCATTGCCAGACCTCGGGCGTGTCGCTGACCGAGCAGGACCCCTACAACAATGTGATCCGCACCACGATCGAGGCGATGGCGGCGATGCTGGGCGGGACCCAGTCCCTGCACACCAACAGCCTCGACGAGGCGGTGGCGCTGCCCACCGATTTCTCCGCCCGCATCGCGCGCAACACCCAGCTCGTCATCCAGGAGGAGACGGGCATGTGCAACGTCGTCGATCCGCTGGGCGGGTCTTACTATGTCGAGGCGCTGACGCAGAGCCTCGTCGACAAGGCGTGGGAGATCATCGATCGGGTCGAGGCCGAAGGCGGCATGGCGAAGGCCGTGGCGGCCGGCTGGCCCAAGGCGATGATCGAGGAAGCGAGCGCCGCCCGCGCCGCCCGGGTGGACCGGGGCGAGGACGTGATCGTCGGCGTCAACAAATATCGCAAGGACGGCGAGGAGGAGCTCGACATCCTCGACGTCGACAATCACGCCGTGCGCGAGGCGCAGATCGCCCGCATCAACCGGGTCAAGGCCGGGCGCGACGAAGCCGCCTGCCAGGCCGCGCTGGCCGCGCTGCGCGAGGGTGCGAGCGGCAAGGGCAACCTCCTCGCCCTCGCCGTCGATTGTGCCCGCGCCCGCGCCACTTTGGGCGAGATCAGTTCGGCGATGGAGGATGCGTTCGGCCGCTACGGCACCAACCCGACCCCCGTCTCCGGCATCTATGGCGGCGCCTACCGGGACGACCGCCGCTGGGCGCGGCTTACCGAGGGGGTCGAGTCCATCGGCAAGCGGATGGGCCGCAAGCCCAGGATGCTGGTCGCCAAGATGGGGCAGGACGGCCACGATCGCGGCGCCAATCTGGTCAGCTCCGCCTTCGGCGATCTCGGCTTCGAGATCGTCCCCGGCCCGCTCTTCCAGACGCCCAGGGAAGCCGCCGAGCTGGCGATCGAGAAGGGCGTTGACGTGGTCGGTGCCTCCAGCCTCGCGGCGGGTCACAAGACGCTGATCCCCGAGCTGATCGGCCATCTGAAGGATGCCGGCCGCGCCGACATCAAGGTCGTCGCCGGCGGCGTCATCCCGACGCAGGACTATCAGTTCCTGCGCGACGCCGGGGTGCAGGCGATCTTCGGCCCCGGCACCAACCTGGTCGACGCGGCGGGCGAGGTGCTGAAGCTGCTCGGCCACAACATGCCGCCGGAAGACGTAGAGGAGGCCGCGCAATGACATGCCCGAAACGCATGAGATTGCTCGCGAGCGCCCTCGCGATCGCTGCTCTCGTGTCTCCCTTTTCGCATGGTGCTTGGGCAAGTCAGGCGATCTCTTCCGAACCGGTGCGGATTACGCGACCGCAGCTGATCCGGATTGTGCCGATGCCGTTGGATAACGCGCTGGAGCTGTTCAGGGCCGCGTGTATCGAGACCTTCCCCGACCCCTCCGCATTCGATCATGCGGTTGAGACGCTAGACATGGGGTTCGAAAGATCGACGGACGTGGCTCCGGGAACTCGGCAGTGGAGAGAGGGCGAGCGATATTTCACGCTCGAAACCGCGTCGGGGAGACAGGGGTGCTCGTTCAGGGTAGCCGTCACCGAGCGGTTCTCCCGACCTGAGCTCATCATGCGCATCGGCACGGCTGTCGCCCCCGATCAGGCGGTCACGGATCGGACATTCTTTGCCTATTGGGATCTTGGTCAAACGGGTTGCAGAATCGAGTATCTGCCCGCGTCCGAGGATTCGCGCGTTTTCACGCTCATGCTCCGGGCTGGAGAAAGAGGCGATTGCTGATGCGAGCGGGAGTTATCGTATGACCGGCCCACGCACCGACTGGACGCGCGCGGAGATCACCGCCCTCTTCGATCGCCCCCTCCTCGACCTCGTCTTCGAGGCGCAGCAAATCCACCGCGCCCATCACGCGCCGAACGAGGTGCAGCTCTCCACCCTGCTCAGCATCAAGACCGGCGGCTGCCCGGAGGATTGCGGCTATTGCTCGCAGTCCGTCCATGCCGACAGCGGGGTCAAGGCGACCAAGCTGATGGACGTGCGGCAAGTGCTGCAGGCCGCCGCGCAGGCGCGCGATCACGGCTCGACCCGCTTCTGCATGGGCGCCGCCTGGCGCAATCCCAGGGACCGCGACATGCCGGCCATCGTCGAGATGGTGAAGGCCGTGCGCGCCATGGGCATGGAAACCTGCATGACGCTCGGCATGCTGAGCGAGACGCAGGCCCGCACGCTCGCCGCCGCCGGCCTCGATTATTACAACCACAATATCGACACCGCGCCCGAACGTTATAACGAGGTCATCACCACCCGCGTGTTTGAGGACCGGCTGGAGACGCTGGACCATGTCCGCGCCTCCGGCATGAACGTGTGTTGCGGCGGGATCGTCGGCATGGGCGAGACGCGCGAGGACCGGGTCGGCTTCCTCCATGCCCTGGCGACCCTGCCCGAACATCCCGGCAGCGTGCCGATCAACGCCCTGGTCCCCATCAAGGGCACGGTGCTGGGCGACATGCTGGCCGACACGCCGCTTGCGAAGATCGACGATATCGAATTCGTCCGTACCGTCGCGGTGGCGCGGATCAGCATGCCCGGAAGCATGGTGCGCCTGTCGGCGGGGCGCGAGAGCATGAGCGAGAGCACGCAGGCGCTCTGCTTCATGGCGGGTGCCAATTCGATCTTCACCGGCGACAAATTGCTCACCGCCCCCAATGCCGGCGACGACAATGACGTCGCGATGTTCGCAAGGCTCGGGCTGAAGGCGATGGCCGCCGAAGCCCCCACGCAGGTGGCGGCGGAATGAACGCGGAAGGAAAAGGCCGATGATGTCCTTGCTTTATGCCCTTGCGGCCCTGTCTGCCGCGCAGGCCGCGCCGGATTGCCGCAATCCGGTGACGCAGGCGGACATGAATCGCTGCGCCGCGCTCGAGTTCGCGGCGTCGGACGCGCAGCTCAACGCCGCCTGGCCCGGCGTGCTCGCTTATGCCCGCGCGCAGGACCAGGCGAACCGGACGACCGACAACCGGCAGGGCGCGGCGGCGCGGCTGCTGCAGGCGCAGCGGGCGTGGATCACCTTCCGCGATGCCCATTGCACGGTCGAAAGCTATCAGGCGCGCGGCGGCTCGATGGAGCCGTTGCTCTACAACACCTGCCGCGCCCATCTCACCCGCCAGCGTGTCGCGCAGCTTCACGCACTCCAGGTCGAATAGGGGGACCATGTTTTCCAAGATCCTGATCGCCAATCGCGGTGAAATCGCCTGCCGCGTCATCAAGACGGCGCGGCGCATGGGCATCAAGACGGTCGCCGTCTATTCGGACGCCGATGCGCGCGCGCCGCATGTGCTCATGGCGGACGAAAGCGTCCGGCTCGGCCCGCCGCCGGCCGCCGAATCCTATCTGAAGGCGGACCTCATCATCGAGGCGTGCCGCGCGACCGGCGCGGAGGCCGTCCATCCCGGCTACGGCTTCCTGTCCGAACGCGAAAGTTTCGCCAGGGCGCTGGCCGAGGCCGGCATCGCCTTCATCGGCCCGCCGCCGAACGCCATCGCCGCGATGGGCGACAAGATCGAATCGAAGAAGCTGGCCCAGCAGGCCGGCGTCAATGTCGTCCCCGGCTATCTGGGCGAGATCGCCGACACGGACGAGGCCGTCAGGATCGCCAACGACATCGGCTATCCGGTGATGATGAAGGCCAGCGCCGGCGGCGGCGGCAAGGGCATGCGCCTCGCTTATTCCGAGCAGGATGTGCGCGAGGGCTTCGAGGCGACGAAGCGCGAAGGCCTGAACAGCTTTGGCGACGATCGCGTCTTCATCGAGAAGTTCATCCTCAGCCCCCGCCATATCGAGATCCAGGTGCTGGGCGACCGGCACGGCAACATCGTCTATCTTGGCGAGCGCGAATGCTCGATCCAGCGCCGCCACCAGAAGGTGGTGGAGGAGGCGCCGTCGCCCTTCGTGAGCCCCGAGATGCGCAAGGCGATGGGCGAGCAGGCGGTCGCGCTCGCCCGGGCCGTGGGCTATTACAGCGCCGGCACGGTCGAGCTGATCGTCTCGGGCGCCGACGCGACGGGGACAAGCTTCTACTTCCTGGAGATGAACACCCGCCTCCAGGTCGAGCATCCGGTGACCGAGGAGATTACCGGCCTCGATCTGGTCGAGCAGATGATCCGCGTCGCCGCCGGGGAAAAGCTCGCCTTCACCCAGGACGATGTGACGCTCACCGGCTGGGCGATAGAGAACCGCGTCTATGCCGAAGACCCCTATCGCGGCTTCCTCCCCTCCACCGGTCGGCTGGTCCGCTATCGGCCGCCGCAGGAAGGGCGCGGGCCGGAGCTGCGCACCCGCGTCGACGACGGCGTCGCCGAGGGCGGCGAAGTCTCGATGTTCTACGATCCGATGATCGCCAAGCTCGTCACCTGGGCGCCGACGAGGCTGGCGGCGATCGACCGGCAGGTCCGCGCGCTCGACGCCTTCCGCATCGACGGCATCGGCCACAACATCGATTTCCTCTCCGCCTTGATGCAGCATCCGCGCTTCCGCTCGGGTGACATCACCACCGGCTTCATCGCCGAGGAATATCCCGAAGGCTTCGCCGGTGCGCCGACCGGCGAGGCGCTGCTCGCCGATCTCGCCGCCATCGCCGCCCTGGTCGGCCATGAAAATGACCGCCGCGCGGCCTCGATCGGCGGCCAGCTCGGCGATCCGGTCGCCGCGCCGGACGATCTGGTCGTCCGCATCGCCGGCACCGAGCATCGCCTGCGCGTCGAGCCTGCCGAGGGCGCGACCCTGATCCACCGCGCCGGCGAGGATCACCCGCATGAGATTCTCGGCGGCTGGCAGCCGGGCGAGCTGCGTTTCAAGGGTGCGGTCGACGGCCGGCCGCACATCGTCCAGATCGCGCGCGCCGGGCGCAAATGGCGCCTCGCCAGCCACGGCGCCAGCCACCTGGTCGAGGTGCTGCCCGCGCATGTCGCCGAGCTGTCGCGCCACATGATCGAGAAGGTGCCGCCCGATCTCTCCAAGTTCCTGATCTGCCCGATGCCCGGCCTGCTCACCGCCTTGCATGTCGCGGCGGGCGACACGGTGGAGGCCGGCCAGCCGCTCGCCGTGGTCGAGGCGATGAAGATGGAGAATATCCTGCGCGCCGAGAAATCGGGGACGGTGAAGACGGTTCAGGCGAGGCCCGGCGACAGCCTCGCCGTCGATGCCGTGATCCTGGAATTCGAATGATCCTCGTCACATCGGCGCAACAAAGTCCGCATCGGGCCGTTCTGGCGCGATGACGATGTTTCGCTCCTGTCGCGTTCTCGTGTTCGCCGCCGCAGCCCTGCCGCTTGCCCTCGCCGGGCCCGCTTGGGCGCAGGATCGTGACGAGGAAAAGCCTGGCTGGATCGTCACGGTCGGCGGCGGCGCGCAGGTCTTTCCCGGATATCCCGGCGCGGACGGCGTCGATGTCTTCCCGTTGCCGATCCTCGGTCTGCGCCGCGAGGGCCGGCCGATGGCGTTCGAAGCGCCGGACCAGGGTTGGGGCTTCGGCCTGCTCGGGTCCGACAGCCCGTTCGATTTCGGTCCGGCCATGCAGTTCCAGAACAAGCGCCGCGATCGCGATGTCGGCGCGCCGGTCGGCGAGGTCGGCTTCACGGTCGAGGCCGGCGGCTTCGCGCAGGCGTTCGTCACGCCCAATCTGCGCCTGCGTGTCGAAGGGCGGCGCGGCATCGGCGGCCATGATGGCTGGGTCGGCGACATTTCCGCCGATTTCGTGATCCGCGACGATGACAATATGATCTTCTCGATCGGCCCGCGCGCCCGGATCGCCGACGGCGGCTATCATCGCGCCTATTTCGGCGTCACGCCCGCCGCCGCGACGGCGACCGGCCTGCCCGAATACCGCCCCGGCGGCGGTTTCTACGCCATCGGCGCCTCGGCAGGGCTCACCCGGCGCCTGTCGCGCGAGTGGGGAATCTACGCCTATGCGGGCTATGACCGGCTGATCGGCGACGCGGCGGATTCCCCGCTGGTCCGCACCTTCGGCTCGCGCGATCAATTCTCCGGCGGCATCGGCCTGTTCTACGAATTCACCGTCCGGCCGTAGAATTCGCCAATCCATCCGCCTTGAAATGCCTGTTCCCTTTTCGTCTCGGTGGATCAAGCCCTAGCCGACCCGCATCCCCTCCGTTAGGTTCCCGCCTCCGCCATCCGCCAGGAGCCCCGCATGAAGCCGATCGCCTTTCTCGCCCTGTTGCTGTGGGTGCCAGCCGCCGCGCACGCCTCGCTGACCGGCGCCGAACGCCGGATGGCGCAGACGGTGACGCAGGAACATGCGCGCACGATCGGGTTCCTGGAGCGGATGGTGAACGTGAACAGCGGCACGCTCAATCTGGCGGGCGTGGCGGAGGTGGGCGAAATGGTCCGCGCCGAGCTGGAGCCGCTGGGCTTCGCGGTCGAATGGCTCGACATGCGCGAGACGGGCCGGGCCGGCCATATCGTCGCCAATCATCGCGGCAACGGACGCGGCAAGCGCCTCCTCCTCATCGCCCATCTCGACACGGTGTTCGAGGCGGACAGCCCGTTCCAGACCTTCACCCGCGAGGGCAATCGCGCCACCGGCCCCGGCATCGGCGACGACAAGGGCGGCATCGCGGTGATCGTCGCGGCCCTGCGCGCCATGCATGCGGCCGGCACCTTGCGGGACGCCGATATCCGGGTCGTGCTGACCGGCGACGAGGAGCGGCCCGGCGCGCCGCTGGACGTCGCCCGGCGCGATCTGATCGAGGCCGGGCGCTGGGCGGACGTGGCGCTTGAATTCGAAGGGCTGGCCCGCGAGAACGGCGTCGATCACGCCACCATCGCCCGGCGCAGCTCGGGGACGTGGACGCTGACCACGACCGGCCGCTCGGGCCATTCCTCGGGCGTCTTCTCCGACACTCTCGGCTATGGCGCGATCTACGAGCTGGCGCGCATCCTCGATGCCTTCCGGCGCGAGCTGCCGGAGGCCAATCTCACCTACAATGTCGGCGTCATGGCGGGCGGCACGCCGGCCGAGATCGACGCGGACGGCTTCCGCGTCGCCGCCTCGGGCAAGACCAACATCGTCGCCGAACGGGCGATCGCGCGCGGCGATCTTCGCACCCTGACGCCGGAGCAGGACGCCCGGGCGCGCGAACGGATGCAGGCGATCGTCGCGCAGCACCTGCCGCAGACCTCGGCCGAGCTGGTCTTCACCGGCGACGGTTATCCCCCCATGGCGCCGACCGAGGGCAATCGGGCGATCCTCGCCCGCCTCAATCGGGTCAATCGCGATCTCGGCCTGCCGGAAATGCCGGAATTCGACCCCGCCCGGCGCGGCGCCGCCGATTCCGGTTTCGTCGCGGCGGACGTTGACACGCTCGCCGGTCTCGGTGCGGCCGGCGGCGGCGCCCACGCGCCGAACGAATGGCTCGATCTCGACAGCCTCGTCCGCCAGTCCCAGCGCGCCGCCATCCTGATGACCCGGCTCAGCCGGGAGCCGCGGGAATAGGGGACGGACATGTAAGGAAGATATCCGTTATGACTGGGAATCGAACGATTGCTGCGATAACCTTTTGATAATGCAACAGGTCGCCTTGTTCTTGATAGCTGCGCTGACTTCCGCTGCGCCCGCTCTGGCCCAACCAGATGTCGAACGTGGCTTTGCAGGAGTGTTGAGGGGCTGCGAAGAATGGGTTCTCCAGCCAGCGAGTTGGGTGGATGGGGCCGAACCTTTCATTGCCGCGGTAGGTCTCGGAAATGAGATGAGTCTCGTCGAGAATGTACCGGAAGTATCCCTGCCACCAACGGAACTCCGACATGGGAATCACTATTGGCACGTCAATTCGACTGAAGATGCAGGGTATTTTCTGGTGGTCTCCGATCAGCTTCCAATGTGTCACATCACCGGCGGTGGAAACACGGACCTGCAACCAGCGATCGAGGCGATTCTCGCATCGGAAACCTTTGGAATGCGCTGGCGGCAGATTTCAGACAGCACAAGAGAAGGCATGATAACGACAGTTTTCCAACACCGCGAAAACGAATCTTTCTCCATCGCAATCAGTCGCGCGAGACAGCCGAACCAGAGACTGGACCGCGTGCAGGTGCTGGCAACGGCGACCTATTCCACGACGAGCCGCTGAGAAGGTCTGCTTGGGGCCGAAAGTAACTCTCCCGCCCGCTTCCAATGTAGGAAATGCTCTGTCACGCTCGCCCCGAATCGGGGTTCCGGCCTCGCTTCGCCGGCTCTTTGAATCGTCCGTTTCGCGCGAAAAATTCTCTCGGCCATGCCGTCGCGCATATGGGTGAAGATGCTGAAGTTAAGTGCCGCCGTGCCCGGCTCGGGTGCCGGCCGGAAACACCCCTCACCCTGTAAACTTTGTCAACTTATCCCTCTGCGCGCCGCGCCGTCAGCAGATAGTTGAGCGATACGTCCTCGCCGAGCTGGAAGCCCCGCGTCGGAGTCCAGCCGAGGCCGGTCACGTCGGTCACCTCCAGCCCCGCTTCGGCGAGATGCGCGGTCAGCTCGTCCGGCGTCAGGAATTTGCCCCAGTCGTGCGTGCCTTTCGGGATTTGCCCCAGTCCCTCGCCGATCCCGATCATCACCAGCCGCGAGAGCGCGGTGCGGTTCGGCGTGGACATGACGAGCAGGCCGCCCTCGACCAGCGCGCCAGCCAGCCCCGCGACGAAGGCCGGCACGTCCGCGACATGCTCCACCACCTCCATCGATGTGACGAGGTCGTAGCGCCCGGCCAGCGCCTCCGTCCCGCCGACGCGATAGTCGATGGCAAGGCCCTGGCCTTCGGCATGGAGCCGCGCCGCCGCGATATTCTCCGGCGCCGCGTCCAGCGCCGTCACCGCCGCGCCCAGCCGGGCCAGCGGCTCGGCGAGCAGCCCGGCGCCGCAGCCGACGTCCACCGCGCTCCTGCCCGCCAGCGGTTTCAAATCATGCTCGTCCACCCCCCAATGGGCGTCGATCCGCGCACGCAGATAGGCGAGGCGCACCGGATTGAGCCGGTGCAGCATCGCCGAGCTGCCCTTCGGGTCCCACCAATCGGCGGCGAGCGTGCCGAAATGGGCGGCTTCCCTGGGGTCGATCGTCGTCGCGGTCATTGCCGTCACCCTTGCATGCATAACGCCCCGGGGAAAGAGCCGCGCCGCTTGCCATCGCGTCGTCCGCTCCCTAAGCGCGCGTCCCATGGCCCGCATCGTCATGAAGTTCGGCGGCACGTCCATGGCGGGGATCGAGCGGATCCGCCATGTCGCCGCGCGCGTGAAGGCGGAGACGGATGCGGGCAACCAGGTCGCCGTCGTCGTCTCGGCGATGGCGGGCGAGACGGACCGGCTCGTCCAGCTCTGCCGGGAGGCCGCCTCGCTCTACGATCCGCGCGAATATGACGTGGTGGTGGCCTCGGGCGAGCAGGTGACGAGCGGCCTGCTCGCGATCACGCTGCAGGGCATGGGCCTCAATGCCCGCTCCTATATGGGCTGGCAGCTCCCGATCCGCGCCTCCGGCCACGCCGCCGCCCTGATCGAGGGAATTGACGTGGACGTGCTGGAGCGCGTCTTCGACGGCGGCGGCATCGCCGTCATCCCGGGCTTCCAGGGCGTCACCACCGACGGCGCGCTGGCGACGTTCGGCCGGGGCGGCTCGGACACGTCGGCGGTCGCGCTCGCCGCCGCCATGCAGGCCGACCGCTGCGACATCTACACCGACGTGGACGGCGTCTACACCACCGATCCGCGCATCGTGCCGCGCGCCCGCAAGCTCGACCTCGTCACCTATGAGGAGATGCTGGAGCTGGCGAGCGTCGGCGCCAAGGTGCTCCAGACCCGCTCGGTCGGGCTGGCGATGCGCTACAACATGCCTCTGCAGGTCCTGTCCTCGTTCGAGGACGGGCCGGGGACGATGATCGTCGGCGACGAGGCAATCGAGGGAAGCGACATGGAACGCAACGTCATCACCGGCATCGCCTACGACAAGAACGAGGCGCGCGTGACGCTGACCGGAATTCCGGACCGGCCAGGCGTCGTCGCCGCCGTTTTCGGGCCGCTCGCCGAGGCGAACATCAATGTCGACATGATCGTCCAGAACATCCCGCGCGCGGGCGAGGCGAGCGACCTCACCTTCACCGTGCCGACCGCCTCGCTCGCCCATGCGGCGGCCGAGCTGGAGAAGCTCAAGGGTGCGATCGGCTTTGCCGAGATGCTGACCGACACCAATGTCGTGAAAGTCAGTGCGGTCGGCGTCGGCATGCGCTCCAATGCCGGCATCGCCGCGACCCTGTTCAGGACGCTCGCCGATCGCGGCATCAACATCGTCGCGATCACCACCTCGGAGATCAAGGTCTCGGTGCTGATCCCGGAGGAATATACCGAACTGGCCGTGCGCGTGCTTCACACCGCCTACGGCCTCGATGCCGAGGAGGATGCGGCGTGAACGATGTGAGCGCGAGTGTCGGCCGCGATCGGCTGAAGCGCCTGATGGCGCGCGGCGCCGATTTCCTCGGCTGCGACCATGCCGTGCTCGGCGGGGCGATGAGCTGGATTTCGGAGCGCAGCCTGGTGTCCGCGCTCAGCAATGCCGGGGCGTTCGGCGTGATCGCCTGCGGCGCGATGACGCCGGACCTGCTCGACACCGAGATCGCCGAGACCAGGGCGCGCACGTCGCGGCCGTTCGGCGTCAACCTGATCACCATGCACCCGATGCTCTCCGAGCTGACCGACGTCTGCGCGAAGCATGAGGTCGGCCATGTCGTGCTGGCCGGCGGCCTGCCGCCGCCCGGCGCGATCGATCGGATCAAGGGCGGCGGGGCCAAGCTGATCTGTTTCGCCCCCGCTTTGGCGCTGGCCAAGAAGCTGATCCGCTCGGGCGTCGATGCGCTGGTGATCGAGGGGATGGAGGCGGGTGGCCATATCGGCCCCGTCTCGACCTCGGTGCTGGCGCAGGAGATCCTGCCGCCGCTCGCCGCCGAAGTGCCGATCTTCGTCGCCGGCGGCATCGGCCATGGCGGCCTGATCGCCGGCTATCTGGAGATGGGCGCGGCCGGCGTGCAACTGGGCACCCGCTTCGTCTGCGCCACCGAATGCATCGCCCATCCGAATTTCAAGAAGGCGTTCATCCGCGCCTCGGCGCGCGATGCGATCACCAGCGTCCAGATCGATCCGCGCCTCCCCGTCATCCCGGTCCGCGCGCTCAAGAATCGCGAGATGGAGAGCTTCGCCGCCAAGCAGCGCGAGGTCGCCCAGCTGCTGGATGAGGGCGCGGTCGAGATGATGGAGGCCCAGCTCCAGATCGAGCATTACTGGGCGGGCGCGCTGCGTCGCGCGGTGATCGAGGGCGATGTCGAGACCGGCTCGGTGATGGCCGGCCAGTCGGTCGGCATGGTCAAGGACGAGGCGCCGGCCGCGTCCATTCTCGCCCAGCTGATGGACGAGGCGGCGCTCGCCCTAGAGCGCCGCTCGGCTTAGGTACAAAGCGACAGCCAGGCGATCTGCATCACGGTGCCGTCTTCCACGGGAAGGGGGTTGTCCGGATAGTCCTGCCGTTCGGCGATATCGCCTGTTTCGTCGAGCCGGCGCCGCTCGGTCGCGTTGATCGTGCGGCGCGGGCAATCCACGACGAGGCGGAAGATGTTCGCGCTGGGACTCTCGCCCGGATTGGTCAGCCGGAACCAGGCCGATCGGGTCCCGTCCCGTTGCTCGATGCTCGCCGCGTCGATCGCGATCGACTGACCGGATTCGGCGGCGCCCAGATTGAGCCAGGCCGCTGGCTGCGCGACCGGCGAAGGCGGTGCGACCGGAACGGGAGGCGGTGGCGCCGGCTCCGCCGAAATGTCGCAGTCGCGATTCGCCCGTTCGAGCGCGGCCAGGGTCTGGGCGCCCTGCGTCGTTGCAACCCACAGGAGATCGCGCGCCGTCATCTCCGACGTTGTGTAATAGCCTTGCCGGACCGCGCCCGCCGCGGTGGCGAAATCGCGCAGCCGGCGGGGGCTCAGCGTGGTGCCGAGCGTTTCGCCCACACACCGCGTCTGGATCAGCGTGTAGCCGTAACGGATGAGCTGGGGCGTGATGATCGTCGAGCGCGGGCCGACATAGTCGGCGACATGGCCGGCGCACGCGGCGAGCAAACCGGACAGGAGAAGAATGGGCAAGGCACGCATCGGCAGTGTGACTATCAACGCACGGCGGCGATTGCACGTTGCTTGATGGAGTGTGCCGCCACGCTTAACATCCGCCTCCGAAAGGAATGACGATGGGCACAAGACGGCGCGAGCTGCTGGCGGGCGGGCTGGCGCTTGCGCTGGCGGGCATCCCCGCCGTCGCGAGGGCGGAACAAGGGAACGGCATGTTCGGCCTGATCGGCAAGATGCGTGCCGTCGCGGGTGAGCGCGACGCGTTGATCGCGTTACTGCTGGAAGGCACGCAGGCCATGCCCGGCTGCCTTTCCTACATTGTTGCGAAGGATTCGGCGGACGCCGATGCGATCTGGATCACCGAAGTCTGGGATAGTCGCGACAGTCACCGCGCCTCGCTGCAACTGCCCGCGGTGCGGGCGGTCATCGCCCGTGCTCGCCCACTGATCACCGGCTTCGAGAGCGGTACGCAGACAGAGCCGGTGGGAGGCGTGGGGCTGGCGCGTTAAATCCTCACCGGCGCATTGGAAACGCCCGGCGCTTTCTGATAGCGATCGCCCATGCCGACCGCTTCCGTCACGTCCGCCCGTGAAATCCTGACGGGGCTGCATGATGTGATGGCCTCCAGGCTCGGCGCGCAGGCCAAGCTCAACAAGGTCGTCAAGATCATCGCCGAGGCGATGGCGAGCGAGGTCTGCTCGATCTACCTGCTGCGCGACGGCGTCCTGGAGCTGTTCGCCACGGTCGGCCTCAAACAGGAGGCCGTGCACGTCACCAAGCTGGCGCCGGGCGAGGGGCTGGTCGGCACGATCGCGCAGGGCGCCGCCGTGCTCAACCTCGCCGAGGCGGCGAGCCATCCCGAATTCGCCTATCGCCCCGAGACGGGCGAGGAACTCTATCACAGCTTCGCCGGCGTGCCGGTGATCCGCAAGGAGCGGGCGATCGGCGTGCTCGCCGTCCAGCATGCCGATCCGCGCGCCTATGACGAGATCGAGATCGAGGCGCTGCAGACGGTGGCGATGGTGTTGTCCGAGCTGATCGCCAATGCCGGCCTTGCCGATCGCGCCGCCGGCGCCGCCGAATCCGCGCGCGACTCCGGCATGGCGCGCCTGACCGGGCAGCGGCTCGTGACCGGCATGGCGAAGGGCCACGCCGTCTATCACCAGCCGCGTATTCTGATCGAGCACACTGTCGCCGACGATATCGAGGCGGAGCGCCACCGCTTGGTCTCCGCCTTCGGCCGGATGCGCGAGCAGATCGACGCGATGACCGGCCAGGCCGAGTTCGGCACGGTGGGCGAGCATCAGGAGGTGCTCGAGACCTACAAGATGTTCGCCTATGACGAGGGCTGGTCGCGGCGGATCAACGAGGCGATCGAGTCGGGCCTCACCGCCGAGGCGGCGATCGAGCGGGTGCGTCAGCGCATGCAGCAGCGCATGCGCCAGATTTCCGATCCGTTGCTCGCCGACCGGATGCACGATCTCGACGATCTGTCGAACCGGCTGCTGCGCATCGTCTCGGGCCAGCTCGGGACGGCGGCGCAGGGCGGCCTGCCGCAGGACGCGATCCTGATCGCGCGCAATCTGGGGCCGGCCGAGCTGCTCGAATATGACCGGCGCAAGCTGAAGGGCGTCATCCTGGAGGAAGGATCGCTGACCGCTCATGTGACGATCGTCGCCCGCGCGATGGGCGTGCCGATGATCGGTCGGGCGCGCATTGTGCGCCAGCAGATCGCCGAGGGCGATCTCGTGCTGCTCGATGGCGGCGAGGGCAGTGCCTTCGCCCGGCCGACCCCGGCGGTCCATGAGGCGTTCGACGCGCGTTTCGCCGCGGGCCAGAAGCGCCGCGCCGAATATGCCGCAGCCAAGGATTTGCCGCCGGTCACGACGGACGGCGCGCGTATCGCGGTGATGGTCAATGCCGGGCTGCGCGACGACGTCGCCGCGCTCGACGCGGTCGGCGCCGACGGCATCGGCCTGTTCCGCACCGAATTCCAGTTCCTGGTGTCCGCCACCCTGCCGCGCCGGGAGAGCCAGCAGCGGCTCTATCGATCGGTGCTGGAGGCGGCGGGCGGCAGGCCCGTGATCTTCCGCACTGTCGATGTCGGCGGCGACAAGCAGCTCCCCTATCTCCACGCCAGCGAGAATGGCGAGGAGAATCCGGCGATGGGCTGGCGCGCGCTGCGCCTCGCGCTCGATCGCGACACGCTGATGAAGGCGCAGGCGCGCGCGCTGCTCGAGGCGGCGGCGGGCCGCGAGCTGAACATCATGTTCCCGATGGTGTCGGAGCCCTGGGAGTTCGACGCGGCGAAGGCGCTGGTCGAGCAGCAGCGCGCCTGGCTGGCGACGCGGCGCAAGCAGCTGCCCACCCAAATCCGCTACGGTGCGATGCTGGAGGTGCCGGCGCTGGCCGAGATGCTCGATCTGCTGCTGCCGCGGCTCGATTTCATCTCGGTCGGGACCAACGATCTGACGCAATTCCTGTTCGCCGCCGACCGCTCCAATCCCCGCCTCGCCGAGCGCTACGACTGGCTGTCGCCGGCGATCCTGCGCTTCCTGAAGCGGGTCGTGGCGCAGGCCGATGCGCATGATGTCCCGATCGGCGTGTGCGGCGAAATGGGCGGCCGGGCGCTGGAGGCGCTGGCTTTGATCGGCATCGGCATCCGGCGGCTGTCGATCACGCCGGTCGCGGTCGGCCCGATCAAGGCGATGATCCGCTCGCTCGATGCGACGGCGGCGGTCGTCCTCATGGAGGGGTTGCTGGCATCGCCGCCTGCGGACATGCGCGCCGCGCTTGCCGCCTGGGCGGAAAAGAATGGCGTCGCCGTCGGTTGACATTGCCGTCGCACTTCGCCGAAGGCTTGCACCGACCGAGAGGCGTCTAACGAGGAAGCGATAACGGGCAGATGGCGCAAGACGATCCTGAGGACCCGTTCATCCCCCAGACGGTCGGGGATCGGCTGCGGCAGGCGCGCGAGGCGGCGGGCCTCTCGCTCGATCAGGTCGCCGCGCAGACCCGCATCCCGATGCGTCATCTCCAGCATATCGAGCGCGAGGAATGGGACGCGCTGCCCGCCGTCACCTACTGTGTGGGCTTTGTCCGGTCCTACGCCAATGCGATCGGGCTGGACGGCGCCGAGCTGAGCCGCGAGGTGCGGGACAAGCTGGGCGGCCTGCGCACCCCGGTGCAGGCGGCCGAATATTACGAGCCCGCCGATCCGGCCCGGGTGCCGCCGCGCACGCTCGCCATCGTCGCGGCCCTGATCGCGGCCGCCCTGGTCGTCGGCTATCTCGTCTGGCGCGGCACGCTCAACGACGAGGCGCCGCTGCCGGGCGGGGTCACCGTGCCCTTGTCCGAAGCCGAAGCGCCTGCCGCCCCGCCCGCCGCGCCACTGCCGTCGCCGGCCGTGGCCGGGCAGGGCGTGGTGCTGACCGCGACGCAGGAGGTGTGGCTGCGGGTCAGCGACGCTTCGGGCGGTCCGGCCTTGTTCAACGGCACGATGACGCCCGGCCAGACCTTCGATGTGCCGGCGACGGCACAGAATCCGGTGATCCGCACCGGCCGGCCGCAGGTGCTGCGCGTCTCGGTCGGCGGGCGTGACATCGGCCCGCTGGAGCCCGCCGAGCGCACCATCGCCGACGTCAGCCTGCGCGCCGAGGATATCGTCGCCCGGATTCAGGGCGCCGCGACGGCCGCGCAGCCGCCGACGCCCTAACCGCCGCTTCAGGCTGGCGAAAGGCGCCGCCGGCGAGACAAGGTTTCACTTCTTGCGTTTCGGGGATTGATCATGCGTTTCCACCTTCTCGGACTACTTCTCATCGGCGTCGCCATCACGCCGGCGGCGGCGCAGCGCGATCCGGTGGAGCAGCGGGTGAACCGGTTGGAGCAGGAGATGCGCGCGGTGCAACGCCGGGTCTTCCCGGATGGCCGCAGTCAGTTCGTCGAGCCGGAGCTGCGGCCCCAGGCGCCGGCCGGGCCGGGCGGCGTGCCGGCCGGCGATGCGATTTCGAACCTCAATTCCCGGGTCGATGCGGTCGAGGCGCAATTGCGCTCGCTCACCGGCCAGATCGAGGAAAGCGACAATCGCACCCGCCAGCTCGAACGCGAGATCGCCCGGCTGCGCGCCGACCTCGAAGGCCGGCTCGATCGTGTGGAACGGCAGGGTGCGCCGGCGCAGGTTGAGCCGCCGCCGATCGCTTCACCGACCCGCCCGGGACGCGATCCCGCGCCCGTCGCGCCGACGCCAGCGCCAGCGGTGCCCGCCGCGCCGGCAAGTGGGGTACCGGACGATCCCGAAGAAGCCTATAATATCGGGTTCAGGATGTGGAATGCGGGGCAGCATGTCGAAGCGCAGCGCGCGCTCGAAGCGGCCGCCGCACGTCATCCCAACACGCGCTGGACGAGCTGGATGCGCAATTTGCAGGGCCGCGCCGCCCTCGATGCCGGCCAGCCGGCGACCGCGGCCCGCATCCTGCTCGCCAATTACCAGGACAATCCGCGCGGCGAGCGGGCCGCCGACAGCCTTTTCTATCTCGGCCAGTCGCTGACTCGGTTGAACCGGCGTCCGGAAGCCTGTCGGGTCTATGACGAGCTCGCGCAGGTCTATCCCAACATGCGCGATTTCATCCGCACCCGCCTGCCGCAGGCCCGCACCGACGCGCGCTGCGCCAACTAGGCGTTTCCGGCCCGAACGGGCGGGGCTAGGATGAGGGGATGACCGTCCTCCGGCCCGCTCCCGACGTCGTGGCGCGCTTCGGCGCGGATCTCCACGCGCTGGCCGGCGATGCGCCCTGCGCGCTGGGCGTCGCCGTGTCCGGCGGACCGGACAGCATCGCGCTGCTGCTGCTCGCCCATGCCGCGCGGCCGGGCGCCGTGCAAGCGGCCACGGTCGATCACGGCTTGCGCCCCGAAAGCGCGGCCGAAGCCGCCTTCGTCGCCGGGCTTTGCACTCGGCTCGGCGTGCCGCACGTCATTTTGCGCGCCGATGCGCCGCTCGCCGGCAACACCCAGTCTTTTGCGCGCGCGGTGCGCTACCGCCTGCTCGGCGGCTGGTCGCGCGAAGCGGGCCTCGCCTGCCTGCTCACCGCCCACCATGCCGACGACCAGGCGGAAACGCTGTTGATGCGGCTGTTGCGTGGGTCCGGCGTGGCCGGGCTGGCCGGTGTGCGGGCGCGGGCCAGGATCGACGGGATGAAAGTGATCCGACCGCTGCTCGGCTGGCGCCGCGCCGAGCTGGCGGCGGTCGTCGCTGGAGCGGGCATCTCCGCCGTCGACGATCCGAGCAACGACGATCCGCGCTACGATCGCGCTCGGCTGCGCAGCCGGCTCCGCGAGGCGGACTGGCTGGATGCGCCGGCGCTGGCGCGCAGCGCACGCGCGCTGGCCGAAGCGGAGGAAGCGATCGACTGGGCCGTCGGCCGGCTCCATGCGGAGCGCGCGCGCGCCGCAGGTGCGACGCTGCGGATCGACATGCGCGATCTGCCGGCGGAGCTGCGTCGACGGCTTGTCCTGCGCGCGCTCGCCGCCTTGGCGCCGGACGCCGCGCCGCGCGGGGCGGAGGTGGACCGGCTGCTGGCATCGCTGGCGGCGGGACACACAGCGACGCTCGCCGGAATCCGCTGCGATGCGGACGCGGATGTCTGGTGCTTCGCCGCCGCGCCGCCGCGCCGCCGCGGCTGAGCTCAGGCCGGACCGGTCCGGAAGGCGCAGAACTTGTTGCCTTCCGGATCGCGGAAATAGGCGCCGTAAAAGGCCCGCTCGCCCTCCGGCGAACGCAGCCCCGGCGCGCCTTCGTCCGTGCCGCCCAGCTCCAGAGCTCTGGCGTGAAAGGCATCGACCTTCTCGCGGCTGTCCATGACGATCGCGATCATGTTGCCGTTGCCGGCGTTCGCGGGCTGCTGGTTGTAGGGACGGGTGACGGCGATGCCGGGCCGGTGCCAGTCCACGCCGTAGAGAGTGAAGCCGCCCTGATCCTCGGGGAATTCCATCAGGCGCGTGCCCCCGATGAAACCGAACAGGGCGTCATAGAAGCCGCGCGCCTTTTCGAGGTCGTTGGTGCCGATGCAGGCATAGCCGATCATGGTCCCGTTCCTTCCTTTCTCATTCGCCGGCCGGTCTTGCGGGGCAGCCGCCGATCCGCTGTCCCAGCGTCCGCGTTTCGATCTCCATTGTCGCGCCGTCCGGCAAGGGCGTCTCGATCGTCATGTCGAGCCGATAGCTGTCGAGGCGGTAATCGCCGGTCATCCGGGCCAGCGTCTCGCCGCCCTCTGGCTCGGCGCAGCGCATCGTTCCGGTCATCCGGCCATTGCCCATCGCGAAATCCGCATAGACGCAGCCATTGTCGCCACGACCGGCCAGAAAACGCGCGCTGGGCCGCGCCGCTTCTTCCGGTGACAGGCAGGTCCGGTGCTGCCGGCGCGGCCCGATCATGCGGTCGCGGGCCTCGATCGGCAGATTGGGCGCGCGGACCGCGACCACCTCGCTCGCCACGTCCCACAGGCCCGGCGCGATCGCCAGGCCCTTCAGCTCGGCGGCGACCTCGTTCGCCGTCATCTCGCCACGCTGCTGCACGCCGCAGCCCGCCAGCAGGGCGAGCAAGGCGGGCAGCAGCGCGGGCCTTCGCATCGCCTCGCGCTAACCCGCCGGCGCGGCGGCATTGTCTTCGCTGTCGTTCGCTTCCGGCGCGCAATCGCCGGTCCGCCGGCCGGTGACGTTGGCGGAAATCTCGACATCGCCATCGCCGACGAGCACCGTGCGTATCGTGCGCGTGAACTCCACGCCGTCGGCCGTGATCCGCCCTTCCGCGCTGATCGGGATCGATCCCGAAAGCCCTTCGCGCGTACAGGCCAGGGTCACGTTGATCCGGCCGTTGCGGACATAATAGGCGCCATATTCGCAGGCATAGCCCTCGCCGGCGAAGAAGGCGGTCGGCGGACGGGTGTCGGCGCCGACGCACGCGGCGCCGGTGGACCGCGTCCCGACCGGCGTGTCGATCGTGGGTTGGCCCTGGTCGACGCTGCGGAAATCGGTCACTTCGGAAGCCAGCTCCCATTGGCCGGCCACGATCGTCGTGGCCACCGGCGCGGCTTCGTTGACTTCGGCCTCGCCGCCTCCGCAGGCGGTCGCGAACAGCAATGGAAACATGCAGGCAATCGCACGCATCGTCATCCCCTCCCGTTTGTTATGGGGCGGAAACGTAACGAGCGTCGCAAGGCTTGGCTATAGCTGGGGCGACGCCCCGATTCAGCTGGCGGCACAATCCCCAACGCGCTGGGACCGGATGCGGGTTTCGCCGTTCATCGTCATGTCTTGAGCGGTGGTCTGGGTCCGCGAGGTCATCTCGAAGCCCGTGGATGAGAATTGCCCTTCCATTTCGGACCTGACGGTGGTGCCCTCGACAGAGCAGATGATGATGCCGCTGACCCGGCCGTTGCCGATGGTGAAATTCTCCCGCTGGCAGGCGGAATTGTCCGGATTCCCGGCGAAGAATTCGGCGGGAGGCTGGGCGGCCTCTTCCGGAGTCACGCAATGGCGGGTGGTCGTCGCCGGGATGGCCGGCGCGGGCATGCCCGCCGGCATGCCGGGCATTTCCATGCGCAGGATTTCAACCGTCGTTTCCCATTCGCCGGGCTGAAGCGCGGCAAGGGCCGGGCCGGACGCGCCCGTCGCGCCGGTGGAGGCGGAGTCTTCGGCGCCGTTGGCGGCCGCCTCGTTGTCGCTCTGCCCCGAACAGGCGCCGAGCAGCAGCGAGGCGGCGAGAATGGCAGCGGTCGAACGGTAGGTCATGCGTCCCTCCTGTCTTGCGGAAGGGACGCTAGCGCGCGGCGCGCGGAATGGCCATATGGCGGCAATGGCCATTCAGATCCGCACCAGCCTCGATGAGCCGGACACCGGCCAGTCCTTCGTGCCGCATCGCCCACAGCGCCCCGAAAAGACCGAGGCGAGCCGGCCGCTGCGCGTCGTCTCCGACTATCAGCCTTCGGGCGACCAGCCGCAGGCAATCGCCGAGCTGGTCGATCAGGTGAAGGCGGACGAGAAGACGCAGGTCCTGCTCGGGGTCACCGGGTCGGGCAAGACCTTCACTATGGCCAAGGTGATCGAGGCGCTGCAGCGTCCGGCGCTGGTGCTGGCCCCTAACAAGATCCTCGCCGCCCAGCTCTACGGCGAGTTCAAGAGCTTCTTCCCCGACAACGCCGTCGAATATTTCGTCTCCTATTACGATTATTACCAGCCCGAGGCCTATGTGCCCCGGTCGGACACCTACATCGAGAAGGAAAGCTCGGTGAACGAGGCGATCGACCGGATGCGGCACAGCGCCACCCGCGCGCTGCTGGAGCGGGACGACGTGATCATCGTCGCCTCGGTCTCCTGCCTCTACGGCATCGGCTCGGTCGAGACCTACAGCGCGATGATCTTCGACCTCAAGAAGGGCCAGAGCGTCGACCAGCGCGAGATCGTGCGCAAGCTCGTCGCGCTCCAGTACAAGCGCAACGATGCCGGCTTCGCGCGCGGCAATTTCCGGGTGAAGGGCGACAATCTGGAGATATTCCCGTCGCACTATGAGGACAGCGCCTGGCGCATCTCCTTCTTCGGCGACGAGATCGAGGAGATCGTCGAGTTCGATCCGCTGACGGGGAAGAAATCGGCGGCGCTCGACCATGTCCGGGTCTATGCGAACAGCCACTATGTGACCCCCGGCCCGACGCTCAAGCAGGCGATGGAGGCGATCCGCTTCGAACTCGCCGAGCGGCTGAAGGAGCTTCAGACGGAAGGCCGTCTCCTCGAAGCGCAGCGGCTGGAGCAGCGCACCAATTTCGATCTGGAGATGATCGCCGCCACCGGCTCTTGCGCCGGCATCGAGAATTACAGCCGCTTCCTCACCGGCCGCCTGCCGGGCGAGCCGCCGCCGACACTGTTCGAATATCTGCCCGACAATGCCCTGCTCTTCGTCGACGAGAGCCACCAGACCGTGCCGCAAATCGGCGCGATGGCGCGCGGCGATCATCGCCGCAAGATCACGCTCGCCGAATATGGCTTCCGCCTGCCGTCCTGCATCGACAACCGCCCGCTGCGCTTCAACGAATGGGACGTGATGCGCCCGCAGACCGTCGCCGTGTCCGCGACGCCCGGCCCGTGGGAGATGGAGCAGGCGAGCGGCGTCTTCGTCGAGCAGGTGATCCGCCCCACCGGCCTCATCGATCCGCCGGTCGAGATCAAGCCGGTCGAGGATCAGGTGGACGATCTGATCGCCGAGGCGCGGGCGGCGGCGGCCAAGGGCTATCGCACCCTCGTCACCACGCTCACCAAGCGCATGGCGGAGGATTTGACCGAGTTCCTCCACGAAGCGGGCCTGCGCGTGCGCTACATGCACAGCGACGTCGAGACGCTGGAGCGCATCGAGCTGATCCGCGACCTCAGGCTCGGCGTCTATGACGTGCTGGTCGGCATCAACCTGTTGCGCGAAGGGCTCGACATCCCCGAATGTGGCCTGGTCGCGATCCTCGATGCGGACAAGGAGGGCTTCCTGCGCTCCGAAACCTCATTGATCCAGACGATCGGGCGCGCCGCCCGCAACGTCGAAGGCAAGGTCATCCTCTACGCCGACCGCAAGACCGGCTCGATCGAGCGCGCCCTCGCCGAGACCGGCCGCCGCCGCGAGAAGCAGGAGGCCTATAACGCCCTCCACAGCATCACCCCGACGACGATCAAGCGCGACATCGCCGACATCCTGTCCGACGTCTCGAACCGCGATTCCGTGACGATCGACACCGGCGACGAGGACACCCCGCACCTCGTCGGCCACAATCTGCGCGCCTATATCGAGGAGCTGGAAGCCCGCATGCGCAAGGCCGCCGCCGACCTCGAATTCGAGGAAGCCGCCCGCCTGCGCGACGAGATCAGACGGCTGGAGAATGACGAGCTCGGCCTCCCCGACGCGGAGCGCAAGGCGCCGGTCATCGGCCATTCCAACGAGGGCAAGCCGGGGACGCGCAAGATGCGATATGGGAAAACCCAGCGGAAGTGGGCGGGAGGCCGTGGAAGGCGAGGGCAATGAATTTGCCGAAAAGTCGATTGGGTCTACTGGGCTTGGCGTTGGCGCTCGGCGCGCTGATCGTCTTGCTCGGCAATGCGGCAACGGATTTCGTACTCGGGCGGATGCCGCTCGCAGACGGGACGTTGGGGTCGATCGACGTTCCCGACGTCGCGGTCCTGCATCTTGTGTTCACATCAATTCCATTAGTCGTTCTCGCGCTCGTGCGTTCAAGGTCGCGACCGCTATGGGCAATCGCGACCCTGCTGACCGCACTCTTCTCCACCTATTTCGTCTGGCAGATATGGCGGGATTCGCTGGCCGGTTTTGCAGGTGGTGCCAATATCGGCTTGGAGCTCATCATGATGGCTTCGCCGTTCGCCATATTGATCATTGTCGGCATCGTGGCGCTGCTACTTCGCGGCGATGTCAGGCCGATGGATTGAACGCCCCGATGATCGCGCCCATGAGCGTGAATTGCAGGACGAAATAGCCCCCGTTGATCAGCCACAGGCTTAGCGGGCGACGCTCGAACAGGTAATTGACGCCGAGCGCGGTCGCGACCCAGGCGAGGCCGACCGAGCCGCCCGCGAAGACGGCGAATTGCAGGTCGCCCTGGCCGATGAACATGGCGAGCACGAAGGCCTGGATCAGATTCAGCACAAGCGATCCGCCGAAGATGATCGCGGGATTGCCGGATTTGAGCGTCTCTTCGCTCTGCCCGCTCGCCGCCATCCATTGCCGGCCGAACAGCCCAGAATACCAGATGCCGCCGAGCACGAAGGCGGACAGAGCGGCGGTGACCACCGCGATATAATTGACTTCGGGCATTATCTTCCTCCCCCTGTTGGCAGCCTCAGGCCGGCGCCTTCTCCTGTCGGGTCCGGTCCATCAGCATGTCGAAATGCGCGCGCAGCACCGCGATGTTGCGGTCGAAGCTCTCGATGTCGCGATAGGTGCGCGCCTGCATGATCGCGCCTTCCATCACCGTCAACGTGAACTCGGCCAGCCGCCGCCGGTCGAGGTCCGCGGGGAGCCGGTCTCCCGCCGCGTCGAGACAGCGTTCGATCGCGCTCGTCCAGTTGGCGAAATTGATCGCGAGCAGCTCGCGGATCTTCGGGTCCGGCTCGCTGATCTCCAGCGCCAGATTGCCGATCGGGCAGCCACAGGTGCAATCGGTGGTGACGAGCTGGGTGCGATAGCCGCCCAGCAGCGCGAAGATGCGCTCGACGGGATCGTCCACGTTGCCCCATGCGGGCTTCAGCAGCCACTCCTCGATCCCGTCGCGATAGGCTTCCAGCACGGCGATCAGCACGTCCTGCTTGCCGGGGAAGAAATGGTAGAGGCTGCCCGAATGGAGCTGGGTGCGCGACAGGATGTCGGCGATCGATGTGGACTGGAAACCCTTCTCCCAGAACAGCTCCAGGGCGGTCATCACGATGCGTTGGCGAGTATCGACGTTCATCACTTGATTGAGCGCTCAACTAAGTGATTCGTCAAGGGATTTCGCAAGCGGCATCATGTTCCTGTCCAACGCGCCGCGATTGCCTCACAGGCCGGGCGGCGTCACCCTGATCCGCGCGATTCGATGGGAGAGCGAAGATGCGACGCGACGATTTCGATCCCGAAGGCCGGCGGCTGCCGATCAAGATCGATCGGGCCTCCAACGGCGAATATCTGCCGCCTTTGCTTACGCCGACACAAAGGCTGGCGAACCGGCTGGCGCACGAGGCGGCGGGCGAAAATGCCCGGCGGCTCGGACTCGGCCGCCGCGCCTTTCTTGTGTCCGCCGCGGGTGCCGCGACCACCCTGCTCGCCTGCAACCGCGCCGCCGAGGCGAACGGCATGAAGGGCGGCGGCTTCGCGATCGATGCCGAGGCGGCGCTCGATCAGCAGCGGGCCGAAGCGGCGGTCGGCGGCGACGAGTTCATCTTCGACGTGCAGACCCATTGCGTCGAGCCCGCCGGCCGCTGGGCGCAGGGCGCGGACGGCGAGCGCTGGTCGATGGTGCTCCAGCGCGTCTTCGGTCAGGCGTCGAAATGCACGTCCGGCAGCTTCGACTGCTATTCGGCCGAGATGCTGGCGAAGGAGGTGTTTCTCGACAGCGACACGGATGTCGCGGTCGTCTCGGCGCTCTGGGGGCAGCCCAATCCCACCCCTGTCGAATATGCCCATGAGGCGCGTGACATCGTCGCGGCGATCGGCGGGGAGGGCGCCCGCGCGCTGATCCATGGCGGCGTCTTTCCGCAGGAAGCCGGCGCCATCGAGGCGATGGACGAAATGGTCGAGCGCTACCGCGTCGAGGCCTGGAAGCTTTATCCGCAATATGGCTCGAGCGGGCGCGGCATCTGGCTGGACCAAAGCGAAGATGCGAACCGCTTTTACGAGAAAGCACGGCAACTGGGCGTGAAAACGGTTGCGGTCCACAAGGGCGTGCCGCTCGGCGGGCTCGAATATGAATATAGCAGCCCGCGCGACATGGGGCCGGCGGCGCGCGCCAATCCCGATCTCACCTTCCTCGTCTATCATGGCGGGTTCGAGGGCGGGAAAACGGAAGGGGTCTACAATCCGGACAGCCCCGAAGGCGTCGATCGCCTGATCAAGTCGCATCAGGAGGCCGGTTTCCGCCCGAACGAGGGCAATCTCTATGCGGAGATGGGCTCGCTCTGGCGCTATTTCATGACGCGGCCGGAGGAGGCGGCCCATGTGATGGGCAAGCTGCTCAAATATTTCGGACCGGAGCGGATCATGTGGGGCACGGATTCGATCTGGTACGGCAGCCCGCAGGACCAGATCCAGGCGTTCCGCGCCTTCGAGATCAGCGCAGAATTCCAGGAACGTCACGGCTATCCCGCGCTCGACGCGGCGGCGAAGCGGCGGATTTTCGGCCTCAACGGTGCGGCGGTCTACGGCATCGACGTCGCCGCGCTTCACAATCGCGGTTCTCTGGCCGAGCGCCGCGCCGCCTATCGCGCCGATCCCAATCCCAGCTTCGCGACCTTCGGCCCGAAAAGCCGTCGCGAATTCCTCGCGCTATGGGATGCGCGCGGCGGCGTCCCGGGCTAAAGGGGGCGGGAATGGCTCAGCCTGGAAGGACAGACATGCCCCGCTTCGCGCTTCCGATCACTCTTGCGATCCTGCTCGCCGGCTGCGCGCGCTCGGAAGACGCCAGCGTGATCGCCGACATTAACGGCGTCACCCACTCGGTCGAGCGGGTGAGGCCGCCAGTGCTCGATGAGGATGAGCTGGCGCTGGGGAACTGGAACGATTCCCTCCAGGACGAGTTCGCCGCGCTGGAATTCGGGCCGGACGGCGCGGCGCCGGTGTTCAGCCTGCGCTGCGACGGTCGGCGCGGCGCCTTCCTGCAGCGGCATGGCGCGGCGCTCGCCGGCGATCTGCCGACCATGCTGGTGACGGTCGGCAGTGACACGCGCCGTTTCGCCGTCACCAGCGCTGGCGGGACGATCCCGATGTTGCGCGCCACGCTCACCTCCGGCGATCCGTTCCGCCAGACGCTGACCGCCGCCGACAGCCCGATCGTCATCAGGATCGGCGATTCGCCGCCTTTGGCGCTGCCGCCCAGCGAGCGGATCGGCGCTTTCCTGGACGGCTGCGCATCGCCCGAGGGACGCCCCGCCGCGGGCGCGGCATCGGCACCGGCCGAGGCGAATGGTGCCGCGTCCGCCGCGAACGGCGCCGATGGCCAGTGACCCGGCCGCGCCCGAAGGGCTAAGGAACGGCATGATGCGGACGCGCAGGATTTCCGTCGCCGGGCTCGGCCTGCTCTTTCTCGGTCTTGCCGCCTGCGTGCCGCGCGCCGCCGCGCCGCCGCCGGAGCCGGCGCCCCCGCCACCCCCGCCGGCTCCCCCACCGCCCCCGCCCGAACCGGCTCCCGAGCCGCAGGGCGATTGGCGTGACGTGCCGCTCAGCGCGGGCGACTGGTCGCTGCAGGGGCGGACCGCCAGCTTCGGCGCGCCCGGCGCGATGCTTTTCGCCCTGCGTTGCGATGGCGGGCGGGTCAGCCTTGCCCGCCTGGGCGCGAACGGGCGGACGCTGACGGTGCGCACGACTTATGGCGAGCGCGCCTTGCCGGCGAATGGCGAAGGCGATGCGACGGTCGCCACGCTCGCCGCGAACGACGCTTTGCTCGACGAAATCGCGTTCAGCCGGGGCCGTTTCCTGGTGCGGACGGAGGGCGCCGCGCCGCTCTTCCTGCCGGCCTGGCCGGAGACGGCACGGGTGATCGAGGATTGCCGGGGTGCATGAAAAAGGGCGCCAGGGGCGCCCGCGCGAAGCATGGAATCTTATCGGCAAAAAAAACGAGTTCAAGTCTTGATCGCCGATTCGCCGCGACTCATACAGGAGGCAACTTCAACGCAGCGAAAGGAGGTGATCCGATGTCTCATGGTTCAGCAGAGAGGTCGGTCAAGTCCGTTCGGAGGATGAAAGCTTAAGCTTTCCAGTCTCTTCCGGGCAGTCGGCTTCCGGCCGCTGACCATGTGAAAAGGCCGTCGGGAACCTTCCCGGCGGCCTTTCGCTTGTGCGGCATGGATACGCAGCCAAGGAGCCGACCATGCCTGGAGACGATCGTTTGAACCCCGATGCGCCGCGCCATCCCTTGCCGGCGAGCGACGAGGCGCGGCGCGAGGAACTCCCCGAAAATCTTGTCGATGGCAAAGGCACGGGCGATGATGGCGTGGCAGCCGTGCAGCCCGCCGACCTGCCGTTCTCTCCCGACGGCGAAACCTACGGCGATGGCGAGCGGCGCAGCTCCGTCGAGCAGGTCGATCGGCCCTGACGCCAAGCGCGGCGGAACTGTTCGCCGCTTCGCGTGTCTGTTACGCAAAGGATACGAACCGCAGGAGATGCCATCATGGCCAAGTCCACAACCGGCAAGACGACCGGACGGTCGACCGGCAAATCGAACGCCAGACCGGGCAACAGTCGCAAGAGGGCGGACGCGATCCCCGACGCGCTGCGCGAAGCGGGGCGCAAGGCCGCCGAGCTGGCGCAGAATCCGGTCGCGCGCAGCCTGCTCGCCGCCGGGCTGGTGACTGCCGCTGCGGCGCTTGCCGCCAACAAATCGGTGCGCGACACCGCCAAGCGCAGCGCGCGTCAGGCACAGGACGCCGCCGAAGCCGCCGCCGACGCGGCGGCCGATCATGCCAGCAAGATCGGCGCGGCGATGATCAATGCCGCGACCGAAGCGGTCCGGCGGATGGTGGGTGAAGGCGCGGCCGCGCCGGCCTCCGCCGCCGCCAAGCCGGCCGCGCGTCGCCCGGCCGCCAAAAAGGCACCGGCGAAGAAGGCAACCGCGAAGCCGAAAAGCGCTGTTGCCAAGAAGCCCGCTGCCCGCAAGAAAGCGCCTGCCCGCCCACGCGGCGGTGCGACGCCCACGAGCGGCAGCTAAGCAAAAAGGGGCGCCCCACAGGGCGCCCCTTTCTTTTCATATCGACAGCCGGTCAGCGGCAGCGACGGCGATTGCCGCGATCGACCTCGCGGCCGATCAGCGCGCCGGCGGCGGCGCCGACGATCGTGCCGGTGGTGCGGTCGCGCCCGCCGTCGATCTCACGACCGATCAGCGCGCCCGCGGCGCCGCCGATGAGCAGGCCGACGGTGCCATCGGAACGGCGGCAGCGCTCGCGGCCGCGCCGGTCGCGCCAGGTCGGGCCGCTATAATAGCCGTTCCGGTCGTAATAGCGGCGCTGGGCGTCCGCGGACTCGGTCGGCAAGGCGAAGGTGACGGGGATCGCCATGGCCGATGCGGCGATGGCCAGAGTGAGATGACGCACAATATCCTCCCTTGCTTCAGGTAAAGGTCGGCGGGACAACGCGGCGACGGTGCGGCTGGTTTCATTAACCTCCCACAACGACTCCGCAGGCTTGCGGCGGGCCGTGGCTGGACGGCGATGGCCTTGGCGATTAGGGAGCGCCCGTTCCTTTGAAGGAGGCTTCGGGCTTTGGCGAACGTAACCGTGATCGGCGGCCAGTGGGGCGACGAGGGCAAAGGCAAGATCGTCGACTGGCTGGCCAGCCGCGCCGATCTGGTCGTCCGCTTTCAGGGCGGCCACAATGCCGGCCATACGCTCGTCATCGACGGCAAGACCTACAAATTGTCGCTGCTGCCTTCCGGCATCGTGCGCGGCACGCTGTCGGTGATCGGCAATGGCGTGGTGCTCGATCCGTGGGCGCTGAAGGCCGAGGTGGACAGCCTGGCCGAACAGGGCGTGGCCGTGACGCCCGAAACGCTGCGTATCGCCGACAATTGCCCGCTCATCCTCCCCATCCACCGCGATCTCGACGCGCTGCGCGAGGATGCGTCGGGGCAGGGCAAGATCGGCACCACGCGCCGCGGCATCGGCCCGGCCTATGAGGACAAGGTCGGCCGCCGCGCGATCCGGGTGTGCGATCTCGCCCATCTCGGCCAGCTCGGGCCGCAACTCGACCGGCTGTGCGCGCATCACGACGCGCTGCGCGCCGGCTTCGGCGAGCCGCCGGTCGATCGCGCCCGGCTCGAGCGCAAGCTCGGCGAGATCGCCGATTTCGTCCTGCAATTCGCCCGCCCGGTCTGGAAGACACTGAACGAGGCGCGCCTCAAGGGCGACCGCATCCTGTTCGAAGGCGCGCAGGGCGTGCTGCTCGATGTCGATCACGGCACCTATCCGTTCGTGACCTCCTCCAACACGATCGCCGGGACTGCGGCGGCGGGCACCGGGCTGGGGCCCTCGGCCGCCGGCTTCGTGCTCGGCATCGTCAAGGCCTATACGACCCGGGTGGGCTCCGGTCCCTTCCCGACCGAGCTCGACGACGCGATTGGCCAGCGGCTCGGCGAGCGGGGCCGCGAATTCGGCACGGTGACGGGCCGCAAACGGCGCTGCGGCTGGTTCGATGCGGTGCTGGTGCGCCAGTCGATGGCGGTGTCCGGCGTCACCGGCATCGCGCTCACCAAGCTCGACGTGCTTGACGGGCTCGACGAGATCCGGATCTGCACCGGCTACCGGCTGCACGGCGCGACGCTCGATCATTTCCCCGCCCATGCCGCCGATCAGGCCGCCGTCGAGCCGGTTTACGAGACGATGGCGGGCTGGAGCGAATCGACGGCGGGCGCGCGCAGCTGGGCGCAGCTTCCAGCCCAGGCGATCAAGTATATCCGCCGGATCGAGGAACTGATTGCCTGCCCGGTCGCTTTGGTGTCCACGAGTCCGGAACGGGACGACACGATTCTCGTGCGCGATCCCTTCGCCGGCTGAAGTTCAAGGGTAAGGTTTCACCCCATATGACGACGCGCGAAGCCACCGGTCTGCTGCCCCGTATCGGCGACACGCTGGTGATCGGCTGGGACGGGCGCTCGCTGTCCGACTGGGCGGCGATGCTGGCTTTCGGCACGGTCCAGTGGCCCTGGCTGCTGCGCAGCCTTCACGGCGGCCGGCTCGCGGACAAGCATGATCTGCTCGACCGGCTCGATCTGCCTTATGACGCTTTGCCCTATCTGGGGAGCTGGAAGGCCGATACCGGCTTGCTCGCCCTGCTCGTCGATCACATTTTCGCGGAGCGGCCGAAGCTTGTCGTCGAGTTCGGCGCCGGCGCCTCGACCCTGATCCTTGCCCAAGCGCTGCGGAAAGCGGGCGGCGGGACGCTGATCAGCTTCGATCAGCATGCCGATTTCGTCGCCGCGACGCGCGACTGGCTCGCCGATCACGGGCTTTCCGCCGATCTGCGCGCGGTGCCGCTGCGCCCCTCGCCGCAGGGTTGGCCGGGGCTGTGGTACGATCATGGGCCGTTGCCGCGCGACATCGATCTGATGCTGATCGACGGCCCGCCCTGGACGATCCATCCCTTCACGCGCGGCGCCGCTGCCTCTTTGTTCGACCATGTCGCGCCGGGCGGCACGGTGATGCTCGATGACGGAGCCCGCCCCGGCGAGCGCTTCGTCGCCCGCCGCTGGCGCCGCGCCCATCCGGAATTCGATTTCCGGCTCGATCTCGGCGGCACCAAGGGCACCCTGATCGGCCGGAAGAAGAGCTAGAGCGTCGGCATCTGGACAAAGCCGGCGATCACGGCTTCGTTCGTCTCCTCGACCTCGACGCGATCGACCCGCGCCAGCCTCGGCCCTTCGCGGCATTGCGCGATCATCGCCTCGACCGCATCCGGCGGCCCCGCGACGATCATCTCCACCCGGCCGTCGAGCCGGTTGCGAACCCAGCCGTCGAGGCCGAGCGACCGCGCGGCACGGACCGCCCAGTCGCGATAGGAGACGCCCTGGACCCGGCCGTGGACGAAGACGCGTCGGAAGGCGGTGCCGTTCACAGCACGCTGATGTCGGGCGCGTCCTCCGCCTTCATGCCGACCACGTTATAGCCGGCATCGACATGGTGGATTTCGCCGGTCACGCCCGCCGAGAGATCGGACAGGAGGTAGAGACCGGCGCCGCCGACATCCTCGATGGTGACGTTGCGCCGCAGCGGCGCATTATATTCGTTCCACTTCATGATATAGCGGAAATCGCCGATCCCGCTCGCCGCCAGTGTCTTGATCGGGCCGGCGGAGATGGCGTTCACCCGGATATTCTCCGGCCCCAGGTCCATGGCGAGATATTTGACGCTGGTTTCCAGCGCCGCCTTGGCGACGCCCATCACGTTGTAATGGGGGATGACCTTCTCGGCGCCGTAATAGGAGAGGGTGAGCAGGCTGCCGCCCTCCGGCATCATCGCCCGCGCCCGCCGCGCCACCGCGACGAAGCTGTAGGCGGAGATGTTCATGGTCATCAGGAAATTGTCGAGGCTGGTATCGACATAGAGCCCGCGCAGCTCGTTCTTGTCGGAAAAGCCGATGGCGTGGACGACGAAATCCAGGCTCGGCCAGCGTTCGGCGAGCGTCGCGAAGGCGGCATCGAGCGCGGCCATGTCCGACACGTCGCAATCGATCAGGAAATCGGAGCCCAGTTGCTCGGCGAGCGGCGCGACGCGCTTCTGCAACGCCTCGCCCTGATAGGAAAAGGCGAGCTCGGCGCCCTGCTCGGCGAGCTGCCTGGCGATGCCCCAGGCCAGCGAGCGATCATTGGCCAGGCCCATGATCAGCCCGCGCTTCCCCTTCATCAAGCCGGTCATGTGTCCTCCCGTCCGCTTTCGGCCTGCGCGTCCTCGACGATGGCGATGGCTTCCGATTTTTGTTCGGCCGCGAGCGCGGCCTCCTCGTGCACCACCGCTTCGACATCTTCTTGGCGAGGCGCCGGCGTCTCCGCAAGCGCCGCATTGAGCTCCGCGCCGATGACGAGGCCGAGCCCGACGATGAAGAAGAAGATCAACGCGATCATCACGCCGGCGAGGCTGCCGTAGGTGAGGTCGTAGCTGCCGACCTGCGCCAGGGCGAGCGGCAGGAACCAGGCGGTCGCCACCCACCAGGCGGCGACGAAGGCGGCGCCCGGCCATTTCGGGCAACCGAGGCGATAGCGCTTGGGCGTCAGCACATAGAACAGGGCGTAGATCGAGCCGAACAAGGCCAGCGCCGGCACGACCTGGAACAGCGTGAGCAGGTTCACCAGCCGGTCCGCGCCGGGGATGAGGCCGACGAGAAAGCCCTGGATGCCCGAAGCCGCGACCGACAGGCTGAGCGCGACCATCGCGACGATCACGGCGACGAAGATCATACCGAGCGAGCCCAGCCGATATTCCCAGAAGGGGCGGCTGTAGCTGACACCATAGGCGCGCCGGATGATGTCGCGGATCGTCTCGATGAAGCTGCCGGTGGTCCACAGCCCGATCAGCGCGCCGAACCAGAGGAGATTGCCGGATCGTGCCTCGATCACGTCGTGGATCGGCGTTTTCAGCACCATGGCGACATTGTCCGGCATGGTGAGGAGCAAGGCGTTGACTGCGTTCAGCCCTTCCTCGGTCTGGCCGAACAGGCGCGCGACCGCGGCGGCGACGATGACGAAGGGGAAGATCGACAGCAAAGCGAGATAGGCGAGGTTGCCGGCATGGATGAAGCCGTCGGAATAGACGCCCACCGCGACGCGCTTGACCACCTCGAACGGCCGCCAGCCGGAGCGAACCTTGGCGCGGATCGTGCCGAAATGGGCCGCCGTGCTCGCCAGCCGCTTGCGCCTGGCTTCCGGGGATTCGGGGGAAATGTCGCGCACGAGTCTCTAGACGCCCAAACCCGCTCTGGGGTTGCCCTTCCCCTTCCCGTTCCAGCCTTCGAGGAAGGCTGCCAGTTCCGCATCGTCCGGCACGTCCACCATTAGGGTGACGAGCTGGTCGCCGCGCTGGCCGCTTTTGCCGGTGAAGCCCTTGCCCTTGAGCCGGAGCACCTTGCCGGAGCTGGCGCCCCTGGGCACGCTCAGCATCACCGGTCCGTCCACGGTCGGCACCCGCACCTTGGCGCCCAGCACCGCCTCGTCGATCGAAACGGGCAGGTCGATGCGGATATTGTCGCCCTCGCGCCTGAAGAAACGGTGCGGCAGGATCGCGATGGTGACGATCGCATCGCCATTGCCGCCGGGGCCGGTCTGGCCCTGCCCGGCCAGGCGGATCTTGGCGCCGTCCTCGACGCCCTTGGGCAGCTTGATGTCGAGCGTCTTGCCGCCGGCCAGGGTGACGCGCTGGCCCTTCAGCGCGGCGGCATCCTCGAACGGCACTTCGAGCCGGTAACCGACATCCGCGCCTTTTTGCGGCGGCGCGCTGCGTCGTCCGAAGCCGCTGAACGGCCCGGCCCCGCCGCCGCTGCGCCGTCCGCCCAGGCCGCCGAACAGCCCTTCGAACAGGTCGGAAAGATCGGCCGCCTCGCCGCCGCCGCTGAATTCGAAGGGTTCGCCGTTCGGGCCGCGAAATTCGGGACCGCCGCCGCCGCTCGTCCGGCGTCCGCCCGCGCCGAAGCCGAAGGGCATGCGCGGATTGCCGTCCTCGTCGATCTCGCCCCGGTCGTACTGGGCGCGCTTGTCCTTGTCGGTCAGGATGTCATATGCCTGTGTGACCTTGGAAAAGCGCGCGGTCGCGTCCGGATTGCCCTTGTTGCGGTCCGGATGCAGCTCCTTGGCGAGCTTGCGGTACGCCTTCTTGATGTCGGCCTCGCCCGCGCCGCGCGCCACGCCCAGGGTCGAATAAAGGTCGGCCATGCCGGTTTCTTCTCCACTCCTTGCGAAAAGTCCACACCCGCTTGCCGCGCCGGCGATATGGGGCGTAGAGCGCGCGCATGGAACCTGCCGATCCTCATGCCCTGTTCGACGCCTGGTTCGCCGAGGCGAAGGCCGTCGAGGTCAATGATCCCGACGCGATGGCGCTGGCCACCGTCGATGCGGCCGGCCGCCCCTCGGCGCGGATGGTGCTGCTGAAGGCGCATGATGTGCGCGGCTTCGCTTTCTATTCGAACAGCGAGAGCCGCAAGGGCCGCGAGCTCGCCGCCAACCCCCATGCCGCTCTGGTCTTTCACTGGAAGTCGCTGCGCCGCCAGGTCCGCGTCGAGGGCCGGATCGAGCCGACCGGCGCGGCCGAGGCGGATGCCTACTTCGCCACCCGCTCGCGCGATGCCCGCCTCGGCGCCTGGGCGTCGGACCAGTCCCGCCCGCTCGAAAGCCGCGAAGCGTTCGAGGCGCGCTATGCCGGGATGGTCGCCGAGTTCGAGGGCAAGGAGGTGACGCGCCCGGCTTATTGGTGGGGGTATCGCCTCGTGCCGGACCGGATCGAATTCTGGACCGATCGTCCGCACCGCCTGCACGAGCGCCGCCTGTTCGTGCGCAACGGCGGCGACTGGGCGGAAAGCCTCCTCTACCCATGACGTCCGACCGCGCCACGCTCACCTCCCGCGCGGCGCAGGCGAGCATCGCGGTCGCGCTCTTCCTGCTGGCGCTGAAGGCCTGGGCGGCGTGGCGGACCGGATCGGTGGCGATGCTCGGCTCGCTCGCCGATACAGGGCTCGATCTCATTGCCTCGGTCATCGTTCTCGTCGCCGTGCGGGTCGCCGCGCGGCCGCCCGATCACGAGCACCGCTACGGCCATGGCAAGGCCGAAGCACTGGCCGCCTTGGCGCAGGTGACGATCATCTCGGTCTCGGCGACGGCGATCGGCTGGCGCGCGGTGCAGCGGCTGGCGGCGGGCGAAACGACGGCCGATGCCGAATATGGCATCGGCGTCTCGTTGGTCGCGATCGCCGCGACGCTCGGCCTGATCGCCTATCAGAAACATGTCATCGCTCGCACCGGCTCGATCGCGATTCGGACGGACAGGCTCCATTACCAAAGCGATCTGCTGCTCAATTCGGCGGTGATCGCGGCGCTCGTCCTCGATCAGCTTCTTGGTTTCTCCGGCGCCGATCCGCTGTTCGGCATCGCCATCGCCGGCTGGCTGCTGTTCGGCGCATTGCGCAATGCGGCGGGCGCGATCGGGCAGCTGATGGACCGGGCTTGGCCGGACGATCGGCGCCGCCGGCTGGTGGAGATCGTGGCGCGCCATCCGGAGGTGCGCGGTGTCCATGACGTGCGCACCCGTTCCAGCGGTCCGGTCGAACATGCCCAGTTCCACATCTGGGTCGATCCGGCGATGCGCGTGGCGCGGGCGCACGACCTGATCGAGGCGATCGAGGGCGATCTCGCCGCCGAATTTCCCGGCGTGGACGCGATCGTCCATGTCGATCCGGAGGGGCAGGTGGACGAGCCGGGCAATCCGCTCGCCGAAAATGACGAAAGCAGGATTTTGAAATCATGACCGAATTGCGCCTGATCCAGGTTGACGCCTTCGCCGATGCCCCCTTCACCGGCAATCCTGCCGCGGTGATGCCGCTCGACGCCTGGCTGCCGGACGAGACGCTCCAGGCGATCGCCATGGAGAACAATCTCAGCGAGACCGCCTTCACCGTCCCGGACGCGACCGGCGATGCGGATTACGAATTGCGCTGGTTCACGCCGACGGTCGAGGTTGCCCTGTGCGGCCATGCCACTTTGGCCAGCGGTCATGTGCTGATCGGCGATCGCGATGCGATCCGGTTTCGCACGTGTCACGCGGGTGTCCTGGCCGTGGCGCGGGACGGCGATACGCTGACGCTCGATCTGCCGGCCACGCGCGTGGTGCCGGCCGATGGTGCTGACGTGCTGGCGGCGCTCGGCCTTCCTGCCGCGCCCTATTTCCTGTCCCATGAGGGCGCCGAGCGAACCGCGATCGTGCTCCTGGACAGCGAGTCCGCGGTGCGGGCGCTCGATCCGGACATGGCGGCTTTACGCCATATCGACATCATGGCGATCGCGACCGCGCCGGGCCAGGCGCCTCATGACGTGGTCAGCCGCGTCTTCGTTCCCGCCTGGGGGGTGGACGAGGATCCGGTCACCGGCTCCGCCCATTCCGCGCTGACGCCCTTCTGGGCGGCGCGGCTGGGCCGCGACGGCTTCACGGCCTTTCAGGCGAGCCGGCGCGGCGGCCGGGTCGATTGCCGTCTGGCCGGGGATCGCGTGCGGCTCGGCGGCCGCTGCCTCACCGTGATCGAAGGCGTGATGCGCTTCTGAGCGGCCTTATCGGCGCACGGGGCGCTGGCGCCATTCCTCGCGCGTCTTGCAGACCCGGACGCTGCGCACCCGTTCCCCGATACGCGTGGCTTCGACAAACTGGCGGCGGCAGATCACCTCGTCCTGCTCGTCTTCCTCGATTTCGGTTTGCACAGGAGCGGCCTGTTCGGCCGGCACGGCCGGCGACGCGAGCATGAGAACGGCGATCAAGGGCAGCATGAATGTCTCCACAGGGTTTTTGCACTGCGGCAAATATCGCGACTCATGCGTGCTGTGAAGGCGAGATAATCACGTGGCGTCAGGCGCTCGCCAGCGGCGCGAAGGTCAGGTCGAACTCGATCGGCCCGCTGCCGGCGAAGCCGGGCGGCACGCTGAGCGGCGCGCAGCGCAGCACGGACTGGATCGCGGCGTCGGCCATGCGTTCGGCATAGAGGCGGTTGAGCGGCGTAATGCCATCCTGGGCGATGACGACGGGGCGGCCGTCGATCAGGCCGTCGGGCGTCACCATGACGCGCAGCCGGGTGATGATCTGCCGTCCGGCATGGCCGACGCGCGGGCCGCGATAGCAGCGCCGCACCTGGCTCGCCGCGCCGTCCAGCAGCGTCCGCCAGCCCGGATCGGGCGCGGCGATGCGGGTGCCGGTGACGGAAGCCGTGTCCGGTCCCGTCCCGCCGCCGGACACGCAGCCGGCGAGCAGCGGCGTGGCCGCCATCGCCGTCAGCACGCCGCGCCATCGTCGTGTATCCGCCATTGCTCCTTCCCCTCCCGCCGCACCTTATCCGCGACGTCGCACCGGGCAAATGCGGCTTCGACGAACCGGCCGTTCAGCCGGCTGGAGGCGCCGGCGCCTTCGGCGGCAGCGGGAAGCACTGGACGAAGCGTTCGGCCAGCGCCCGGTCGCCGGCGATGACGAGCGCGCCCTCGGCTTCCAGTGCCGCCAGCGGCACGCCGCCATAGACCGCCGCGGCAATGGCGCGCGGTTCGCCTCGAAACAGCAGGTCGGTCGCTTCCAGGCTGTCTCGGGCCGGGCTGATCGCGCCTTCCCTGATCGTCGCGACGAAGGTTTCGCGGCCCAGCTCGAAGCCGATCCGCGCCGCGATCCCGGCGAGCAGGGCCGGCTGGCCCATTGCCTGGAAGGACAACATCAGCGAGACGGCGCTGAAATGCCGGGTGGGATCGTGGCCCGGCGAGCGCGTCGCCCAGCGGCCCAGCGCCCCCATGATCGGACGCGACTGATAGCCCCATTCGGTGAGCTCGTAGACCTGGATCGCGGCGGGCGGCGGGAGCTGGCGGCGGACCAGGATGCCGGACGCCTCCAGCCCCTCCAGCCGCTGGGTCAGCACATTGGCGCTGATGCCGGGAAGGTCGGCGCGCAGGTCGGAGAATCGCTTGGGCCCCAGCATCAGCTCGCGCATCACCAGCAGCGCCCACCGCTCCCCGACCAGGTCCATCGCGTGCGCGGTGCCGCAGGCGTCCTCATAGCGCCGCCGCGACGAGTCGTTCTTTTTGAAGGTTATTTTTTCTAACGACATAGTTGCTTTTAATAACTCATAGGCGCATCAGCGTCAAACCCGATTCGCCGCGAGGCGAGCGGGTGGAGCGCCGGAAGGAGGATACGCATGTCGTCGAAAATCCCGCCTCGTTCGTTGAACGCGGGTTCGGACGGGCCCGTCCCGCCTTTACCTCGAAAGGAAGTGACGATGGCCGCTTTCCCTTCTCTATCCCCGGCAGCCGGCAACTGAATTCCAGCTCGAAAAAGCAAAGTGGGAGCCTCTCATGTCCAAGCTTATCTTCGTGAACCTGCCGGTCGCCGATCTGCCGGCGGCCAGGGCCTTCTACGAGGCGATCGGCGCAGTGAACAATCCGATGTTCACCGATGAGACCGCCGCCTGCATGGTGCTGAGCGACACCATCCACGTGATGCTGCTCACCCACGCCAAATTCGCCCAGTTCACGCCGAAGAAGGTGGCCGATGCCCATGCGACGAGCGAGGTGCTGATCGCGATTTCCGAGGGCAGCCGCGAAGGGGTGGACGACATCGCCGATAAGGCGCTCGCCGCCGGCGGCAGGGAGCCGCGCGACAGGCAGGATTTCGGCTTCATGTATTCGCGCAGCTTCGAGGATCCGGACGGCCATATCTGGGAGCCGATGTGGATGGACATGGCAGCCGCCGGCGAGGCGATGGGCCAGGCCGAGACGGCGGACGCCTGAGATCTTGGCAGCGGCGCCGGTTCCACCCCCTTGGAGCCGGCGCCGTTCATCCCGACCGCCAGCTCGGCCATATGGGAGAAAGACGATGACCGATATCAATGCCGCCCCGCCCCGCCTCACGGCCTTCGACTGGGTGCCCGATTTTGCCCGCGGCTATGTCCGTGACCTACGCCCGCGCTGGGCCTGCGCCGAGATCGGGCTTTCCTATTCGACCCGGCTGATCAACGCCGTCGACCGGCCGCCGGACTATTTCGCCGAACAGCCGTGGGGCCAGGTGCCGCTCTTCGAGGACGGCGGCCTCGCGATCTTCGAGAGCGGCGCGATCCTTCTGCATCTGGGCGAGAAGGACGAGCGCCTGCTGCCGCGTGACCCGAAGCGCCGGATGGCGACGATCTCCTGGCTGTTCGCCGCCTATAGCAGCATCGAGCCCTGGATTTTCGAGATCTCGAACGTGGAGCTGTTCTCGGCCGACCAGGAATGGGCGAAGCTGCGACGGCCGGGCCTGTTGGAGGATGCCGGCCGGCGGCTCGACCGTCTCGCCGACGCGCTCGGCGATCGCGACTGGCTGACGGGCGATTTCAGCATTGCCGACATCGCGATGGTCACCGCGCTGCGCGACGATTGCGACACGGGATTGATCGCGCAGCGACCACGCCTGGCCGCCTATCTCGAGCGTGGCACGGAGCGTCCCGCGTTCCAGGCTGCGCTCGCCGCGCAGCTTGCCGATCTCAAGCCGGAGCCCGTCGCGGCCTGATACAGAAGGAGAGAGACGATGACCTATATCGAAGGATTCGTGGCCGCGGTGCCGACGCAGAACAAGGAAGCCTATCGCAAGCATGCCGCAGACGCGCTGCCCTTGTTCAAGGAGTTCGGCGTCGCCCGCATGGTGGAAAATTGGGGCGATGACGTGCCGCACGGCAAGGTCACCGACTTTTACGGCGCGGTGCGGGCGAAGGACGATGAGACCGTCGTCTTTTCCTGGTTCGAATATCCCGACAAAGCGGCGCGCGACGCCGCCACCCAGAAGATGATGAACGATCCGCGCATGAAGCAGATGGGCGCCGAAATGCCCTTCGATGGCAAGCGCATGCTCGTCGGCGGCTTCGAGTCGATCGTCGACGAGCGGGCGGACGGCGCGACCGGCTATGTCGACGGCTATCTCCTCCCCGTGCCCGAGGGCAAGAAGGAGGCGTATCGCGCGCTGGCGCAAAAGGTTTCCGGCAAGTTCAAGGAGTTCGGTGCTGTCCGCGTCGTCGAGGCGTGGGGCGACGACGTGCCTGAAGGCAAGGTCACCGACTATCAGCGCGCGGTGAAAATCCAGGACGGCGAGGCGATCGTCTATTCCTATGTCGAATGGCCGGACAAGGAGACCCGCGACACGGGCTGGGAGAAGATGATGTCCGATCCCGACATGCAGCCGGGCGCGGGCGAGGAGATGCCCTTCGACGGCCAGCGCATGTTCTGGGGCGGCTTCCGTCCCATCGTCGACGCCTGACGACGGCGGCAGGGAGGCATCTCATGGCCAATCCGCATGGCAGCTTCATCTGGTATGAGCTGATGACCCGCGATCCGGCGGCGGCGCGTGCTTTCTACGAGGACGTGGTCGGCTGGTCGATCGACGCCGCCGCGCCGCCCGGCCCGATCGACTACCGGATGATCGCCGCGCCCGACGGCAAGGCCGGCGGGATGATGACGCTGACCGACGCGATGTGCGACCGGGGTGCGCGGCCCTGCTGGCTCGGCTATATCGGGGTCGACGATGTCGATGCCGCGGTGGCCGCCGTCGCGGCGGACGGGGGCACGGTGCTGATGCCTGCATCGGACATTCCCGATGTCGGCCGCATCGCGATGGTGGCCGATCCGCAGGGCATCCCCTTCTACGTGATGCGCGGCGCCAGCGACGGGGGCAGCCATGCCTTTCAGCGGACCGGCATGGGCCATGTGAGCTGGAACGAGCTGGTCACGCCCGATCCGGACGCCGCGCTCGCCTTCTACGGCCGCCGCTTCGGCTATGCCAGGCAGGGCGGCATGCCGATGGGCGAGCTGGGCGAATATGCCTTCCTCGCCCATCATGGCGAGGAGGTCGGCGCGATGATGCCCCAGGGCGCAGAGAGCGGGCCGCCCGGCTGGGGCTTCTATTTCCGCGTGCCGGACATCCATGAAGCGAAGATGCGGGTCGAGACCGGTGGCGGCACGGTGATCTTCGGTCCCCAAGAGGTGCCGGGCGGCGAGCAGGTGCTGAACGCCGTCGATCCCGAAGGCGTGCCGTTCGGACTGGTCGCGCCCGGCGCGAACGAAGGAGAGAGAGAATGACCAACGAGTTGATCACCTGCCTGTGGTTCGATCACGGCCAGGCCCGTGCGGCGGCGGACTTCTACGCCGCCACCTTCCCCCACAGCCATGTCGGCGCATCCCACTACGCTCCCTCCGATTATCCGGATGGCACGACGGGCAATGAGATCACGGTCGATTTCACCGTGATGGGCCGGCAATGCGTCGGCCTCAATGGCGGCTCCGCTTTCCGCCCGAACGAGGCGGTCAGCTTCATGGTGCTGACCGAGACGCAGGAGGAGACCGACCGCTACTGGAACGCGATCGTCGGCAATGGCGGCGCGGAGAGCCAGTGCGGCTGGTGCAAGGACCGCTGGGGCTTCTCCTGGCAGATCACGCCGCGCGTGTTGCTGGAGGCGATGGACAATCCGGACCGGGCCGCGGCGAAGCGGGCGTTCGAGGCGATGATGACGATGGGCAAGATCGACGTCGCCGCGATCGAGGCCGCGATCGCCGGCGAACCCGCGCCGGCCTGAACGGAAAGCCAGAGGCCGAAGGGCGGCGAAGGTGCCTGGCCGGGTATGCCCGCCTGATCACGCCTTGGCCGGGCTCGGCGTCGATCCCAGCACGCTCGCGGCCAGCTCCAGCATCTTGGCCGCCGTCTCGCGCTCGCCCATCACGACATGGCCGGCGCCGAGCTTCTCGAGATGCTCGACCTCGGCGTCCGAATGGGCCCGGGCGATGATCGGGATGTCGGGGCGCATCGCCTTCGCGCGCTGGGCGATCACGCCGCCCTCGAAGCCTTCCGGGATCGCGATCAGCAGCTTGGAGGCTTTTTCGATCCCCGCCTCGCGCAAGGTCTGCTTGTCCGTGGCGTTGCCGATCAGCACCTGAAGGCCGTCCTTCTCGGCATCGCGCGCCACGTCCGCTTGATCCTCGATCACGATCGGCGTCTTGCCGCGCGCCATCAGCCCGCTCGCGATCAGCCGCCCGACGCGGCCATAGCCGATCAGGATGACGTGGCCGTCGCGCCGTTCCGCCTTGGCCGCTGCCGCCGCCTCTGCCGCTGCCTCCGCTTCGGCCGCCGCCTCGTCTTCCAGCTCCTGGTCACGCTTGCTGCGCGCGGCCACCAGCGAGAACAGGAAGGGGTTGGCCAGGATCGACAGGATCGCGCCGGCGAGGATCAGGTCGCGCCCTTCCGGGGGCAGGATGGCGAGCGACGTGCCGAGCCCGGCCAGGATGAACGAAAATTCGCCGATCTGGGCGAGGCTGGCCGACACCGCCAGCGCGGTCTGGGTCGGATGGCCGAAGGCGCGCACGATCAGGAAGGCGGCGACCGATTTGCCGAACACGATGATCGCGACGGTGGCGACCAGCGGGCCGGGCTGGGCGGTGATCACCGATGGATCGAACAGCATCCCCACCGACACGAAGAACAAAACCGCGAAAGCGTCCCTGAGCGGCAGCGTCTCCTCGGTCGCGCGGCGGGACAGCGGTGTTTCGCCCAGGATCATGCCGGCGAAGAAGGCGCCGAGCGCGAAGGACACGTCGAACACGAAGGCCGCGCCGAAGGCGACGCCGAGCGCGATCGCGAGCACCGCCAGGCGGAACAGCTCGCGCGATCCGGTATGCACGACCCAGTGGAGCAGCCAGGGGATGATCCGCCGCCCGATCAGCAGCATCAGCGCGAAGAAGCCCGCGACCTTGAGCGTCACGATCACGAACGACCGGCCAAGATCGCCGCTCGCGCCATCGCCCGTCGTCGCGCCGGCCAGCGCCGGCAGCAGGACGAGCGCCATGACCATCACCAGATCCTCGACGATCAGCCAGCCGACCGCGATCCGTCCCCGTTCGGTTTCCACCAGGTTGCGCGATTGCAGCGCGCGCAGCATCACCACGGTACTGGCGACCGACAGGGACAGGCCGAAGACGAAGCCGGCGACCGGCGTCCAGCCGAGCGCCCAGCCAAGCGCCATGCCCATCAGCGTGGCCGCGCCGATCTGCACCACCGCGCCGGGCACGGCGATATTCTTCACCGAAAGCAGGTCGCGCAGCGAGAAATGCAGGCCGACGCCGAACATCAGCAGAATGACGCCGATCTCGGCCAGCTCGGCGGCGAGCTCGGCATCCGCGACGAAGCCGGGCGTGTAGGGCCCCACGATCACCCCGGCCAGCAGATAGCCGGCGATCGGGGAGATTTTCAGCCGCTGCGCGAGGGCCCCCATCGCAAAGGCGATGACCAGGCCCGCGACGATGGTTCCGATCAGCGGCGTGTGATGGGGCATCCACTCTCCTTCCGGTTACGGCGTCGGACCTTCGATATGCCAGCCTCCAGGGGCGCCGCGCAGGATTCGGCCTATCGCGCCGCCATCCTACGGGAGGATGACAGCGGCGAGGACGATCACGACCAGCGCCAGGATGATCCCCATCTCCCGCTTGCCGATGATGCAGGCGTTCGAATGGCGACCATTTGCTTCATTGCCGGTTGACGCGACAACTGCAAGAGGGGGCGGCAATTAAGCGCGCGAGGAGCCGTCGTTCATGAGCCTGGAATCGGTGCGTGCCTGGTTGGCCACGCATGCCCCCGATCTGCCGCTGATCGAGGTGACGGACAGCACCGCGACGGTCGCCGAGGCGGCGCGGGCGCTCGGTGTCGCGCCGGGGCGCATCGCCAAGACGCTGGCCATCCGCGTCAACGGGGAGGTGCTGCTGCTCGTCGCGCGCGGCGATGCGCGGCTCGACAATGCGAAGGCGAAGGCCGCGTTTGGCGGCCGGCCGCGCATGCTCGGGCCGGAAGAGACGCTGGCGCTGACCGGCCATCCGGTCGGCGGCGTCTGCCCGTTCGGCCTGGCGACGCCGTTGCCGGTCTGGTGCGATGTCTCGCTCAGGGGCTTCGACACGGTCTTCCCGGCTGCCGGCTCCCTGAACAGCTCGGTCGAGGTCGCGCCGGAGCGGCTTGTGGCGCTGGTCGCGAAAGGCTGGGTGGACGCCTGCGTGCAACCGGAGGCGGCGTCGGGGGTTTGATCGGCGACACCTCAGGGAGCATTTCATGGCCGACGCCCGCATCTTCGCCGATCTCAAGGCCGATCACGACCGCCACCGCGAGCTGCTGGCGCAGCTCGCCGACACGAGCGGCGACAGCGCCGAGCGGCGCAGCCTGTTCGAAGCCTTCCGGATCGAGGTCTCCGCCCATGCCGCGGCCGAGGAGGAGGCGCTCTACGCCGCCATGCTCGCCAAGCCCGAATTGCGCGACGAGGCGCGCCATTCGGTCGCCGAGCACAAGGAGATCGACGATTTCCTCGCCGATCTCGTCGAAACCGACATGAGCTCCCCCGGCTGGCTCGCCCGCTTCAAGGAGATGCGGCACCGCTACGAACATCATATCGACGAGGAAGAGGAAGACATGTTCCCGGCCGCGGCCGAAGATCTGCCCAAAGCCGAGCAAGCCCGGATCGCCAAGGTTTTCGAAGCGCGCAAGCCGAAGGAGATCGCGCTCGCGGCGGAGGCCGAGCCCGGCGACGAACGGGAATAGCCGCGCCGAGCGATCAGGCGCACGATGGCACCTGCTGCCGGAACGATCGGCCATCGTCCGACACCTTCATCCTTCTCTCCCTCTCAAGGAGAAAGAAGGGAAGGAAGCATGTCGATTGGTCTTGGCGATATCTCGGTTTGAATGACCGTTATGGGTGGAAAGCGGACATTCGTGTTCTAACGACAGGATCGGTCGTCAAGTTTGAACTCGAACCGCTGCTGGGCACCTGGTGTCACGTATCCGATGTGACAGGTGACGATCTGTCTTCCTTCATCTTGATACTGAACCCGTATCTCGCCCGAACCCTCACAATCGATCTGGCGACGTGCTTGAAAGCTGGAATCTACGAGCTGTAAGGGTGTCTCGGACCCGCAGATGTCGAGAACGGCCGAATTGGGAACTGCCCCCTCGAAGTTCACTTGGAAACTATTGGTTCGGCGTTCGCAGGCCGAGCAGAGTGCCCCAACGGCAAGGAGCAGGGCGATACGTGGAAGCTGCATAGCGTGAATAGTGCCTGCCTGATTGATCGTCCGCAACGGGTCGAAAGCGGACCGTCCGCCACCCGCTTCCAATGTAGGAAATGCTCTGTCAGGGTCGCTGCGACTCGGAGCGCGCTTGACCTATATTTCCCTGCCTCGCCCTTCCCGTTTCTTCTGCCATGAACATTCTTGCGGGAGGGGGGCTCACCCCCGACGGGGCGTCAGGTTCGTCAACTTCCACGCCCCGAAATCCTCTGCCCCGCGCTGTGCGGATGAAGGGCGTTGCGGCTATTGGGTACGGACCCTAGAGCCGCACGAGCATCTTGCCGGTATTGCCGCCGCTGAACAGGTCGAGAAAGGCCTGGGGCGCGGCTTCGATCCCGTCATGCACCGTCTCGCGCGAAGTCACCTGCCCGCCGGCGATCCAGCCGCCCATGTCGCGATAGAATTCGCCCATCTCGCCGAGATAGTCGGTGTAAATGAAGCCCTTCAGCATGATCCGCGCGCCGATGATCCGCATGATGTAGCGCAAGGCGTGGGTCGAGCCGCTGTTATAGTCGTCGATCATCCCGCAGATCGCGAAGCGGGCATTCTGCCGGGCGACGGCGAGGGCGGCGTCGAGATGCTCCCCGCCGACATTGTCGAAATAGACGTCGATGCCCTTCGGCGCGGCCTCCTGGAGCTGGGGCAGCAGCGGCCCGGCCTTGTAGTCGACCACGGCGTCCGCCCCGAGCTGCTTGACCCAGGCGCATTTGTCCGCCCCGCCGGCGGAACCGATCACGGTCATGCCTTTGGCCTTGGCGATCTGCACCACCGCCGATCCGACCGCGCCGGCGGCGGCCGAGACGAAGACGATGTCGCCGTCCTGCGCCTGGCCCGCGCGCAGCAGTCCGAAATAGGCGGTGCCGCCGGTGAGGCCGAGATTGCCGAGCCATTGCTGTGGCGCGACGCCCAGCGGCGGCACCTTGTTGAACGTCTCCGCCGGCGCAGCCGCCTGCTCGCGCCAGCCGAGCATGTGGAAAACCGTCTCGCCTTCCTTGAAATGGGGCGAACGGCTCTCGATCACGGTGCCGACCGCGCCGCCCTGCATGGGCTCGTCCAGCGCGAAGGGCGGGACGTAGCTTTTCACGTCGTTCATCCGCCCGCGCATATAGGGATCGACCGACAGCCAGTCGTTGCGGACCCGCACCCAGCCCTCGGGCAGGGGCTCTTGCGCAAGCGCCTTCAATGCGAAATCGTCCATCGTCGGCAGCCCCTGGGGGCGCGACATCAGGTGCCAGGCGCGGTTCGACATATGCTTCTCCCTCGCCCCGGTTTCGCCCGGCTTCGCATCGCTGTCAAAGGCGCGAATTTTGCGGCAAGAGCGCCATTGCAACGGGGAACGACCGCCGCTATCTGGAGCGCCCACGACTGATGGGGCCGTAGCTCAGCTGGGAGAGCGCTGCAATCGCACTGCAGAGGTCAGGGGTTCGATTCCCCTCGGCTCCACCATCCTCTTCAAGGAAATCAGCAAGTTAAGCCCGATTCGGGCGTGCCTCGGCATCGACGGCTGGGTGTAAGCCGGAACGGGGCCGTGTGCCCCATGCGAATATGAAAATGGTCGGGGAGAGAGGATTCGAACCTCCGGCCCCTGCCTCCCGAAGACAGTGCTCTACCAGGCTGAGCTACTCCCCGACCGAAACGCGCGACCCTTTGGAAGGGCCGGCGGGGCCGGGCGTCTATAGGGGCGGCTTCGCGGGAGTTCAAGCGGCCTTGCCGGGTCGCGCCTGGCAAAAGCGCGTCCCTCAATAATGGCCCTGCGTCTCGCGCATTTCCTGGTCGGTCAACGGCGGCTTCTCGCCGGCCGGCGCGGCCTGTCCGTCCGGCGGGACATAGGCCGGCTGGGCGCCGCTGTCGGCACCGACTCCGCCGGTCTGTTCGCGCTGCGCCTGGTTCGCCGCGCCGATGGCCGCGAGCAGCACCAGCAATCCGGCGATACCCAGGAGAATGTAAAGCGCGACCCGGGAGGTGCCGCCGCGTGCCTGCAGCGCCTCGGCTCGCGCCGGGCCAGCCAGCGCGGCGGTCTCGGCGATCAGGCGATGCGTCTGCTTGCGATAGAGCAGGTTGCCATAGGCGCCGGTGACGAAGGAAATGCCGATCGTGATCAGGAATGTGATGTTGCCGGCGGCCGGGCTGGCCGCGCCGATCGCGCTCAGCACCAGGAAAACGAAGAGGAGGCCGATCATCGGCGCCCACATCTTGCGATAGGCGAACCAGAACAGGTTGACGAGGCAGGCTGGCCAGTTCCAGCTCGCCGATGCGCCGCGCTCGTCCATCTGGCGCCAGCGCTCCAGATAATAAGCCGAATTGGGGCCGATCGCCGCCAGCAGCAGCGATTCGTCTGCCGCCGGCGCGGGCGGCACATGATGTTGCGGGGACGGCGGCGCGGGCGGGGACGCCGCGACGGGTGGCGCGGTAACCGGCGGCGCGGTGACCGGCGGATCGACCGGCGCGCCGGTCACCGCCTGAAGCTCGCGCGCCAGACGCGCCAGGCTCGCGTCGCGGCCGGGGCCGAAGGCGTCGGTCCAGTGGCGGATCTTGAGGAAGAAGGCGAGGCCGGGCGCGGGCTGAATGTCGGAGGTACGGAGCGGGAAGATCGGCTTGCCGGTGCTGAACGCCATTTCGGTCTCGGCGCGCACATAAGGCGATTTGTTGGCCTTGTCGGTAATCAGCACGACGAAGGCGGCGCAGCTTTCGATCGCCTCCTGGAGCTGTTCGGAATAATCCTGTCCGGGCCGCACGTCGCGCGGCGCGATCCAGGCACGCACGCCCTTCGCTTCGATGAAGCCGGCCAGCGATTCGGCGTCCTGGCTGTCCTCCGATCCATGGCTGACGAAGACGTGGCCGCTCATTCCACTCCCCTCCGGCGGATGCAACCGAACGCTATCCGCTTCGTCGTGCGCTTGAAAGGCCTCATCGCCCGAGCGCGCCCAACATATCGGCAATGGCGATGAACTTCTCGCGCGGGCTGCCTTCGCGTGCCCGACCCGCTTCGGCCTCCTCGATCTTCAGCCAGTCGCGGAATGTGACGACATCGACGCCGCGCGAATCGAGTAGACGATCGAGGCCCGGACGGCCCTCCTTGCCGCCGCCGCGCGCGGCGAGGTCGGCGGCGATCTTCTCCGCCACTTCATAGCCGTCGGGGCGGTTCGTCCCGATCGTCCCGGTCGGCCCGCGCCGTGCCCAGCCGACGCAATAGAGCCCGCCGCCGATCACGCCCTCGCTGTTGGCGAAGCGGCCTCGGTCCGGCTCATAGGGCACGCCTTCGATCGGCGGGGTGCGATAGCCGATGCAGGTCACCACCATGCCGCAGGGAATTGCATAGGTTTCGCCGGTGCCGACCGCTCCCCCGCGCTCGTCGAGGCGGGTCTTCTCGACGATGACGCGCTCGACGCGGCCGTCGCCCTCGACGGCGACCGGCATGGCGAAGAAATCGAAATGGACCGTCTTCGCCTTGCCGCCGGGCAGGCTGGCGAAGTCGCGCAGATGCGTGACCGACTTGCGCTGGCCCGGCTCGAGCAGGGCGTCGTCCAGTTCGGGCGGGAAATCGACGAGGTCCACCTTGGGTGCCGCATCCTCGAGATGGCCGAGCTCGCCCAGCTCCTTGGGCGTCATCGCGATCTGGTGCGGCCCGCGCCGGCCGAGCACATATATGTCGCGGATCGCCGCATTGCCGAGCGCCGCGAAGGCGTGGGCGACGATGTCCGATCCGGCGAATTCGGCGGGCGTCTTGGCGAGGATGCGGGCGACATCGAGCGCGACATTGCCGTTGCCGATCACCGCGGCGGCACCGACGTCGAGCGGCGGATCGAGATCGGCGAATTCGGGATGACCGTTATACCAGCCGACGAAGGCCGCCGAGCCGATCACGCCGGGCAGCTCCCCCCCCGGCAGTTCCAGCGGCCGGTCGTTGGGCGCGCCGGTGGCGAGGATGACGGCGTCGTAAAGACCGAGCAGATCCGGGATCGTCACGTCGCGGCCGACCAGTACGTTGCCGACGAAGCGAACCGTGTCGCTGAGCGCGACCTTCTCATAGCGCTTGTAGACGCCCTTGATCGATTGATGGTCCGGTGCGACGCCGAAGCGGATCAGGCCATAGGGGACCGGCATCCGATCGATGATATCGACGCGCGCCTCGTCGCCGAACTGCTTCTGCAGGGCTTCGGCGCTGTAATAGCCGGCCGGGCCCGATCCGATTATCGCGACATGACGCATCGTCTCTCCCGCTCGCGCGCTGTGCCTTGTGGCGGCGATGCTAGCGTGGGCCGGGCGCGAGGCAAGGGGGAAGCGCGGCCGGATCAGCCGTCCCGCCGCGTCCGATCCTCGAGCAGCGCGCCGCCGCCCCGGCGCAGGCCGGTTTCGACGACGCCGCGAAAGAAGCCCAGCGCCGGTGGCAACAGCACTTCGACACGCACGAACGTCTCGTGCACGTCGAGCGAGGCATTGACCTCCTGGCCGAGCGCCGCGACGGTCAGGCCCAACCGGTCGCCGGACCAGGCCGCGCGAACATCCGCGGCGGCCGGGATGTGGTCCTTGAGGCTGCCGATGCGGCTGTCGATCCGCCGCCGCGCCTCCTCGGCGCCGAGCTGGTGCGGCAAGTCGATGGATATTGGTGTATTGCTCATACAAGACAGTATAAGCCGGCTCGCGGCGCTTTGCACCCCCTCGCGTGCGATAAATGAATTGGCCGGTCAGGCTTGGAAAAGATTGCAGGTACGGCGCTGTCCGGCGGGAATGTTGCCGACATTCTTCATCGCCTGGTCATTGCGCTGGCGCACGTTGAAGGCGCTTTCGTAACGGATCTGGCGACCTTCCAGGAACGAATTGGGAATGATCGGCTGATAATTGTAGACGACCTCCACCATCATCACCGCAGTGCCGGGTTGGGCGGCGATCGGGTTGGTCGGTGGTCCGACGCTTTGAAGGGAGGCATTGTTTTGCCCGGTCCCTTCGCCGCCGTAGCGCGACGCGGTGCTCCGCAGCCCGTCGCACCTTTGCCAGCGGATCCACTGCCCCGTGCCGCCCGGATTGATCTCGAGGCTCGACAGGATGATCCGCCCGTTCTGGCCGAATTGAATCCCCGATCCACTCATCTTTGCGCCGAGTAGCAATTCGATGACGTCCGCCTCGTCGATGCTCTCGCGCACACGCGCGGCATTGTCGGCGGTCATCATCGCGATATTGCTGACGCGCAGATGGGCCATCGCGAAATTGGCCGATTCCAGGCCGAGCAGGCCGAGCCCCAGCAGGATCGGCAGCGAGAAAGCGAATTCGGTGAGCGCGAGACCGCTGGTGCAGACGCGCAGGCGAATCAGTCGCCGCGCGGCACGGCGCATGGCGCGGGGCGCGGCGATCAGCATCGAACCACCACCCCGGTCGGCCGCGCCGCGAAGGGCTGGTTGCGCAGCATCGTGTTGGAGACGATCGTCACGTCGTCGGTCCAGCCGAGCAATTTGCCGACCGGGAACATGCGCGGATAGCTGAGCGTGACTTCATAGCGCACGACATCTTCGGCATTGCCGGTACCGTCGCGCCCGCGATCGAGATCGTATTGGCCGTTGCCGTTGGCGTCCTCGTAGCAGTCGCCGGGATTGTATTGGCCTAGCGGCGCGGTGTCCTGCACGATACGCTCGGGTTGGCGTACGCCGATGAAATCGAAATAGCTCTGCGTGCGAGTTTCCAGCTCGGCGCTGTGCATGAAGGCGCTGAGGCGCTGGCGGACGCGGGCGTCGATCTCTTCGTTGGTGAAGCCGCCGACCGTGGCCATGCGCGCCGCTTCGTGCAGCGCGCCCTGGACGACCGATTGCGCGTAAGAGCGATAGCCCATGTCGAACAGGCCCATCAGAAGGATGCACAGCACGGGCAGTACCGCCGCGAACTCGACGATGGTGACGCCGCGCGCGTCCCCGCCCAGGCGCAGGAGCGTGGCCCTCTTCATTGCGTCAGCCTCAAGGCGCCGATCTGGTTACCGATCTGGCGGAAGCGGGCGATGAGCTGGTCTCGGTTACCGGAGGTTGAGGCCTGGCTGGCGTTGCTCGCACAGTTGCGCATGTCGTTGCTGAGCGAAGTGCCGAAGGCGATCACCCAGACCGATACGTTCATCCCCTTCGCCGCGTTGCAGATCATCCGGAAGCGCTGGAGATGATTGTTGGTGAGGTTGCCGGTGCCGGTGGTGCCGGTGATCCTTTGGTCGAGATTCTCGATCCCGTAGGCCGAATAAACGCTGGCGCTCGGCTCCATCTGTCCGTCGGTCATGAAGATGATATGCCGATTGACCGGCATGCCGTTGAACGTATCGGGGCTGTCGCCGAACGGTCCAGTGTTGGAGATCAGCCGCGCCCCCCAGATCATGCCGATGTCATGATAGGTGTTGCCGACCGGGAGAAGGCTGTCGATATAGTTCTGCATCTCCGTGCGATTCCACGCCTGCAAGCGCTCTACCTGAGCGGGACAGGGCGCGCTCGACATCGAGGAGCCGCTCGTCGTCTCGGTGGTTCCGGTCGTGCGGGAATAGACGATCGCCGGCCATTGCGGGCGCCAGCGCGTGTTGGCGTCGTTCGGGATGAGATTGATGTTGAGATCGTAGGCGGCCTCGGGAAGGTTGAAGCCGCTCGAACTGTTGATCGACGAGACGGTGGCACGCTCCTCGATGCAGCCGTTCCATGTCATCGTGGTGTAGGTTGGCGCGGTCGTGCTCGGGGTCGTGGTGACATGCTCGACCAAGCCTTCCAGCTGCTGGATGGTGTAACGACCGGCCGTTTCGACCGTACCTCCGGTGTTGGCGAGCACTCTCACCGCGCTTTGCGACTTGAAGGTGCTCGTGTCGAATTCGACGCCTTCCTCATAATACCACCGTGTGAAGGCGAAGCGCGTCGTGTACTCCGTCGTCGAGACGGTGCGCGTGCGGCGGCAGCTGCGGTTGCTGGTGGTTGTCGCATGTGCGCCGGGCCAGCCCCAGTCATTGGCCACATTGTTGTTGTAGGTGGTCCGCGTGGTTGGCGTCGGAGCCGGCCCGCCGCCATTGACCGCCGACGAATTGCCCCAGCTGTTGCACTGGCTCGATGTGCGTGTGAACGTGGTGGGCGTGGGCGAGCCAGCGCCTGAGCTGCCGTTATAATATTCATATTCCGTCGACGTGACCGTCGGCGTGCCCGCCACATAGCGAGGTGTGTCGTAGAGCGCGCGACGGGACTGATAAGCCACGCTGTCGCTCAAATAGGCGGCACCGACCTCGAGAAGGGCTGGGCCGACATGAACGGTCGTGGAATAAGGCACCACGCCGTAGCGCAGCCTTAGGCCGTTCGATTCGAGCTGCTGCTGGACCGGCGCCAGCTCGTCGTAGAGCGCCATCACAGCATCGCGCAGCGACACGATCTTTTGCGTCCCGGACAGGTTGTTGCCCATCGAGCCGGTGACGTCGAGCACCAGCATCACGTCCGTGTTGACGAAATTGAGCGAGGCTTCGCAGCTGACGTTGAGCGGCAGCGAACCGATGCCGAACATCGACATGATCGTCGTCGGAATACGCGTGCTCGTGGTGATCGCCACAGAACCGGCCTGCGGCCGCGTGACGGTCAGCTCATAAGCCTCGCTGTTGTAGAGGCCCTGGGGAAAATTGAAGGTGAAGAAGCGGGCGGCTTCGGCGCGGACCGCGTCGGTCATCTGGTCGTCGGTCATCACGCGCCGGGCGGCGAGCGAGGCGGCGTCGCAGGCGCTCTGCAGGCGCGTCTTGGCCATGTAGGCGCGGCTCATGTCCAGGCCGGAGCCGATCATCGCGGCCAGCGGCACCAGTGCCGCACCAACGATGGCGAGCGTGTTGCCGCGCGTGTCGCGCTTCAGGCGGGTCAGAAAGCCGTCCGTGCGGCGATCCTGAGCTTGCATCGGGGTCCCTCCCGAGCCCAGTCCGGGCCCATTAGCGGACCGCCATTGCGCAAGTTCGGCTAAGCTTCGCTCAACCGACATGGTTAACGAGCGATTGAGGCGCCGTGCGGTCCCGATCCGGGACATGCGCCGACGGGGTGCAACCGGCCGGTCTTGCGGATATAGGGGGAGGCAATGCGCTGGCTGGTTGCTCCTTGTCTGCTCGCTCTCGCCGCCCCCGCCGCGGCGCAGGAGCTGCCGGACGCAGGCCAGAGCGAGGCCGCCTATCATGCGTGGCTCGACAGCGAGCCGGGGCTACGGGGCGAGATATTGTCGTTCGAATCATGGCAGGACGCCGCTGGCGTGCGGGGCGTGCTCCCGACCTGGCAGCTGGTGCGCACCGCCAGCATGTGGCGGGAATGCAATGGCCCGCCCTTCGAAGTGCCGCCCTTCCGCCTGTGGCCGGGCATGACCGACACGCTGCGCGCGATCCGGGATGCCGTGAAGCCGGCGGTCGGCGAGGTCGAGGCGGTGTCCGGCTATCGCAACCCGTCGCTCAACGAATGTGCGCGTGGCGCGCGCGGCAGCGCCCATCTCGATTTCTTCGCGCTCGATCTGGTGCCGCTCCAGTCGATCCCGCGGGGCGATCTGATGCGGCGGCTGTGCGCAATGCACGCGCGATCGGGCCGGCGTTACGATATCGGCCTTGGCTTCTACGCCTTCACCCGTTTCCATATCGACACGCGCAGTTTTCGCCGCTGGGGATCGGCGGGACCGCGCGGCAGCGAAAGCCCGTGCGCGGTAGTCGAGCGCGGCGAGGATCCGGAGGCGCCGCCGCTGCCGGGTCCGGAGCCCGCGTCCGTGCCGCCGACACCGGAACACAGCCAGCAGGAGCCCGTTCACCAGCCATAACAAAGGAGAGGGAAGATGACCAAATGCCGGATGCTGACCGTCGCGCTCGCGGTGCCGCTGATCCTGGTCGCCTGCGGCGACATGGGCCAGGATCTCGCCCGCGAACGCGCCGCCAACGAAGCCGCCGCCGCTGCCAATGCGGCGCAGCCGCCGGGCACGGTGGTGGTCGACGTCTCCTACACCTGCCAGCCGGCGATGACGCTGGCGGTGCGCTACGACAACAGCGATCCCGCCGCCTCGACCGCCCAGGTCACGCTCGACGGCGCGCAATATCAGATGGCGCAGGTTCAGGCCGCCGACGGGGCGAAATACATGTCCGGCACGGGGCGCGCCGAAGGCCGCACTTTGGCCTGGTGGAACCGGGGCAATGAAGGGACGCTGCTGGAAGGCAGCGCGTCCGATCCGACGGTGCCGGAAACCGAGGTCGCGACCTGTACGGAAGCCGCCGCGCCCGCCGCCGAATAGGTCGCGGCGCCCGATCGAAGGCCGCCGCCCGCGACGCGGCGGCCTTCGCGATCACGGTTCTGCGATGCGCGGCTTTGCCTTGCCGCGCGCGTTGCTGGCGGCGCTGCGGCAGGACCGGCCTTTCGCGCATCCGCAATTTCAGCATGATCGCCCATGTCGACCATGGCAATCGACGCTCGCCGACCGCCGATCCGCACGACGTCTGCTTCGATTCCGCAAGGCAAATCAATTGCGAGTGTGTTGTGCGGGTGATACAGCCGACTCGGACTTAACCATGAAAGTCGTGCAAGCGTGATCAAGGGGTGGGGAAGCAGCCGCGCGCTGCTATTGTGTGCAAGCGCGACGCTTGGCCTGCTGGTGCCGGCGACGGTTGCATGGGCGCAGGCGGGCAATCCGCCGCCGCCGCCCAGTCCGCCGCCCGCGCCCAATCCCGCGCCCGCGCCGAGCCCGCCCCCCGAGGCCCAAGCGGAAGCCGAGCCCGAACCGCAGCCCGGCCAGGACGACATCGTGGTGACCGCGCCCACCCAGCAGAGCTCGATCGACCGGCAGACCTATATCGTCCGCGACACCGCGGAGGCGCGGAGCGCGACGACGACCGACATCCTCGCGCGGATTCCTTCCGTCGAAGTGCAGGCGGACGGCGCGCTCCGGCTGATCGGCGCCGGCAATGCGACGGTGCTGATCGACGGCCGGCGCGTCGCCGATCCCCAGACGGCCCTGCGCAACATGACCGGCAACCAGATCGAGCGGATCGAGGTACTGACCAACCCCGGCGCGCAATTTCCGGCGCAGGGCACGGGCGGCATCGTTAACATCGTCACCCGGCGCAACACGCAGAACGGCCTCGGCGGCTCGGCGACGGCCAGCGGCGGTTCCTATGGGAGCTATGACGTCAGGGTCTCGCCGACCTATGGCGCCGGCAACTGGACCTTCACCGGCAATGCCGGCCACGGCAGCGGCGAAAATCGCACCCGCTTCGAGCGCGAGCGCGTCTCGCTGCAGCCGGGCGGCCCGGTCCCGCTGTCGACCGAGGAGGGGCGGCAGATCGACGAGTTCCGCTATTATTACGGCAACGCCTCGGCCAGCTACCGGCCGAGCGACCGCCAGACCTTCACCCTCGCCGGCACCCTCGCCCATACCGACTTCACCCAGGAGCGGCCCTCCGTGCTGACCGCTGCTTCGGTCCCCGGCGGCAGCGCCGACCTGCTCTCGACCAACGACGCGGACTTCAACTATCGCGACCTCGCGCTCGACTATCGCGGCACCACGTCCCGGCAGGGCGAGATGCTGACCGCGTCGGTGAAATGGGCGCGGTTCAGCGGCGCGTTCGACAGGCTGTTCTCGACCGATCCCGCCGGCGGCCCGGAGACCCGCTTCCAGCAGCGGCAGACCCTGTCCGACGAGAACTGGACGGCGAAGGCCGATTATGTACGGCCCTTCGGCGGTGCCCGGCGGCTCTCCCTCGGCGCCCAGCTCGTCACCACCAGCAACCGGCTGGCCCAGACCGCGACCGGCACCCTGCCGTCCGGCGCGCCCTTCGCCGCCGCCTCCCTGGTCGAGGGCAGCTGGTTCGAATATGCGGGCTATGTCACCTACCAGTTCGCGCTTGCCGGCTTCACCGTCATGCCCGGCGTCCGGGTCGAGGGCCGCGAATATGATCTGGGGGGCACGACCGGCGTGCCCGACCTCAAGACCACGAGGCTCTTCCCGAGCCTGCACATGGAGCGCCAGCTCGCCCCGTGGCTGACCGGCACGGCCAGCTATTCGCGCCGGATCACCTATCCGCCGATTCAGCTGCTCAACCCCGCCTTGAACTTCAACGACGCGACCACCGCCCAAGCGGGCAATCCCCTGCTCCAGCCGCAGCTCACCGACTCCTACGAGATCAGGCTCCGTGGCGCTGTGGTCCGCCACAATCTCGAGCTCACCGCCTTCCGGCGGACGACCGGGGACATCTGGTCCTTCCGCGGCGAGGTCGATCCGGACGGGGTGCTGGTGACTCGGCCGTTCAACTTCGGGTCGCAGGCGCTGACCGGCGCCGAGATCTCGGCGCGCGGGCCGATTGTCGCGGGCCTGCGCTACGTGCTCACCGCCAACCTCTCGGACCAGAGCCTCGATCCGGACGCCGGCGGACCCCTGCCGAGCCGGCACAGCGCCACCTGGTCGGGGACCGGCCAGCTCGAATATCGGGACGGCCAGGACGGAAGGCGCGGCGCCGACCGCGTCAACCTGACGCTGCGCTATTTCGGTCCCGCCGACACCGGCTTCACCCGCAATTCCGCCATCGCTCTCGCCACCTTCACCTGGTCGCATGCCTTCACCGACCGGTTGTCGGGCGTGCTGACCGTCGCCAATCTCCGGCTGTCGGAGGGGCGGGAAACGACAACCACCGGCATCACCAGCCAGTCGCGCGACCTGTTCGCTCCCGCCTCGCCCCAGCGCGTGACCTTGTCCCTAACCTGGAGCTTCCGCCCGCCGGGCCAGGGCCCGCGCGTGCAGCAGCAGCCCCAGCAGGCGGGCCCGCCAATCCCCGTGCCGCAATAGGCGCGGCGCCCGCCCGCTTTGCCATGGACGCGCCGCCCTGCTAAGCGCCGCCGCGCATGACCATCGGCCATGCCCGCACCCGCAGAAAAAGCGCCTCATGACCGATCTCGAAAAACTCAGAAATTTCAGCATCATCGCCCATATCGACCATGGCAAGTCGACGCTCGCCGACCGGCTGATCCAGCAGACGGGCGGGCTGACCGCGCGCGAGATGACCAGCCAAGTCCTTGATAATATGGAGATCGAGCAGGAAAGGGGGATCACGATCAAGGCCCAGACCGTCCGGCTGGACTACCAGGCCGCGGACGGGGAATCCTACGTCCTCAATCTGATGGACACGCCGGGGCATGTGGACTTCGCCTATGAGGTGTCGCGCAGCCTCGCGGCGTGCGAGGGCGCGCTGCTGGTGGTGGACGCGGCGCAGGGCGTGGAGGCGCAGACGCTGGCCAACGTCTACCAGTCGATCGAGCACGACCATGAGATCGTGCCGGTGATCAACAAGATCGACCTGCCCGCCGCGGACGTGGACAAGGTCCGCAAGGAGATCGAGGACATCGTCGGCCTCCCCGCCGACGACGCGGTGCTGACCAGCGCCAAGACTGGGATCGGCATCGCCGAGGTGCTGGAGGCGATCGTCACGCGCATCCCCCCGCCGAAGGGCGACCGCGCCGCGCCGCTGAAGGCGATGCTCGTCGACTCATGGTACGACCCCTATCTCGGCGTCGTCATCCTCATCCGCGTGATCGACGGCGCGATCAGGAAGGGCCAGCAGATCAAGTTCATGCAATCCGGCACCACCCACCTGGTGGACCGGGTCGGCGTCTTCCGCCCGAAGATCGAGACCCTGCCGGAGCTCGGCCCGGGCGAGATCGGCTTCATCACCGCGCAGATCAAGGATATCGGCCAGACCGCCGTGGGCGACACGATCACCGACGCGAAGAAGCCGGCGGCGAGCGCGCTGCCCGGCTTCCGCGAGGTCCAGCCGGTCGTCTTCTGCGGCCTCTTCCCCGCCGACGCGGCGGATTTCGAGAAATTGCGCGAATCGATCGCCAAGCTGCGGCTCAACGACGCCAGCTTCTCCTACGAGATGGAGACCAGCGCCGCGCTCGGCTTCGGCTTCCGCTGCGGCTTTCTGGGACTCCTCCACCTCGAGATCATCCAGGAGCGGCTGACCCGCGAATATGACCTGGACCTCATCACCACCGCGCCATCCGTCGTCTACGACGTGACGCTGACCGACGGGACGCGCCGGGAGGTCCACAATCCCGCCGACTGGCCCGAGGCCAATCATATCGTGGACGTGGCGGAGCCGTGGATCGAGGCGGTGATCTACGTGCCCGACGACTATCTGGGGCCGATCCTGAAGCTCTGCCAGGACCGGCGCGGCATCCAGAAGAACCTCACCTATGTCGCCGGCCGCGCCCAGCTCACCTACGAGCTGCCATTGAACGAGGTCGTGTTCGATTTCTACGACCGGCTGAAGAGCATCAGCCGGGGCTATGCCAGCTTCGATTATCACCAGATCGGGACCAGAGAGGGCGACCTCGTCAAGATGAACATCCTGGTCAACGGCGAGCCGGTCGACGCGCTCTCCATGATCGTCCACCGGGGCGCCGCCGAAGCGCGCGGTCGCCAGCTCTGCGAGCGCCTCAAGGATCTCATCCCCCGCCACCTCTTCAAGATCCCGATCCAGGCCGCGATCGGCGGCAAGGTCATCGCCCGCGAGACGATCGCCGCGCTGCGCAAGGACGTGACGGCGAAATGCTATGGCGGCGATATCACCCGCAAGAAGAAGCTGCTGGAGAAGCAGAAGGCCGGCAAGGCGCGGATGCGCGAATATGGCAGCGTGAGCATTCCGCAGGAGGCGTTCATCGCGGCATTGCGGATGGGCGAGGAGTGAGGTTTCCGCTAAAGCTTGCTGCGAAACTGAACATCTAGAACTCATGTAAAATTCAATTATGAGTCAGTGACGATTGGATCAGTTCTGCGGGGGCGCAATGCTGGGAGAAATTCTAACCGAGATCGCAGCCAAGCGAGCCGAGCACGCCAAACGCAACAAGGCTTACGACGAGGAAACTTTCGAGAAGGCTTTGCAGGCCACACGGGAAGCCCAAGGCTGGACCGTGCAACGTGAGAACAAGACCAGCCTGAGGATGCGGCATCCTAAGCGTTTCGACGAAGTTCTCGAGAATCGATTCTGGAATGTCCTATATCGGTTGGGATATGCGGAGCTTAACGCGGGACGCCACTTCACAGTCATCGTGGGCAAGGGCGAGGGAGGTACAACAAAGCAAGTCGATGTCTTTGGAAAGGATGACGAAACCATCGTCATAGCCGAGTGCAAGGCGTGCCAATTCCCCACTAAGCGATCCCTCCTCAAGGACCTTAATGAGCTTGCCGGACTAATGAAACCGATCGCTGATGCGGTAAGGTCGCATTATGGAAGTGAGTTCAAGCCAAAATTCATATGGTGCTTTGTAACAGACAATGTGCGATGGTCGACAGAGGACTTAAAGCGGGCCAAGGAGCATAATATCAAGGTCATTAGAGAGCTTGAGCTTCTCTATTTTGAAGAATTCTCGAAAAAAATTGGCCCTGCGGCTCGATTTCAGTTTCATGCAGAGTACCTTGAGGATCAGAAAGTTCCGGCTCTTAGCGGTCGAAAAGTTCCTGCTGTTAAGACGAAGCTGGGCGGTACGACAGCGTATATGTTTTCTGCTTTAGCCAAAGATATTCTGCGTATCGCTTTTGTAAACCATCGTGACCTACGCGACCCTTCTGGGGCACCTTCTTATCAAAGAATAGTATCGCCACGGCGTCTAAAGCAGATTGGCGCTTTCCTCGACGGCAAGGGCTTTTTCCCGAATACAATTCTGCTTAACTTTCATCGATCTCCCGGCTTTGAGCAAAAAGCTCGTGATGAGACATCGGGCATCGCATTTGGACACCTTTTGCTGCCTGACAGATACAAGAGCTGTTGGGTGATTGATGGCCAGCATAGGCTGTATGGAACGGCTTTTGCGTCGGAGGAATATAAGGCTCCGTTGTTCTTTGTGGCCTTTGATAAGGTGACTCCCGCTGCCGAGGCCAATATCTTCGTTGAGATAAATGCGAAGCAGGCGACCGTTCCACCAACACTGCTTTCTGCGCTGGACGGCGAGGTCAAGTGGGATTCTGAAGACCCGAAGGAGCGGCTTGCGGCCATCGCCTCGCGGGCAGTGGACTTGATGAACACTCGTGGCAACGGCCCGCTGGAGGGGAAGGTCGTTTCGCCAGGTATCACCGCTGGCACAAGTCAGCCTCTCAATTTACGAAGCATTCAGGAGAGAATCGGTCTATCCGAGCTCCTGGGATCGGTTCACCCTAAGACTGGAGAGATCCTGCCCGGTCCGTGCTGGATGGGCTCATCGGAAGATAGCTTATTGCGCCTCGTGGCTCTCCTCAATCTTCATTTTGAGTATATTCGCGAGGCCAATCCGGAGCGATGGGAGGCCGGCCGCCTTGGCTCACTGTGCACTAATCTTGGAGTGGGAAGCCAGATACGGCTTCTAAGTGAGCTTATAAGGTATGTCGCATATCGTGACGACCTGCATCCTTCGTCTATCGAAGTAGAACAGTTGTACGGACTCATTCATCCACTTATGGCAAGAATGTTCGATTACATCAAGGCAACAGATGATGAGGAGTTTAAAACTCGTCTCACAGTTATTTTTGGTAGCAGCGGGTATCATCAATATTTCTTTCGCCTGTTCGAGCTGATTGAGCCAGATGTGCCTGACCTGAAACCTGATGGCTTTGAAGAATATCAGAGAGTCACTTCGGAGGAAATTACTGAACAAGCAGACCGACAGGTAAAGTGGATTCAAGCAGTTGTTCCGTCATATATAAAAGACGAACTACGACATAAGTTTGGAGACGACTACTTTGACGTCGTGGTTCCAAAGGAAGTGCAGAAAGCTTGTCAGACCAAAAGAATTGACGACGATTCTGAAGAGAAGCTTCCTGTTGAAGAGTATCTTGATTGGATTCAGTTCGCTAGGCTTGCTGGAATGAAGGAGCTCCGTGACGAGGTTAAAACGGCACTGAGCATTCGGTTGCCTTCAGATGGTTCGGGAAAGCATTTCTACGCGAGTTGGTTTGACGCTGTTAACAAGATCAGGCGGGTGGCTGCTCATCCAAGTGGACGCGCATACAAGCCGGCTGATATCGAGATATTAGCTATCGTTGTTGATCACCTCCGAAGCAATTTGCCTCCGGCCTATGCCGACGGAGGCTTTTGATGCGTCCATTCCTTAGATGGGCGGGAGGCAAGCGTTGGCTTGCCAGCACCGGCTCAGTCCGCTTTCCCAAGGCCAGGCGCTACGTAGAGCCTTTCTTGGGCGGAGGAGCGATTTTCTTCTCACAGGATGCCTCAGGTGCCGTGCTGTCTGATCTCAACCCATACCTAATCAACGCCTATCGCTGGATGAGAGACGACCCATCTCACCTATGTGAGGCGCTTCAAAAGCACTTTGATCTTCACGACAGCGATTATTACTATTCAGTCCGCGGCCAGCTCGGCTTCGTATCATTAGACGATGCTGCTGCCATGATCTACCTCAACCGTGCCTGTTTCAACGGCCTGTTCCGCGTGAATTTAGCCGGGAAATTTAACGTGCCGATAGGTACGAAGCTCTACGAGCTTCGAGATCGACAGGAGTTTACGGCTTGGTCTGAGAAACTTAAGACGGCAGAGATTATAGTAGAAGATTTTGAGACAGTGATTGACCGATGTGAAGATGGGGATTTTGTATTTTTGGACCCTCCATATACTGTAAAACACAACGGCAATGGCTTCATCGAATATAACGAGAAGATATTTAGTTGGGATGATCAAGTACGATTAGCAGCGTGCTTATCGAGGGCGTCGGATCGGGGCGTAGAATTTTTGCTTACGAATGGGGATCACGATAATGTCCGTGCCCTGTATTCCGACCGCTACACTTTGGTTTCACAGGAACGCGGAAGCGAGATGGCCGGCAAGGCAGCCCATCGAGGACAGACGACCGAGCTACTAGTTGCCTCGTCGCACGACTTGGTTTTCAATGGGCAGTTGCTGTAGCTAAGCAGTAACGGTGGGTGTGGCCAGCCCTCGCAGGACTCAAATCGAACCGGCTTAGGCCTTCCTCCTCTCGCGCCGCGTCGCCTCAGCCTTCGCAGCCTCGCGTCTTTGCGCCGCCACCTCCTGGCGGGCGCGGGCTTCGGCGGCCTCGTCCGGTGCCGTGAAAGGCGGCTTGGGCCGGCGCTTCCTGTAGGGTTTGCGCGGTTTGCTCCCGGCCTTCGCCGGGGCCGGGCCTTCGTTCTTGATGGGGCGAGGTGAAAGGACGGCCTCTTCACCTTCCGCCTTGCCCACCCCTTGATGCCCTTCCGCAAGCGGGAGGGGAGGCAGTGGCGGCACATATTCGCCGGTTTTCCAGTTGCGCCAATCGAGTTGCGGGTCGTCCGCTTCGACGCCGTCCGGGACAGGTGCCGGGAGGGCGTTCGTCCGGTGTTCGATGCTGGCGGCGGTCGCGGCGCGGGCGGCAGCTACGTGGGCGGTGCGCGCTTCCGGCCCTTCGACAGGCTCAGGACAGGTGCCTTCGCTGGCGAGGCGGGCTTGCATCTCCTCAACCACGCGGTCGATTTCCGCCGCATGGCCGCCTTCGCCCAGGCTTTCCCAGCGATGCTCGCCATCGGGGCGGTGGGCGATCTCCTCCGGGGCGTCGCCGATCTCCAGCTCGCCGACATAGGGGCCGGCCTCGTCCGCGCCGACATACCAGAGCTCGGGGTCCTCGGCCGGATCCGCCTCCAGCGCGCGGCGGCGCTCGGCGGCCTGTTCGAGGGCGCGGTAGATGTCGGCCTTCGCCTGCGCGTCGAGAGCGACGCCGGCGAAGCTTTCGAGGAGGCGGGCGGCCTCGCCACCGCCGGGGCGGGCTTCGGATGGGCCGGGCGTGCCGGTGATGACGGTTTTCACCGTGGTGGTGGCGGCTTCGGCGGCGGTGAGGGTGGGGCTTTCGACCCCTCCACCATGCTGCGCATGGTCCCCCTCCCCGTTCCGGGGAGGATTTGCTGCCGCTCCCGCCGTTGCCTTCGTCGAGAAGTAATTGATGGTGGTGCGGCGGCCGCTCGCGTCCTGGCCGTAGTGGCGCAGGATGAACATCAGCAGGCGGTCGTTCTTCTTGCGGCGGAAGCCGATCAGCTTGCCGGCGACGAAGACGGGGACGAGCTGGCCGTGCATGGCGCGGTGGAAGGCCTCGTCCTTCACGACCTGGAGGCCGAGGCCCTGCGCCGCCTCCCATGCCTTGCGGAAGCTTTCGGCGCCCGGCGCGCGGCGGAGCATGTAGGCACTTTCGGGGCTCATGTTCACCATGCGCGCGGCGATCGCCACGCAGCCCGTGTCGGCCAATGCGGCAACGAAGGCGCGCTGGCGCTCCGGGGTCCAGCCGTCATGGCGCGGGCATTTGCGGGGGACGGGGGCGAAATCGGGGAGGGTGGCCCTGGGCGTGGGGAGGCGCTGCGTCTGGTCCTGCATGCCTGGTTCCTTTCAAAACCGGAACGGGACGCGAACATTTCCTACATTGCAAGGTTGTGGCGGCGGCGGATTTTTCTTTCTGGTCTCAAAGGCTTCGGTCCGCCGCAGCGGCGGGGAACGGACGGCGCCTCCGCGCGTCTTGACGGGCGGACATGTATGTCCGGGAGTCTCGTCATGCGCGAAGCCCTGGGGCTGGGTTTGCTCGCCCTCGTCCTGCTCGCCGCCGCGATCGCGCTCGCCGTCCGCCTGCGCCGGGCGCGGATCGAACGCGAGTTCAGGCGCGGGCATGGCGATTACCGCAACGTGAAGCGCCCGGGCGGCGGCTGGTTCGGCTGAAGCGGCCACCGGCTTGCGCGAACCTTCCCTTGCCGCGGGCGTTGGGCTAGCCATGCCGACCTTTCCTTCCCCCTTCGCCGGAGCCCGCCGATGCGCCGCCTGATTCTCGCCGCCCTCACGCTCGCCCTCGCCGCCTGCACGGTGCCGGACGGGAACGGGCAGAATATCGCGGCGGAAAGCGCGCGGACGGTGGCCCCGGTGCTGAGCGGGCCGGACGCGGTGGATGGCTCGACCTACGCCCGGCCGGAAGTGGCGCGGGTGACGCATGTGGCGCTCGATCTCGACGCGGATTTCGAAGGGCAGCGGATGCGCGGGACGGCGACGCTGGACATCCAGGCCGCGGACGGCGCGCGCGAGATCGTCCTCGACGCCAAGGGGCTGGAGATCGAGAGCGTCACCGACGGGGACGGCCGGGCGCTCGAATATGCGCTGGGCGCGAACGATCCGGAGAAGGGCCAGCCGCTGACCATCCGGTTCGGCGAAAGCGGGGCGCCGGCGCGGATCGCGATCCGCTATGCCAGCGCGCCGGATGCCGAGGCGCTGCAATGGCTGACGCCGGAGCAGACGGCGGGCGGGCGGCATCCCTATCTGTTCAGCCAGGGCCAGGCGATCCTCAACCGGACCTGGATCCCGACCCAGGACAGCCCCGGCATCCGCCAGACCTGGGAAGCGCGGATCACCGCGCCGGAGCCGCTCAAGGTCGTCATGTCCGGCGAGCGGCTGACGCCCGAGGGCGAGCCCGCCGGAGAGGGATGGCGGGCCTATCGCTTCCGGATGAACAATCCGGTCGCGCCCTATCTGATCGCGATCGCGGCGGGCGACATCGCCTTCCGGGAGCTGGGGCCGCGCACGGGCGTCTGGACCGAGCCGGAGATGCTCGACCGCGCCGCGGCGGAGCTGGCCGACACCGAGGCGATGGTCGAGGCGGCGGAGCGGCTCTACGGGCCCTATCGCTGGGGCCGTTACGACGTGATCGTGCTGCCGCCGAGCTTCCCTTATGGCGGGATGGAGAATCCGACGCTCACCTTCCTGACGCCGACCTTCATCGCCGGCGACAAGAGCCTGGTGGGCCTCGTCGCGCACGAGCTGGCGCATTCGTGGTCGGGCAATCTCGTCACCAACGCGACCTGGCCGGACGGCTGGCTGAACGAGGGTTTCACCTCCTATTTCGAGAACCGGATCATGGAGGCGATCTACGGGCGCGCGCGGGCCGAGCAGGAGGCGGCGCTTTCGTTCGCCGAGATCGAGAAGGCGCTGGCGGAGCTGGGCAACGACGCGCCGGGCACGCGGCTGCGCGGCGACGGCGGGCCGGACGACGGATCGAGCGGGATCGTCTACGACAAGGGCGCCTTCTTCCTGCGCACGATCGAGCGGATCGTCGGGCGCGATCGGTTCGACGCCTATCTCACCTCCTATTTCGAGCGGCATGCGTTCCAGCCGATGACGACGGCGCGTTTCCTGGCCGACATCCGGGAGCATCTGGTACGCGGCGATGCGGGGCTGGAGGCGCGGCTGCAGCTCGATCGCTGGGCCTATCAGCCGGGCCTGCCCGACAATGTCGCGCGGCCCGATCCGGCGGCCTTCGCGGGCGTGGACGAAGCGCTCGCCGCCTATGGCCGCAGCGGCGCGTCGGCGGACGTGCCCTATCGCGGCTGGACCACGGCGGAGCGGCTCAGGTTCCTGAACGGATTGCCGCGCACGATGCCGGCGGACCGGCTGGCGGCGCTCGACCGGGCCTTCGGCCTGACGGCGAGCACCAACGCCGAGACCCTGTTCGCCTGGTTCCAGCTCGCGCTCGCCAATCGCTACCAGCCGGCCGTGCCGGCGGTGGAGCGATTCCTGGCCGAACAGGGCCGGCGCAAGTTCGTGCTGCCGCTGTTCGAAACGCTGTATCGCGACGCGGCCTGGGGGCGGCCGATCGCGCTGCGCCTCTACGATCGGACCCGCGCCTCCTATCACAGCGTGACGCAGGGATCGGTGGATCGCGCCTTGGGACGGCAAGGCTAGCCGGATTTCAAGATGTTAGGACCGATTCGGATTTAACGATCCATCAAGCCCTGCGGGCGTAGGGCGAGCCGGTGTTCGACAAGCCCGGCAACCCATGATTCACGCCCCGGTCTCCCGCGAGGATTTCGACCAGGCCCAGGCCGCGGACGCGGGCGTGGATTCGCTCGCGTTCGACGTGGCGACCGAGCGGCTGCGCGACGCGCACCTGCATAACGGCCAGGTCGAGGCGCGGGGCCTGTTCGCCGGCTTCTTCGCCATCGCCGCGAGCGCGGCGGCGGCGATCACCGCCTGGGCGATGGCGGGCACGTTGCGGGACGATCTGGTGATCGGCTGGGCCGCGCTGGTCGCGTTCGCCAATCTCCTGTCCTACCGGCGGGCGATGTTGGCGGCATCCTGGGGCGGCGGCCGCAATGTGCGGCTGGGCGCGCGCTGGATCGCGGTGGCCGAGTCGGCGGCGCTGGCGGCTTTGTGGTGCGCGCTGCCGGTTTACGGTTTCGCCACGCAACCGCCGCACGTCCAGGTCGTGATCGGCGGCGCGATGGCGACGATGATCGTCGCCGCGGTCGCGCTGGCCGCGATCCCGGCCGCGGCGGTCGCCTGGATCGCCACCTTCACCGCGGCCTTCTCGATCGCCCATTATTTCGGCAGCGGTTCGCTCGATCTCAAGATCGCGCTGACCTTCGTGCTGATCGCCGGCGTCGCCGCGTTCGGCGTGGCGCGGCTGAGCCGCTGGATCTACGGCCATCTCAAGGCCAGCGCGCGCACCCGCACCCAGTGGGAATCGGTGCGCCTGCTGCTCAACGAATATGAGCATCGCGGCGTCGGCTGGCTGTGGCAGGTCGATGCCGAGAACCGCGTCGCCTATATCTCCGCGCGGATGACCGCGCTGCTCGGGCGCTCGACCAGCCAGCTCGTCGGCCATTCGCTGCCCGCCTCGCTGGGCGGCAGCAGCGCGCTGGGTCGTACCCTGCTCGCCCGCCAGCCCTTCTCGAATCTCGAAATGGAGCTGAAGACCCGGCACGGCACGCGCTGGATCAGCCTGTCCGGCGACCCGATCGTGGACATGGCCGGCCAGTTCCAGGGCTTTCGCGGCGTCGGCCAGGACGTGACCGAAGTGCGCAAGAACCAGGAACGGCTGACCGAGCTCGCCAACAAGGACGCGCTGACCGGCCTGCCCAATCGCGGTCGCGTGCGCCAGTTGCTGGGCGAAGCGCTGTCGGCGGCGAACGCCAGCGGATCGCCCTGCGCGATCATGTTCCTCGACCTCGACGGCTTCAAGCCGGTCAACGACACGTTCGGCCATCCCAAGGGCGATGCCGTGCTGAGAAGCGTGGCGGAGCGGCTGAAGCACGAGGTCGGCCAGGCAGGTCTGGTCGGCCGGATGGGCGGCGACGAATTCGCCGTGGTGATCCGCGAGGCACGCAGCCGCCGGGTGGTCGACGCGCTGGCCCGGCGCGTGATCGCGGTCATCGCCGAGCCCTATCATGTCGGCAAGGCGGAGCTCAGGATCGGCGTGTCGATCGGCTGCGCCTTCGGCCCGCTCGACGGGCAGAGCGTCGACGATCTGATCCTGAAGGCCGATCTCGCGCTGTATCAGGCGAAGGCGAAGGGACGCGGCACCTGCTGCTTCTTCGACGCGGACATGCAGAACGAGGCGGACGACCGGCTCCGGCTGGAGCGCGATCTCAAGGCCGGCATCGCGCTCAAGCAATTCCGGCTCCTCTACCAGCCGCTGATCAACGCCGCCGACCAAAGCCTGGTCGGCTTCGAGGCGCTGATCCGCTGGCATCATCCGACGCGCGGCATCGTCCCGCCCAACCATTTCATCCCGATCGCCGAGGAATCGGGACTGATCATCGAGCTGGGCGAATGGGTGGTGGACGAGGCCTGCCGGGCGATGGCCTGCTGGCCGGAGCAGATCAGCGTCGCGATCAACATTTCCGCCAAGCAGCTCGTCTTCCCCGCTTTGCCCAACACGATCAGCGAGGCGCTGGGCCGCCACCGGCTGCCGCCGAACCGGCTGGAGCTGGAAGTGACCGAATCGATCTTCCTGGGCGACAGCGCCGGCGCGCTCGACGTGCTGAAGCGGCTGCGCGCGCTCGGCGTCGGCATCGCGCTCGACGATTTCGGCACCGGCTATTCGTCTTTGGGCTATCTGAACAAGGCGGTGTTCCACAAGCTCAAGATCGACGGCAGCTTCGTGCGCGAATCCGCCAGCGACCGTGAGACGGTCGCGATCATCCAGGCGATCGTCCAGCTCGCCAAGAGCTTCCGCATGACCGTGACCGCCGAGGGCGTCGAGACGGCCGACGATTTCACCCGGATGCGCGAGCTCGGCTGCCAGCAGATCCAGGGCTATCTGTTCGGCCGCCCGATGACTTTCGAGAAGGCGAGCGAGCTCGTCGTCGGACAGCAGCAGCAGCGCCGGCTCAGCGCCTGATTCCAGTGCCGAAAAAAGGCCGGCCGCGGACGCGCCGGGCCGGCCAGGGGTTCAATCGGCGATTGCCTGTCGGGACTGGGCCTATCGGGTCTGGGCGACGGTCCGCGATTCGGCGGCGAGGCGTGTGGCGTTGGGCGGGGTCAGCTCCGCGGTGACGATCCGCCCAGCGCCGTCCGCGACGCAATCGAACGTGTAACGCCGATCGGCATTGGCATAGAGCGTCACGCGGGTCTGCCGCGCATTGCCGGAGATCGCGCCGACGCGCTGCGAACGGAGCGCGCCTTCCGGGAACTGGCGCGCCAGCTCGGCGCGACACTGGGCGACGGCGCGGCCTTCCGCCTCGGACGCCGCGAAAGCGGGCGACAGCGCGGGCAAAGCGAGCCCCAGCGCGGCGGCGGGGAAGATCGCGAGAACGTGGCGAAGGGGACTGGTCATCGGAACCTCCATCTGCTATTTATGTACCATACCGTATAGTATAGAAATGCCGACGGCAAGGTTTTTATAACGCATGGTACAAAAAAATCCGGCATCGCCCCGCGGCCGCCCGCGCAGCTTCGACACCGACCAGGTGCTGGACCGGGTGCGCGATACCTTCTGGAAATACGGCTATGCCGGCACCTCGATGGATCAGCTCGCCGCCGCCACGGGCCTGCACAAGCCCAGCCTCTACGGCGCGTTCGGAGACAAGCGGAAACTCTATCTGGCGGCGCTCGACAATTATCTCGCCGACATCCGCGCCGAATTCGCCGAGGCCTTCGCCATGCCCGATCTGACCGAATCGCTGCGGGCGATGACGGAATGGTCGATCGACAAGTTCATGGGCAAGGACGAGCTGGGTTCCGGCTGCTTCATGATGCACACCGCCATGCCCGAAGCGTCCGAGGATCCGGAAATCTCGCGCACCGTGCGCGAAGCGATGGACTCGCTCGACCGCGCCCTGGTCCGCCGTTTCGAGAAGGCGATCGAGGCGGGCCAGATTTCCCCCGACGCCGATCCGCACGCGCTCGCGATGGTGATGGTCGCCAATCATTACGAGATTTCGGGCCGCGCCCGGGCGGGCTATTCCCGCGAGGAATTGCGCGCGCTGGCAAACAGGGCGCTCGACCTGGTGGCCGCGCTGAGCCGCTGAGCCTCGTCGCGGGACCCCTCCGGCCCGAAACTGAAGCGGCTCCCCTCTCCTTGGGGGAGAGAGAGGAGCCGCGCCGCCCCAGCTCGCCGCGGGGCGGAAGCCGATCCGGCAATCAGCGGTCGGTCAGCTGCTCGAGGCCGCCGGCGGCCTCCCACTGGCTTTCCGTCTTGCAGATCCTCCGCGGGATGCGGGTGCCGGTATAGGCGGCGTCCACGCAGATGCGCCGTTCGCCCGCACCGGCCCGATTCCGGCGCGGCGCCGGCGCGCTCGCGCCGCCGCCGTCGGCGCTGCTCGACAGGCCCGCGGACGGCGATGCCGAGGTCGCGCCCTGGTGGGCGGCGGCGGGCACGGCGAGCGCGACCGCGACGATGCTGGCGCCGACGAATGCGATATGGCCGAGGGTGCGGCGCGAGATGAATTGGGTGAAACCGATCATGACAAATCCGATCCTGTCAAATTGCACATCGCACGGGCGCGCCCCTCCCGCCGTGCGCAGCTGTCTTACTATGCTAAGACAGGCGGCGCACTGACCGGCATTGCTAATTTTGTAGCAGGCTGCCTGTGGGAAGGCGCCCTGGCCGCGGCGTCAGTCGCGCCGGGCCCGCCGCTCCGCATACCATTGGCGGATCATCTGCTGCATGCAGCCGGTCTGGCCATAGCTGCCGACGACCGAGCAGCTGTCCGGCCGGCCATCGCGCGAGGCATCCTCCAGCGCCTCGACCCGCGATCCCCAGGCGACTTCGGCGGGCGCGGTCTGGCGCAGCGGCGCGGGGATGCGGTAGCGCTCCTCCTCCGGCCGGCGGGCGCAGACCACGATCTCCGCGTCCTCGCCGGCATCCGCGGCCGGCGCCGGACAGGGATCGTCGCCATAGACGACGACGCTGGATTCCCGCTCGGGCGGGCCATTGGCGGCCAGAGCGGGAGACATGCACAAAGCGCCGACGAGCGTGCACGAGGCCGGAAAACGGATCATGGGTTCAGCTTTGATGACCGGCGCTTCCTGAACGCCGGCTGGCTTTCTTGGTCCGCAGCGTCGGATCGGCGGCGGCGGGATCGTCGGGCCAGGGATGCCTGGGATAGCGCCCCCGCATCTCCTTCGCCACCGCCGCCCAGGAGCCGCGCCAGAAGCCGGGCAGGTCGCGCGTCGTCTGGATCGGCCGGCCGGCCGGCGAGGTGAGGGCGAGAACGAGCGGGGTGTCGCCGACTTTCGGATGCGCGGCGAGGCCGAAAAAAGCCTGGACGCGGGCGGTGACGGTGGGGCCGGCCTCGGCCTCGTAGTCGATGTCGTGGGTGGAGCCGGCGGGCGTGGTGAACTGCGCGGGGGCGAGCCGGTCCACCGCCCGGCGGGCGTCCCAGCCGAGCAAGGCGTCGAGCGCGCCGGACAAAGCGGCGGGATCGATCTCCGCGAGGCGCTTGCGGCCCGTCAGCAGCAGGGGGAGCCAGGCGTCGAGCCCGGCGAGCAGCGCGGCATCGGAGAGATCGGGGATCGCGGGGTCCGCCTGCCGGGCATAAGCGGCGCGGCGGCGCAGCGACGCGGCCTTGTCGCTCCAGGGGAGCAAGGCGAGGCCGTGGGCGCGCACGCCGGCCAGCAAGGCGGCCTCGATCGCGGCGGGATCGGCGCGGCTGTCCTGGCCGCCGGAGAGGCGGATCGCGCCGAGATGGCGGCCATGGCTGGCGCGCACGCCGCCGGTGGCGGGATCGAAGGCGATTTGCGCGCCGGTGGCGATCCGGCCGGCGAACAGGGCCTCCACTGTGGCGAGGTCGATGGCGGCGGCGGAGAGGATGCGCGCGCCCGACGCCGCGCCGCCGACTTCGGCGACCGCCAGCCAGTCCGCGCGGGCGAGCGGGGAGGCGGGATCGAGCCGGAAGCCCCGCCCGCCGGCGCTGATCCAGTCGGCGCCGGTGGCGTCACGGCGTTTCGAGAGGCGATCGGGGAAAGCGAGGGCGATGCAGGCGCCGACGATGTGGCCCCGCGGAGGCGGGGCACCAGTCGGGCGGCCGTCCTGGGCCCCCGCCTTCGCGGGAGCACGGGTGAGCTTGAGCCAATTGCGCGCCAACCCTCTTGCGGCCTCCGCGCGCTTGCCGCGCTCGCCGCGCCATCGGCGCAGGCGCAGCTCCAGGTCCGCGTCGCTGCCGCCCAGGCCGCGCTCGGAGAGCAGCACGGCGGTGTCCGCCGCCGTCTCGCCCCATCCGCGTGCTTCGGCCGCGATCAGCATATGGGAGAGACGTGGCGGCAGCGGCAAACCCGCAATCGCCTGGCCGTGCGGCGTGGGGCGGCCGTTCTCGTCGAGCGCGCCGAGGCCGGTCAGGCGGCGGCGCGCCTCGTCGATCGCCGCTGAGGAAGGGGGATCGAGCCAGCGCAGGGTCCGGGGATCGCCGACGCCCCACAGCGCGCAATCGAGCAGCAAGGCGGAGAGGTCGGCCTCCAGGATTTCGGGCGGATCGAAGCGCGGCAGGCTCTGCGTCGCGGCCTCTTCCCACAGGCGATAGACCGTCCCCGGCCCCTGCCGCCCGGCGCGGCCGGCGCGCTGCGTCACGGCGGCCTGGCTGGCGCGCTCGGTGACGAGCCGGGTCAGGCCGGCGGCGCGGTCGTAGCGCGGCCGGCGGGCGAGGCCGGAATCGACGACGATCTGCACCCCGTCCAGCGTCAGGCTGGTCTCGGCGATCGCGGTGGCGAGGACGAGCTTGCGCCGGCCCGGCGGCGCGGGCGCGATGGCGATGCGCTGGGCGGCGGGATCGAGGCCGCCGTGCAGGCGGTGGAGATCGATATCGGCGGGGAGGCCGGTCAGCCGCTCGGCGGTGCGCTCGATCTCCGCCACGCCGGGGAGGAAGGCGAGCAGGCCGCCCCGCGCCTCGGCCAGCGCGCGCCGGATCGCGGCGGCCATCTCGTCCTCGATCCGTTTCTCGGCGGCGCGGCCGAGATGGACGAGGGCGATCGGATGGCCGCGGCCCTCGCTCTCGATGACGGGCGCATCGCCCATCAAGGTGGAGAAGCGGGCGCCGTCGAGCGTGGCGGACATGGCGAGGAGGCGCAGGTCCGGGCGCAATGCGGCTTGCGCGTCGAGGGCGAGGGCGAGCGCGAAATCGCTGTCGAGGCTGCGCTCGTGGACCTCGTCGAACAGGACGGCGGAGATGCCGGCCAGCTCCGGATCGGCCTGGATGCGGTTCAGGAAGATGCCCTCGGTGAGGACGGTGATGCGGGTCCTGGCCGAACGCTTGCTGTCGAGGCGCGTGGCATAGCCGATCGTCTCGCCCGGCCGCTCGCCGGCCAGCTCGGCCATCCGCTCGGCCGCCGCGCGGGCGGCGAGGCGGCGGGGGGAGAGGAGCAGGATTTCGCCCGCGCACCAGGGCTCGGCCAGCAAGGCGGGCGCGACCGCCGTGGTCTTGCCGGCGCCGGGCGGCGCGACCAGCACCGCGTTCGGGGCCGCGCGCAAGGCGGCGAGCAGGTCCGGCAGGACGGCGTGGATGGGCAGCGCGGTCACGAACGCCTCCCTATCGGCGGCATTTGCAAATGGCCAATCGGGGTTCATACCCGCGCGGATCGCGTTGGGGGGAGACGAGGAATGACGCAAGCGAATGTGGCTCTGATCCGGGGGATTTACGACGGCTTCGCGGCCGGCGATGTCGGCGCGGTGCTGGGCGCGATGCAGCCCGGCATCGTGTGGAACGAGGCCGAGAATTTCCCCTATGCGGACGGCAATCCCTATGTCGGGCCGCAGGCGGTGGCCGAGGGCGTGTTCGCGCGCTGCGTCGGCGAGTGGGACGGCTTCGCGGTGGCGATCGACGAGATTCTCGACGCCGGCGACACGATCGTCGCGCTCGGCCGCTATCACGGCACGCACAAGGCGACCGGCGTGCCGATGAAGGCGCAGCTCGTCCATGTCTGGCGGGTCGCGAACGGCAAGGTCGCCGCCTTCCAGCAATATGCCGATACCTTGCAGGTCGCGCGGGCGTCGGGGGGCTAAGGGTTGCTTGGTATCTGTTTCAGCAAGGCTGAAACAGACGCGGCGCCGGCCCGCACCCCCACCCGGCCTCCCAATTCACGTTACTGTCGTTGGGAGGCCGGGTGGGCGTCCGGGCCGGCGCCGAAGCGCCGAAGCTGAAAACGGCCCTAGAAATCCACCCATTCGGTGCCGCCGGGCCAGAAATGGTCCTCGATCCGGTCGCCCAGCCAGACGATGGCCGACAGGATCAGCGCGAGCCCCACAAGGTTGAGCAGGATCACAGCGCCGAACGCGACATAGGGATGGAACAGCCCGACGCGGTCGAAGCCGTTCTTCATCGGCGCGCGGGTCGGGCGGCGGCGCATCAATAGGCCCGCTGGATCGCGAACTGCACCGCCTCGGTCAGCGCCGCTTTGGCGCGGCCGGCGGGGAACGGGCCGAGCGCGTCGAGCGCGCGGCGGCCGTAATGGCGCGCGCGCTCCAGCGTGTCGTCGAGCGCGCCGGTCGCGCGGAGCAGCGCCGTGGCGTGGGCGAGATCGGCGTCGGTCGCACGTTCGCCGCTCATCGCCGCGCGCCAGAAGGCGCGGTCCCCGTCCTGCCCGCGCGCATAAGCGAGGATGACCGGCAAGGTGACCTTGCCGTCGCGGAAATCGTCACCCACGCCCTTGCCCATCGTCGCGGCATCGGAGGCGTAGTCGATCGCGTCGTCGATCAGCTGGAAGGCGATGCCCAGATTGCGGCCATAGGCGTCCAGCGTCTCCTCCGTCGCCTCGTCGCGCTCGGCGACCACCGCCGCGATCCGGCAGGCGGCGGCGAAGAGCGCGGCGGTCTTGGCGGCGATGATGTCCAGATACTGGTCCTCGCCCGTCTCGATCCGGCGCTGGGCGGTAAGCTGGTTCACCTCGCCCTCGGCGATCACGCTGGAGGCGCGCGACAGGATCTTCAGCACCTTGAGGCTGCCGTCCTCGACCATCAGCTCGAAGCTGCGCGAGAAGAGGAAATCGCCGACCAGCACGCTCGCCGGATTGCCCCAGATGATGTTGGCGGTGCGCTTGCCGCGCCGCAGGCCCGAGCCGTCGACGACATCGTCGTGGAGCAGGGTGGCGGTGTGGATGAACTCGACCGCGGCGGCGAGCTTGTGGTGGCGCGTGCCGGGATAATCGAGCAAACGGGCGCAGGCGAGGGTGAGCATCGGGCGCATCCGCTTGCCGCCGCCGGCGATCAGGTGGCCGGCCAGCTCCGGGATCAGCGCCACCTCGCTCTGCATGCGATCGAGGATGACCGCGTTGACCTGGTTGAGATCGGCCGCGACGAGCTGGATCATCGGATCGAGCGAGGGCGCGGGGCCGGGGGCGAGCGGGAGGACGGACGCACTCATGGCGCGCGCTGTGCGCCCGCGAGAAGCCAAAGGCAAGTGGGAGGGGAGCAGCTCAAGCCGTCATCGCGAGGCGCGACAGATGAGCAGGTGTGAACGTCCCCCGGACGTTCACAGCCGTGTCCGGGGGACACGGCGACCTACTCATGTGGCGATCCAGAGTCCCGGCTGGATTGCCGCGCCCTTCGGGCTCGCAATGACGAACAAGGGTCAGCGCCGGCCCGGGTTCAGCACCAAGGCCGTCATCTCCGCGACCGGGAGTTTCAGCCGGGCCATCAGGCCGCCCAGATCCTCGCTTTCCTCCAGCGCGACCGAGCCGCCGTAGATTTCGGCGACGTCGCGGACGATGGCGAGGCCGAGGCCGGTGCCGGGCTTGCCGGTGTCCAATCGGGCGCCGCGGTCGAAGATCGCGGCACGCTGCGCCTCGGGGATGCCGGGGCCGTCATCCTCGATCTCGATCTCCACGACATCGGGCGCGGCCTTCACCGTCACGAAGACGCGGCCACCGCCATATTTGGCGGCATTCTCGATCAGATTGCCGAGCATCTCGTCGAGATCCTGCCGCTCGACCCGGACGATCGCATGTTTGTCGCCGCAAATGTCGACCGTGACATGCTCGTAGAGGCGGCTGACCGCGCGCTCGACCGATTGCAGGCTGGGCCAGACCTCGGCGCGGGCCTGGGCATTGGCGCGCCGGCCGATGGCGCGGGCGCGGGCGAGATGGTGATCGACCTGGCGGCGCATCGTGCGCGCCTCGCGGATCACCGTGTCGGCGAGATCGGGCGCATGGGCGGTGGCATCGTTGGTGATGACGGTCAGCGGCGTCTTCAGCGCATGGGCGAGATTGCCGGCATGGCGGCGCGCCTCCTCCGCCTGCGTCTCGTTATGCTCGAGCAGCGCGTTCAGCTCCTCGGTCAGCGGCTCGATCTCGCGCGGGAGCTGTTCGTCGATCCGCGACTTCTCGCCCGAGCGGATCGCGACGATCGCCCGGCGCATTCGCCGGAGCGGCCACAGGCCGTAGATCGCCTGGAGCGCGCCGAGCACGATGAGGCCGAGCCCCAATATGCCGAAGGAGCGCACCAGCGTCTTGCGCAGCACGCCGATCTGCTGATCGAGCGCGTCGCGGTTCTGGGCGAGCTGGAAGCGCCAGCGCACCGCCGAGCCGGGCAGGCGCACGTCGCGCTCGATCACGCGCAGCCGCTCCATCGGGAATTCGTCGCTGTCGTAGAGATGGATGCCGCTGTCGCTGTAGGAGGGGCCGACGGTGAGCCGCCGGTCCCACAGCGAGCGCGACGGGAAGGGATCGAAGCCCTCGCCGCTGATTTGGTAATAGAGGCCCGAATAGGGCTCCAGGAAGCGCTGGTCGGCGGGCGCGCGGTTGAACAGCACCTCGCCTTCCGGGCCGATCTCCGCCGCGGCGACCATGGAGGTCAGCACATAATCGAGCTGCGAATCGAAATTGTCGGTGATCGCCGACGTCAGCACGCGGTCGAGCGTGAAGCCGCCGACGCCGAGCAGCAGCGCGATCCACAGCGCCGAAACGCCGATCATCCGGCGCGTCAGCGATCCCGCGCCGCGCGGACGGAAGCGCACCAGGAAGCGCCGCGAGATATCGAATAGCTTCATCGCCGGATCGTCATCGCCTGCCCCCGCTGTCGGGGGCATGACGCGCGGCGCATGAACATCGCCTGAGGGCGCACACCCCCGGCCGTCGGGGACCGGGGGCGCACGCCCTAACCCCTCGGGTCCTCGAGCGAATAGCCGAGGCCGCGGATGGTGGTGATGACGTCGGGGCCGAGCTTCTTGCGGATGCGCGTCACGAACACCTCGATCGTGTTCGAATCGCGATCGAAATCCTGGTCGTAGATATGCTCGATCAGCTCGGTGCGGCTGACCACCTTGCCCTTGTGGTGCATCAGGTAGGACAGCAATTTATATTCCTGCGCCGTCAGCTTCACCGGCTCGCCGTCCAGCGTCACCTTGCCCGAGCGGGTGTCGAGCCGGACGTCGCCGGCGATGAGCTCGGAGCTCGCATTGCCGGACGCGCGGCGGATCAGCGCGCGCAGCCGGGCGATCAGCTCCTCGGTCTGGAAGGGCTTGGCGAGATAGTCGTCGGCGCCCGCGTCGAGACCCGCCACCTTGTCCGACCAGCTGTCGCGCGCGGTCAGCACCAGCACCGGGACCTTCATCCCCTCCCGCCGCCAGCGATCGAGCACGGTCAGCCCGTCCACCTCGGGCAGGCCGAGATCGAGGATGATCGCGTCATAGGTTTCGGTGGAGCCGAGATAATGGCCGTCCTCGCCGTCCGTGGCGAGATCGATGGCATAGCCCGCGCCTTCCAGCGTCGCGCGCAGCTGGCGCCCGAGATTGGGCTCGTCCTCGACGATCAGAACCCGCATGATCTTTTCCCTTCACTCCGGCCGGCGCGGACCAAAGCCGCGCGCCCGTCATATGTTCCGCGTACGTATATGGGAAGAGGAGGGCGGCGCGCCAGCATGCGCCGCGCGATGGGACGCTTATTGCCGGCCGATCACGCGGCCGGTGCGGGCGTCGACGTCGATCCAGATCACTTCGGAGCCGCGCATATATTTGAGGCGGTAGACGCGGCCGTCGAAATCGGCGCCGATGAACTCGGCATTGGGTACGCGCACGCGCGCGCGGATTTCCGGCAGCGACAGGATCTCGCCGTCGCGATTGGCGCGATAGGCCTCGATCTGCTCGCCGCGCATCGGCGACAGGCGCTGCGCATCGGCCGGAATGGCGGCGAGCGCCGCGACCGCGGCCAGGAGGGTGAAAACGGGACGCATAAGCTCGTGAACTCGACTCTTGTCAGAAAAGCATCGTGCGGGGCAATAGCAGAAGCCATTGAATAGGCCATGAATAGGGCGGTAGGCTCGCCTTAAGATTTGGCGCGAAACGAAAAAGGGGACGGGCGGATGGGATGGCGAAAGATCGGCCTCGCGGCCTTGCTGGCGACCGTCCTGGCGCCGGCCCCGATCGCGCAGGCGCAGGAGCGCGAACGGATGGAACGCGTGCCGGACCGCCAGCCGGGCGAGGGCGCGGGGCCTTATCGCCGGCTGGTCATCCGCTCCGCGATGCTGATCGACGGCTCCGGCGCGCCGGCGCGCGGGCCGGTCGACATCGTGATTTCGGGCAACCGGATCGAAAGCATCCGCTCGGCCGGCAATCCCGGCCTGCCGATGCGCGAGAATCGCGAGCCGCGCGACGCCGATCACGAGATCGACGCCAGCGGCATGTATGTGATGCCGGGCTTCGTCGACACGCACGGCCATAATGGCGATCCCGACAAGGCGCCCAACGCGACCTATGGCTACCGGCTGTGGCTGGCGCACGGCGTCACCACGGTGCGCGGCGTCAGCCTCTATTTCGGGCGCGACAACATGTCGCTGTCGGACCGGCAGCGGAGCCGCGACAACAGCATCGTCGCGCCGCGCCTGTTCGCCTATCTCTCGCTCGGCGACGGCTGGGACAATGGCCCGGTCACGACGCCGGAGCAGGCCCGCGCCTGGGTGCGTTGGCTGGCGGCGCAGGGCTATGACGGGGTCAAGTTCTTCAACGATCCCCCGGCCATCACCCGCGCCGCGATCGAGGAAGCGCGCCGGCTCGGCCTCGGCACGGTCGCACATCTGGGGCAGGGCGGCGTCGCCGAAGTGAATGGCGACGTGGCGAGCGAGATGGGGCTGGCCGGCATCACCCATTTCTACGGCCATTTCGAAGCCCTGCTGCGCGACCGACGGCTGCCCTCCTACCCGGCCGAATACAACATGGCGGACGAGCAATGGCGCTTCTCGCAAGTGGCGCGGCTCGCCGACCAGATCGTCGAGCCGGGTGGGGAGGAATGGCGCGCCTATCTGGGCCGGCTGCTGGAGCGGGGCGTCACCCTGTCGCCGACCTTCAACATCTATTCCGCCTCGCGCGACGTGATGCGCGCGCGCACCGCCGACTGGCATGCGCGCTATACCCTGCCCTCGCTGCAGCGCTTCTTCGATCCCAGCATGGTCCATCACGGCTCCTATTTCTGGGACTGGACGACGGCGGACGAAGTGGCGTGGCGGCGCTTTTACGGCCCGTTCATGCGGCTGGTGAACGATTACAAGAATATGGGCGGGCGGGTCACGGTCGGCTCCGATCCCGGCTATATCTACCAGAATTGGGGCTTCTCCTATGTGGGCGAGCTGGAGATGCTGCAGGAAGCGGGCTTCTCCCCATTGGAGGTGATCCAGGCGGCGACGATCAACGGCGCGCGCGAAATCTACGCCCCGCGCGGCGAGGAGCCGCCCTTCGGACTGGTCCGCCCCGGCATGCTCGCCGATCTCGTCATCGTGCCGGGCAATCCGCTGGAGAATTTCAAATTGCTCTACGGCACCGGCCATGTGCGGCTCAATCCGGCGACGCAGCAGGCCGAGCGGGTCGGCGGGGTGAGGTGGACGATCAAGGACGGCATCGTCTACGACGCGCCCGCCTTGCTCGAAAGCGTCGCACGAATGGTCGAGGAGGCGCGGGCGCGCGAGGGCGCCCGCTGACCTCCTACCGGCTGCGCGCGGGCAGCAGCTTCGGATTGCGCAGCAGCGCCGCCGACACCAGGGCGGCGATCAGGCCGACCGGGAAGACCTCGGTGAAGGTGAGCGGGACGCGGATCAGCGGGTTGGGATAATTGACCCGCACCCATTCGTAATCCGCCATCGCCGCGGCGATCTCGGCCGGGCTCTTGCCCTGCGCGGCGAGCGTCCCGGCGATGCCGGCGAGATAATCTTCGATGAAGCGATAGCCGGTCGAGGCGAGGTAGATTTCCCACACGACGACATAAGCGAGGCCCGCCACCACCGCGATGCCGAGCCCCATCTTCAGCGCCGGCCAGAAGCGGATGACGCCGCCATGCTCGTTGTCGCGATAGCGCTTCACGCCGACGAACATGAAGGTCATCGCCACGAGCATGACCAGATAGCCGAACCACATCGAGGCGAAGGCGCTGTCCTGCCCGCCGGCAAGGATGCCGGCGAGCATGACCGAGATGATCACCATGCCGGCCAGCAATCCGTAGATGAGCGCGTATTTCATGAGCGGCGACTCCCACCGTTGTCGTGACGGGCGAAGCATAAGGCGGTTCGCATAGGCGAAGCTATCGCCCGGACGGGTGATTGGCCGAAAATCGTCTCAGGGGATGAGGCTCAATCGCCGCGCCGTTTCGATCGCCTCCACGCGGTTGCGCGCGTCGAGCTTCTCATAAACCCGCGCGACATGGGTCTTCACCGTATTGGGCGAGATGCCGAGCGTGCGGGCCAGCTCCTTGATCGACTGGCCGGAGGCGAGGAGGTCCAGGATCTCGCATTCGCGGGGGGAGAGGCCGAGGGTGCGGATCGCCGCCTCGTTGCGCGCGAAGCCCGGCGCGGCGGGCCGGGGCGTGAGCCGCATCCCCGCCCACAGGCCGAGCAGGACGAAGGCGGCGGCGACGATGGCGACATAGATTTCGGTCGAGAAGGTCTGGAGCACATAGCGATGCTCGAGCCATTGCAGCGCGCCGACCGCGAGCGCGAGGCCGAAGGCATAAAGCAGGATCGTGCGCCACATCGGCCATAGCTGCCAGAAAAGGAAAAACAGGGCCAGCGGGGTCGCTTCGCCTTGCCCCATCCGCTAGGCGGAGGGATGGACCGGACATCGATCGAACCCCGCCATGTCGAGCTGCGCCCCGCCGCCGAGCATGGCCGGACCGAGCTCGACGGATTGTCCGGCCAGCACCATTTCTGCTTCGCCGGCTTCCAGCGCGCCGACCGGATGGAATGGGGCCTGCTGCGCGCCTTCCACGAATTCACTCTCCAGCCCGGCGCCGAACGGACGCCCAGCCTCCATGCCGGTTTCGAGATCCTGACCCTGGTGCTGGACGGGCGGCTGCGGCGCACCGGTCGCTGGGCACCGCGCGCGCCGATGATGGCGGGTGCGGTCGAGCTCGTTCACAGCGGGGTCGGCGCCGATCTCGGCGTCGCGGCCATCGGCGACGTGCCGGCGCGCTATATCGAAATCTGGGCGAAGGCGCCGCGCATCCATGGCGAACCGCGCCGCACGGTCCGCCCCCGCGCGCCGCGCGGCTTCGCCCGGCCGATCGCCTCGAACCGGCCGGCGAGCGCCGAGACGCTGCGCTGGGCTGCCGATGCGCGGGTGGCGCGGGCCACGCTCGCCGCCGATGCGATGCTGAAGCGGCGGCTGGAGCCGGACGATTGCCTCTATGTCGTGCTGCGCGCCGGGCGGCTGGAGGCCAATGGGGTGGTCGCCAATGCGGGGGACGCGCTGGCGATATCCGGGCCGGGCCGGCTGCGCCTCGCCGCGCGGCTGCCGGCGGATTTCTACTGGTTCCGCGGAAGGGGCAACGCCGAGGGCTATTGAGTGCGGACCCTGAACGGCGCGGGAGGAGAGAGTCTCCCGCGCCGCCCCCGCAGGGCTCTGAATCAGTTCGTCCCGGTCGCCTCGCGGATCAGGCGGCGGGCCTCGGCGATCGCCGCCGGGGTCTGCAGCTCGCCGGCGGCGATCTCGGTGCCCATTTCGAGCAGGCGGCCGGCAATGACGTTGCCGGTCTGCGCTTCCTCCTGGATGCGGATGCCGCCGGTCGCCGTCTGGACGCGGTCCCATTCGGCGCGCACCGCGGCCCAATAGTCGCTGGAGGCGGCCCAGTAGCGATCGGCCGCCGCCACGTCATAATCGTCGAAGGGTCGATAGGTGTTCAGCAGCGATTCCTGCACGAAGGGGACGAGATCGCCCTCGACCAGGCCCATCTTCTGGTTGTCCTGCCAGTGAATCCAGCCGCCGTCCGGCGTCGGCGAATGGCGGTTGATGGCGAGATAGCGGTCGTAGCGCGGGCTGCGGATCGCATCGCGCCGGGCGAGCGGCCGCCACGTCCAGTCGGAGCGCCAGCGGCGCACCCCGCCCGTCTCGGTCCAGCGGCCGTAGGAACCGTAGCGCGGGCTGTCGTCCACCTGCCAGACGGTCTGCGTCCACACGCCCCGGCGACGTTCCTCCGGGATGCGCTCGACCCGCCACTGGCCCTGGCCGGCATAGGCCAGATAGGTTTCCGGCTCGTAGGTCCAATCCTGCCGCCAATGCTTGATGATGTGGGTCTGCCCCTCATGGGTGACGACCAGCAGATGCTGGAGGCTGATGAAGCGGCCGGTATCGGCGATCACCCGCACGACCTCGTGCCCGCCCGAGGTCGAAGCGTCGATCGGCGTGTAGTCCTCGCGCCAAGACGTCTGCTCGCGCATGTCGAAGCGAACCCGGAAATTGCCGGCCATGGCGAGGATCGACGCGCGGTCGGCCTCGAAGGTCGAGGGCGCGACGACGTTGGCCTGGACCGGCGGCTCCGGCGGCTGGGCGAAGGCGGGCGCGGCGATGCCGGCCAGCAGGGCTGCGATGATGGCGGTCGGTTTCATGTCTCTCCCCATGGTTGAACGTAATCAGAAGCGCGCGGTCAGCGACACCCGGAAATTGCGGCCCGGCTGGGTGTAGGCGTCGGTGACCGTCGAGGTGGCGGCGAGGCCGGCGACGTCGCTCCAATAGGCGTAAGCCTCGTCGGTGATGTTGAAGAGGCCGGCGCGCAGCGTGAAAGCGTCGCTGATCCGGAAGAAGGCGGTGGCGTCGAGCACGGTCGAAGCCGCGGGGCGGAAGCAGGAGGGCGTGCACAGGGCCGCCGTGCTCTCCAGCGACTTGCGGTCGGCATGGGTCAGATAGAGAGTGCCGCCGAAGCGCCCGTCCGGCGCGCGATAGCCCACGCCCAGCACGACCTTGAGCGGATCGATGCTCGACAAGGGCGCGGTCGCGCCATTAGGCTGAACCACCTCGCCCGTCGCCCAGGCGAAGGCGAAATCGGCGGTGAAGCCACTCGGGAAATTGAGGCCCGCACGGCCCTCGATCCCCTCGATCTCGACGCGATTGAGGTTGATGAACTGGTACACCGCCGGATCCGCGGGCGTGAAGCTGCCCGACACCACCTGCTGGCTGATGAAATCGTCATAGCGGCCGACGAAGCCGGTCAGCGAGGCGGACAGGATCGGCCCCTGATGGCGGATGCCCGCTTCCCAGGTTTCGCTGGTTTCGGGGCGCAGATCGGGATTGGGGATCGAGGTGTAGCCGAAATTCAGATTCTCGAAGAACTGGTTCACCTGGCTGGGCGAGGGCGATTTGAAGCCCTGCGCATAATTGGCGTAGAGGCTGAAGCCGCGCCCCACCCGCCAGATCGCGCCGAGCCGGGGCGTGACGCGCGAGCTGCTCTGATCGGCGCCGGCGAAGCCCGGCAGCAGCGGATCGTCGAGCGCGTTCAGGTCGTAATGATCGAAGCGCAGGGCCGGAAAGAGCGTGAAGGCGCCGTCCGCAATGCCGATCTCGTCGCCCAGGAACAGGCCGGCCATCACATAATCGGTTTCCGGGAAGGCGCGGGACGGGAACACGTCCGGCGGGGTCGGCACGGTGCCGTCGCGCAGGCCCTCCTGATGGGTGCGGGAAATATCGCCGCCGAAGACGATGGTGTGGCTGAACGGGCCGGTCGTGAAGCTCGCCCGCGCCTCGGCGCTGGCGCCGATCACCTCGTTGTCGAAGCTGTTGATGCGGGTGCGGTCCGCGGCGGTGTTGCGGTCCTCGGCGGTGAACTGGCGGTTCTCGCTGTCCTGCCAGTAGAGCGCGATCTGAACGAAATCGAGCGCACCGCCGCCGTCATGACGCCAGTCGAGGCTCACCCGCTTGCGCCGGGTCGTGTCGCGTCCGGTGAGATCGATCACCGCCGTTGCCGGCAGCGGACCGGAGGCGGGCGGCGCCGTGCGGCCGCTCAGCACGTCGGTGTCGATGCGGCCGTCGCCATATTCGGCGGTGAGCCGGAAGTGGTGCGTGTCGCTGGGGGCGAAGACCAGCTTGCCGAGCACGGCGTTGGAGCGGGTGTCCTGCGGATTGGGGGCGGTGCGCCGCGAATCGGGGGAGGCGTTCGTGCCCTGATTCTCCAGCTCGCTGCCGTCGCGGCGGGTATAGGAGACGAGCGCCGACCAGGCGCCCGAACGTCCGGCGACGAGCGCCGTCTCACTGAATTCGTCGCTCGACGAATCGTAGCCCGCGCGCAGCATGCCGGTGACCGAGCGGCCGCCGGCGAGCAGATCCTCCGGGTCCGAGGTCAGGAAGCTGACCGCGCCGGCCAGGCCGTCCGAACCGTAGAGCGCCGAGGCGGGGCCGCGCAGGATCTCGACCGAGCGGACGATGCCGAGATCGACATAATCGCCGCGCCCGGTGAGCTGCGCGCCGAAGGAGAAGCCGTCCGGCACGCGGATGCCGTCCACCTGGATCAGCACGCGATTGCCGCCAATGCCCCGGATGCGGAAGCCGGAATTGACGTCGCGGCCGGTGGCGCCCAGCGCCGCGCCGAAGCGGGCGGGGGAGCGCGGCACGGAAACGCCGGGCTCGAAGCGGACCAGATCGCGCGCATCGCCGGCGAGCTGATCGGCGATCTGCTCCGCGTCGATCACAGAGACGGTGGCGGGGACGTTCTCGATCGGCGTCGGGGTGCGCGTCGCCGTGATCGTGATGGTCTGGCCGCCGGCGTCCGCCGATTCGGCCTCGGTCCCCGTTTCCGCCCAGGCCGCGCCCGGCATCGTTGCCGCCAGCATCGTTCCGGCCATCAACAGCACGCGTGTCATCTTTCCCCCGCTTTCTCTTGCTAATGCGAATGATTCGCAGTCGCTATTAATCGGAAATGACGGTGCGTCAATCGGGGGATTGCGTCGGGGCTGGAGAAAACGCGCGTAGCTGCCTACATCGCCGCCCATGTCCGCACCCGTTCTCGCTTATGAAAGTCTCGGCCTCGTCCAGGGCTCCGGCTGGCTGTTCCGGGGGCTCGACCTGTTCATCGGCGCGCGCGACCGGCTCGCGCTGATCGGCCGCAACGGGGCGGGCAAGACGACCCTGCTCAAATGCCTCGCCGACATGATCGAAACCGACGAGGGACGCCGCACGATCCAGCCCGGCATCAGGATCGTGCTGCTGGAGCAGGACCCGTCGCTGGCCGGCTTCGCCACCCTGCGCGATTTCGCTCTGGCCGGGCCGGACGCGCCGGCGGCGCACGAGGTGGAGGCGGCGGCGACCCAGATCGGGCTCGATCTCGACCGCGACGCGGCGACCGCCTCGGGCGGCGAGCGGCGCCGCGCCGCGATCGCCCGGGCGGTGGCGCAAAACCCGGACGTGCTGCTGCTCGACGAGCCGACCAACCATCTCGATCTCGCCGGCATCGAATGGCTGGAGGACTGGCTCGGCCGCTATACCGGCGCGTTCATCGTCATCAGCCACGACCGGACCTTCCTGAAGCGGCTCACCCGCTCCTCGCTCTGGCTCGATCGCGGCAGCCTGCGCCGCGCCGAGGTCGGCTATGGCGGCTTCGAGGCCTGGACCGAGAAGGTCTATGAGGAGGAAGCGCGCAACGCCGAGCGGCTCGACGCGAAGCTCAAGCTGGAGCTGCACTGGCTCCAGCGCGGCGTCACCGCGCGGCGGCGGCGCAACCAGGGGCGGCTGACCAAGCTCCACGAGATGCGCGCCGTTCGCGCCGCGATGCTCGGCCCGGCGGGCACCGCGAAGCTCGCGCTGGCGACCGACGACGTCCGCACCAAGACGGTGATCGACGCGGAGAACGTGACGAAGCGCTTCGGGGATCGCACGATCATCCGCGACTTCTCATTGCGTATCCAGCGCGGCGACCGGATCGGTGTGGTCGGCGCCAACGGCACCGGCAAGACGACCCTGCTCAGGCTGCTGACCGGCGAGATCGCGCCGGACGAGGGCAGGGTGACCCGCGCCAGGACGCTGGCCGGCGTGATGATCGACCAGCAGAGGAAGCTGCTCGATCCCGACAAGCGCGTACGCGACATCCTCGCCGACGGCGGCGACTGGATCGAAGTGCGCGGCGCGAAGAAGCATGTGCAGGGCTATCTGAAGGAGTTCCTGTTCGAGCCGACCCTGATCGACGCGAAGATCGGCACGCTCTCGGGCGGCGAGCGTTCGCGCCTGCTGCTCGCCCGGGAATTCGCGCGCGCGTCGAACCTGTTGGTGCTGGACGAGCCGACCAACGATCTCGACATGGAGACGCTCGATCTGCTGCAGGAAGTGATCGCCGATTATGAGGGCACCGTCCTCATCGTCAGCCACGACCGCGACTTCCTCGACCGCACCGTGACGATCACGCTTGGCCTCGACGGCTCCGGCAAGGTCGATATCGTGGCGGGCGGCTACGAGGATTGGGAGCGGAAGCGCAAATCCCCCCTCCCGCGTGCGGGAGGGGCCGGGGGTGGGCAATCGCGGACGCCGCAGGCTCACACCCCTGCCCGCAAGCGGGAGGGGGGGGCGAAACTCTCCTACAAGGACCAGCGCGATCTCGACCTGCTGCCGGCGCGGATCGAGGAGCTGGAGGCGGAGATCGCCCGCGACGAGGCGGCCTTGTCCGATCCCGATCTCTACAGCCGCGACCACGGCCTGTTCGAGCGGCTGAGCCAGGCCGTTGCCTCGGCCAGGGCCGAGCGCGACGCGGCGGAGGAACGTTGGCTGGAACTGGCGGAAAAGGCCGAGGCGCTGGCGGGCTAACCCGCCCGCGCCCGCTCAAGCCGCCTGCGGATATCCGCGTCGGAGGGCGCGCCGCGCGCGGCCTGCTCCAGCAGCACCAGCCCTTCGGCGCGGCGGCCGGCCCTGAAAAGGATCCAGCCCAGCGTGTCCGCCGTCACCGGATTGTCGCGGTCGAGCGCATAAGCGCGCCGGGCGAGCGGAACGGCTCGGTCCACCGCGCCCGTCTCCGCATAGGCCCAGGCGAGATTGTTGAGCACGGTCGCGTCATTGTCGCCGAGCCGGGCACGCAGGCTTTCATAGGCGCGGATCGCGCCCGCCCAGTCTTCGGCCAGCATCGCGCGGTTGGCGTAAATGTTGAGCGCGGGCACGTTGCGCGGATTCTGGCGCAGGAACAGTTCGAGCACCTGCCCCGCCGCTTCCGCCTGGTCGGAGCGCTGCAGCGCCTCGATCAGGCGCAGCGCCACGCTTTCGGAAAAGGCGATATTGGCGGCGCGGCGATACTGCTCGGCGGCGCCGGCGAAATCGCCGCGCACGCCGAGCGCGTCGCCGACCAGCATATGCGCCTCGGGCGCGCCCGGGCTGGCGGCCTGGAGCCGCCGGGCACGGGCCAATGCCTCCTCGCCCAGCCCGCGCGCGAGCAAAGCGGAGACGAAGCGGACCTGCAGCGGGCCGTCATCCGGCCGGGCATCGGCCTCGTCGCGCAGCCGGGCGAAGGCGCCGTCGTCGATCCGCTCGATCGCGGTCAGCGCGACCGGGGCGGGGTTGGCGGCGCGGGCGAGATAGTGGGAGGCGCGGGCCGCATCGCCGGCCCGGGCCAGCGCCCGACCCATCAGCGACAGGCTGTAGGAATCGGCGTCCGGCAGATCGACGAAGGGGGCGAGCGCGGCCATCGTGCCGGGCGCATCGCCGAGCCGCCAGCGGACGGCGGCGAGCAGGCGGCGGGCCTTGCGGTTTCCGCCCTGCCGTTCGACCAGGGTTTCGAGCCGCCGCGCCGCGCGCTCGGCATTGCCGGTCTCGATATCGATCGCGCTGGCGAGCAGCATGCCGGCCGGCAGCTCGTCGAACGCGCCGCGCGTCCGGTCGTAGAGCGCGCGGGCCAAAGTGAAATTGCGCGCGCGGGCGGCCAGCATGGCCTGCAGATAATAGGCATTGGCATGACCGCCGGTCAGCCGATGCACCTCGCGCGCATCGGCCAGCATCTCGCGCATCCGGCCCATGTCGCCATAGGTGATCGCCCGCTCCAGCCGCGCGCCGACATGGGCGGGATCGACCTCTAGCGCGCGGTCGAACCAGGGCAGAGCGGCGGCGAGGCCATATTGGCCGCGGGTCAGTTCGGCGCGCAGCAGCAAGGCGTCCACGGATTGCGGGGCGGCGGCGACGGCGCGGTCGGCGGCCTGGATCGCGCCGCCGAGATCGCCGGACGCGCGGCGGAAGCGGCCGACCTCGACCCAGGTGCCGCCATCCTGGGGCGCCAGTGCCAGCGCACGTTCGAAGGCGGCGGCGGCATTGGCCTGATCGCCCAGCCGCAGCCAGGCCTGACCCCGGATGCGCGCGGCATAGGCTTCGTGCGCGGCGGGCGCGGCTTCGGCTTCGGCCAGCGCGCCCCGCGCATCGCCCTGCAGCAGCCGGGCATGGGCCATCAGATGCCGGGTGCGCTCGATCGGCGCACCGGACTGGCGGGCGCGGGCGATCTCCGCCTCGGCGCCGGCGCCGTCGTTCAGGCCGAGCAGCACACGGGCCTGCATGATCCGCGCGGCGGCATTGTCCGGATCGGCCTGGATCGCGTTCATCAGCTCGACTCGCGCGGTGCGCAGGTCGCCGGCCTCGAACGCGGCGACCCCGCGCTCGTACGCCGTGCCCGACCCGCCCGAACAGGCGGCGAGGAGGAGGGTTAGAGACACGAGGCCGGGCAACCCCCACCCGTTCGGGCTGAGCCTGTCGAAGCCCTGCCCTTTCTTTCTTCTGAGTGAAAAGAAGGACAGTCCTTCGACAAGCTCAGGACGAACGGTGTGGGTGGAGAGGCGGGAGTGAGGACTCAAGGCTGCAGCCCATATTGCTTCAACAGGTCGTAGAGCGTCGGCCGGCTGATGCCGAGCAGACGGGCGGCGCCGGAAATGTTGTTGTCGGCCTGGGCCAGCGCCTTGCGGATCGCGCGGCGGTCCGTCTCCTCGCGTGCGGCCTTGAGATTGACCGGCAACGCCTCGGCCTCGTTCGCGGCCAGGTCCAGATCCTCGGCCGACACGAACTTGCCGTCGGCCATGATCACGGCGCGCTTCAGCCGGTTCTCCAGCTCGCGGATATTGCCCGGCCATGGCCAGTCTTCGATCGCCGCCAGCGCGCCGGGCGCGAAGCCCTTCACATGCGGGTTCATCTCCCGGGCGAAGCGGGCCAGGAAATGCTTGGCGAGCAGCGCCGGATCGCCCGGCCGCTCGGCGAGGCTCGGGATACGCACGACGATCTCGGCGAGGCGGTAATAGAGGTCTTCGCGGAACGTGCCTTCGGCGATCATCGTCTCCAGATTCTGGTGGGTGGCGCACACGATCCGCGTATCGACCGGGATCGGCTTGCGCCCGCCGATCCGCTCGATCACCCGTTCCTGGAGGAAGCGCAGCAGCTTGACCTGGAGCGCGAGGGGAATGTCGCCGACCTCGTCGAGAAAGAGCGTGCCGCCATGGGCGAGCTCGATCTTGCCCTCGGTGGTGCGCACCGCGCCGGTGAAGGCGCCCTTCTCGTAGCCGAACAATTCGGCTTCCAGCAGGTTCTCGGGGATGGCGGCGCAGTTGATCGCGACGAAGCCGGCATGGCGCCGCGCGCTCGCCTGATGGAGGCCGCGTGCCAGCAATTCCTTGCCGGTGCCGCTGGCGCCGAGCAGCATCACCGAGACATTGGTGTCCGCCACCCGCTCGATCGTGCGCGCCACCTTCGCCATTTCCGGCGCGGCGGTGACCATCGTGCCGAGCACCTTGCGCTCGTCGCCGACCTCGTTTTCCAGCCGCCGGTTCTCGGTCTCGATGCCGTGGAGCTGGAAGGCGCGGCGCACGATCAGGCCGAGCTGGTCGATGTCGACCGGCTTCTGGTAGAAATCATAGGCGCCCGAGGCGATCGCCTTCAGCGCGCTTTCGCGCGCGCCGTGGCCGGAGGCGACGATCACCTTGGTCTCGGGCTTCAGCGACAGGATCGTCTCGAGCGCGGCGAAGCCCTCGGTGACGCCGTCCGGATCGGGCGGCAGGCCGAGATCGAGCGTCACCACCGCCGGTTCGGCCGCGCGCAGCAGATCGATCGCGGCATTACGGTCGGAGGCGATCAGCACCTCGTAATCGTCATAGGCCCAGCGCAGCTGACGCTGCAGCCCCTCGTCATCCTCGACGATCAGCAGCTTGGGTTTCACATGCATGGTCATGCGCGCATCCGTTCGAGATAGTGGGTGCCCTGGCCGGCAGTGCCGGGCAGGAGCAGGGTGAAGCAGCTGCCTTCGCCTTCGGCGCTTTCGACCTCGAGCCGCCCGCCCATCGCCTGGACGAGCGCGCGCGCCTCATAGGCGCCGATGCCGAAGCCGGTTTCCTTGGTCGAGACGAAGGGCTGGAAGAGGCGGGCGCGGACGAATTCGCCCGACATGCCGGCGCCACGGTCGGCGACCTCGATGACGACGTCGCCGCCGCTTTCGCGGGCATTGAGCTGGACGGGCACGCCCGGCTGGCTGGCGTCTATCGCGTTCTGGACGAGATGGGCGAGCGCCTGTTCGAGGCCGATCGGCCCGGCGACGCATTCCAGGCCCGGATCGCAGGCGACCTCGACCGGATGGGTCCGCGCCTTGCTGTCGGCCAGGTTGCGCAGCAGCGGCTCCAGCGCGACCGCGCGGGGCGGATCGGCGTCGCGCGCCGCGCCGGGCGACAGGCGCACCAGCAGGTCGTTCATCTTCCGGACCGAGCTTTGCAGCGTTGCGATCATGTCGGCACGGAATTCGGGATTGTCGGCGTGGCGCTCGGCATTGCGGGTGACGAGGCTGAGCTGGCTCACCAGATTCTTGATATCGTGCAGGATGAAGGCGAAGCGGCGGTTGAATTCGTCGAAGCGGCTGGCGTCGGCCAGCGCCTGCTGCCCGCGCGCTTCGGCGATATAGCTCGCCGCCTGCACGCCGGCGGTGCGGAACAGGTCGAAATCCTCCCAGTCGAGCGGGCGCCGCTCGGGCGGATGATCGAGGATGACGAGGCCGACCAGCCGTCCGTTGTGGATCAGCGGCACGCCCGCCCAGGCGCGCTCCAGCCCCGCCAGCCAGGCCGGCACGGGCAACGTGCAGCCGTCGATGGCGAGCGCACCGGCGCGCGCCGCGTCGAAATCCAGCACGAAGACATGGGTCTCCATATGGCGCAGCAGGGCATCCGCTCCGTCGCCGGTGGCCGGCAGATACGCGTCCGAGTTCCAGCGCGCAGCCGGGGCGAGCCGATATTGCGCGTCGGCGATGAGCAGCATCCCGGCCGAGGCGCCGCCGATATCGGCCAACGCCTTCACCACCCGCTCCTCCAGCGGCGCGCCGTCGGTGCCTTCGCGGTTGAGGGTGGCGACGAAGCGCAGCCATTCGCGGCGATAATCGTAGCGATGCTCGAAGACATGCTTGGCGAGGAAGACGCGCAGCCAGGCGCGCGCCCGGCCCGAGGGCAGCAGCACGAGCGCCGCGAAGGTCATCGCGAAGACGATGCCGAACTGGGCGACGAGCCCCCAGCTGCCGCCGACGATCTCCATCGCCCGCGCCGCCGCCATCATCACGGCGAGATAGGCGAGGATCGCCACCGCCGAGACCGACTGGAAGGTGGCGGCGCGCGACAGCTGGAGCCGCAGCGCCGCGCCGCCGCGCAGGCCGAGCGCGAACAGGGGTGCCATCAGCGCCAGCACGATCCCGCGCAGCGCGAACAGGTCGTCGGCAAGGCCGTGGGTGAAATAGGCGATCGTATAGAGATGCAGGTCGTAGGCCCACATCAGGGCGAGCGCGAGCATCGGATATTTGAGCGCGTCGCGCGAGCCGTGCGAGGCCTGGCCATAGAGATTGTGGACCAGGATCAGCGCCCCGGCGGCAGCGGTGAGGCCGAGCAGCCGGCCGGTCGCGACCAGCGCCTCGAAGGCCGCCGGCAGGTCGCCGAATTGCGGGATCAGCCCGCCGACGACGATCTGCAGGCCGACCACCGCGGCGACGGCGGCATAGACCGCGCGGATCGCGCGCTGGCCGCCGCCCTCGCCTTTGTCCGCCTCGCGCAGCAGCGCGTAGAGGAATGCAAGGAAGGCGAGATTGCGCCCCCCCTCGGCGAGCAAGGCGAGCGGGCTGTAGCCGCCCGAAGTCGCCAGCGACAATGCCCAGACCGAGACGATCGCGAAAGCGGCGGCGAGCGGACGGTTGCTCGGATCCTCCTTCCAGTGCCGCGCGCGCGCCAGCGCCAGCATGGCGAACAGCACGGCGGCGAGGAGGTGGCCCCACAAGGCGAGCACGGCCGGCATCAGCGCGCGCCCGTCGGCCAGAGAATGACCCGCGCCGTCTGGAGCAGGATCAATATGTCGAGGAAGGGCGTGTAGTTCTTCGCGTAATAGAGATCGTATTCCAGCTTCTCGCGCGCATCCTCGACGCTGGCGCCATAGGGATAGTTGATCTGCGCCCAGCCGGTGATGCCCGGCTTCACGACATGGCGCTCGGCATAATAAGGCAGGCGCACCTCCAGGTCGGCGACGAACTGGGGGCGTTCCGGACGCGGGCCGACGAAGCTCATCTCCCCTTTGAGGACGCTCCACGCCTGGGGCAGCTCGTCGATCCGGACCTTGCGGATGAATGCGCCGATCCGGGTGACGCGCGGATCGTCCTTCTGCGCCCAGACCGCCTTGCCGCCCACTTCGGCATCGGTCCGCATCGAGCGCAGTTTGACCACCTCGAACGCCTCGCCATAGCGACCGATGCGGCGCTGGCGATAGAAAGCCGGGCCCTTGCTCTCCAGCTTCACCGCGATCGCGGTGACGAGGATGAGCGGCCAGGTCAGTGCCAGCAGCAGCGCGCTCGCCACCACGTCGAACAGCCTTTTGCCCCAGCTCGACAGCCGCCGCCCCGCGGAAAAGCCGTCGGAGAAGATCAGCCAGGAGGGATTGAGGCTGTCGAGATCGACCCGGCCCGTCTCGCGCTCCAGGAAGCTGGAGAAATCCTGGACGTGGACGCCGGTGGTCTTGATCCGCAGCAGATCGCCCAGCGGCAGCGCGTTGCGTCGTTCCTCGAGCGCCAGCACAACCTCGCCGGCGTTCAGCTTCAGCAGGTGATCGGGCAGGCTGGCGATGTCGGCGCGGTTGACGGCGCGCGCGACCTCGATCGGCCCGTCGTTCATCGCGACGAAGCCGACCGCCGCGAAGCCGGCGTCGGGCCGGGCCGCCAGCGCCTCGATCCGCGCGGCGCGGGCGCCGCCGCCGAGCACCAGCAGCCGCCGCTTGAACCGGTCGCCGCCGAGCACGCCCTTGAGGGCGAAGCGCACGCCGATCGTGCCGGCCAGCGCCAGCCACATCGCGTAGAGCAGGCTGGAGCGCCAGAAGCTGACCGGCGGCACGATGAAGAAGACCAGTGACAGGAAGAGGATGGCGAGCATCGCCGCGACCACCAGCCGGGCGATCGCGAACCGCAGCGAACGCAGCGCCTCGGTGCCATAGACGCCGACCGCGATCATCGCGACCTGCAGCGCGCCGGCGAATGCGAGGAGATTGGGCAGCCGCTCCCCGCCCGGATCGAAATCGCCGGACAGCTGCCACAGTCGGAGCGTCCAGCCGATCTCCGCGGCGAGCATCAGCAGGGCGAAATCGATCGCCCCCAGCAGCAGCACCGCATAGGGAATATAATGCTTGAACAGCCGGATCACGGGCGGGGCCCTCCGGCTGCACGCTTATGTGTAAGGCATCCCGACACGCCGGGAGTGTCGGAGAAATTGACAAATTATCGGTAAAGAAGAAGCAAGAACGGGGGCGGCGCCTGAGAGAGGGGGAGGGCGCCGCCCCCGCCCCGCTCAGCCCGCCAGATACCAGGCGAGCAGGAGGATCGGGCCGACCACGGCGACGGCGAACAGCAATTGCGCCGCCACGCTCGGCCGGAACCGGGCGGCGTGGAGGCGGCGGAAGGCGGCGAGCCGGGGAGCGAGGCCATCGCGGCCCGACACGGTCCCGATCTCCATCTGGCTGCCCTTGGTGAGGAACCGGATCAGCTCCTCGGTCTCCTCGTCGCCGATCTGCGGGTGACGGCGCAGCAGTGCCTCCATCCGATCCATCCGCGCCTGGGCGCTATCGGCATGAGTCTCGGCGCGCGGCTCCAGCACGCGCGCGCTCGCGATATTTGCGGTCTTCATGATTCAATTCACTTTCCTGTGTGGCCGGGGCGCGCGCTGCGGCGCGGCCCGTCCGGCCGGTTCATCCGATGGTGCAAGAGGGCCGGGCGATGCCGGCCCGGTCGTCAGCCGCGCGGCGGAGCGCGGGCGTGAAAGCCGCTCGCGCTGTGCGCGGCGAGCGGATCGGAGGACAGGGAAGGAAGCGGCGTTTCGGCCCGCTCGGGAAGGGGAAGCGCGGCGAGGGCCGGTGGGAGGACCGCCGCGCCGCCGCCGTCGATCGGGTCGTCGGAACGGATGTCGGGCCGGGAGACCCCGCTGTCCGTCGCCTGCCGGGCCGCGAAGCGCGGCGCCGGGGCGGAATCGACGATGGTCGGCGATCCGATCGTGGCGCGGCCGAGCGGGTTGGAGATCGGTGTGGCGGCGTCGCCGACCAGGGCCGCGAGCCATGCGGCGAGGAACAGAAACGCCGCGACGGCGCCCTTCCTCGGGCCGGGCCGGTCTTCGGCGGCAAGGCGCGCGGCGTGACTCACGCCGCCGACATAGGAGGCCCCGGCGCAAGCGCAAGACGGCTTGCGGCGAGCGGGGCTTCCGGCAACCGGCGCGAACGGGCTAGGATGAGGCATGATCATCTCATCCGATCCGTGCGTCACGCCCGTCATCCTCTGCGGCGGGGCGGGCACGCGGCTCTGGCCGCTGTCGCGAAAGGCCAGGCCCAAGCAGATGCTGGACCTCACCGGCGCTGGCACCATGCTGGCGCTGACCGCCGCGCGGGTCGGCGATGCCTTGCTCTACACGCCGCCGCTGGTGGTCGGCGCCGCCGCCCAGGCCGATGCCATTGCCGCCGAAGTGGGCGATGGCGCGACCCTGATCCTGGAGCCTTCGGCCCGAAACACCGCGCCCGCCATCGCGCTCGCCGCGCTGAACGCCGCGCCTGGGGCGGTGCTGCTGGTCCTGCCGAGCGACCAGCATATCGTGGACTGCACGGGGTTCGATGCCGCCGTGCGCCGGGCGCTGCCGCTGGCGCTGGACGGCTGGATCGTCACCTTCGGCATGACGCCGGACCGGCCGGAAACCGGCTATGGCTATATCAGGCGCGGCGCGGCGCTGGGCGAGGGGCTGTTCGCGGTCGATCGCTTCGTCGAGAAGCCGGACGCCGCCACCGCCGCCGCCTGGCTCGCCGAAGGCGGTCATGACTGGAATGGCGGCATCTTCCTGATGCGCGCCGACGCTTTGATCGACGGGCTGGCGGCCCATGCGCCCGACATCCTCGCCGCCGCGCGCGCCGCCGTCGCGGGGCAGAAGGCGGACGGCGCGCGCATCAGCCCCGACGCGGCGGCCTTTGCCGGGGCGCCGTCCATCTCGATCGACTATGCGCTGATGGAGAAGGCCGAGAAAGTAGCCGTCGCGCCGGTCGCCATCGGCTGGTCCGACATCGGCGGCTTTACGGCCTTGCGCGACATCATGGCGCAGGACGCGGCGGGTAATGCGATCGCGGGAGACGTGCTGGCGCTCGATGCCGACAATTGCCTGATCCGCTCGGACGGCCCGCTCGTCGCGGTGGTCGGGGTCAAGGATCTGGTGGTGATCGCGGCGGGCGGCGCGGTGCTCGTCGTGCCGCGCGACCAGAGCCAGCGCGTGAAAGAGATCGTCGAGCGATTGAACGCGGAAGGACGCGACACATGGACATGAGGAAGCTCGGCGCGAGCGGCTTCGCAACGCCCCGGCTGGTACTCGGCGGCAACGTGTTCGGCTTCACTGTGAAGGGCGGGGAGGCGTTCGATGTGCTCGATCGTTTCGTCGCGGCCGGCGGCACGATGATCGACACGGCGGACGTCTATTCGAACTGGGTGCCCGGCCATGTCGGCGGGGAATCGGAGACGCTGCTGGGCGAATGGCTGAAGCGGCGCGGCCGGCGCGACGACGTGCTGATCGCGACCAAGGTCGGCTACGACAAGGGCCTCGCGCCCAGCCATATCGCGGCGGCGATCGACGCCTCGCTGGCCCGGCTCGGCACGGATCGTGTCGATCTCTATTATGCGCACAAGGACGATCCCGGGACGCCGCTCGAAGAGACGCTGGCCGCGTTCGACGGACTCGTGAAGGCCGGCAAGGTCCGCGCGATCGGCGCGTCCAATTATTCGGCCGCGCGGCTGGCCGAAGCGCTCGACGTCTCCATGCGGGCGGGACTGGCGGCGTTCACCGTGCTGCAGCCCGAATACAACCTGATGGCGCGGGCCGGTTTCGAAGGGCCGGTGCAACAGCTCTGTATCGAGCGCGATCTCGGCGTGCTGCCCTATTTCGGCCTCGCCTCCGGCTTCCTCACCGGCAAATATCGCGGCGAGGCGGATTTCGGCAAAAGCCCGCGCGGCGCCGGCATGAAGCGCTACCTGGACGACAAGGGGCGCGCGGTGCTCGCCGCGCTGGACGAGGTGGCGGCCGAAACCGGCGCGACCCAGGCCCAGACCGCCCTGGCCTGGCTCGCCGCCCGCCCGGGCGTCACCGCCCCCATCGCCAGCGCCACCAGCCTCGCCCAGCTCGACGAGCTGCTCGGCGTCCTGACGCTTGAGCTGAGCGGAGCGCAGGTGGAGAGGCTGGAGACGGCGTCGGCGGAATAGGGGTGAGGTCCGCTATGGGTGGGGAGTGGACACTTCTTACCCCTCCCTTGAAAGGGAGGGCTGAAGGACCGCAAAGGGTCGATGGCAGACCTCCGACCCCCCGCTTCCAATGTAGGAAATGCTCTGTCACGCTTGCCCCCGACTCGGGGTCTCGGCTCTGGCTCGCGGCTCTTTGAAAAACACCGGCTCCCGTCCGGACGGCGCCCCGCGAAAACACCCCTCACCCTGTCAACTTAGTAAACTTAACACTCTCCAAGCGTGGTGGCGAATGGCCTGTTTTGTCGCGGCTCAGCGCCTCCCGAATACGCCCAGCGCGGCCACCGTCATCGCCTCGACGGCGGTGGCGATGGTCGGCTCGGGCTCCGGCGCCCAGAAGGGGCTGTGGAGCGAGGGGAGCTGCGACATGTCGCCGGCCGCCGCGTCCCAGCGCGCCTGAGGCACGCCGCCGACCCAGAAGATCAGGCTCTCCATGCCGGGATTGGCGAGCCGGTAGCGGCCGAAATCCTCGCCGGCCATGACCGGGCGGATCGGGCGCACCCGGTCGGCGCCGAAATGGTCGCGGAAGCCGGCGATGACGCTGGTGGTGAAGGCGTCGGTGTTGACCGTGGCCGGCGTGGCCTCCGCCTCGCGCACGGTGACGATCGGCATCCGGTCCTCCGGCACGCCGGCGGCGATCGCCTCGCCGCGCGCGATCCGGGCGATGCCGTCCAGCAACTGGCGGCGGATCTCCGGCGTGTAGCTGCGCACCGTGATGAGCAGGCGCGCCTCGTCCGAGATGATGTTGTGCTTGGTGCCGGCCTGGAAGGAGCCGACGGTGACGACCGCGCTGTCGAGCGGATCGAGCTCGCGGCTGACCAGCGTCTGGAGCGAGGTGACGATGCGGGCGGCGAGGACGACCGGGTCGCGCGTCGTGTGCGGCGCGGCGCCATGGCCGCCCAGCCCGCGCACCACCATGTCGACGCTGTCGACATTGGCCAGCGCCGGCCCGTCCGACCAGCCGATCACGCCCGCCGGGAGTGTCGCCGAATCGTGGAAGGCGATGGCGTGGCTGGGGCGCGGGAAGCGGGTGAAGAGGCCGTCCTCCAGCATCGCGATCGCGCCCTGGCTGGTCTCCTCGCCGGGCTGGGCGATCATCACCAGCGTGCCGGACCATTGGTCCCGCATCGCCGCCAGCCGCCGCGCCGTGCCGACCCAGGCGGCCATATGCGTGTCGTGGCCGCAGGCGTGCATCAGGGCGGTGTCCAGCCCCTCGCGCGTCGTGCCCCGCGCGCGGCTGGCATAAGGCAGGCCGGTCTGCTCCTCGACCGGCAGGCCGTCCATGTCGGCGCGGATCATCAGCACCGGGCCGGGGCCGTTCTCCAGCACCGCCACGACGCCGGTGACGCCGACGCCCGTGGTGACGGTGAAGCCGAGTGATCGCACCGCGTCGGCCATCAGCTCGGCGCTGCGCGTCTCCTGCATCGACAGCTCGGGATTGGCGTGCAGGTCGCGATACAGCTCCAGCAGGTCGGGCATGTCCTGCCGGATCGCGGAGCTCAAATCCTGGGCGTGGACGGGCAAAGCGGTGGCCATGACACAGGCGCATAGCATGGCGGCGAGGCTTTTGCGTCTCATCTTCGTCCTTTCTTAGGGGCGTCCGGCGGGGACCAGCTCGATCACGTCGATCCGGGATTCGAATCGCGGAGACGGGATGGCGAGACGCCAGCGCCGTTCGCCGATCCGCTGCATCATGCCGATCATGTCGCGATCGGCGTCGATGCCATATTGATAGGCGCGCCGCTCGTCGCCGAGCTGCATCGTGCCGATGAAGATCATGCGGGTCGATTGATCGGCATAAAGCCGGCCCCGCGGGCGCTGCGATCCGGTCAGCTTCGCGAAGAGCAGCGAAGTGCCCTCGGCGCGGATGCGGCAGCGGAAGGCGGGATAGGCGACATAATCGAGCGATCCGGACTGGCTGCCGATCTTGATCACGCGGCACGCATACTCGCCGGGCGGCGGCGCGGGATCGGCCAATGCCGCGTCGGGATCGAGCAGCGCGCCTTCGCCCGCGATCAGCGCGTCATGGCCGCTCTCGCGTGCCTCGGCGAGTCCCCGCGTCCAGGCATCGCGCCAGTCGCGCAGCCGGCGGCGATCATCGGCGCTGGCCACCGTCCGCCAGCTCTGCCCCGGCGCAGGCTCCGGCGCCGGGGCGGGCTGGGCGAGCGCCGGCCCGGCAAGGAACGCGAGAAGGAGGGTGCGGAGCATGGACGGCAGCTTGCGCTGGATCGGCGGGCAAGGGCAAGCCCGTCAGGCCGCCGTCCAGCCGCCGTCCATGCCGAGATTGGCGCCGGTGATCTGCGCCGCCTCGTCGCGGCACAGGAAGACGGCCAAAGCGGCGACCTGATCGGGCTGGACGAACCGCTTGGTCGGCTGGGCGGCGAGCAGGACGTCGTTGATCACCTGATCGCGGGTGAGGCCGCGCGTCTTCATCGTGTCGGGGATCTGGTTTTCCACCAGCGGCGTCCAGACATAGCCGGGACTGATGCAATTGACCGTGATTCCGGCCTGCGCGACCTCCAGCGCCACCGTCTTGGTGAGGCCGGCGATGCCGTGCTTGGCCGCGACATAGGCGGACTTGTTCGGGCTGGCGACCAGGCTGTGGGCGGACGCGGTGTTAACGATCCGGCCCCAGCCGCGCTGCTTCATCCCCGGCACGGCGAGCCGGGTGGTGTGGAAGGCGGCGGAAAGATTGAGCGCCAGGATCAGGTTCCACTTGTCGACCGGGAATTCGTCCACCGGCGCGACATGCTGCATGCCGGCATTGTTGACCAGGATATCGACCCCGCCGATTTCGGCCATCATCGTCTCGATCGCATCCGCCTTGGTGAGATCGGCGCTGTTGTAGCGGACAGTCGCGCCATGCACCTCGGCCAGAGCGGCGCGTTCCTGCTCGATGGCATCCGCATCGCCGAAGCCGTTGATGACGATGTTCGCGCCTTCGGCGGCGAGTGCCTTGGCGATGGCGAGCCCGATGCCGGAGGTGGAGCCGGTGACGAGTGCGGTCTTGCCCTTGAGGAACATGGCGGAGAGGTCCTTTCTACGTGGCGAGGTCGAAGGCGGCGGTGCGGCCGTCGGCGATGTTGCGGGCGAGGAGGGCATCGTGGCGCATCGTCTCGGCGATGGCGGCAACGCCTTCGGCCCAATGATGCTCCATCGTCGCGCGCGAAAATTCGAAATCGGCCGCGCCACCCTGCCAGCCCTGCTTGCGGTAGATGAGATGGACGAGGCTGACCGCATGTTCGGCCGCCATCCCGGCGAGCCGCTTCGCGTCGGGATCGTCGGCCAGCTCGGGCGGCAGCCTGGCGATCAGGGTGCGGATCGCCTCGCGCTCCTTGCGCAGGCGCAGCAGCTGGTCGGTCACCTGGCGGGTGCGGCTCGAATAGCGGATGTCCTTCTCGCGCGCATAGACGTCCATGATCGTCGCCGGCATCTCGCCGCGCGCGGGGAAGAGATCGACCTGGAAGACCAGCATGTCCTCCCGCTGGTTCTCCAGCACATGGCCAAGCGGCGTGTTGGAGACGATGCCGCCGTCCCACCACCAGCCGCCGTCGATTTCGATCGGCGGCAGGCCGGGCGGCAAGGCGCCCGACGCCATGATGTGCCGCGCGTCGAGCCGCTCGCGCTTCGTGTCGAAATAACGGAAATTGCCGGTCTCGACATTGACCGCGCCGACCGAGACCCGGACCGGGCCGTCGTTGAGCAGATCCCAATCGACATATTCATCGAGGGTCGCGGCGAGTGGATTGCTGTCGTAGAAACTGAGCGCGCCGGTGCTCTTGGCGGGCGCCAGCATCGGGCTGAGCAGGCGCGGCGTGAAGAAGCCGGGCACGCCCTGCGCGGCGACATAGCCGGCGGACATCAGGTGCACCCATTCGCGCCATTCGTCGCCGCCCCCGGCCAGCGGCAGCACGGGCAAGGCTGCCGTCACCTGCTCCCAGAAGCCGCGCAGCTTCGCGGTGCGCGCCGCGGGCGGATTGCCGGCGATGATCGCGGCATTGACCGCGCCGATCGAGATGCCGGCGATCCAGTCCACCGCGATCGCCCGCTCGGCCAGGCCCTCATAGACCCCGGCCTGGTAGGCGCCCAGCGCACCGCCGCCCTGCAGGACGAGCGCGACCATGTCGGGAAGCGGCATCCGCTCGGGCGTACGCGCGCGGCGGCGGGGCTGGGCGTCGGCCATGTGCGGCCTTCTCCTTTGCTGCGGCGCAATATGCAAGTCGCGTCGTTGCAACCAAGCGGAGGCAGGCGCATTGTGCGCAGGACAGCGGAGGAGTGCGTCGAATGCGTTTCGGGGACCGCAGGACCAGCGACAATGTGGAAAGCCAGCGCGGGCAGAGCTTCGGCGGGCGCGGCGGCGGTGGGCTCGGTGGTGCCGGCGCGAGCATGCTGTTCGGCCTGGTCGCCAGCCGGTTCGGCATTGGCGGGGTCATCGTGCTCGCCCTCCTCTTCTTTGCCTTCGGCGGCGGATTGGGCGACCTGCTCGGCGGCGGCGGGCAGCGGGCGCTGGCGCCGCAGGAGGCACGGCCAGGGGCGCAGCCGGCCGGCAATGTCTGCCAATCGGACGAGGTGACGCGCTTCTCCTGCCAGGTGCTCGCCTCCACCGAGGAGCAATGGGGCGCGATGTTCGCCGCGAACGGATCGCGCTACACGCCGCCGCGCATGGTCTTCTACGACCGGCGCGGCAGCTCGGGCTGCGGCGCGGCGGATTCGGCGATGGGGCCGTTCTATTGCCCAGCCGACCAGCGCATCTATCTCGACACCCAATTCTTCCGCGAGCTGGCGCAGCGTTTCCGGGCGCCGGGCGATTTCGCCCAAGCCTATGTGATCGCGCACGAGGTCGGCCACCATATCCAGACGATCACCGGCGTCACCGATCAGGTCCGCCGTGCGCAGCAGGCGGTCGGCCAGACGCAGGGCAACGCCCTGCAGGTGCGGATGGAATTGCAAGCCGATTGCTATGCCGGCGTCTGGGCCTCGCGCGAGCGGGGCATCATGGACGAAGGCGATCTGGAGGAGGGCATGGGCGCCGCCGCCGCGATCGGCGACGATACGCTGCAGCGCGCCGCGCAGGGCACGGTCGTGCCCGAAAGCTTCACCCACGGCACTTCGGCCCAACGCCAGGAGGCGCTGATGCGCGGCTTCCGGGGCGGCGGGCCCGCGGCGTGCGATGCCTATATGCAGGGAGTCTGAGCATCGGGTCGCACGCCCGCATGTCGAATAGAAGAGCGCCGGCGTGGCGGCTGCTGCCACGCCGGCGCGGACGGACGAGCAAATGGGGAGAGTCGTCCATCTTTTCGAAGCGGCCCGGAGATACGCGATCGGACCGTTCGAGCGCCTCTTCTCACTAATGCGAATTAATTGCAATAGTGATTTTCAGCTATTCCGGATGCAATGTCGATTTCGGATTCGAGTATGACCGATGATCCCACTTTCTTCTCCGACGAGGCCGCGTTCCGCCGCTGGCTGGCAGCGAACCACGCCGATGCGGGCGAGCTGATCGTCGGCTTCTGGAAGAAGGGCAGCGGCACGCCGTCGATCGACTGGCCGCAGGCGCGCGACCAGGCCTTGTGCTTCGGCTGGATCGACGGGGTGCGCACCTCGCTCGGGCCGGAAAGCTACAAGATCCGCTTCACGCCGCGCCGGCCGGGAAGCATCTGGAGCCGGGTCAATATCGCGCGGTTCGAGACGTTGAAGGAGGCGGGGGCGATGACGCCGGCCGGCGAGAAGGCTTTCGCCGAGGGCAAGGAACGGACCGACCATTATTCCTACGAGAATGAGGAGCGCGCGCTGAGCGCCGAGGAAGAGGCGCTGTTCCGCGCCAACCCGGCGGCCTGGGCCGATTTCGAGAAGCGCCCGCCTTCCTACCGCAAGCCCGTCCTTCACTGGGTGACGAGTGCGAAGAAGCCGGAGACTCGCGCGCGGCGGCTGGCGACGTTGATCGCGGACAGCGCGGCGGGGCGCAAGATCGGAGGCATGGAGATCGGCCGGAAGAAGGGCTGATCCTATTCCGCCGCGAGCAGGCGCTCGGCCCCGCCCAGATCGACGCTGACCAGCCGGCTGACGCCCTTCTCCACCATCGTCACGCCGAACAGGCGGTGCATGCGGCTCATCGTCACGGCATTGTGAGTGACGATGAGGTAACGCGTGTCGGTCTCGCCCGTCATTCGGTCGAGCAGATCGCAGAACCGCTCGATATTGGCGTCGTCCAATGGCGCGTCCACCTCGTCGAGGACGCAGATCGGCGCCGGATTGGTGAGGAAGAGCGCGAAGATGAGGGCGATGGCGGTCAATGCCTGCTCCCCGCCGGACAGCAAAGTGAGGGTGGCGAGGCGCTTGCCGGGTGGCTGCGCCATGATCTCCAGCCCCGCCTCCAGCGGATCGTCCGATTCGACCAGCTCCAGATGCGCCTGGCCGCCCTCGAACAAAGTGGTGAAGAGGCTGCGGAAATGGCGGTCCACATCCTGGAACGCGGCGAGAAGCCGGGCGCGGCCCTCACGGTTGAGGCTGCCGATCGAGCCGCGCAGGCGGTGGATCGCCTGCCCCAGTTCCTCGCGTTCTGCCTGGCTGGCGAGATGGCTCTCCTCCAGCTCGGTGAGCTCGCTTTCGGCGACGAGATTGACCGGGCCGATCCGCTCGCGCTCCTGATTGGCGCGCTCGAGCCGGGTCGATTCGACCTGGACGACCTCGATCGACTCCTCCTCGAAGCCGACTCGTTCGGGGAGCAAAGGCGGCGGACATTCGAACTTCTCGCCGGAGATGCGGGCCATTTCGATCCGCCGGGCGTCCTGCGCCTCGGCGCGGGCGGCGGCGCCGGCGCGCGCCTCGCGGCAGGCGGCTAGCGTCTCGCCGGCCTCGGCCAGTTTGACCTCGGTCTCACGCAGCCTGTCTTCGCCCGCCCGCTCGTGCGCGGCGGCGGCACGCGCGGCTTCGGCGGCCTCGGCCGATTCGTCGGTCAGCGCGGCGATGCGCTGCTCGAAATCGTCCGGCGCGGCGGCGAGCGTTTCCGCTTCCTTCTCGGCATCGGCGATGCGGCGGCCGAACTCGGCGTCGCGCTTCTCGGCGTCGCCCGCCCGCGCGCGCCAGTCGGCCTGCTCCTTCCTGGCCGCCTCGGCGCGCTGTCGGTCGGCGGCGACGCCTCTCGCATGCGTGGCGGCCTCGGCACGCAACTCGGCGAGCGCGGCCTGCGCGGTCTCGGCGGCGGCGCGCAGCTCGGCCACCTTCACCTCGGTCGCGGCGGCATCGGGCAGGGTGGCCCAGAGCGATTCCGCTTCATCGCGGGCCTTCACCGCGTCGCGCAGATCGTCCTGTGCGGCCTCGGCACGTTCCTTGAGGCCGACGCGGCGCACGTCGAGCCGCTCGATCTCGACCGTGGCGGCATTCTCCGCCCGGCCAGCCTCGCGGATCGCCGCACCGGCTTGGGTTTCGCCCCGCCGCGCGGCTTCGGCGGCGGCGCGGGCGGCGTCCATGACCGCCAGCGCCTTTGCGGTGCGCGTTTCCGCATCTTCCACCGACCTGGCGGCGGCCGGCATGGCCTGCTCAATCTCGGCGAGGCGGTTGACCCGGATCAGCCGCTCGGCGGCGGCGGCGCCGAGGCCGCTCGCGACATAGCCGTCCCAGCGGCGCAGCTTCCCATCCAGGGTGACGAGGCGCTGGCCCACGGCGAGCGCGATCGTGCCGTCGTCGCTCTCGGTCACGCCGATCTGGCACAGGCGGCGCAGCAGGGCGGCGGGCGCCTCGACATGGTCGGCGAGCGCGGCGCAGCCGGCGGGCAGCGGCGGATCGCCCGGCAGCGGCGCGGCCCCGGCCCAGCGGCGCGGTCCGTTCTCGGTCAGCGCGGCATCCAGATCCTCGCCCAATGCGGCGGCGAGTGCGCGCTCATAGCCCGTCGCGGCGCGGACATGATTGATCGCCCGGTCGCCGCCGGAGGTCTCGACCGCCTTGATCAGCGCCTTCGCCTCGGACTGTAACGCCGCCAGCGCGGCGCGGGCGGCGGCGGCTTCGCTTTCGGCGGCGTCGCGCGCTTCGGCGGCCTGCTGCCGTTCGGCTTCGGCCGCCGCGATCGCCGTGCCCGCCTCGGCGAGCCGCGCTTCGGCGGCTTCGCGGTCGGCGCGGGCCTGAGTCAGCGCCGCGTGCAGCGGCGCGGCATCCCCAAGCGCGGCGACCTGATCGCGGATGCGCTGCGCTTCGCTTTCGGCGCGGGCGAGTTTCTGTAGCGCCGCGTCCAGCGCGGCCTGCGCCACCCGTGCCTCGGCCTGTTCGGCGGCCTGGACGGCGCGGGCCTGACCCAAGGCGGTTTCGGCCGCGCGGGCGGCACCCTCCTGCTCGACGGTGCGGATGTCGATCGTGCCGCGCCGGCTTTCGGCATCGGCGAGGCGGGCGGCGATGCTGGTCAACTCCTCGTCCAGCCGGGCGAGCGCCGTCGCCGCGTCGTCGCGCAATGCCGCCTCGCGTTCGCGGTCGGCGACGAAGGTGCGCTGCCGCGCCGCCAGCTCGTCGATCCGGCGCCGGATGCCGTCTTGTTCGGTGCGCAGGGCGGCAAGCTTGTGGGCCAGATCGGAGGCACGCTCACGCGCCGCTTCGGCGGCGCGGCGCTTGTCGGCGAGCTCGGTGGCGGCCTGGGTCTGCCAGGCGGCGGCGGCGCGCTGCGCCTCGGCCGCGATGCCGACCGCCGCCCCGGCGGCCTGCGCCTCCTGCTTCGCGGCCTCGGCGGCGGCCGCCGCCTCGCGCCAGCGCGCGAAGATCAGCCGGCCCTCGGCCACGCGGATCTGATCGGACAGCTTGCGGTAGCGTTCGGCGGCGCGGGCCTGGCGCTTCAGCGCGCTGGCGCGCAGCTCCATGTCGGCCAGCACTCCGTCGAGCCGGACCAGATTGGCCTCGGTCGCGCGCAATTTCTGCTCGGCATCCTTGCGGCGGACATGGAGGCCGGAGATCCCCGCCGCCTCCTCCAGCATCATCCGCCGCTCGGTCGGCTTGGCGGCGATGACGGCGCTGATCCGGCCCTGGCTGACCAGGGCCGGTGAATGGGCGCCGGTCGCGGCGTCCGCGAAGAGCAAGGCGACGTCCTTGGCGCGCACGTCGCGGCCGTTGACCCGATAGGCGGAGCCCGCGCCGCGCTCGATCCGTCGGGTCACCTCGACCTCGCCGGCCGGGGCGAAACCGGCATCGCCGCCGACATCCCCCTCCTGCCGCTCGACCAACAGCGAGACTTCGGCGAAATCGCGCGGCGGCCGGGTCGCGGTGCCGGCGAAGATCACGTCGTCCATCCCCGCGCCGCGCATCGATTTGGGCGAGCTTTCGCCCATCACCCAACGGATCGCCTCCAGCACGTTGGACTTGCCGCAGCCATTGGGGCCGACCACGCCGGTCAGGCCGGGCTCGACGATCAGCTCGGCCGGCTCGACGAAGCTCTTGAATCCCGAAAGCTTGAGGCGTTTTACCTGCAACGCGATCCCCCGGGGCGCATCACCGCGCGGTTCTCAACAGCGGTTCGAGCGAGGCCCAGTCATGGACGCTGCCGGCCAGCCTGCCGTTGATCGCGAAGCTGGGCGTACCCTGGACACCGAAACTGGAACCGGCGCGCTGCATCTCGACGATCCGCTCTAGCCCGGCCTGGTCGGCGAGACAGGCCCGCGCCCGCGCGGCATCGACGCCGTGGCGCGCGGCGATGTCGTCGAGTCCGGCAATCTCGACCACGCGGCGCATCGTCTCCAGCGGCGCCAGTCCCTCCATTGCCCGGCGCTGTTCGGCCGGCATCGCCGTAATCCGGCCCATCCATTGCTGCTGGCTGGCGAGGATGGCGTGATTGAGCGCGAAATAGTTTTCCGGCGCGGCGCAGCGGCTGACGAAGGCAGCGGCGAGATCGAGCCCGTTCAGCACGAAATTGCGATATTCGAAGCTGACCCGGCCGGACCGGACATAGGCGTCGATCAGCCGGGGCGCGCCCGTGGCGGCGAAATCGGCGCAATGCGAACAGGTCAGCGAAAAATATTCGACCAGCTTCACCGGCGCCTGCGGATTGCCCATCCGGAAGCCGCCTTCCGGCGTCATGACGATCACCCGGCTCCAGTCGCGCTGCGCTTGCGCCAAGGCGGGCGCGGCGGCCGGTGGCGCGGTCAGAACGAGACCGCCGATCACGGCAAGCAGCGCGGCCGGCAGCCGGGCCATCATGTCAGCCGCCGATCGCCGCGCGCAGCCGCGGCTCCAGCGAACGCCAGTCGGACACGTCCTGACGCTGTCCGTTGATGAAAAAGGTCGGCGTGCCCTGCACCTGTTCCTGAGTCACCGCCCGGTTGGTGCCGTCGGACAGGCGCTGCATGTTCTGTGGATCGGCGATACAGGCGCTGAACCGCGACTCCGGCATGCCGCGCCGGGCGAAGAAGGTGTCGAGATCCATGGCACGGGCGAGCGGCGCGATCATCTGCTCCGGCGGCAGGGCATTGAGCTGCTGCGCTTCCTGCTCATCGACCGCGCCCAGCAATTCCCGCTGCTGCGCGAAGAGCTGTTCGACGGTACGGAAATAGGCTGGCAGCGGCTGGCAGCGGACGAGCACCGAAATGGCTGCGTCATAGGGGTTGAGCAGGAAATGGCGGAACTCCCAGCTCACCTGGCCGGAGCGGATATAGGTGTCGCGCAGCGTCGTCGAAGCCTGATCGGAGAAGGCTTTGCAGGCCGGGCATGTCATCGAGGCATATTCGACCAGCTTCACCGGCGCGTCGGGATTGCCCATGCGGATGCCCCCTTCGGGCGTCTCGCTCACCGTTTCGGTCCAATCGCCGTTGTTCGGCGCCGCGATCTGGGTCAGCGGGGCGCCGCCATTGCCGGACGTGGCGTTGACATCGCCGCCGCCGCTGTCGCCGCAACCGGCGAGCGTGAGGGCGAGGGCGGCCAGGCTGGCGCCGATCTTGATCTTCATGTCTTTTTCTCTCCACCAATTCTGCCGACGACCGGGATCGCCGTGACGACCGGCGTTCCATCGCCGGACGTAAGCCCGCGCGCAAGCGATTCGAGGCAGGCGCGCAGCTCCGGATCGGCGACCGCGCGCAGGGATTCGCCCATCTCCACAGATATCGGCCGCAGCGAGGGCGATGCCTTGCGCGGCTTCGCCTGTTCGGCGCGGACAATGCCCTGGCGGAAGCTGATCCGTGCCACGGCCGCATAGCCGAAGAAGCGGTTGACCCGTTCGGCGATCGCCGGCGCGACATGCTGGATCATCGGCGCATGGGCGCCTTCCACCACCAGGGTCAGCACGCCTTCGCTTTTCCTGCCGGGCGGGAAGCGGATCGATTCGGGCGCGGAGACGGCGGCATAACGCGGTCCCACGATCTCGCGCCAGCGGCTGACGATCGAGGACTGGACGAAGCCGAAGCGGCGAAAGGCCGCGCCGCCCACTTCGGGCACGAGATCGCTGACCGCGCGCATGCGCCGCGCGCGCTCGGGCGGCGCCGATGATTTCCTGCGCGTTCCGGCCGGTTTCGTCATCGCGCGAAGCATGGCATAGCCGCCCCATGCCCGTCGATGCCTCGCAGGCGCTTTTGTGTTGGTATGCTGTGGATAAGCGACGCCTGCCCTGGCGCGCCGAACCCGGCGATACGCCCGATCCCTATCGGGTCTGGCTGTCCGAGATCATGCTCCAGCAGACCACGGTCGCGGCGGTGAAGCCTTATTTCGAACGGTTCACGACGCGCTGGCCCAGTGTCGTGGCGCTGGCCGCCGAGGAGGACGACGAGGTCATGCGGGCCTGGGCGGGGCTCGGCTACTATGCCCGCGCGCGCAACCTGCTCGCCTGCGCCCGCGCGATCGTCGCCGATCATGGCGGGCGTTTCCCCAACGATGAGGCTGCGCTGCTCAACCTGCCCGGCATCGGCCCCTATACCGCCGCCGCGATCGTGGCGATCGCCTTCGGGCGGCGCGCGGTCGCGGTGGACGGCAATGTCGAGCGGGTGGTGGCGCGGCTGTTCACGGTGGCTGAGCCGCTGCCCGGCGCGCGCGCGCATATCAGGGCGCTGGCTGACAGCCTCGTGCCGGACGAAGGCGCGGGCGATTTCGCGCAGGCGATGATGGATCTGGGCTCGGCGATCTGCACCCCGCGCAATCCCGATTGCCCGCATTGCCCGCTGCAAAGCTATTGCGCGGCGGCGCGGACGGGCGATCCGACGCGCTGGCCGATGAAGGCGCCGAAGGCCGCCAAGCCGAAGCGCGACGGCCTGGCCTATTGGCTGGAGCATGACGGCGCGGTGCGGCTGGTGCGCCGGCCCGGCAAGGGGCTGCTCGGCGGGATGTTCGCCTTGCCCGAAGCGCCGCCTATGCCGGCCGACTGGTGCGAGGCCGGGTCGGTTGACCATGTCTTCACCCATTTCGCGCTCAACATGAAGCTGCTGTGCGCGCGGGCCGAACGTCGCGACGACGGGCTGTGGTGGCCGGTCGAGAGGATCGGCGAAGCAGGCCTGCCCACTTTGTTCGCCAAGCTGGCCGCCCGGGGCGTTGCGTGGCGGGAAAGCGGGCAGCCGGCCCGGCGTGGGAGAATGAAGGAGACCGTATCTTGAACCTGCGCCTTTCGGGCCTGGCCGCCATTTTCATGCTGCTGCTGGGCCCGCCGCTCGCCGCTCAGGCGCCGGCCGCCACGGCCGAGATCGCCTATGGCGCCGATCCGCGCCAGCGGCTTGATTATACGCGGATCGAGGGACGGGACGCGCCGCTGGTGCTGTTCGTCCATGGTGGCGGCTGGCGGCGCGGTGACAAGAATCTGGCGGTGCATATGGCCGCGCATTTCCATGAGCAGGGCTATGCCTTTGCGACGATCAACTACCGGCTGGTGCCGGACGCGACGGTGGACGGGCAGGCCGCGGATGTCGCATCCGCCATCGCGCGACTACGCCGCGAGCCGGGCGTCGATCCGCGTCGCATCCTGCTGATCGGCCACAGCGCCGGCGCCCATCTCGTCGCTCTGGTCGGCACCGATCCCGCCTATCTCGGCGCGCACCGGATCGCGCTTTCGGATCTGGCCGGTATCGTTCCGCTCGACGGTGCGGGCTATGATGTGCCCCGCCAGATCGCCCAGAGCGGACCGCTGCTGCGCCACCTCTACCGCAACGCCTTTGGCGACGATCCGGAATTTCAGCGCCGTGTGTCCCCCATCGCCCATGCCGCCGCGCCCAACGCGCCGCGCTTCCTGATCCTCCACATCGCCAGCCGGCCGGACGATTCCGGCGCGCAATCGGAAGCGCTCGCCGCAGCGCTGCGGACGGCAGGGACGCCGGCGGAGGTGGCGAGCGTCCCGGGCAGCCATTCCGACATCTTCCGCAATTTCGGCCGGCCCGGCCATGAAGCGACGGCGCTGGTCGACGCCTTCGCCGCCGACCTTTTCGCGACGGAAGCGCGCTGACATGGCCGAACCCGGCTTCACCGGCGCCAGCCTCGATCGCGCCGATCATCTGCGGCTCGATGCCGAGCGGATGGCCGACATGATGGCCAATGGCGACGCGCGGCTGCTCGATCTCGCCGAGCTGGACCCGGTGCTCGAGCCGGAGGGGACGCTGCACTGGACGAGCTTCGCCGAGGCGCATGTCGATGAGACGATCTTCCTGGGCATTCGCGACGGGGTGCCGCTGTTCGCGCCGCTGGTGCGCACGCGGGCGCTCGGCCGCCGCTCATGGAATGTGATGCGGCTGATCGACCGGATGAGCCCGCGCGACGCGGCGATCTGGGGCGCGGCGCGCAGCCTCAACGAATGGCACAACAAGCATCGTTTCTGCGGCGTCTGCGGCACGGCGACGGAGACGTTCCGGGCGGGATGGGGACGGCAATGCCCGAGCTGCGGCGCGGAGCATTTCCCGCGCGTCGATCCGGTCGTCATCATGCTCGCCGAACATGACGGCCGCGTGCTGGTCGCCCGGCAGCATCAATATCCGCCCGGCCGCTATTCCGCGCTGGCCGGCTTCGTCGAACCGGGTGAATCGATCGAGGAGGCGGTGGCGCGCGAATTGATGGAGGAGGCTGGGCTCGCCGTGCGCGACGTCGCCTATGTCGCCAGCCAGCCCTGGCCCTTTCCCGGCTCGCTGATGATCGCCTGTCTGGCCAAGGCGGACACGGACGCTATCGTGCTTGAGTCGAACGAGCTGGAGGACGGTTTCTGGGTCGATCGCGCGGGAGTGCGGGCCGCGCTGGCGGGAGCGCCCGACGCGCCGTTCCAGGCACCACCGCCTTTCGCCATTGCCAATACTTTGCTGACCCGCTGGGTCGAGGGGCGGGAAGAGGGAGAACGGGGATGAAGGCTTTGGGGATCGGCGCGACCGCGCTGTTGCTCGCCGCTTGCGCGACCAATTCGCAGAATCAGCGCGCCGAACTGGCGGTGACGCTGACGGGCCTGCAGGAAGTGCCGGGACCGGGCGACACGGACGGTACGGGTACCGCCTTGATTCGCGTCAATCCCGGCGAAGGCCAATTGTGCTGGGATCTCTATGCCCGCCAGATCGGCCCGGCCACGGCTGCCCATATCCATCGCGGCGCGGCAGGTTCGGCGGGGCCGCCGGTGGTGACGCTGGCCACGCCCGACGCCGCCGGGCGGAGCCAGGGCTGCGTCGCGATCGAACAGGGGCTGGCGCGCGAGATCGCGTGGCGCGGTCACGAATTCTATGTGAACGTCCACAATGCCGAATATCCGGCCGGCGCGATCCGCGGCCAGCTGCGCGGCGGCGCGATCAGGTCGCAACGCCAGCGGGACCGCTAGGCTTCCGGGGCTTCTGCTTTTTCTTCGGCGCAGCTGGTGTCGCCACCGGCGCGGCATCGACGGTGACGTTCGTGCGCTGCAGCCCTTCCTCGAGCCCCTCGAGAAAGCGTCGCAGGCCGTCGATCGCGGCGGCGCGCAGCGTCTCGCCCAGATGCTCCGCGTCGATGCTGATCCGCGCGCCGAACTGCCGCGCGTCCTCGCGCGCCTCGGCCGAAGCTTCGCGCGCGGCGCGCTGGCCCCGCGCGGCGGTCGCGGCCGCCGCCTGGGCGAAGGCGCGGAACGAATCGCTCTCCGCCATCTTCACCACCTTCTTCGCCCGCTTGCGGACCTTCTTCGGGATTTCGATGCCGCCGACGCGCTTGGGAATCCGGACCTTGGCCATGAGTCGATCTCCTTGTGTATTATTCACATAATACACAAGGAGATCGGTTTCAAGCACTCCTCGCGAAACGCAGCGGCTTGACCCTTTTCACGCCGGGCAGCGCCTCCAGCCGCCGGACCAGATGGTCGGCGATATGGCCGTCCACCGACACCAAGGCCACCGCTTCGCCGCCCACTGCGCGGCGGCCGAGATGGAAGGTGGCGATATTGACCGCCGCCTCGCCCAAGGCGGTGCCGAGCCGGCCGATGAAGCCCGGTCTGTCCTCGTTGACGAAGTAGACCATTTCGCCGGCCAGGTCGGCCTCCACCGCGACGCCGAACATGTCGACGAGGCGAGGCGCGGCATTGCCAAACAGGGTGCCGGCGACGCTGCGCGGACCCTCCGGCGTCGCGGCGGTGACGCGCAGGAGGGTGTGATAGTCGCTCTCATGCGCGTGGCGCACCTCGCGCACGTCGAGCCCACGCTCCTTCGCGAGGAAAGGTGCGTTCACCATGTTCACCGTGTCGGAATAGACCGCCATCAGCCCGGCGAGCACGGCCGCCGTGATTGGCTTCTGGTTCAGCTCGGCCGCCGCACCCTCGACCTCGATCGAGACCTTCTGGATGCGGTCGCCATCGACCTGGCCGAGCAGCGAGCCGAGCTTCTCGGCCAGCTCCATATAGGGGCGCAGCTTCGGCGCCTCCTCGGCGCTGAGCGAGGGCATGTTGAGCGCGTTGGCGACGCCGCCGCGCACCAGATAATCGGCCATCTGCTCGGCGACCTGGATGGCGACATTGACCTGCGCCTCGGTAGTGGAGGCGCCGAGATGGGGCGTGGCGACCAGGTTCGGCGCGCCGAACAGGGGATTGTCGGTGGCCGGCTCCTCGACGAACACGTCGAGCGCCGCGCCGGCGACATGGCCCGATTCGAGCGCCCCGCGCAGCGCCGCTTCGTCGATCAGGCCGCCGCGCGCGCAATTGATGATCCGCACGCCCTTTCGGGTCTTCGCCAGATTCTCCGCCGACAGCACGTTGCGGGTCTGGTCGGTGAGCGGCGTGTGCAGGGTGATGAAGTCGGCGCGGGCGAGGAGCTGGTCCAGCTCCACCTTCTCGACGCCGAGATCGACGGCGCGCTCGGGCGTGAGGAAGGGATCGAAGGCGATCACCTTCATCTTCAGGCCCAGCGCCCGGTCGGCGACGATCGAGCCGATATTGCCGCAACCGATCAGGCCCAGCGTCTTGGCGGTGAGCTCCACGCCCATGAAGCGGTTCTTCTCCCACTTGCCCGCCTGGGTGGAGGCATCGGCCTGGGGCAGCTCGCGGGCCAGCGCGAACATGAGGGCGATGGCGTGCTCGGCGGTCGTGATCGAATTGCCGAAAGGCGTGTTCATGACGACGACGCCGCGCGCGGTGGCGGCGGGGATATCGACATTGTCGACGCCGATCCCGGCCCGGCCGATCACCTTGAGCCTGGGCGCGGCGGCGAGCAGGTCCGCCGTCACCTTGGTCGAGGAACGGATGGCAAGACCGTCATAGTCGCCGATGATCGCCTTGAGCTCGTCCTTGGCGAGGCCGGTCTTCTCGTCCACCTCGACCCCGGCGGCGCGGAAAATCTCGGCGGCCTTGGGGTCCATCTTGTCGGAAATCAGCACCTTGGGCATTTCGCTTTTCCTCTGATCGGGGCGTTGCTGCGAAAGCAGGAACCCAGAATTGGTGTGTGAAGCTGGGCTCCTGCCTTCGCAGGAGCACGGGAGGTCAGGACGACTTCGCCTCGGCATAGGCCCAGTCGAGCCAGGGGCCGAGCGCCTCGATATCCGACGAATCGACCGTCGCGCCGCACCAGATGCGCAGTCCCGGCGGGGCGTCGCGATAACCGGCTATGTCGTAGGCGGCGTCCTCCGCCTCCAGCAGCGCGGCCATCTTATTGATGAGCGCCGCGTCGGCACCCGCGACGGTCAGGCACATGCTGGTCTTCGACCGGCTGGCCGGATCGGCGGCGAGATGGCCGAGCCAGGGGCGCGCCTGCACGATGGCGTCGAGCGCGGCGGCATTGGCCTCGGTGCGGCGGAGCATCGCGGGCAGGCCGCCCAGCTCTTTCGCCCATTCCAGCGCGAAGATCGCATCCTCGACGGCGAGCATAGAGGGCGTGTTGATCGTCTCGCCCGAGAAGACGCCCTCGATCAGCTTGCCGCCTTTGGTGAGGCGGAAGATCTTGGGCAGCGGCCAGGCGGGGCTGTGACCTTCCAGCCGCTCGACCGCGCGGGGGCCGAGGATGAGCACGCCGTGCCCGCCCTCGCCGCCCAGCACCTTCTGCCAGGAGAAGGTGGCGACATCGATGCGGTCCCAGGGCAGATCATAGGCGAAGACCGCGCTGGTCGCGTCGGCGAAGCTCAGCCCCTCACGGTCTTCGGCGATCCAGCCGCCGTCCGGCACGCGCACGCCCGATGTCGTGCCGTTCCAGGTGAACAGCACGTCATTCGTCCAATCGACCTGCGAAAGATCGGGCAGCGCGCCGTAATTGGCACGCAGGACGGTCGGGTCGAGCTTGAGCTGCTTGACCGTGTCGGTCACCCAGCCCTCGCCGAAGCTCTCCCAGGCGAGCGTCGTCACCGGCCGCGCGCCCAGCATCGTCCACATCGCCATTTCGAAGGCGCCGGTGTCGGAGCCCGGCACGATGCCGATCCGGTGCGTGTCCGGCAGGCGCAGCACGTCGCGCATCAGATCGATGCAATAATGCAGGCGCGCCTTGCCGAGTCTGGAACGATGCGAACGCCCCATGCAGCCGGTCACGAGCTTTTCGGGAGACCAGCCCGGCGGCTTCGCGCAGGGACCGGAGGAAAAATACGGACGCGCTGGACGCACGTCTGGCTTCAGCTCAGTCATGTCAACGACTCTCCTTCCAGAGAGCCCGCACCGCGTTGGGGCGGCGTGGCCCGTCGATGGCGTTACGGGAGAAGGGCATCCGCCGCAAGCGCCTCTCGCTTCGACTCGTCTTTCTTGACCGCCGCGTCCGCGCGAATCAGGCTTGGGTCATGCGGCGGGGGCTCCTCCTGGCGACGATGCTGGTGTTGGCGGGATGCATCCCGCGCAGCGAGCCGCGCGCGCCGCCGCGGTCGGAGCCGCCGCCGCGCGCCACGGCCCAGCCCGATGCGGCGACCCGGCAATGCTTTGGCGAGCTGGCGCGCGAAGGCGTGCGCTTCCAGCCGCTGCCGGACCGGCATTTCCAGAACGGCTGCTCGGCGCTCGGCGCGGTGCAGCTCGAGGAGATCGGCACGCCCGTCGCCAATCTCGGCGCGATGACCTGCCGGCTCGCCCGCCAGTTCGCGCGCTGGACGCGCGAGGCGGTGCAGCCCGCCGCCGGCCGCTTCCTGGGATCGCCGGTGCGGCGGATCGAGACGTTCGGCACCTATTCGTGCCGCAGCGTCAACAGCCGCCCGGGCGCGCGCCTGTCCGAACATGCCTATGCCAATGCGGTGGACGTGGCCGCCTTCGTCCTTGCCGACGGCCGGCGCGTCACGGTGGAGCAGGGCTGGCGCGGTGGCCTGGACGAGCAGGATTTCCTGCGCGCGATCCATCAGGCGGGTTGCCGCCGTTTCAGCATCACAATCGGACCCGACGCCGACGCCTATCATCAGGACCATCTCCATTTCGATATGGGACGCGGCCCCTATTGCCGCTGAATCAGGGGCTTGGAGGTTAAGGATTCACCTTCGGCCGAAACCGCTCTAAAGCCGGGTGATGACAGACCCAGTTCCGCCGAAGCGCGTTTTCCATCCCGCCCGCGAGGAGGCCGCGACGGCCGCCCACGCGACCGTCAGCCCGCAGACCGTCACGCCGGCCTATCGCCTGGCTTTTCAGGACATGGATTTCCTGCTGCGCGAGGATTTGCGGCCGGTCCGCTTCCAGCTCGAACTGCTCAAGCCCGAGCTGCTGCTCGACGAGGCGAATATCGCGACCACCTTCGTCTTCTACGGATCGGCGCGGATTCCGGAGCCGTCCAAGGCGCAGGCTTTGGTCGATGCCGCCGCCACCGATCATCAGCGGCTGGTCGCCGAACGGCTCAAGGCGAAAGCGAAATATTATGACGAGGCGCGCAAGCTCGCCCGTATCGTCAGCCGCGTCGGCCCGGACACCGAAGGGCGCCGCCAGTTCGTCGTCTGCTCGGGCGGCGGGCCCTCGATTATGGAAGCCGCCAATCGCGGCGCCACGGACGAGGGGAAAGAGTCCATCGGGCTCAACATCGTGCTGCCGCACGAGCAGCATCCCAATGCCTATGTGACCCCGGACCTGTCCTTCCAGTTCCACTATTTCGCGCTAAGGAAGATGCACTTCCTGCTGCGTGCGCGGGCGGTGGCGGTGTTCCCGGGCGGGTTCGGGACGTTCGACGAATCGTTCGAGCTGCTGACCCTTATCCAGACCGGCAAGATCAAGCCGATGCCGATCATCTTCTTCGGCCGTGAATTCTGGGACCGGGTGGTCAATTTCCAGGCGCTGGTCGACGAAGGCGTGATCTCGCAGGCCGATCTCGACCTGTTTTCCTTCTGCGAGACGGCGGAAGAGGCCTGGGAGATCGTCTGTCGCCATTATGCGGAGACGCCGGGGGCGATCTGCTGACATGGGCTGGTTCGGCCCGAAGCTGCCGATCGACCTGGACGAGCTGGATTTCCAGCTCGCCACCTTCAAATGGCTGATCGCGCAATTCGGGCCGGTGGGCGGGCAATTGCTGATCCTCCCGACGCGCGCGTTCTTCCCGCTTTCCGGCGCCGGCGGAGAAGCCGGCGTCCTTGAAATTTTCGAAGCGGTGCGTGGTCATGCGGGCATGGCGGACTGGCCCTGCGAGCTGCAGGGCGGCCAGCAGAATCGCCCCTTCGACGTGGGTAACAACATTTTCCTGAAGCATAGCGGCAGCGCGCCCTGCGGGACCTTCGAGATCGGCGAAGGCCCGACCGGAACTTGCGGCATCATCACCTACAATCCCGACATGGCGCACGACATGGCGGGGCTGGCGGCGACCTTCGCGCACGAATTCGGCCATTATCTGATGGCGACGGCGACGACCGCCCCGCCGGGCGGTTGGGACCTGCATGAGCTGCACACCGATCTTGCCGCCATCTATCTCGGCTTCGGCATCTTCCTTGCCAATCACGCACGCTCGTTCGAGCATTTCGCGACCGAAGGCAGCACGGGCTGGCGCAGCTCTATCCAGGGCTATCTGAGCGAGCAGGCGCTGGTGACGGCCCTTTGCATATTCCAGCGTCTTGCCGGCCGGGAACCGGCCGAGGCGGAGCCCCACCTGAAGCCCTATCTGACGAGCGTCCTCAAAAATGCCGACAAGGCACTGCGCAAGACCGCGCCGGATATGATGGCGGCGGTCGAGGCGATGAATCTCGACGATTTCGCCTGAATCACTCGGCGGCGGGCGCGGCCGCGTTGGCTTCGGCCGGCGCGGCCTCATTGCCCTCCGCGGGTGCCGCTTCGTTGCCCGCTTCGGCCGCCGGCTCCTCGACCGCGGGCGGCGGCGGGAGCTGCAGATTGCCCCCCTGCTGGTTCATGTAGAGCAGCAGGTCGGCGCGTTCCTGCGGATTGGACAGGCCTGCGAAGGTCATCCGGGTGCCCGGCGCGAAGGTGCGGGGTGAGGCCAGCCAGGCGCTCATCGTGTCCCAGTCCCAGGTGCCGCCGCGCGAGCGCAGCGCATCCGAGAAATTGAAGCCGGCATGACCGGTACCGACGGCCTCGCCCATCACGCCGTAGAGATTCGGGCCGAGGCCGTTGGCACCGCCCTGGTTGATCGTGTGGCAGGCGGCGCACTTGCGGAAGGCGCCTTCGCCGCGGGCCGCATCGGCGGTCTGCAGGAAGTGGGCGATCGGCGGCTCCGCGTCGGCGGCGCCGGACGATTCTTCCTCCACGCCCTCGATCGGATAGCCCATCGTTTCGGGGCGTTCCGACTTGAAGACCTGCCCGGTGACCAGCGTGCTGCCCAACAGGACGATGCCCGCGCCCAGCACCCATCCCGCAATCGTGTTGAACCGATCGTCCATGCCGCTTTCTTGCCTCCGAAGGTGCGCGGCCTCCCCTGGCCGGCTTCAAGCTGATTGGCGCCCCCTTTATGCGGGCGCGGCGCGCGCCGCAAGCCGGGCACGCACCTAAGGCGAAAGCGGGCCGGCGCACTTATTCCCGTTATCCTCATTATCCACAGGCGGAATCCGTTTGGTGCGACTCACTTTTCATGACAGCCTTCCTTCCGTGGCAGAGACGATCGACCGGCAACGGACGAGAGCCTTCCCAGCCACGGCCCGAGCGAGGAGCCCTTGCGTCCCACCAGACGAAAGGTCCGAGCGGAGGCGGGGCGGCTGACGAAGCCGCCGCCAGGCGGAAGCTGCGGACTTGTCCTTTGGCGGATGCGAAAGCGGCAGGCTTCGTGAAGCGCCCAACCGGAACCGGAGGCCTTCGGGCGGACGGGACCGGGCAGGCAGGAAGAGAATCCTTCGGGGTTCGCGAACTGCCCGGTGGAAAGCGGGATCTTCGGATTTACGCACCGCCACCGGCGAGAAGGGAGGTTTCGGCCGAACGGATTGTCGGGCAGGACCGGGCCTGGTTCCCGGGAGCTGCGAAACCGGCGAGAGCCCAGGGCTTCGGCTCATGGCTCGCCAGGCGGAACCAGCGGCTTCGGCCAAGGATCCCGCCGGCTCCGGCACCAAGGCTTCGGCGGCGGTGACGGGAAGGCGGGAAGCGGAACGCGAGTTCCAAATCCGCCAAGCGGCGAACCGCCAGGGCTTCGGCCCTGACGGGGAGCCTGCGGGGAAACCCGAACGAAGCTCACGCTTCGGGAAGGGACTCCGGGAACCGAAGCCAAGGCCCCCGGCCTGGTCAGGTTTCGAAATCGCCCTCGCGGACTGCCTCGCCTCCCAGGCTTGGTGTTCACCCGCGGCGGGACAGTGGGGGCCGGCGGCAACGCCGGCCCCCATTGCTGTTTCGGCCTTGGCGCCGCCCGGCGCGCCCGATCGGCCCTGCTGCGGTTTCCCCCTGCTTGATCTGGCGCAAGACAGGCGCGATAGTCCCCGCCAAGCGAGGAGGGGCCACATGTTCTCACGCAAGGATTCGAAGCCCGGCACGCGGTCCGGCCGATCGTCGTCGTCCGGTCTGTCCTTCATCGGGCCGGAGGTGGTGATCAGCGGCGATCTGACCACCAGCGCACAGCTCCATGTCGACGGGCGCATCGACGGCCATGTCCGTTGCGGCCAGCTTTGCCAGGGCGAAAGCGGAATCATCGCCGGCGATCTCACCGCCGACGAGGCGCGAATCGCGGGCCTGATCGAAGGCACGGTCAACGCCGCGACGCTGGTCGTCGAGGCGACCGGGCGGATTGCCGGCGACGTGACCTACGAGACGATCAGCATCGCCGCCGGCGCGCGGATCGACGGCCGGCTCGCCCGGCGCGCGGCGCTGGCGGCCGGGCCGGGTGCCGACGACGTGCTGATCGCGACGCCCACCACGCCCGCCGGCAAGGGCAAGGCCGCCAGCAGCACCGACCTCTTCCCCGCCGGCAGCAAGCCCGAGGCGCTGGTGGTCGATTGATGGCCAAGCATGTCGCGACGATCGACTGGTCTTCGGACGGCCAATTCGCCAGCGGGCGCTACAGCCGGCGTCACGAATGGCGCTTCGACGGCGGCGCCGTGGTGCCGGGCTCCGCGTCGCCCGACGTGGTGCGTGTGCCCTTTTCCGATCCCGCCGCAGTCGATCCGGAGGAGGCCCTGGTCGCCGCAGCCTCGTCCTGCCACATGCTCGCCTTCCTGTGGGTCGCGCACAAGGCGGGGTTCGAGGTGGCGAGCTATCGCGACGATGCGGAAGGCACGATGAGCGAGGTCGCGCCGGGGCGCCTGGGCATGACCCGGATCGTGCTGCGGCCCCGGATCGTCTTCGCGGGACGCGCGCCGGCCGGCGAGGAGCTGGACCGCCTCCACCACGACGCGCACGAGCAGTGTTTCATCGCCAATTCGATCAAGAGCGAGATCGTCATCGAAGTCCCCGCCGAAGCTTGAGCTAAAGGCCCCACCAGGGCAGCTTGGCGTAATAGCCCGTCACGTCCTCATAATCGCGCGGTTGCGGCCGGTCGGCCTGGTCGAGCCGCATGGTCGGCGCCACTTCGAGTTGCTCGCGGGTGAGATCGATGGCATAGGCGTCGAGATCGACATCGTAGGTCAGCACTTCCCACGGCACCGGATGGGCCTTTTCGCTCAGCCCGAGAAAACCGCCGAAGCTCAGCACCGCATAGGCGACCTGGCCGCTGCTTTTGTCGATCATTACCGAATGGATCGCCCCGAGCCGCTCCCCAGCGCGATTGTAGACCGGCGTGCCCTCGACGCGCCGTGACGAGATCAGCGCGTTCCGCCGATCGAGCGCCTCGCTTTCGTTGAGCAGGGGCCGCGCATCCTGAGACATGGTCCGTCTCCTTTCCGCCCCCGGAGCGATCGAATATAGCAGGATCGACCGGCGAAAGCACGCTTTCCCGGCGGGCGCTATGGCGCAGGCGGATGTCTGGAGAGGCTCGATACCGCTCAAAGCAATGGGGGCCGACGTCGCCGCCGGCCCCCACTTCGCCCGAATCCAAATCCCGCGCCGGTGAGGGCTTGGGCTCGTCCCGGGAGAGGTTCCGGCCGAGGCCTCGCGGCCCCGGTCGGTCCCTTGGGTTCCATCTGAACGGTCTTGCGACCTTCGTCCGGTTCCCTGACCTGAAATGTCCCGAAGCATTGCTGCCTCGTCGCCTTTCAGATCGAGATCAGATCTCGGCCGAAGCTTCGACATGATCCCTTCGCGTTCCTTCCGTCCGAAGACTTCCGGTTCACCGGAGCAGCTGGAAAAGTGGGTTCGGCTTTCGCCTCGCGCTTCTTTCCGCTTCCCCGTCCAGCGCTTCTTCAGCTTTCTTCCTTGCGGAATTCCGCCATTTCCACCCTGGTCGCTTTCAGCCCTGCTCGTCCGTTGCCGGCCGATCATTCCTGACCGCGAAGTTGCAGGCTGACTCGGTTTCCCGAGTCGCGCCAAGCGGAATCTTGCGTATCCTGCCTGTGGATAACGGGGATATCGTGGATAAGATTCAAGGGGCGGGCTTGGCGCCACCGTCGCCAACCGGCGGGGCGTTGCCGCCCGGCACCATGGCCGCGGCCCCCGGGACGATCTCGCGGATGCACTGCATCGTCGCGTCCTGAGCGCCGGAGCGGGAGACATCGTCGCCTTCGTTCATCAGGTCGCGGGCGCTCTTGCCCGTCATGTGCCGGTCGACGGCACATTCGCAGATCCGCTGGAAGTCAACGCCGGCGGGCGCGGCTGCGGCCCGTGAGCCCTGGACGCAGCCCTCAACCGCCTTCTCGCGATAGGATTCGCGGAAGCTGTTGTCGAACGCGCTGCCCGGGCCGCAAGCTGCGAGCAGAACGATGACGGAAACGGAGCCGATGCCGATTGCGAGACGCATGACCTTGATCCCCCTGTCGATTCAAGCGAGCCCCCCGATCCTCGCCGGACCCTTCGCTTGTAGTCGACCGGACGCGGTGATCCTAGAGCGGCATCAAGGCGGCGGCGATCCAGCGGCCTTCCCCGCGCAGCAGCCCCCATGCGCGCGCCGCCGCGCGGCTGTCCATTGCCTCGACGCCGATGCCCCGCACCTCCAGCGCGAGGACCAAGGCGCGGGGCGGAAAGACCGTTGCCGGACCGGTGCCGAGCAGCAGGAATTCCGGCGGCGGGGCGAGCGCGAGCAGCGGGGCGACGTCCGCCGCGCCGAGCGCGTCGAGCGGCGGCGGCGACCAGGGCAAGACCCGTTCCGGGGTCAATAGAACGCCGGCATATCTTTCGTCGCCGATCCGCAGGAGCTTTCCAGCGAAGCCCCGGACGCACGGCCCCGTCGCGGCTGGCGTCCGTTCAAACCTGGGCGCCGTCATAGCCTTCGTTGCGTGCGCCCTTCTGGGCGCGGCTGACCGGATCCTTGGGCAGGAAGCTGTCCGGTGTCACTTTCAGCCAGATCAGCCAGGGCGAGGCCACGTACATCGTCGAATAGGCGCCGACGATGACGCTGATCAGCAGCGCCGCGTTGAAGCTGAAGATCACGTCCGGCCCGAGGAAGAAGAGCGAGCCGAGCGCCAGCAGCATCGCCATGTTGGTGGCGACGGTGCGCGACAGCGTCTCGTTGATCGACAGGTTGATGAGCGCGGTCATCTCCATCTTGCGGTATTTGCGCAGATTCTCGCGGATGCGGTCGAAGATGACGATATTGTCGTTCAGCGAATAGCCGATCAGCGTCAGCAGCGCCGCGATCACGTTGAGGTCGAACTCGAGCTGGGTCAGCGCGAGGAAGCCCAGGGTGATCGTGACGTCGTGGAACAGCGAGAAGAGCGAGGCGATGCCGAACTGCCATTCGAAGCGGAACCAGATGTAGATCGACACGCCGAGCATCGCGAAGAGCAGGGCGAGCGCGCCGGCGCGCACCAGCTCGTCCGACACCTGTCCGGACACGGTTTCGACCGCGTCGATGCGCGCGCCCGGATAATTGGTCTCGATCGCCTCGCGCACGTCGCTCGCCGCCTGATTCGCCGCTTCCTCGCCGCCGTCGGGCAAAGCCATGCGGATCGAGATGTCGCGCGGGCTGCCGAATTCCTGGACGGTGGCTTCGGGATGACCGGTGTCGGCGATGCGCTGACGCAGCTCGTCGATGCGCGGCGCCTCGACGAAGGTCACGCGGATCATCTGCCCGCCTTCGAAGTCGATGCCGAAATTGAGGCCGCGGACCACCAGCAAGGCGATCGAGGCGGCGATCAAGAGGCCGGAGATCGTGAAGGCGATCCCGCGCCAGCGCAGGAAATCGAGATTGGTGTTGTCCGGAACGAGCTTGAGCAGACGCATGGCTTTACCTCACAGCACCAGTTCGCGCGGCCGCGTGCGCAGCCAGAGCGAGGCGAACATGCGGGTGACGGTCACGGCCGTGTAGACCGAGGTCACGATGCCGATCATCAGCACCACCGCGAAGCCGCGGATCGGCCCCGAGCCGAAGTAGAAGAGCAACATGCCGGCGATCACGTTGGTGATGTTGGCGTCGAAGATCGCGGAGCGCGCTTCGTTATAACCGTGCTCGACCGCCTGGACGATGTTGCGCCCTCGTCGCTGCTCCTCGCGGATGCGTTCGTTGATGATGACATTGGCGTCCACCGCGGCGCCGACGGTCAGCACGAAGCCGGCGATGCCGGGCAATGTCAAAGTCGCGTTCATCAGCGCCATGACGCCCAGGATGATCGCCACGTTCAGGAAGATCGCGATGTTCGCGAAGATGCCGAACCGGCCATAGGTGACGAACATGTAGAGCAGCACGAGGCTGCTCCCGACGATCAGCGCGATGATGCCGAGCCGGATCGAATCGTAACCGAGATCGGGGCCGACGGTGCGCTCCTCGACCACGTTCAGCGCGACCGGCAGGCGGCCGGAGCGCAGCGAGATGGCGAGCTGGTTGGCGGTCTCGACCGTGAAGCCGCCGGAAATCTGCGCGCTGCCGCCCAGAATGGGCTCGTTGATGTTGGGCGCGGAGATGACGATGTTGTCGAGGATGATCGCGAACGGGCGGTTCACATTCTCCTGCGTCACCCGGGCGAAGCGGCGGGAGCCGGCGCCGTCGAAACGGATCGTGACGACCGGGGAGCCGTTCTGCGAATCGAAGCCCTGCTGCGCGTCGATGATCTGGTCGCCCGAGATCATCGCCCGGCGCTGGACGGCGATGCGGCCGCCTTCGCCGGCGTCCGGATAGGGCAGGATCTGGCTGCCCACCGGCGCGCGACCGGAGGCCAACTGCTCCGGCGTCGCGCTGCCGTCGACCAGCTTGAACTCGAGCCGTGCGGTGCGCCCGATCAGCGCCTTGAGCGCCTCCGGGTCCTGAAGGCCCGGCACCTGGACGACGATCCGGTTGCTGCCCTGGCGGATGATCGTCGGCTCCAGCGTGCCCAGCGCGTTGATGCGCCGATCAACGATGTCGCGCGCGACCTCCATCGCCTGATCGACCGCCTGGTTGAGCCCCGCCTGGGTCGGGCGCATGACGATGCGCTCGCCCACCAACTGGACCGACCAGTCCGGCTGGCCGGCGAAGCCGGCGGGCTGGCTCTGGCGCCGCGCAATATCGCGTGCCGCACCGGCCTGGGCCGGGTCGCGCACCGTGAAGCTCAATTGCTCGTCGGCGGTCGAAAGCTGGGAAATTTCGATGCGCGGGCTGGCGGTGCGCAGCTCGCGCCGCATGATCTCTTCCATCGATTCCAGCCGCTGGCGGGCGACGTCGCTGACATCCGCCTCGAGCAGCAGGTGGCTGCCGCCGGCGAGATCGAGGCCGAGATTGATTTTCGGCACCAGGATCGCCGGCATGTGCCGGGTGACGGTTTCAGGCAGGAAGGAAGGGAGCGCGTACCAGGTGCCGATCACGAGCGAAAGCGTGACCGCCCAGATCTTCCAGCGGGGAAAATCGAGCATGAGGAATCAGGCCTGGTCGTTGGCGGGCTTAGACCCGTGCGGCCGCACGTCGCTCAGCATCGATTTGACGACGCGCACCCGCATGCCCGTCGCGACTTCCAGCTCGATCTCGTTCTCGTCGACCTTGGTGACCTTGCCGATCAGGCCGCCGCTGGTGACAGCCGTATCGCGCGGCTTCACCGCCATGATCATCGCCTGGTGCGTCTTCATCCGCTTCTGCTGCGGCCGGATCAGCAGGAAATAGAAGATGATGAAGATGAGGACGAGCGGGAAGATCTGCACGAAGAAGGAGGCGCCTCCTCCGGCTGCGGCGCCGCCGGTCGCGGCATAGGCTGGCGATTCGAACATGTTGTCCTAACCTGAAATGGAGCGCGCGCGAGAAGCCGCGCGCCTTCAAAAGCGCGAGGCGACTATCATGGGGAGGGGCGATTGCCAAGGCAAGCCGCCGACCCCTGCTGTGACCGCTTGGCCACAGTCGCGCCGTCCGGCTCCGGGGCGGTCAGCGGGAGGGAAAGATGATCAGCGTCGAGGTGCCGTGCGCGAGCAGCTTGCCGGTGGCCGATCGCAGAAACGCCTCGGCCGTGCCGATCTGGCGGCCGCGGCTGAGCACGCGGCCTTCGCAGCGGATCGGGCCGCCCTCCGGGTCGATCGGCCGGGTGAAGTTCACCTTGGTCTCGATCGTCGTGTAGCCGATTCCCCCGCCCAGCTCGGTATGCAGCGCGCAGCCCGCCGCGCTGTCGATCAGCGTCAGCGCATAACCGCCATGGACGGAGCCGAGCGGATTGAGCAGATGCGGTCCCGGCATGCCTTCGAACATCGCCCGGCCAGGCTCGACCTCGACCAGCCGAAACCCCATCGTCGCGGAAATCGGCGGCGCCGGCAGGCGGCCGGCGATCATCGCGCGCAGCATGTCGATGCCGGCGAGGTCCCGCACCTGATCGGGGGTGGCGATGCCAGAGTTCATGCGCGGCTCCATAACTTCGTTTCGAAACGAAACTAGTATGGTCGGCGCTTCTGTCAATCCCGTGCCGTGCCGCCGCGCTTGCCATCGCGGCGGTGCCCGCCTAAATGCCCGGCCTCTGGTCGGGGCGTAGCGCAGCCTGGTAGCGCATCACACTGGGGGTGTGGGGGTCGCTGGTTCGAATCCAGTCGCCCCGACCATGATCCTGGACACTAGGGCGCCGCGTCGGATGTGCCTGGGGCCGCGACATAGAGCGCGACGGCGGCCGTCGCGGCGATGCCGATAGCGCCGGCGATCACGATCGGCAGCCAATTTGACTGCCGGTTGGCGCGCGGCATCGGCCTGGGTGGCATGGTGAGCGAGCGGCCGCGCACGGATTCGCCGTCGAGCAGCCGGTCCGCCGCCGTGGCCAGATAGGCGAAATGCGAGTCCAGCGGTGCGGCGACGGGCCCGATTTCGTGGGCCGCGCCGATCGCGGCGGCGAGCGCCTCGGTCGGCACGGCGTCGGAGAGCCGGAACGTCATGAGCGGCAGGCCGGCGTTGGCGGCACGTTCGGCAACCTCCCGCAAAGCGGGTGAATTGACACTCGTGCGCGACAGGATGAGCACCACGAGACGGCTGGCGCGGATCGCATCAAGCGCGGCGATATCAGGTGCCACGCTCTGCGGGTATTCGCGTGCGGCGAGCCAGCAGCGATGCCCGCCCCGCTCCAGCGCGGTGCAGGCGGCTTCGGCGACGCCTGCATCCGTTGCCGTATGACAGATCAGGATATCGTGCGACATTGGACGCGGCCCCCTTTCGCGCCCCGATAGCCCGAACCCGCTCATCTGGCCAACTTTCCCGGCGTGGCGCCCCGGCCTGCAGATGGGATCAGATGCGAGTGAGCGGGATCGCCGTCACGTTTCCGGCCCAGAGCGCCCGGGCGCGGGCGAGATTGCGCGCCGCCGCCTCGGCTCGCCCGGTGGCCTGCTCCGCCTGCGACAGGGCATAGAGCGCCAGCGGATCGTCGGGCCAACGGGCAAGCGAGGCTTCGAGCTGGCGCCGCGCGCCGCGCGCATCGCCGCCGGCGAGCAGGGCGGCGCCAAGGCTGCGGCGCACCGAATACCAGAAGGGCGGCGGATCGTTGCCGGCGTCCATGGCGAGTTGCGCCTGCATGCCGCGCCGATAGGCGGCGGCGGCCTCGTCATAGCGCCCCGCGACCATCGCCGCGCGCCCGTCCAGGACATGGCGCAGGATTTCGATCAGAGGCGTCGCCGGCCCGAAGCTCGCCTCCGGGCCATCGAGCAAGGCGGCAATCGCCCCGGCCTCTTCCGCCACGCGCCCCGCATCGCCGAGCCGCGCATGGATCTCACCGCGCGCGTAATGGCGAAAGGCCTTGTCGGCAGCATGCTCCGGCACATCGCCGGCGAGCACGTCCTCGGGCCCGCCATGCAGTCCGTCCGCATACCAGGCGGCCCCGCCGATCAGCCGCGCCCATAGGCTGATCTCGCCGGTCATATGCGTCTCGCGATAGCGGCGGGCCATGTCGAGCGCAGTGGCGCCGTCGCCGCGGATCAGCGCGCTCTGGATGGTGAAATGCATATTGTGGCGGTCGAGCCCGGTCCGATAGGCGGAGGCCGGCGGACGCACCCGCGCGATATAGGCGCGGTCGGCGGCGATCGCCGCCACATTGGTCGCCGCCGCTTCCTCGTAGCGCCCGACGCCGTAGAAGGTGTGGGACGGCATGTGGACGAGATGGCTCGCCGCCGGCGCGATGGCGGCCAGGCGTTCGGCATAAGGCACGGCCAGATGCTGCCGGTCGATCCAGTCGGTGAGGTGGATGTAGAGGTGGATCGCGCCGCCATGGCCCGGATTGCGCGCCAGCACGCGTTCCAGCAAACGCTGTGCCGCCGGGGCGGGCCGCGCGCCGCGCTCGGCGGCGATCATATGCGCATCGGCGGCGAGCACGGCGATCATGTCGTCGTCCGGCATCCGCCGCGCCGCGCGGTCGAGGAAATCGGCATAGGCCCGGTTGGAGAAGTCCTCGCCGTCTCGGGTGCGCAGCACCGCCGCGTCGATCAGCACCCGGTCGCGCGGCGACAGCCCCTCGGCCAGCGCCAGCGCGCGTCGGGCGGCGGCGCGGGCGGCTTCTAGTTCGGGCGTGCGCGGCTGCAGGTTCAGCGTCGGCGAACGCGCCCAGGCCTCGCCGAAGAAGCACAAAGCGCAAGTCGGATCGGCTCGTTGCGCCTCGGCGAAGGCACGGATCGCCTCGGCTTCGTCGAACGCCCAGATCAGCTGTACGCCCTGCGCGAACCAGGTGCGCGCTTCGGCGATGTCGCTGTCCGGCGCGATCCCGACATAGCCCAGCCCCTCGACCAGCACCGGCGGCGGTGTTGCGGCGGCGGCCTCGGCCAGCGGCTCGGCGGGCAGGCAGGTGCCGGCGGTGACTGTCTCGGTCGAACGCAGGCTTGCGTCGGGTGCTGTCTGTTGAGCAATCGCCGCGCCGGCAAGCGCCGCGCCGATCAGCGCGCTCCGGCGGATCATGAAACGCAGCATGCCGTCTCCTCTTTTGACCGGAGCCTAACGTTCCAAAGCGCGGCCGAAAACCGATAAAATCTTGCGTCAGGCACCTTGCCGTTTGCGCATCGTCAGGATCGCCCAGTCGCCATTGTCGATCCGCGCGACGGGCATCATCCGCCGCCGGCGATAGGCGGCGGCGACGCGCGGAGCCTGTTCCTTGAGCAGGCCGGCGAGGATCAGCCGCCCGCCCGGCGCCACCGCTCCGGCCAGATCGGGTGCGAGTTCGATCAGCGGCCCGGCAAGGATGTTGGCGATGAGCAGGTCGTAGGGTGCGCGGGCGAGGAGACGGGAATGGCGCATGCCCGGCGCGACCGCCAGCTCGACCTGGCCGCGCGCCCGGCCGATCGGAATATGGTTCACCCGCGCATTGTCCGCCGCGACCTCGATCGCGACCGGATCGATGTCGGAGGCGATGGCGCGCGCGGCAGGCCAGAGCCGGAGCGCGGCATAGGCCAGCAGCCCGGTGCCGGTGCCGATGTCGGCGGTGTTTTGGAAGTTCGCGCCGCCACGCTTCAGCCGATCGAGCGCGGCGAGGCAGCCGGCGGTGGTTTCGTGATGGCCGGTGCCGAAGGCGCGGCCGGCGTCGATCTCGAACGCGATGCCGTCCGGCGGCACCTCGCCGCGATGCGCCGGGGTGTGGACGAAGAAGCGCCCGGCGCGGATCGGCTCCAGCCCGGCCTGGCTGAGCGTCACCCAATCCTCGTCGGCAATTCGTTCGACGACCGGCTTCACGCTTCTGGCGCTGGGCACGAGGCCCGTGAGCAAGGCAAGATCGGCCTTGGCGGGCTTCGCCTCGAAATAGGCGTCCAGCCGCCACTCGTCCGGCCGCGCCGGGTCCGGCTCGCTGGTCATCAGCACCGGCGGCGCATCGAGCAGGGCGAAGGCGATGATGTCCCCTTTCAGCAGCTCGGCCTCCGCCTTGGTGCAGGGCAGGGTGACGCGCCAGCTATCTGACAAAGCTGGCCCCGTTCACGTCGATCGCCGAGCCGGTCGCGGCCGGCGGGGCGTCGAGGGCGAGCCAGCGGATCGTTTCCGCCACTTCGTCGGCGGTGGACGGGCGGCCGATCGGCAGATCGCCCAAGGCCGCGATGCCGCCCCGGCTGGCGATATACTCGTCGACCATTCCGGTGACGGTGAAACCGGGGCAGACGGTGAAGGCGTAGATGCCTTCGGCGGCATAGGCGCGCGCGATGGTCTTGGTCATCGCGATCATGCCGCCCTTGGACGCGGCATAATGCCAGTGGTCCGGACTGTCGCCGCGATAGCCGGCGCGGCTGGCGACATTGACGATCCGGCCGCCTTCCCCGCGCTGGCGGAAATGGAGCACCGCGAGCCGGCACAGCTCGCCGGCGGCAGTGAGGTTGACCCGCATCGTACGCTCCCACCCCGCCGCCCATTCGGGATCGTCGGCCGCGATCGGCGCCGCCTCGAAGATGCCGGCATTGTTGATCAGCACGTCGATCCGCCCGTCGAGCGCCGCCATCGCCTCCCACCACAAGGCGCTGGCGCCCTGGGGATCGCCGAGGTCGGCGGCGATGCGTCCGTCGCCGCCCGCCGTGGAATGGCCGAGGACGCGTTGATTGGCGAGCGCCCTGACGGTCGCGGCGCCGATACCCCGGCTGCTGCCGGTGACGAGGATGTGAAGTGGTTCGCTCATGCGCGCTGGATAGGCGCGCATGGGGGTTCGGGAAAGTCCGGTTTTACGCTGCGAAGGTCTGGACGAACTTGCCGGCGGTCGCCTTGAAGCGGGCCATCTGCTCGTTCACTTCGGCGAAGTTCTTCTCGACTTCGTCGATCTCCGCGGCGACGCTTTCGGTGTCGGCGCGGATCGCGGCGATGGTGGATGACATCGAATCGGCGGCGAGCGCGGTCTCATCGACGGCGGCGGTGATCATGGTCACGGTCTGCGCCTGCATCTCCATCGCCTTGCGGATACGATCGGCGCTGACCTGAACCTCCTCGACAGTGGAGGAGATCGAGTCATTGGCCTCGACGGTCTGCTTCGTCGCGGACTGGATCGCGGAAATCTTCGCGGTGATGTCGTCGGTGGCGCGCGCGGTCTGGCTGGCGAGGCTCTTCACCTCTTGCGCGACGACGGCGAAGCCGCGGCCGGCATCGCCGGCACGGGCCGCCTCGATCGTTGCGTTGAGCGCGAGCAGGTTGGTCTGGCCGGCAATGTCGCGGATGAGGCCGAGGATCGATTCGATCGCCTCGACATGGCCGGAGAGCGCCTGGCTTACCTGGACCGCTTCGTGCGCCTGATCGCCGGCGCGGGTGGCGACGCCGGCGGCGACCTCCACCTCGTTGCGGGCTTCCTCGATCGCCATGATGAGACCGGCGGCGGTCTGCGCCGCCTCGCGCATCGCGACGGCGGATTGCTCGGCGGCGGCGGCGACCTCGCTGGTCTTGCCCAGCATGCCGCGCGCGGCGGTGCTGGCTTCGGCCGCTTGATCGCGCAGCTTGCGGCTGCCGCTGGCGGTCGTTTCGACGACGCTGACGATTTCCTTGTTGAAGTCGCTGCCCTGCGCGCTGCGGCGCTCGCGCTCCGCCTTGTCGCGCAGCAGGTCGTAATAAGCCGTGAAGACGTCGATCTCGATCGCGGTCAGCCAGATCAGCGCCTTGCTCAGCTTGTTGCGCTGTTCCGGCTGATCGGCCAGCGCGACATCGAGCAGCGCCTGGATCTTGTCGGCGCAGGCGGCGACGCCGGCATAAAGGGTCGAGGGCGCGACCTGGCCGCGGGCGGCGGCGTCGACATAATCGCGCACCCGGTTGGCCCAGGTGGAATCGGCGAGATTGGTATATTTGCCTTCGATATGGGGGAGGATGCGGGTGGTCAGCTCCTCCATCTTGTCGGCGTTGATCGCCCGGGTGATTTCCGGCGCGCGGGCATATTGCTCCCAATAGGCGCGCGCCACGGCGCGCTTGTCGGGCTCGATGATCGCCCAGATTTCGCGGCACAGCTCGGCCAGATCGCCGCGCGTGTCGAACAAGGCGACCCGCCCCTTCAGATCGATCTCGTCCCGCTGTCCCGTATTGCCGACCATGTCTCGCATTCCCTTCACGCACCGTTGCGCGCGCCCAGTTAGAAGCGAATTGGTTAAGATGGCGTTAGCCATTGCTCCGGCGCGCGGCACGGCCTTGCAACGTCCGCCTATCGGCCTAAAAGCGACCCCAGCGAAGGGGAGCGTCGCTTCATGCATCGAAATCCGTCCCGGCCATTGTCGCCGCATCTCACCATCTGGCGCTGGGGACCGCACATGCTGGTCTCGATCCTGCACCGGGTCACCGGCTCCGGCCTGGCCGTGATCGGATCGGCGATCCTGGTCTGGTGGCTGGCCGCCGCCGCGAGCGGGGCCGAGGCCTATGCGACCTTCACCGGCTTCATCGGCTGGCTGACCGGCGCCGCCGCCGCCGACAATGCGGGCGCGGTCGACTGGCTGCTTTATGCGCTGGGCGTCGCGGTCGGCGTCGGCCTGGTCTGGGCCTTCTTCCAGCATCTGCTGTCGGGCCTGCGCCACTTCGTCATGGACGCCGGCGCGGGCTACGAGCTCAGGACCAACCGTTTCTGGTCGATCGCGACGATCGTCGGCGCGCTGCTGCTGACCGCGGCGATGTGGGGCTGGATCGTGTTCGGGAGGGGCGCATGAGCATGGAAACCCCGCTGAAGCGGGTGCGGGGCCTCGGCGCAGCTCGCTCCGGCGCGCATCATTGGTGGCTGGAACGGCTGACCTCCGTCTCGACCCTGGTGCTGTTCGGCTGGTTCATCGTCTCGCTGATCCGCCTCCCTGCGCTCGATCGGACGACGGTCGTCGAATGGCTCGCCTCGCCGCTCGCCGGCGTGCCGATGGCGCTGCTCGTCGTCTCGACCTTCTGGCACCTGAAGCTCGGCCTCGCCGTCGTCGTCGAGGATTATGTCCATGACGGCGCGCGCCTGTTCTGGCTGACGTTGATCAACTTCCTCAGCCTGCTCGGCGCGGGCATCGCCCTGTTCGCCATCCTCAAGATCGCCATCGCCGGGAGCGCCGCATAATGGCCGAGGCCTACAAGATCATCGATCACACTTACGACGTCGTCGTCGTCGGCGCCGGCGGCTCCGGCCTGCGCGCCACGATGGGCGCGGCGCAGGCGGGGCTGAAGACCGCCAACATCACCAAGGTCTTCCCGACGCGCAGCCACACCGTCGCCGCGCAGGGCGGCGTTGCCGCGTCGCTCGGCAATATGGGTCCGGACCACTGGACCTGGCACATGTACGACACGGTCAAGGGCTCCGACTGGCTCGGCGACCAGGACGCGATCGAATATATGGTCCGCGAGGCCCCGGCCGCCGTCTACGAGCTGGAGCATTTCGGCGTGCCGTTCAGCCGCACCGACGAGGGGCGCATCTACCAGCGCGCCTTCGGCGGCATGATGCAGAATATGGGCGAAGGCCCGCCCGCCCAGCGCACCTGCGCGGCGGCCGACCGCACCGGCCACGCCATGCTGCACGCGCTCTACCAGCAGAGCCTGCGCTACGACGCCGATTTCTTCATCGAATATTTCGCGCTCGACCTCATCATGGAGGACGGCGCGTGCCGGGGCGTCGTCGCCATGTGCATGGAGGACGGCACCATCCACCGCTTCCGCGCCCAGGCCGTGGTGCTGGCGACCGGCGGCTACGGCCGCTGCTACTTCACCGCGACCAGCGCCCATACCTGCACCGGCGACGGCGGCGGCATGGTGCTGCGCGCCGGGCTCCCCTTGCAGGACATGGAGTTCGTCCAGTTCCACCCGACCGGCATCTACGGCGCCGGCGTGCTGATCACCGAGGGCGCGCGGGGCGAGGGCGGCTATCTCACCAACAGCGAGGGCGAGCGGTTCATGGAACGCTATGCCCCGTCCGCCAAGGATCTCGCCAGCCGCGACGTCGTCTCCCGTTCGATGGCGATGGAGATGCGCGAGGGGCGCGGCGTCGGCCCGCACAAGGACCATATCTATCTCCACCTCGATCATATCGACGAGAAGATCCTGGCCGAGCGGCTCCCCGGCATCACCGAATCGGGCAAGGTGTTCGCGGGCGTCGATCTCACCCGCCAGCCGCTGCCCGTCACGCCGACCGTGCACTACAATATGGGCGGCATCCCGACCAACTTCCACGGCGAGGTCGTGACGATCAAGGACGGCGATCCGGACAGCGTTGTCCCCGGTCTGTTCGCGGTGGGCGAGGCGGCCTGCGTCTCCGTCCACGGCGCCAACCGGCTCGGCTCCAACAGCCTGATCGACCTGGTCGTGTTCGGCCGCGCGGCGGGCCTGCGCCTCGCCGAGACGATCAAGGCGAACAGTCCCAAGCCGCCGCTGCCCGCCGACAGCGCCGATCTCGCGCTCGCCCGGCTCGACAGGTTCCGCTTCGCCAGCGGCGGCTCGCCGACCGCCGAGGTGCGCGTCGAGATGCAGCGCAACATGCAGACGCATTGCGCCGTGTTCCGCACCGACGAGTTGCTGGCCGAAGGCGTGGACAAGCTCGCCAAGACCTATGAGCGGATGAACGACCTCAGCGTCACCGATCGCTCGCTGATCTGGAACACCGATCTCATCGAGACGCTGGAGCTGGACAATCTGATCAGTCAGGCCAGCGTCACCATCGCCGGCGCGCTCAATCGCAAGGAAAGCCGTGGCGCCCACGCGCACGAGGATTATCCCGAGCGCGACGACAAGAACTGGATGAAGCACACCGCGTCCTGGTTCGAAGGCTGGGGCGGGCAGGGCGGCAAGGTCACGCTCGATTACCGTCCGGTCCACGAATATACGCTCACCGACGAGGTGGACTATATCAAGCCGAAGGCGCGGGTTTATTGAGTGGCAACGGTCGCGCCGTTGGCGAGGCGATAAGGAAATTCTTCGCGTCTCCGCCTCAGGAATGCGGGCGGCTTTTAAACGAACGCGCGCTCCAGCTGGAATTGGCTTACTGGTTTCGGTTACGCGGTTGGGGCGTTCGTTTTGAGGTTCCGATGTTCGCGCCGCGTCTTGCGGGTTCGACGTTGCGAGCCAAGACTAACCTCGATCTGCTCGTGGAAGTTGACGGCTTCAAGGTTGCTATCGAACTGAAGGTGCCGCTGAACGGGCAGCACCCGGAGACGATGTATTCTTTTTGCGCTGACCTCGAATTCGTGGAGGCCATCAAGCGCGCCGGAATGACGAATAGCGGCTATTGCGTGATGGCCACGCCCGATGCCGCATTCTGGCGGGATTCCGGCCGGGGTAGTTCGATACACAATCTATTCCGCGCATCGGGTGGCGTGCTTTCTGGGACTATCGGTAAGCCAACCGGTGCGAAGGATAGTTGTGTGATTCTCCAACATCGCTACGTCGCATCTGGGGCTTGGCGTGATCTTGACAACCGCTTGCTAGAGCGGGGTCGATACTTGCTTCTCGAAGTTTAGAGCACATCACCGAAGGCGCAATGTTACTGAGATTGTCGATGCTCACGCCGTTTTCCTGAACCGCTCCACCCGTATCTCCTCCTCGTGCGCCCGGGCCTGCGCCAGTTCATAAGCCGTCTGCATCCGCAGCAAGGTATCCGCCTTCACGCCGAACGCCTTCTCGAAGCGGATCGCCATGTCCGCCGACAGGCCGGCGCGGGCATTGAGCAGGTTGCTCATCGCCTGGCGCGTCACGCCGAGATGGCGGGCGGCCTCCGTGACGCTGAGGCGGTGCGGCTCGACGATCTCGCCGCGCAGCCACGCGCCCGGGTGGACGGCGAAGGCGGGGGACATGCGAATGGTCATTCAAAAATCACCCTCCAAATCTTCATGTAGTCGAAGGAGCTTGACGACGAACCGTGCATTATGCACGATGAGTTGAGTTTCAAAGGAGCGCCCTCATGTCCTTTTCCGCCACCGAACGATCGCCGGGCGCCAAGCTCGGCTTCGCCCTGCTGATCGGTTTCCTGCTATCCTTCCCGCTCTTCACGGTCTGGCTGCTGGTCTACGACCGGCAGATGCAGTCGGAATATGCGCAGGCGGGCATCGTCGAGGGCTGGGGCGGGCCGCAGGTGATCGGCGGGCCGCTGCTCATCATCCCCTATCGCGAGAATGTCGTCGAGACGGTGACGGAAAACAACCGTCCGGTCACGCGCACGCGCGAGGTGTGGAAGGAGCTGACCCTCTCGCCCGAACAGTCGCGGATCGAGACGCAGGTGCGCCCGGAACGGCGGGTGCGCTCGATCTACGAGGCGGTGGTCTACGAGGCGGAGGTGTCGGGCCGGTCCCGCTTCGCCATGCCCGCCGATCTGGCGCGCTTCGGCGTCACCGTGGCGCAGATGGACCTGACCCGCGCCGAATTGCGCTTCGGCCTCTCCGATCCGCGCGGGCTCGGCGCCAATCCGCGCGTCAATGTCGGCGGGAATGCGCTGCGGCTCCAGCCCGGCGGCGGCACGCGCGGCAGCGGCGGGGCGGGCTTCTTCGCCTGGCTCGACGCGGCGGCGCTGGCCGGCGCGCCGGTCGAGGTCGATTACGCCTATTCCTTCCGTGGCAACCGCTCGCTCGGCCTCATGCCCCAGGCGGGCGAGACACACTGGCGGCTGATCTCCCCCTGGCCGCATCCCAGCTTCCAGGGCGGTTTCCTGCCCATCGAACGCGAGGTGGGCGATGCCGGCTTTACGGCGATCTGGCGGGTGGGCAATCTCGCGCTCGGCCAGTCACTGGTGACGGCGGGAGAAGCGGACGGTCCGGATCGATCGGCGGCGGCGATCGCGGCGGGCGGCGGCCATGTTGCGCAGGTCAGCCTGATCCAGCCGGTGGACCTCTATTCGCGGGTGAACCGCTCGGTGAAATACGGCTTCCTGTTCATCGGCTTCACCTTCCTCGCCTTCCTGATGTTCGACGTGATCGGCGGGCAGCGCGTGTCGGCGGTCGAATATCTGCTGGTGGGCGCGAGCCTGGTGCTGTTCTTCGTGCTGCTGCTCGCCTTCGCCGAGGTGATCGGGTTCACATGGGCCTATCTCGTCGCGGCGGGCGCGATCGCCGGGCTCAACACGGCCTATTCCGCCGCGGTGCTGAAAAGCTGGCGGCGCGCGGGCGTGATCGGCGCCTTGCTCGTCGGCCTTTACGCAACGCTCTACGTGCTGCTCAGCCTGGAGGCCTATTCGCTGCTGATCGGCGCGCTGATGCTCTTCGTCGCGCTGGCGGCGGTGATGTACGTGACCCGCAACCTCGATTGGGGCGGGGTGCGGGAGGAGGCGGTGGCTCAGACATAGAGCACCGTTCGTCCTGAGCCTGTCGAAGGACTGTTCTTCTTTTCGCCGGAAGAGAAGGGCAGGGCTTCGACAATGGCCGGGTGCGAATGTCCCCCGGACATCCGCAGCCAAGCCGGGGGCTTGGCGGCCCGGCCATCAGCCCGAACGGGTCTGGGGTTGAGAGACTGCCGTCTCACCGCCAGCGCAAATTGTCGCGGCTGAGTTGATCGAGTCTTGTGATGCCCATCAGGCGCATGCCGCGGGCGATCTCGGCGTGGAGCTTGCCCAGCACGCGCTCCACGCCGGCCCGGCCGGCGGCGGCCAGCGCGTAGAGATAGAGCCGCCCGCCCGAGCAGGCCGTCGCGCCGACGCTGAGCGCCTTCAGCACATGGCTGCCGCGCCTGATGCCGCCGTCGCAGATCACCTCGATCCTGTCGCCGACCGCATCGACGATCTCGGCGAGCTGGTCGAACGGCGCGCGGCTGCCGTCGAGCTGGCGGCCGCCGTGGTTGGAGACGTAGATGGCGGTGGCGCCGATCTCGACCGCGCGCTTCGCATCGGCGACCGACATCACCCCCTTCAGCGCGAACGGCCCGCCCCAGTCGGCGCGGATCGCCTCGGCCGCCCGCCAGTCCATCGCCGGATCGAACATCCGGTCGATATATTCGGCGACCCCCATCGCGACCGAGCTGCCGTGCGTCACATAATCCTTGATGTTGGCGAGGCTGAACGGTTCCCGGCACAGATAGTCGAAGGTCCAGCGGGGATGCGCGGCGAAGCTGGCCAGCGCGCGCGGCGTCCAGCGCGGCGGGGTGGTGAAGCCGGTCCTCAGGTCGCGCTCGCGATTGCCCCCGACGATCGTGTCGACGGTCAGCGCGATCGCGTCGAACCCGGCGTCCTTGCAGCGTTGGACGAGCGCGCGGTTGAGCCCCGGATCGCGGTGGACGTAGAGCTGGAAGAGCTTGGGCGTGGACACCAGCCGCCCGATCTCCTCGATGCTCACCGTGCCGATCGTGGAGATGCCGAACCAGGCGCCGAACTTCTCGGCCGCCGGCGCGACGGCGCGCTCGCCCCGCCAGTGGAACAGCCGCTGCATCGCGGTCGGCGAGAGCATCAGCGGCGTCGGCACCGTCTTGCCCAGCACAGTCACCGACATGTCGATGTCGGTGACACCGGCCAGCACGCTGGGCACCAGATCGCAATCGTTGAACGCCTCGGTGCTGCGTCGGAGCGTCACCTCGTCGTCGGCGCCGCCGTCGATATAGTCGAAGACCGGGCCGGGCAGGCGCCGCTTCGCCAGCCGCCGGAAATCCTCGACATTGTGGCAGTGATCGAGCCGCATCGCCCCTCCCGCGCGCCATGGTTGGCGTTCGCCACGGCCCGGCGCAAGAGCGCTGTTCACAACATTTGTTTTTCGCCATGTTCGGCCGCGAGCGTTGCGTGCCCCTGCGGGCGGGACTAGCTGCCCGGCGTTCAGCCCTCTCCGTTGGAGGCTCCGGCTCCCTTGTCCAGTATCGAACCGCGCGTCATTCCCCCTCAGGATCGGGAGCGGCTGCGCATCCTGTTCATGGCCAAGCACGCCTTGTGGGGCGGCGGCATGCACCCCGAGGACGGCAACCACGCCATCTATCATCACGAGGTCCGCACCGCGCTGGAGGCACTGGGGCTGAATCTCCAGTTCGCCAACCGTTACGACGTGCTGTTCGAAAAGCCGGACGTGGATTTCGTCTTCCCGCTGCTCAACCGGGGCGGGTTCGTCAATTCGGAGATGCTGATCCCTTTGCTCTGCAACAAGCACGGCCTGCCCTATATCGGCGGCAGCCCGATCGTGCGCGGGCTGGGCGACGACAAGCATCTGTCCAAGCTGGTCGCCGAGCGCGCCGGCGTGCCGACCGCGCCCTGGACCTGCTATCGTCGCGGTGCCCCGGTAGAGGAAAGCGCGCTGCCCAAGGCGGAGCGCTGGGTGATCAAGCCGGTCGCCTCCTCCGCTTCCTGGGCGATTTCCGACGCGTTCGACTGGGCGGGCGTCGCCAATGCCGTGGCCGACATCCATGCCCAGGGCCATGACGCGATCGTCGAGCCCTATCTGGACGGCTATGACGTGCAGGTCGCCTTCATCACCAACGACCGTCCGGCGATGCTGCCGATGCTGATCTACGAGCGCGAGGATACGACGCGCCTGTGGACCTATTACGAGAAGCGCGATCTCATCCAGAACAACGAAAAATCCTCGCTGAAGCGGTTCGACGATCCCGAATTCGCGCCGATCGTCGCCGATTATGCCGCCAAGGTTGCCGCCGCCTTCGATCCGTTCGATTACGGCCGGATCGAGTTCCGGCTCGATCGCGCCAAGGGCGAAGTCAATTTCATCGAGATCAACCTCAACTGCAATCTGTGGTCGGAAAAGGTGATGGCCAAGGCCGCCGCCGCCGCCGGCTTCAGCCACGGCCAGCTGCTCGAGACGATCATCGCCGAAAGCATGCGCCGCCAGGGAGTGCTGTCCTTTGGCTGAGTCCTTCAACGTCATCGTCCTCGCCGCCCAGCGCGACGGCAAGCTCGACCCGCTCGCCGCCGAGGCCGGGGTCAGCCACAAATGCCTGGTGCCGATCGGCGGCAAGCCATTGCTCGCCCATGTGCTCGATGCGCTGGCCGGGGTCGAGGGGATCGAAAGCGTGCGCGTCGCGGTCGAGGCGGGCGCCGAGGCCTTGCTCCGCCCGATCGCCGAGGCGTCCCGCCTGCCGGTGGTCTTCACGCGGGCCGCGCCCAATCTCGCCGACAGCGTCTATGCCGCCGCCGAGGGCGCGTCTGGCAATTTCGTCGTCACCACGGCGGACAATGTGCTGCTGACGCCCGGCGCGGTGCGCGGCGTCGCGGACCGGCTCGCCGCCGGCGACGACGTCGTCGTCGCCTTCGCGCGCAAGGAAGCGGTGCTCGCCGCCCATCCCGAAGGGCAACGCAATTTCTACCGCTTCCGCGACGGCGGCATCTCGAACTGCAACCTTTACGGCCTGTCGCGGCGCGGGCTCGGTGCGGCCGAAAGCTTCCGGGGCGGCGGCCATTTCTTCGCCCATCCGCTGCGCATCGCGCGCGCGTTCGGGGTGACCAATCTGGTGCTGATGCGGCTCGCGGCGCTCACCGTGGAGGCGGCGATGCGCCGGATCGGCCGCCGCTTCGGCGTCGCCGCTTCGGCTGTGTTCCTCGACGATGGCGCCCATGCGATCGACGTCGATAACGAACGCACCTACCGGATTGCCAGCCTGCTGCTCGAAAAACGCGCCGCCGCACCATTGAGCCTGAGCGCCTGACCGGCTATCCCCGCCGCCAGGGGAGACGCGCATGGCCGAGTTCACGCTTCCGAAGAACAGCAAGATCACCAGGAAGGGCCGCCATCACGCGGCGCCGGAGGGGGCGGCGCGCACCCGCACCTTCAAGGTCTACCGCTACGATCCGGACAGCGGCGAGAATCCCCGCTACGACACGTTCGAGGTCGATCTCGACAGCTGCGGCCCGATGGTCCTCGACGCGCTCATCAAGATCAAGAGCGAGCAGGATGCTACGCTCACCTTCCGTCGCTCCTGCCGCGAGGGCATTTGCGGCTCCTGTTCGATGAACATGGACGGCAAAAACGGTCTGGCCTGCACCACCGCGATCGAGGATCTGAAGGGCGATGTGCGGATCACGCCGCTGCCGCACATGGACGTGATCAAGGATCTCGTGCCGGATTTCACCCATTTCTATGCGCAATATGCCTCGATCGAGCCCTGGCTGAAGACGAAGACGCCGACGCCGACGGGCAAGGAAAGGCTGCAATCGCCGGAGGACCGGTCCAAGCTGGACGGCCTGTACGAATGCATCCTGTGCGCCTGCTGCTCGACCTCCTGCCCGAGTTACTGGTGGAATTCGGACCGCTTCCTCGGCCCGGCGATCCTGCTTCAGGCCTATCGCTGGCTCGCCGACAGCCGCGACGAATATACCGGCGAGCGGCTCGACGATCTGGAGGATCCGTTCCGCCTCTATCGTTGCCACACGATCATGAACTGCGCGAATGTCTGCCCCAAGGGCCTCAGCCCCGCCAAGGCGATCGCCGAGACCAAGAAGCTGCTGCTGGAGCGCGCGGTCTGATCGGCGGCGGCGTCCGCTGATCGGGCGGGAACCGGGATGAAGGACGGCGAACCAGGCAAACCGCGCAGCTGTCCGTCCTGCGGCGGCATGGGTTTGATCACCCAGCTGGTCGACGGCGTGATGCTGACGGTGCCATGCGCCTGCACGCGGCAGGGCCGGCAAGGGCATTTATGGCCCCCGCGCAGGGGGTAGAATCGTTCGCAGCTTCGCTGAAGCGGGCGGAGCAGCCCAAGGTTCCGGCGATGCGCAGCATCGTTGGAATGTCTGCGTAGGGTGGTACCGCCTCTGTTTCAGCAAAGCTGAAACAGACTCTAACGGCGGGGTCGCGCATCCATCCCTCGTCTTGCGTGGCGTGCGCTTTCCCGCCACTGCACCACCATGCACACCCACCCGCTCGTCGGCCATGCGCCCGATCCCGATCATCCCGGCTGGTGGACATGGGATCTGCCGCGCGACGGGGGCTATTACGCCAATGTCGGCAAGCTCCTCGTCCGCGCGGACGGGCCGGGGCGGGCATTGTTTCGGATGTTCCCGGACGACAGCCATCGCAACCTGGAGGGCGGCGTCCATGGCGGGGCGCTGATGACCTTCATCGACATGGCGATGTTCGCGGGCGGCACGCTCGCCACCGGGACGGCCGTGATGGGTGTGACGCTGGATTGCCATGTGCGGTTCCTCGCGCCGGTCCGGCCGGGATCGCCGATCGATGCCGAGGTCGAGGTGCTGCGCCAGTCCGGCCGCACCCTGTTCGTCCAGGGGCGCGTGATCCAGGACGGCGAGACGGTCGCCTCCTATACCGGCGGCCTGCTCCGGACGGCCGGCGCGTGACCCCGCTCGCCGAGCGTTATCGCGCGCTGGTCGCGGCGGGCGAGCTGCGGCCCGACGCGGATCAGCAGCGGGCGGCGGCGGCGCTGGACAGGCTCGCCGTGCAGCTCGCCGAAGTGCCCAAGAAGGGCAGCATCCTGTGGCGGATCGCGGGGCGGAAGGTGCCGCCGCCGGGCGGACTCTACATGTGGGGCGGGGTCGGGCGCGGCAAATCCATGCTGATGGACCTGGCGTTCGACACCATCACCCATGAGCCGAAACGCCGCGTCCATTTCCACGAATTCATGCAGGAGGTGCACGAGCGGCTGCGCGCCGAGCGGGCGAAGGAAGCGGGCGATCCCATCCCGCCGGTGGCGAAGGCGATCGCCGCCGAGGCGCGGCTGCTCTGCTTCGACGAGATGGTGGTGAACAACAGCGCCGACGCGATGATCCTGTCGCGCCTGTTCACCCAGCTCCTCGACGCGGGGGTGACGGTCATTACCACTTCGAACCGGCCGCCGCGCGATCTCTATCTGGGCGGTCTCAACCGCGAGCTGTTCTTGCCCTTCATCGCCCTGATCGAACAGAAGCTGGAGGTGGTCGGCCTCAACGGCCCCACCGATTACCGGCTCGAGCGGCTGGGCGGCATGCCGACCTGGCATGTGCCGAACGGGCCGCCGGCGTCGGCGGCCTTGTCCGAAGCCTTCTTCCGCCTCACCGATTATCCGCCCGAGGATCGCGCCCATGTGCCCACGGAGGAGCTGGCCATCTCCGGCGGGCGCAGCCTGCATGTGCCCAAGAGCCTGAAGGGCGTCGCGGTCTTCTCGTTCAGGCGGCTGTGCGGCGAGGCGCGGGGCGCGGCCGACTATCTCGCCATCGCGCGCCATTTCCATACCGTCCTGATCGTCGGCATTCCGCGCATGGGGCCGCAGAACCGTAACGAGGCGGCGCGTTTCGTCACGCTGATCGACGCGCTCTACGAGCACAAAGTGAAGCTGCTCGCCGCCGCCGATGCCGCGCCGCAGAACCTCTATGTCGCCGGCGACGGCGCCTTCGAGTTCGAACGCACCGCCTCGCGGCTCATGGAGATGCAGAGCGCGGACTACATGGCCAAGGGGCATGGCTTGGGATAGCGGGCTGGGGTATAAAAAATATAACCTAGACAGTAAAATTTTATGTTGAAAACACATAAAAGCTGTTCTAATAGGAAATATGCCAGCCCTAATGAAAGGGCAAACGGCATTGCCTTAGACAGGAGAAAACGCATGCGCATTTATCTTCCCCGCAACCTCTTCCCGCAGATTCACGAAGATCCCGCTGTCAATCCAACGAGCCGCCGGAAGGTTGTCCTGCCACGGATCACCCGCCAGATCATGGAGGGGCAGGGCTATGTGTTCGGCAACAAAATCCGGGTGCCTGGCGGTTATGCTTTCGAGGCCACGGACCCGAACGGTCGTGCTTTGAAGATCGGTCTCAAGACGGCGGTCAACCGTTGGCTCAATACCGCGACGACCTTGGTCGAAATGGTCGATACGGTAATCGTAACCACGTTCAAGTGGAATGAAGAGGACGAAAAGCCCGAGGCGCTGGAGCTGATTGAGGTTGCATCGGCCGATCTGCTCGGGATGGTTAAAAAGGTCCGGAGCGCCGCTCGCAAGGAAGGCCGGGATCCGAACGGCCATTACTACATGCCGCTCGATGAGGAGCTGATTGAAGGCGACAGTGTATGGTGCGCCGCCGGCGCGGTAATGAGCGTTGGCCGCCGTATCTTCCGGTCCGAACCGGTCATCTGGGTTGCCGACGAGTGGGGCCGGACCGAAGCGACAAATGCTGGCACGCTCGCCGTCACTCCATCCGTCGAGGCATCGGCCCGGCCCGTCGATGTCGCGGCCATCGTGGCAGAGACGAAGGCTGTGCTCGCCGCCCAGCTCGGTGTGCCGACGAGCAATATCGATCTTTCGATCCGCTTCTGACCGCGTGCGACGACCGGTTGGCCGGTCGCCGCTGCCTAAGCGTCCAGGGCCCAGGCCTTGGACGCTTAGCGCAGCGCGGCCGCCAGTTCCTCTCCTCGCCCCGTCAGTCCGTAGATCGGCACCGGCGGGAAATCGTCCTCCAGCGCACGGCTGACCAGATCGGTCGCGAGCATCTGCTTCAGCGTCAGCGACAGCGCGCGCGGCGTCACCGGCGTCAGCGCGCCGCGCAATGCGGTGAAGCGCGCCGGCGCCTCGCGCAATCGCGCGACCACGGGCAGCGACCAGCGCGGCATCTGCCCGGGCTCCAGCCCCAGCCGCTCCCGCCCGGCCATCACCCGCGCGCAGAAGGCGGCGACCGGCGCGCCCGCCCCGGTCAGCACATATTCGGGGCGAAGCGGGTGGCCATGTCCCGGATTGCGGGCGAGCCAGCCGGCCGCTTCGAGCTGCGCCAGGCTCGTCGCCAGCGTGGAACGCGGCAGGCCGAGCCGCGCCAGCATCGCCGCGAAGCGCGCGCCGCCGCCCTCGTCCAGCACGGCCATCAGCGGGATCAGCCAGCGCCCCGCGATCAGCCGCCGCAATGCCTCGTCGCCGATCATGCCCTCTTGCTACTACGCCCGAAAAGTATATGCGATATAAAAATCGAACTTAGATGATTCGAAAGGGTGGGACATGGCGATCGGTTATGACGGCGGGCTGACCTGTGCGCTGGGCGTGAAGAGCCTGGATGCGGCCATCCCCTGGTATCGCGACGTGCTCGGCTTCGAGCTCATCTACCGGTTGGAGGACATGGCCTGGTGCGAACTCAAGAGCGGTGTCGAGCGCGTCAATGTCGGCCTGTCCGAGGTCGAGGAGGCCGGCGGCAAGGGCGGCGCGACGCTCACCTTCGGCGTTCACGACATCGAGGCCGCCAAGACCGAGTTGGACCGCCTCGGCGTTCGTCAGGACGGCCCGATCCAGGACATTCCCGGCATGGTCCGCCTGCTCACCTTCTACGATCCCGACGACAATGCGCTGATGTTCTACCAGGATCTGAGTCAGGCCCATGGCTAGGCTGCTGGCGGCCCTGCTGCTGCTCATCGCCGGGCCCGCGGCGGCGCAGGAGGCTACCCGCTCGCCTGGCTGGAGGGCCGCTGGCAGGGGCCGGGCACGATGCTCGGCAATGCCAGCGAGGCGGTGCTGGAGGTGCGACCCGCGCTTGGCGGCCGTTTCCTCGAATTCAGCTACCGCGCCGGCCGGTTCGAGGGCCGCGCCTTCTATCGTCCGGACGGCGAGGGCCGGTGGCGGGCGACCTGGTTCGACAATCGCGGCATCAGCTTCGGCATCGCCGCTGTGCTCGCCGAACGCACGCTCACCTCCGACTGGGGTTCGGCCGAAACCGAGCGCGGCCGGACCGTCTACCGGATGCTCGACGACGGCCGGCTGGAGGTGGTCGATACTGTGACGGCCCACGACGGCCAGGCCCGTGAATTCGCCCGCCACATCCTCTCCCGCGCGTCCTCGACCGAATAAGTCGAAAAAGGCCGCTCTCCCCGGTTGCCCCTCGCGCGCAGGGGGATTAAGCCCGCGCCACGTCCCGGCCGCCTTGCGCGGCCTCTTCGCATGTGACTCGCTCAAGCACGGGAGGGCTTCATGGCTCGCAAGAAGATCGCGCTGATTGGCGCCGGCAATATCGGGGGAACGCTCGCCCATCTGGCGGCGATGAAGGAGCTGGGCGACATCGTCCTGTTCGACGTGATCGAGGGCGTGCCGCAGGGCAAGGCGCTGGACCTCAGCCAGTGCGGCCCGATCGAGGGCTTCGATGCGAAGATCACCGGCTCCAACGATTATGCCGACATCGCCGGCGCGGACGTGATCATCGTCACCGCCGGCGTCGCCCGCAAGCCGGGCATGAGCCGCGACGACCTTATCGGGATCAACCTCAAGGTAATGAAGGCGGTGGGCGAGGGCATCAGGAACAATGCCCCCGACGCCTTCGTGATCTGCATCACCAATCCGCTCGATGCGATGGTCTGGGCGCTGCGCGAATTTTCCGGCCTGCCGCACGAGAAGGTGGTCGGCATGGCGGGCGTGCTGGATTCGGCGCGCTTCAGCCACTTCCTCGCCGAGGAATTCCAGGTCTCGGCGCGCGATGTGACGACCTTCGTGCTCGGCGGCCATGGCGACACGATGGTCCCGGTCGTCCAATATTCGACCGTGGCGGGCATTCCGGTGCCGGACCTCATCAAGCAGGGCCGCTCGACCCAGGAGCGGATCGACGCGATCGTGACGCGCACCCGCGGCGGCGGCGGCGAGATCGTCGGCCTCCTGAAGACCGGCTCCGCCTATTACGCTCCCGCCACCAGCGGCATCGCGATGGCCGAAGCCTATCTCGGAGACCAGAAGCGCCTGCTGCCCTGCGCCGCCTATGTCGAGGGCAAATACGGTCTGGACGGCCTCTATGTCGGCGTGCCGGTGATCATCGGCGCCGGCGGCGTCGAGCAGATCGTCGAGATCGCGCTGGACGACGAGGCGAAGGCCAATCTCCAGGTGTCGGTCGACGCGGTGAAGGAACTGCTCGACGCCTGCAAGGGCATCGACGGCTCGCTGGCGTAACGAGTTTCGCGAGGGGTTCGGGATGAACAAGCGCGCATTTTTGACGGCAGCCGTTATGTTAGTCGCTTGCCCGTCTCATGCGGGCGCCGAACTTCAGCCTGAAGATGCCGGTCTTGTGCCGATGTTTTTGGAGACATGCACGCGTCCGGACATGAATGCGGACACCATTCTGTCAGGAGTCACCAGTTCCCCGGAATGGACCGAGGTCCCAAGCCCCGATGTGGATCTGCCCAAACTCGATCAGGTGCCGAGCCGTTTGGTTTCGGGCGCATATCGACGGCCCGATTCTGTTCGTCAGTGGCAGCGTACGCTTAATGGCCGGATGGTGACCTTGGTGATCGCGACGCTTCCGGCGCGCAACGTGTGTCGCCATGTCTGTGTCGTCTTCGCGCCAGATATTCGGAATGCCATGCCGTACCTTGACGCCATGGGCGAAGGCATGCGCGCTCTCGGGTTGTCTGGTCGGAGTACTGACCTGCCACATTACCGCGAATATGGGACGAGGCTAGCAGATCGTCGCCACGCGCATGCGGATATCTTTTCTCGATCGCAAGCCGTGTCGACAGCACGGACTATGCATCTCGCTATCATTTATCAATGACAGTTAGGGCGATTCGACAACCTGTCACTTTCGCCTCGAAGCCAGAATTAATCGAAGGAATACGATGTCCATTCTCGTTAATTCCAACACCAGGGTCATCACCCAGGGGATGACCGGCGAAACCGGCACTTTCCACACTCAGCAGGCCCTCGCCTACGGGACGAAGATGGTCGGCGGCGTCACGCCCGGGAAGGGAGGTCAGACCCATATCGGCCTGCCCGTGTTCGACACGGTCGCCGAGGCGGTCGCGAAGACCGGCGCGGACGCGAGCGTCATCTACGTGCCGCCGCCCTTCGCCGCGGATTCGATCCTGGAGGCGATCGACGCCGAAGTGCCGCTGATCGTCGCGATCACCGAGGGCATTCCGGTGCTCGACATGGTGAAGGTGAAGCGCGCGCTCACCGGTTCGAAGTCGCGTCTGATCGGGCCGAACTGCCCGGGCGTGCTGACCCCGAACGAGTGCAAGATCGGGATCATGCCGGGCAACATCTTCCGCAAGGGCTCGGTCGGCATCGTCAGCCGTTCGGGCACGCTCACCTATGAGGCGGTGTTCCAGACGACCAATGCCGGGCTGGGCCAGACCACGGCGGTCGGCATCGGCGGCGATCCGGTGAACGGCACCAATTTCATCGACGTGCTGGAGCTGTTCCTGGCCGACGACGCGACCGAGTCCATCATCATGATCGGCGAGATCGGCGGCGATGCCGAGGAGCAGGCCGCCCAGTTCCTCGCCGACGAGGCCAGGCGCGGCCGGTCGAAACCCACGGTCGGTTTCATCGCCGGGCGCACCGCGCCGCCGGGCCGTCGCATGGGCCATGCCGGCGCGATCGTCTCGGGCGGCAAGGGCGGCGCCGAGGACAAGATCGCCGCGATGGAAGCGGCTGGTATTCGCGTCTCCCCGAGCCCATCTGAGCTGGGCGAGACTTTGGCCGCTCTTTTGAAGGGCGAAGAGTTGGTCTAGGCGCGTATGCGACGGCGTTGGAAAGCGTAGGCACGGGCATGTACGGAGACGGCGAACAGGAGCGGGGCCCGAGCTGGGCGCGGGCGGGCTGGCCGCTGACCGATCTCGACGAGCGCAATGCCGGCCTCGATCCGACGCTGATGGCGATCGAGAAGGTGGCGGAGAAGGCCAAGGCCGCCGCGTCCGCCGCCGGCAGGACCGGGGCCGAGGTCGAGCAGGCGGCGCGCGACGCCATCCAGGCGATGATGCTGATCCGCACCTATCGGGTGCGCGGCCATCTCGCCGCCGATCTCGATCCGCTGGGCCTCGTCCAGCGCGAGCTGCCCGCCGATCTCACCCCCGAATTCCACGGCTTCACCGGCGCCGCGCTCGACCGGCCGGTCTTCCTCGACGGCGCGCTCGGCTTCGAATGGGCGAGCGTGCGCGAGCTCGTCGCCGTGCTGCGCCGCAATTATTGCGGCAAGGTCGGCCTCGAATATATGCACATCAACGACCTCGCCGAGCGCCGTTTCCTGCAGGAGCGGATGGAGGGGCAAGAGGCCGAGATCCGCTTCACGCCGGAGGGCAAGCAGGCGATCCTCACCAAGGTCGTCCAGGCCGAGCAGTGGGAAATCTTCCTCGCCCGCAAATATGTCGGCACGAAGCGCTTCGGGCTGGACGGCGGCGAGTCCATGGTCCCCGCGCTCGAGGCCGTCATCAAATATGGCGGCGGCTACGGCGTCCAGGACATCGTGATCGGCATGGCCCATCGCGGCCGGCTCAATGTCCTCTCCAACGTGATGGCCAAGCCCTATCGCGCGATCTTCTCCGAATTCGCCGGCGGCTCGGCCAATCCGGAGGATGTCGGCGGCTCGGGCGACGTCAAATACCATCTCGGTACCTCGTCCGACCGCGAGTTCGAGGGCATCCGGGTGCATCTGAGCCTCGTGCCCAATCCGAGCCACCTAGAGGCGGTCGATCCGGTCGTGCTCGGCAAGGCGCGCGCGCAACAGGTGGCGCGCGGCGACAGCGAAGGCGCGACGGTGCTGCCCGTCCTGCTCCACGGCGATGCCGCCTTCGCCGGCCAGGGCATCGTCGCCGAATGTTTCGGTTTCTCGGACCTGCCCGGCTACGACACGGGTGGTTGCCTCCATTTCGTGATCAACAACCAGGTGGGCTTCACCACCTCGCCGCAATTCGCGCGGTCCTCGCCTTATCCGTCCGACATCGCCAAGATGGTCCAAGCGCCGATCCTGCACGTCAACGGCGACGATCCCGAGGCCGTCACCTTCGCGTGCAAGCTGGCGATGGAATATCGCCACAGCTTCAAGCGCGACGTCGTCATCGACATGTGGTGCTACCGCCGCTTCGGCCATAACGAGGGCGACGAGCCGAGCTTCACCCAGCCGCTCATGTATGCCGAGATCCGCAAGCATCCGCTGGTGTCCGCGATCTATTCGGCCCGGCTGCGCGAGGAAGGCATCATCCCGGAAGGCTGGGTGGAAGGCGAGATCGCGGCCTTCACCGCCTTGCTCGAAAGCGAGTTCGAGGCGGCGAAATCCTATCTGCCCAACAAGGCGGACTGGTTCGAAGGCCGCTGGACGGGCCTCTCCAAGCCCAAGGGCGCGGAGGACGAGCGCCGCAACGCGCCGACCGGGGTCGATCCCGAGGTCATGGCCGATGTGGGCCGCACACTTACCACCGTTCCCGACGATGTCGCGGTCCACAAGACGCTGCGCCGGATCATCGGCGCGCGCGCCGAGATGTTCAAAAGCGGCGCGGGCTTCGACTGGGCGACCGCCGAGGCGCTCGCCTTCGGCACGCTGCTGCGCGAGGGCGTGCAGGTGCGCCTGTCGGGTCAGGACAGCGGGCGCGGCACGTTCAGCCAGCGTCACTCCGTCTGGGTCGATCAGGAGAACGGCGCCAAATATATCCCGCTCACCAAGGTCGGCCCCGGCCGCTTCGAGGTGCGCGACAGCCCGCTCTCCGAATATGGCGTGCTCGGCTTCGAATATGGCTATGCCAGCGCGGACCCGAAGACGCTCGTGCTCTGGGAAGCGCAGTTCGGCGATTTCGCCAACGGCGCGCAGATCATGATCGACCAGTTCATCGCCTCGGGCGAGGCGAAATGGCTGCGTGCCAACGGCCTCGTGATGCTGCTGCCGCACGGCTATGAAGGGCAGGGGCCGGAGCACAGCTCGGCCCGGCCCGAGCGGTTCCTGCAGCTCTGCGCCGAGGACAATCTCCAGGTCGCGAACTGCACGACGCCGGCCAATTATTATCACATCCTGCGGCGCCAGATGCATCGCGGCTTCCGCAAGCCGCTGATCATCATGACGCCCAAGTCGCTGCTCCGGCACAAGCTCGCCGTGTCGAAGGCGGAGGAATTCACCGGCGAGAGCCATTTCCGCCGCATCCTCTCCGACCTCGCGCCGCCGGCTGACAAGGATGTGAAGCGGCTCGTCCTGTGCACCGGCAAGGTCGCCTACGAGCTGATGGAGGCGCGCGACGCGGCGGGCGACAGGAACACGTCTATCGTCCGGATCGAGCAGCTCTATCCCTTCCCGTCGGAGCCGCTCGTCCAGCGGCTGAAGCGCATGATCAGTCTCCAGGAGGTGGTCTGGGCGCAGGAAGAGCCGATGAACCAGGGCTATTGGGATTTCGTCGATCCGCGTATCGAACGCTGCCTCGACGAAGCGGGCGTGAAGCCGCGCCGCCCGGTTTTCGCCGGCCGCGCGCCCTCGGCCTCGCCGGCGACCGGCCTCGCCAAGCGCCATGCGGCGGAGCAGGCGGCGCTGATCGCCTCGGCGCTGGGTCACGACATCAAGGCGGCGCCGCGCCGCAAAGCGAGCTGAAGGGTAGAGAATGGCGAGCGAAGTCAAGGTTCCGACGCTGGGCGAATCGATCACCGAGGCGACGCTGGGCGCCTGGCTCAAGCAGCCGGGCGACGCGGTGGCGGCCGACGAGCCGATCGCCAGCCTGGAGACCGACAAGGTCGCGGTCGAGGTCAACGCGCCGTCCGCCGGCGTGCTCGCCGAGCAGCTGGTGAAGGAAGGCGACACGGTCGAGGTCGGCGCGGTGATCGCGCGGATCGAGGCGGGCGCGGGCGCCGCGCCCGCGAAAGCCGAGCTGCCCGCTTCCTCGCCGGTCAATCCGAGCGGCGCGGGAGAGAATATCGAGGTCAAGGACGAGGCGGAGGCCGGCGACGAGGATGACGGCACCAATCTGACCCTGTCGCCCGCCGTGCGCCGGATCGTGCTGGAGCATCATCTCGATCCCAGCAAGATCAAGGGCACCGGCAAGGACGGCCGCCTTACCAAGGACGACGTGCTCGCCGCCGCCAAGGCGCAGAAGGCCGAGGCGCCGGCGCAGGTGTCGGCTCCGGCCGCGGAGGCTGCTCCTGCGCCCCGCGCCGCAGTTGCGGGCGAGCGCCGCGAGGAGCGCGTCCGCATGACGCGCCTGCGCCAGACCATCGCGCGCCGGCTCAAGGAAGCGCAGAACACCGCCGCGATGCTGACCACGTTCAACGACGTGGACATGTCGGCGGTGATCGAGGCGCGCGCGCGCTACAAGGATCTGTTCGAGAAGAAGCACGGCATCCGCCTGGGCTTCATGGGCTTCTTCGTGAAAGCCGCCGCGCTTGCCGCGCGCGACGTGCCGTCGGTCAACGCCTCGATCGAGGGCGACGAGATCGTCTATCGCGACTATCTCGACGTCTCGGTCGCCGTCTCGGCGCCGCAGGGTCTGGTCGTGCCGGTGATCCGCGACGCCCAGTCGATGAGCTTTGCTGACATCGAAAAGACGATCGCCGATTTCGGCAAGCGCGCGAAGGACGGCACGCTGAAGATGGAGGAGATGCAGGGCGGCACCTTCACCATCTCCAACGGCGGCGTGTTCGGCTCCTTGCTCTCCACCCCGATCATCAATCCGCCGCAGAGCGCTGTGCTCGGCATGCACCGCATCGAGGACCGCCCGATCGCGAAGGACGGCCAGGTCGTCATCCGCCCGATGATGTATCTCGCGCTCAGCTACGATCACCGTCTGGTCGACGGCCGCGAGGCGGTCACTTTCCTCGTCCGCATGAAGGAAGCGATCGAGGACCCGACGCGGTTGCTGATCGATTTGTAAAGTCAGTTCCCCGGCGAAGGCCGGGGTCCAGGCGGCGCTACCGCGCCGTCTTTTGTTCAGGACTGGACCCCGGCCTTCGCCGGGGAACGAGGTAGAGAATGGCAGACACCAATTTCGACGTGATCGTGATCGGCGCGGGGCCGGGCGGCTATGTGGCCGCGATCCGGGCGGCGCAGCTTGGTCTCAGGACCGCCTGCGTCGAAAGCCGCGAGACTTTGGGCGGCACTTGCCTCAATGTCGGCTGCATCCCGTCCAAGGCCTTGCTCCACGCCTCCGAGCTTTATGAGGAGGCCGCGCACGGCACGCTCGCCAAATGGGGCGTGAAGACCAGCAAGGTCGAGCTCGATCTCGGCGTCATGCACGATGCGCGGCTGGAGGCGATCAAGGGCCTCACCCAGGGCATCGCCTTCCTGTTCAAGAAGAACAAGGTCGAATGGCTGAAGGGCCATGCCAAGTTCACGTCGAAGAATGCGATCGACGTCGCCGGCACCTCCTACACCGCCAAGAATTTCATCATCGCCACCGGCTCGTCGGTGACGCCGCTCAAGGGCGTCGAGGTCGATCAGAAGCAGATCGTCGATTCCACCGGCGCGCTGGAGTTGGCCAAGGTGCCGGAGCATCTCGTCGTCATCGGCGGCGGCGTGATCGGGCTGGAGCTGGGCAGCGTCTGGCGGCGGCTGGGCGCGAAGGTGACGGTCGTCGAATATCTCGACCAGATCCTCCCCGGCATGGACGGCGACGTCCGCAAGGAAGCCGCGAAGATCTTCAAGAAGCAGGGCTTCGAGATCAGGACCTCGACCAAGGTCACCGGCGCCAGCGCCAAGGGCAAGGCCGTCACGCTCACCGTCGAGCCCGCCGAGCCTGCCCCGGCGAAGGCCGGGGGCGGCAAGGCGGAGACGATCGAAGCGGACGCCGTGCTCGTCTCGATCGGCCGCAAGCCCAATACGGACGGGCTCGATCTCGCCAAGGCGGGTATCGAGGTCAACACATACGGCCAGATCGAGGTCGATCACGATTTCCGTACCGGCACGGCCGGCATCTACGCGATCGGCGACGTGACGCCCGGCCCGATGCTCGCCCACAAGGCGGAGGACGAGGGCATCGCCGCGGCCGAGATCATCGCGGGGCAGGTCGGCATCGTGAATCACGACGTGATCCCGAGCGTCGTCTACACCATGCCCGAAATCGCCGGCGTCGGCCTCACCGAGGAGGACGCGAAGGCGAAGGGCCATGAGGTCAAGACCGGCAAGTTCCCGATGATGGCGAACAGCCGCGCCAAGACCAACAAGGAGCCGGACGGCTTCGTGAAGGTGATCGCGGACGCGAAATCGGACCGGGTGCTCGGCGTCCACATCATCGCCTCGGTCGCCGGCACGATGATCGCCCAGGCCGCCCAGGCGATGGAGTTCGGCGCCACGTCCGAGGACATCGCCTACACCTGCCATGCCCACCCGACCCACAGCGAGGCGGTCAAGGAAGCGGCGATGGCGGTGACGGGCCTGCCGATCCACATCTGAGTTAATCTCCCCTCCCTGAAATCAGGGAGGGGAGGAAGATCGCCGTCTGTGATAAGGCGCTCGCCATGCCGCCCACCTTCCCAGACGCGCTCGGGCCGACGCTCGATCTCCTGAACCTCGCCGGGATTGCCGTGTTCGCGGTGTCGGGTGCGCTGCTCGCCGCGGAGAAGCGCCAGACGCTCGTCACCTTCGCCTTCTTCGCGGTCGTCACCGGCGTCGGCGGCGGCACGGTGCGCGACGTGCTGATCGGCGCGCCGGTCTTCTGGGTGCATCACAATGTGACCTTGCTGATCTGCCTGGTCGGTGCGCTCGCCGTCTGGGCGCTGCCGCGCCGGCTGTGGCACGACAAGGCCCTGCTCTGGTTCGACGCGATCGGCCTCGCCGCCTTCGCCGCTTTCGGCGCGGCCAAGGCGATGGCGTTCGGCATCGCGCCCTTGCCCGCCTTCGCGATGGGCGTGCTCACCGGTTGCCTGGGCGGCATCATTCGCGACGTGCTGGCGGGCGAGCCGTCGATCCTGATGCGCCCGGAGCTTTACGTCACTGCCGCCGCGCTCTCCGCCGCCGCGATGGTCGGGCTGAGCCTCGCCGGCCTGCCCGGCGGCGTGGCCGGGCCGGTCGCCGCCCTGCTCGGCTTCGGCCTGCGCGGCGCGGCGATCTGGCGCGGCTGGTCGCTGCCCGGCTATCCCGAGCTGTCAGCCCCGCACAAGCCAGGCGACTAGGCTGGCCAGCATCCCGCCTTGCGCGCGGCGAGCGGGCGGCGGCGCGCTCGCCGGACATTCCAGGCAGCGGGCCTGCATGACGGGGCCGTCGAGCAAGGTCTCGGTATCGGCGATCACGCGCGCCATCACCGCATCCGGGCGCGTGCCGGCCTGAGCGAAGATGTCGCGCGCGCTCGCCGGCGCCCGGGTCTGGGACATGCCGGCGAAAACGCTCGCCAGGAATCCGGGCGCCTTTTCGAGGAAGACGGGGCGGGCGGTGTCCGGGTCGATTTCCGCCCGCCGCGCCGCCTCGGCGATTGCCTCGGGCAGCGATCCGAAGCTGTCGACCAGCCCGATCTGCCGGGCGGTGCCGCCGTCCCAGACACGGCCCTGCGCGATTTCGTGGACCCGCGCGACGGGCAGGTCGCGGGCTTGCGAGACAAGCGCGACGAAACGGGCGTAGAGGCTGTCGATGCCCATCTGCAGCATCGTGCCGGCTTCGTCCGAGACCCCGCGCAGGATGTCGGGTTCGCCAGACAGCGGCGTGGTCCGCACGCCGTCCGTGCCGACTCCGATCCGGCGCAGGGTTTCCTCGAAGCTGGGCAGAACGCCGAACACGCCGATCGAGCCGGTGATCGTGGCGGGCTCGGCCAGGATGGTGTCGCCGGCGGTGGCGATCCAGTAGCCGCCGCTCGCGGCCACCGATCCGAACGAGACGACGACCGGAATACCGCGGGCCCGCACGGCATGGATGGCGCGGCGGATCCGTTCGGAGCCCGTCGCCGATCCGCCCGGCGAATCGACCCGAACCACCAGCGCGGAGAGCCGGTTCCCCCGTATGCCCTGCTCCAGATTCTCGACGATCGTCTCGGCGCCCGCATTGCCGGGAGAGGAGCGCCCGTCCGTGATGACTCCGGCGACGGTGAGCACGCCGATCCGTCCGCCCGGCCGGCTCGCCGGATTGTCGGCGAGGAAGGCGTCGTAGCGGACCGCGCGATAGGCGCCGGGCTGGCCGGAAGCGTCGCGGCCGGCCAGCTCGGCCATGCGTCGGCCGAAGGCGGTGCGGTCGCCGACATGATCGACCAGCCCGGCGGCGAGCGCCGCCCGGGCGAAATCGTTGCCGGCGCTGCGCAGGAACGGCATCGGATCGCGGACCCATTCGGCGACCCGCGCGTCGGGCCTGACCTGGCGGACATCCTCCTGCCAATTTTCCCACAGCGCGTCCGCGACCGCCTGATTGGCGCGCCGCGCCTCGGGCGACATGTCGTTGCGCGCATAGGGCTCGACCGCGGATTTGTAGGCGCCGGCCCGATAGATGTGGGCGGTGATGCCGAGCCGCTCCATCAGCCGCGCATAATAGAGCCCGGTCCCGCCCGGCCCGGCGATCCACACCGCCCCCATCGGATCGAGCCAGATCTCGTCGGCATGGGCAGCGAGCTGGTAGCTGTCATAGGTGTAGCCATTGCCGTAGGCGACCACCCGCTTGCCGGCGCGCCGCACCCGGTCGAGCGCGTCGCCGATGTCGCCGATCGCCGCCTGCCCGCCGCCGGTGAAAAGGTCGAGATCGAGCGCGACGGCCCGGATGCGGTTGTCGCCCGCGGCGCTGTCGAGCGCGTGGACGATCTCGGCCAGCCGATATTCGCGCGTCATCGATCCGGCGATGGCGTCGAGCGGGCTGACTTCGGAGGGCTGCTCGACAATCGCGCCGGCGAGGTCGAGCACCAGTGCGCCGTCGCGTGCGCTGTCCCGGTAGGGGCTGGATGACAGCGCCGCGTAAAGGCCGCCGAAGAAGACCAGCATGACGATCAGGACGAGCCCGTCCTTGATCCCGACCAACAGTCGCCAGACCTTGCCCGCGAAGCTCATTTCGTTCCTCCAAGCCGTCCTGCCGGGCTAACGCACCTGGGCGGCTGTGTAAATCCGCGACGTTTGCGCCATGTCCGCTGCGTTCTCTATAAGTAATCAATATTAAAATATATAGTTAATTATTCTTAACTATTTGAATCTGTTGTATCCATTTCGGCTTAGATACTTGTGTCGTCCAAGTAGAATTCATGTACAGTTTGGCTTCTTCCAATGAATGAGAGGAGCAGAGCTCATGTCGTGGACAAATGGAAAGGCAATGACGGCGCTTTCGTCGGTCGTTCTCCTGATGGGTCTGACGGGCTGCGAATCGAACGGCTCGACTCGCTTCACCTCGGTCGGCCAGGCGGGCCCGCCGGGCGCGCAGGGCCCCGTCGGCCCGCCCGGCGCCCAGGGGCCGGCTGGTCCGGGCGGTACCGCGGGCTCCGGCGGGCCGGGAGGTCCGGGCGGCTTGCCCGGCGCCGGTCCGCTCGGCGCATTGGCGGTCGGCGGTCTGATCGGCCCCAGCGGCATCGCCGGCACCGGGTTGCTCGCCAATACCGGCGATCCTGGCGGCAGCGTTCCGGTCGCGTCCGGGGTGCTCGTCGCGGCGGGCGATACGGTCCGGCGCGTCTCCGGCGGCCCGGTCGCGATCCTCGCCGAACGGGTCGATGCGGCGTTGCCTGGCGCGGTGCCGATCGCGGGCCGGGTGGTCGAAGTGATCGCCAATACAGGCCAGGCGCTGGTGCGCACCGGCAACGGCCAGGATTATCTGGTCGACGGCCTGACCGCCGCGCCCGGCGCGCTCGTCAATCTCTCGGTCGGCAATGCCCGCGTGCTGGGCGCGCAGGGGCAGTCGCCGCTAGCCGGGGTCAGCGCGCTCTCGGGCACCCAGAATCAGGGTGAGGGGCTCAGTGTCGGGCTCGGTTCGGACGGCCGCGTGCTGGCTCTCGCCGCGCCGGTCGCCGGTGTCGGCGCGGATGGTCCGGTCGGCAATGCCGTCGGCGCCGTCACCGATGCGGTGGCCGGACTGGTCGCCGGTGCCACGGGCGGCGCCGAAAACGCGCCGGCCAGTCCGGTTCAGGGGCTGGTCCAGTCCGTGACCGGGGCATTGCAGCCACCCGCCGCCGGTCCGTCGCGTCGCCCGCTGGGCGGCATTTTGGGCGGCGTTCTCGGCGGTTCGGCCAGTCCCCCGGGCGGCAACGACTGAGGGGTGTGCGAGGCTTCTTGTGGGGAGGAGCCTCGCCGTCGCCGCCAACAGGAAGGATTCCCCACATGTGCCGAATCTCGCTTGGCGCGCTCGCGCTCGCCGGCTTCGCGGGCGCCGCCGGCGCCCAGACCAGCACGCCGATCGACCGCGAACGGGTGGATCGCGCCCAGCCGGTTGCGCCGGCGGTGGCGGAAGAGCCCGCCCAGGCGCCGGCCGCCGCGATCCGGATCGCGACCGGGGAGGCGGCGGACGCGGCGCCGATCCGCTCGGTCCGGTTCGAGGGCAGCGACGTGCCCGCCATCGTCGCCGGCGCCGCACGCACGTTCATCGGCCGTCCGGCTTCGCGTGCCACGCTCCAGGGGCTCGCCGACGCGATGTCGCGCGCCTATGGGCGCTCGCCTGTCGCGCTCTTCACCATCGCGATTCCGGAACAGGACCTGGCTTCGGGTGACATCCTCGTGATGGTGGCGGAAGGCCATGTCGAGGCGGTGGTGCTGACCGGCGAGGTCGAAGGGCGCGCGCTGGAGCTGGTCACCGCTTATGCCGATCGACTGACTCGCGAGCGGCCGACCAGCCGCCGCGTGCTCGAACGCCATCTCTCGCTGATCCGCGACATTCCGGGGCTTACGACCCGGGCGCGGCTGGAGATGGGCGACACGCCGGGCGGCGTGCGGCTGATCCTGGCGCTCGATTATCGCCGGCCGACCCTGTCGTTCAGCTTCGACAATCGCACGACCCGGCTGGTGCGCGACGGCCAGGTCCAGGCTTCGGCGCGCGGCTACGGCCTGCTCCGCGAGGGCGACGAGACGCAGGTCAATGCCGCCGCCTCGGTCGATTTCGACGATTATGTCTATCTGGGCGCCAGCCACTCCACTCCGGTCGGGCGGGAAGGGACGCGGCTCGCCGGCTCGGTCGGCTATCTGGTAACGCGCCCGGCCGCTACCGGCCGCACCGGCGAAGCGGTCTCCTTCGGTCTCGTCCTCACCCATCCGCTGATCCGCGCCTATCGGCGCAATCTGTCGCTCAGCTTCTCCTTCGATGGGCTGGACAGCCGGAACGCCGCCTTCGGCGCGCTGATCGCGACCGAACGGACCCGGGCGCTGCGCGCGGCCGCCGGCTTTTCCGAGCTGGCGGAGCGTCGTACACTGAGCGGCGGCGTCACTCTCAGCCAGGGCCTCGGCCTGTTCGGCGCGGACGTGGCCGAGGTGATCGGCGATGCGGCCTTCTTCAAGATCAACGGCCGCGCCGCCCTTGATCAGGCGCTGGGGCGGCGGGCGGTCCTGCGCTTGCGCGGTGCCGGCCAGTGGACGAACGATCCGCTGCCTGCGGCCGAGCGGTTCGGCGTCGGTGGCGCCGAATATGGCCGCGCTTTCGAAACCGCCGTGCTCGGCGCCGATCGCGGTCTCGCCGGTCTCGCCGAGCTGGCCTGGCGACCGCTGCGCGTGCCCCGCCTCGCGGGCAGCGAGCTTTACGGCTTCGCCGATCTGGCCGCCGTCCGGCTGCTCGAACGGCCCGGCTTCGCCGGTCAGGACTTCGATCTCGCCTCGGCCGGCGGCGGGGTCCGCTTCGCCTGGGCCGACCGGGCGCTGCTGGAGCTCGAATATGCCCGCGTGGTCGATCGGCCGTTCGAAGCCTATGCCGGGGACTGGCGGATCTCGGTCGCCTGGCGGCTCTCGCTCCGCCCCTGATACGTCCCGCCCGGAAGAAAAGCGCGCTTGCGCTCTTGACCCTGTCCCGGCTGCGCCTAAATCAGCGCGCGTTGGCACTCGCCGTTCGGGAGTGCTAACACGCGAATCATTCGGCGCGGCTGTCCATATGCGGGCGGCCGCGCGATCAGGAAAGGGTTGGATATATGGCTTTTCGTCCGTTGCACGATCGCGTGCTGGTCCGCCGCGTGGAGGCCGAGGAGAAGACGGCCGGCGGCATCATCATCCCCGACACCGCCAAGGAAAAGCCCCAGGAGGGCGAGGTGGTCGCGGTCGGCGCCGGCGTCAAGGCCGAGGACGGCAAGATCACGCCGCTCGACGTCAAGGCCGGCGACAAGATCCTGTTCGGCAAATGGTCGGGCACCGAGGTCAAGATCGACGGCGAAGACCTCATCATCATGAAGGAAAGCGACATCCTCGGGATCGTCGGCTGAGCGGGGAGGGACTCCCCCTCCACGTAGCGTCAACTTCGTCAACTTCCAGATTTGAAAGGTAAGCCACATGGCAGCCAAAGACGTACGCTTTTCGCGTGACGCCCGGGAGCGCATCCTGCGCGGCGTCGACACCCTCGCCGACGCGGTGAAGGTCACCCTGGGCCCCAAGGGCCGTAATGTCGTCATCGACAAGAGCTTCGGCGCGCCGCGCATCACCAAGGACGGCGTCACCGTCGCCAAGGAAATCGAGCTCAAGGACAAGTTCGAGAATATGGGCGCGCAGATGCTGCGCGAGGTCGCGTCGAAGACCAACGACCTGGCCGGCGACGGCACCACCACCGCCACCGTGCTCGCCCAGTCGATCGTCCGTGAGGGCATGAAGTCGGTCGCGGCCGGCATGAACCCGATGGACCTGAAGCGCGGCATCGATCTCGCCGTCACCAAGGTCGTCGAAAATCTCCAGTCCCGCTCCAAGCCGGTCGCCGGCTCGAGCGAGATCGCCCAGGTCGGCATCATCTCCGCCAATGGCGACACCGTCGTCGGCGAGAAGATCGCCGAGGCGATGGAGAAGGTCGGCAAGGAAGGCGTGATCACCGTCGAGGAGGCCAAGGGCCTCGAGTTCGAGCTGGACGTCGTCGAGGGCATGCAGTTCGACCGCGGCTATCTCTCGCCCTACTTCATCACCAATCCGGAGAAGATGACGGTCGAGCTTTCCGATCCGTACATCCTGATCCACGAGAAGAAGCTCAGCAACCTGCAGGCGATGCTTCCGATCCTGGAAGCGGTCGTCCAGTCGGGCCGTCCGCTGCTCATCATCGCCGAGGACATCGAGGGCGAGGCGCTGGCCACGCTCGTGGTGAACAAGCTGCGCGGCGGCCTCAAGGTCGCGGCCGTCAAGGCGCCGGGCTTCGGCGACCGCCGCAAGGCGATGCTGCAGGACATCGCGATCCTGACCGGCGGCGAGATGATCTCGGAGGATCTCGGCATCAAGCTCGAGAGCGTGACCGTGAACATGCTCGGCACCGCCAAGCGCGTCTCCATCGACAAGGACAACACCACCATCGTCGATGGCGCGGGCGAGGCCGATCAGATCAAGGGCCGGATCGAATCGATCCGCCAGCAGATCGAGATCACCACGTCCGATTACGACAAGGAGAAGCTCCAGGAGCGCCTGGCGAAGCTGGCCGGCGGCGTCGCCGTCATCAAGGTCGGCGGCGCGAGCGAGGTCGAGGTGAAGGAGCGCAAGGACCGCGTTGACGACGCCCTCCACGCCACCCGCGCGGCGGTCGAGGAAGGCATCGTCCCCGGCGGCGGCACCGCTCTGCTCTACGCCACCAGGGCGCTCGACGGCCTGAAGGGTGCGAACGACGATCAGACCCGCGGCATCGACATCATCCGCAAGGCGCTGCAGTCGCCGCTGCGGCAGATCGCCGAGAATGCGGGCAGCGACGGCGCGGTCGTCGCCGGCAAGCTGATCGATGGCAATGACGAGAATCTGGGGTTCAACGCCCAGACCGACACCTACGAGAATCTCGTCGCCGCCGGTGTGATCGATCCGACCAAGGTCGTCCGCACCGCGCTCCAGGACGCGGCCTCGGTCGCCGGTCTGCTCATCACGACGGAAGCCGCCGTGTCCGAGCTGCCGGAAGACAAGCCCGCCATGCCGGCGATGCCGGGCGGCGGCATGGGCGGCATGGACTTCTGACGAAGCCGGCCGGCGCGCGAATTCACTTCGCGCCGCTGCCAAGACAAAGAGAAAGGGCCGGGGAAGCGATTCCCCGGCCCGTTCTCTTGCTTTGCCTTCAGGCGCCTACTGGGCGTTGCCGGACCCGTTGCTTTCCGATGCCGCCTCGCCATTCTCCGGCACGGTCTCCTCGGCGACCAGGCTGTCGGCGGAGGTGTCGAAGACATTGTCCTCCAGCATCGCAGCGGCCTCGTTGAGCTGGCGGTCTTCCTCGGCGGTCAGCGCGCCCTGACGTTCGCCGCCGCAGCCGGCGAGTGCCAGTGCGAGCGCGAGGCTGGCGGTTCCCAGGGCCGTTCTCGTTGTCATCTCGATCCTCTCCTTTCGCCCGGGCGGGTCTTAACCCGATACGCAGGCAAAGAAAAAGGGCCGCGCGCCGAAATGGCGCGCGGCCCTGTCGCATCGAGATGCGAAACGCTTACTGCGCGTTGGTGGCAGCGGCGTCGACGGTCTCGGCAGCGGCATCGACCGCGTTGCCGGCGGCGTCGGCGACGTTGGCGGTCGCGTCGGCGGCCTGGTCGAGCAGGTTGGCGGCGGCGTCCTGCGCGTTGGCGAGGTCGCTGTTGGCCTGGTCGATCACGTTCTCGGCGTCGGTGGTCGTGTTGGCGGTTTCGGTGCCGCCGCAGGCGGCCAGGCCGAGCGCGGAAACGGCGACGAGAGCAAAGGCGATCTTCTTCACGATGCTTTCCTTCATTGGTTGCGAGGAGAGAACAATATAATCGCTGGCGAGCGCCGATCGGGCACGCAAGGCCCCCCTCCGGCCCTCCAGCGAACGGCGTTTGTAAGTTATGTTACGGCGAGAGTCTAGCGTTTCTCTACCTTTGCGGTTGGGAAGCTGGTTGCCCGCTTTTCGGAAATTGTCGCGGGACATTGTCGGGTCATATGGGTTGACCATGATATAAAGATATCTTTATATCCGAAAATCATGGCCGACGCGCCCAAGATCTTCGCTTCACTCGCCGATCCGACCCGGCTGCGTATCCTTGCCCTGCTGCGGGCGATGGAGCTCTCCGTCGGTGAGATCGCGCAGGTGCTGGGGCAGAGCCAGCCGCGGGTCTCGCGCCATGTAAAGATTTTGATCGATGCCGGCCTCGCCGAACGGCGCAAGGAGGGCAGCTGGGTGTTCGTCAGCCTCGGTGCGCGCGAACGGGTCGAGCCTCTGTTCCACCTCATCGACTGCTGGACCGGGCTGGACGGCGAAAATGCCTGGACGGTGGCCGACGCCGCCCGGCTGAAGGCGGTGCGCGCCGATCGCGCGACGGCGGCGGAGCGCTATTTCGCCGGCCATGCCGAGCAATGGGACGCGCTGCGCTCGCTCCATGTCGCCGAAAGCGAGGTCGAGGCGGCGATCGGCCGGGCGCTGGGCGGCGCGCCGCTCGGCCGGCTGGTCGATATCGGCACCGGCACGGGACGGATGATCGAATTGTTCGGCCCGGCCTCCGACGGCGCGCTCGGTATCGATCGCTCGCCCGAAATGCTGCGCCTCGCCCGGGTCAAGCTGGCGGAGGCGGGTCTCGATTCGGCCGAACTTCGGCAGGGCGATATGTATGCCCTGCCGCTGCCGTCGGGATCGGCGGACACCGTCATCATCCACCAGGTGCTCCATTATGCGCAGAACCCGACCGCCGCGGTGGCCGAGGCGGCGCGGCTGCTCGCACCCGGCGGGCGGCTGCTGATCGCCGATTTCGCTGCGCATGAGCGCGAGGAGCTGCGCGCCCGTGCCGCTCATCTTCGCCTGGGTTTCGCCGACGAGGCGATGCTGCGCTACCTCGCCGATGCGGGCCTCGAAGGCGAAGTAGTCGAGCATCTAGAGGGTGGCGAGCTCACCGTCACGATCTGGCTCGCCCGGCGCACCGACGCGCGGCTGAAGGTGGTGGCATGAGCCCCGCCGCGCCCGCGCTGGAGCGGATCGGCCGGCCGCTCTTCGCCGACGCGGCCGGCGACATCGCGGTCAGCTTCGAATTCTTCCCGCCGAAGACCGAGAAGATGGAGGCGACGCTCTGGGACTCGATCCAGACGCTCGCCCCGCTTGGCCCGCGCTTCGTCTCCGTCACCTACGGCGCCGGCGGCTCGACGCGCGAGCGCACCCACGCCACCGTCGCGCGGATCGTGCGCGAGACGGCGCTGACCCCCGCCGCGCATCTCACCTGCGTGGATGCGACGCGCGAGGAGATCGACGAGGTGGCTCGTGCTTATTGGGAGGCCGGGGTGCGCCACATCGTCGCCCTGCGCGGCGATCCGCCGGAGCCCGGGGCGGCCTTCGTCTCGCCCGCCGACGGCTATGCCAATGCGGCCGAGCTGGTCGCGGGCCTGAAGCGGATCGCGCCGTTCGACATCTCGATCGCCGCCTATCCGGAATGCCATCCGGATTCGCCGACCCGCGCCGCCGATCTCGACAATCTGAAGCGCAAGATCGACGCCGGCGCCGACCGGGCGATCACGCAATTCTTCTTCTCGCCCGAATGCTTCCTGCGCTTCCGCGACGAGGCGGCGGCGGCGGGGATCGACGCGGAGATCGTGCCCGGCATCCTGCCCGTCTCCAACGTCGCCCAGACCCGCAAGTTCGCCGGCATGTGCGGCGCCGCGATCCCGCTTTGGATGGACCGGCTGTTCGAAGGGCTGGACGATCTGCCCGATGCCCGCAAGCTCGTCGCCGCCACCGTCGCGGCGGAATTGTGCGCGCAGCTTTACGCGGGCGGGGTGCGCAACTTCCATTTTTACACATTGAATCGCGCCGAACTGACCTACGCGATCTGCCATCTGCTCGGCCTCAGGCCCGGGCCGGCGCGCGAGGAGAGAGCGGCATGAGCGCGCGGGAACGGCTGAAGGCCGCCGCCGCCGGGCGCATCCTGCTCACCGACGGCGCGTTCGGCACCGAAATCCAGAACCGCAAGCTCGGCGAGGCCGACTATCGCGGCAAGCTCGTTCTGGCGCGCGACCAGAAGGGCAATAACGATATCCTGGCGCTGACCCGCCCCGACATCGTCGAGGAGATCACCCGCGCCTATCTGGCCGCCGGCTCCGACATCGTCTCGACCAACACGTTCAGCGCCAACGCGATCAGCCAGGCCGATTATGCCGCCGAGCATCTGGTCGCGGACATCAACATCGCCTCCGCCCGGATCGCCCGCGCCGCCGCCGATGATTTCGAGGCGCAGGACGGCCGCCCCCGCTTCGTCGCCGGCGCGATCGGCCCGACCAACAAGACACTGTCGCTTTCGCCCGACGTCAACGATCCGGGCTTCCGCGAGATCGATTTCGACGGATTGAAGGCCGTCTACCGCCAGCAGGCCGATGCGCTGATCGCGGGCGGGGCGGACTTCATCCTGATCGAGACGATCTTCGACACGCTCAATGCCAAGGCCGGCATCATGGCGGCGCGCGAGGCGGGCGCGGCGCTCGGCCGCGACGTGCCGCTGATGATCTCGATGACGCTCACCGACCTCAGCGGGCGTAACCTCTCCGGCCACACGGTCGAGGCCTTCTGGCACGCGGTGCGCCATGCCGACGCGGTGACGATCGGCCTCAACTGCTCGTTCGGCGCGCAGCAATTGCGGCCGCACGTCCAGGCGCTGTCCGGCATCGCCGACACGCTGATCATGGCCTATCCCAATGCCGGCCTGCCCAACGAGCTGGGCGAATATGACGAGCTGCCGGAGCAGACGGCGGCGTTGCTCAGGGAATGGGCGGAGGCCGGCTGGGTCAACATTATCGGCGGCTGCTGCGGCTCGACGCCGGCGCACATCGCCGCGATGGCGCAGGCGGTGGCGGGCTTCGCGCCGCGCAAGCTGCCCGTGCCGCCCGTGGTGACCCGGCTTGCCGGCCTCGAGCCGATGACGCTCGCTGCCTGATATCATGGCCGATCAGCCCCGCGCCACCTTCGTCAATATCGGCGAGCGCACCAACGTCACCGGCTCCGCCCGGTTCAAGAAGCTCGTCATGGCCGGCGATTATGCCGCCGCGGTCGAGGTCGCGCGCCAGCAGGTCGAGAACGGCGCGCAGGTGATCGACGTCAACATGGACGAGGGCCTGCTCGATGCCGAGCTGGCCATGACCACCTATCTGAAGCTGATCGCGGCCGAGCCGGACATCGCGCGCGTGCCGGTGATGGTCGATTCGTCCAAATGGGCGGTGATCGAGGCCGGGCTGAAATGCGTGTCCGGCAAGCCGATCGTCAATTCGATCAGCATGAAGGAGGGCGAGGAGGAATTCCTGCGCCTCGCCCGCAAGGTGCGCGGCTATGGCGCGGCGGTGGTCGTCATGGCCTTCGACGAGACCGGCCAGGCCGACACCGCCGCGCGCAAGATCGAGATCTGTTCGCGCGCCTATGACCTGCTTGTCGCCGACGGCTTCCCGCCCGAGGACATCATCTTCGATCCCAACATCTTCGCGGTCGCGACGGGGATCGAGGAGCACCGCACCTATGCGGTCGATTTCATCGAGGCGTGCAAGATCATCCGCCAGCGCTGCCCGCACGCCCATATCTCCGGCGGCCTGTCCAACCTCAGCTTCTCGTTCCGGGGGAACGAACCGGTGCGCCGGGCGATGCACTCGGTCTTCCTCTATCATGCCGTCCCGGCCGGGCTGGACATGGCGATCGTCAATGCCGGCCAGCTCGACGTCTACGACACGATCGATCCGGTGCTGCGCGAGGCGTGCGAGGATGTCGTCCTCAACCGCCGTGAGGACGCCACCGAACGGCTCGTGACGATCGCCGAAAAATATCTGGGCAGCGATCCCGTCCGCGAGAAGGCCGAGGCGGAATGGCGCGGCTGGCCGGTCGCCAGGCGGCTGGAACATGCCCTGGTCAAGGGCATCGACGCTTATGTGGTCGAGGACACGGAGGAGGCGCGCCAGTCTGCCGCTCGCCCGATCGAGGTGATCGAAGGCCCGCTGATGGACGGCATGAACGTCGTCGGCGACCTGTTCGGGTCCGGCAAGATGTTCCTGCCGCAGGTGGTGAAATCGGCGCGCGTGATGAAGAAGGCGGTTGCTTATCTGCTGCCCTTCATCGAGGCGGAGAAGGACGAGAACGCCAAGGGCAAGGGCCTGGTCGTGATGGCCACGGTCAAGGGCGACGTCCACGATATCGGCAAGAACATCGTCGGCGTCGTGCTCCAGTGCAACGGTTTCGAGATCGTCGATCTGGGCGTGATGGTGCCCTGGCAGGACATCCTGAAAGCCGCCAACGAGAACGAGGCGGACATGATCGGCCTCAGCGGCCTGATCACCCCGTCGCTCGATGAGATGGTGACGGTGGCCGAGGAGATGCAGCGCGAGAAGATGACGATGCCGCTGCTGATCGGCGGCGCGACCACCAGCCGCGTCCACACCGCGCTCCGGATCGATCCCGCCTATGACGGTCCCGTGCTCCACGTTCTCGATGCCAGCCGCGCCGTCGGCGTCGCTTCCAGCCTCGTCTCCGACACGCAGAAGGCGCCGCTGGTCGACAAGACCGCCGAGGATTATGAGGCCATCCGCATCGCGCGCTCCAATAAGGGGCAGAGCGCGCTGGCGACGCTCGCCGAGGCGCGCGCCAACGGTTTCGCTTACGATCCGGCCGGCAAGGCACCGCCGCCGGCGCGTCCCGGCGTCCACCATTTCAACGACTGGCCGCTGCGCGAGCTGCGCGACAGCATCGACTGGACGCCCTTCTTCCGCGCCTGGGAGCTGGCCGGCACCTATCCCGCGATCCTCGACGACGAGGTGGTGGGCGAAAGCGCGCGGTCGCTGTTCAACGACGCCCAGGCGATGCTCGACCGGATCATCGCCGAGCATTGGCTGACGGCGCGCGCCAGCGTCGGCCTGTGGCGTTGCCGCCGCGAGGGCGACGATGTCCATGTGCTGGCCGGAAACGACGAGACGCGACTCGCCTTCCTGCGCCAGCAGGTGAAGAAGCGCGAGGGGCGGGCGAATATGTGCCTGGCCGACTTCATCGATCCGGCGGGCGACGACTGGATCGGCGGCTTCGCGGTCGGCATCCACGGCATCGACCGGCATCTCGCCCGCTTCAAGGAACAGAGCGACGTCTATTCGGACATCCTGCTGAAGGCGCTGGCCGACCGGCTGGCGGAGAGCTTCGCCGAGACATTGCACGCCCATGTCCGCGATTCGATCTGGGGCTATGCACCGGACGAGCATTTCACCAATGCCGATCTCATTCGCGAAACCTATGCCGGCATCCGCCCTGCGCCCGGCTATCCGGCCTGTCCCGATCACAGCCTGAAGCCGGTCCTGTTCGCGATGCTGTCCGGGCAGGGCGCGAATGAAGGCCCGGCCGGGGTCCGCCTCACCGATTCCTACGCGATGCTGCCGGCTTCGGCCGTGTCCGGCTTCTATTTCGGACACCGCGACAGCCAGTATTTCGGCGTCGCCCGCATCGGCCCCGACCAGCTCGAAGACTATGCCGTTCGCCGCGGCGTCGACGTCGAGCAGGCCACACGCTGGCTGCGGCCGAACCTGGACTGATCTCCTCGCTCCCGGCGAAGCCGGCCAGTCATTCTTCTTCGCGTCTTCGCGCCTTCGCGTGAAAAAGCTGCTTGGTTCACGCGAAGGCGCGAAGACGCGAAGGAAAGGAATGAGGTTCCGGCTCCGCCGGGAATGAGGTGGAATGTCGCGCCGGTTTTCGTCCCGATCCGGGGCAGGATTTTGTTAACCGCGTTCCGGCCTCGACAGCGGGGGGTGCGAGCCGTCACTTCCCGCGCCATGGATCGGCGTTTCCTCATCGCGCTCGCGGTCGCCTGCCTGATCGTGGCCATGCCCACGTCGGCGCAGACGGCGGACGCGCCGTTCACCGTGGCGGAGACGGGGCGCGGCTATGCGCGACTCGCCGATGCGGTCGCCGCGATCGGCAATGGCGAGGGCACGATCCTGATCGCGCCGGGCCGCTACCGCCAGTGCGCGGTGCAGGAGGCGGGCAGCATCGCCTATGTCGCGCGCGAGCCCGGCACTGCGATCTTCGACGGCGTCGCATGCGAGGGGAAAGCGGCGCTCGTCCTCGACGGCCGCGCCGCCCGCGTGGAAGGCCTCGTCTTCCAGAATATCCGTGTGCCGGACCTCAATGGCGCGGGCATCCGGCTCCAGTCCGGCGAGCTGGTGGTGCGCGAGACGTTGTTCCGCGAGGGCGAGAACGGCATCCTGGTCGCGATGGATCACGACGCGCCGATCCGGATCGAGCAGTCGACCTTCTCGCGGCTCGGTCTTTGCCCGGAAGATGCCGGCTGCTCGCACGGCATCTACAACAGCGGCACCGGCGCGCTGACCGTCGTGCGTTCCCGCTTCGAGCGCGGCACGGGCGGCCATTATCTCAAGAGCCGGGGCCGGCGGATCGACGTCACCGAATCCTCCTTCGACGACAGTGCGGGGCAGGCGACCAATTACCTGATCGACCTTTCCAACGGCGCGACCGGCCGGATCGCCGGCAATGTCTTCGTGCAGGGCGCGAACAAGGAGAATTACAGCGCCCTCATCATGGTCGCCCCGGAAGGCGACGAGCACAGCTCGGCCGGCCTCACCATCACCGGCAACCAGGCCAGCCTCGCGCCGGGCGCGCGCCGCACCACCTTCGTCGTCGACGGCAGCGGCGAGCGCATCGCGATCGAGAACAACCGGCTCGATCCCCAAATCGCCCGGCTCGAGCGGCGCTAGGGTCGTTTTCAGCTCCGCTGAATCGGCACCGGCCCGCACCCCCACCCGGCCTCCCATAGCATAAGCTGTCGTTGGGAGGCCGGGTGGGGGTGCGGGCCGGTGCCGCCCCTGTTTCAGCTTTGCTGAAACAGGCCCAAGGCCGCGCTCTTCCCGTTTCCGGAAGCGGCGGGCTATAGCCGCTGCCATGAATCGCCTCCGCGCCATCTTCCTCTTCGCGCTGATCCTGCTTGGCCTCGCCGTTCCGGCCGGCGCGCAGACGCGGATGAACGTGATGCTGGCGGCGGAGACGCAGAGCGTGCGGCCGGGCGAAAGCGTCACGATCGCCTTCGTCATGCGCCCTGCCGCCGGCTGGCACGGCTATTGGCGCAATCCCGGCGATGCGGGCGCCGAGCCGATTGTGCAATGGGGCCTGCCGCCGGGCTGGCAGGCCGGGCCGCTCCAATATCCGGTGCCGGCGCGCAAGACCCTGCTCGGACTGATGAACTATGTGTTCGAGGGCGATTATGCGCTGCTGGCGACGCTGCGGGTGCCGGAGACGGCCGAGCCCGGCGTCACTGTGCCCGTCGATGCCCGGCTCGATTATCTGGTCTGCACGGCGGAATTGTGCGTGCCGGAGACGGCGAACGTCTCGATCGAGCTCCACACCATGCAGCCCGGCGCGCGCGACGCGGCCTTCGAAGGCTTTCGCCGCGCCTTGCCGCGCCCGCTCGGCCAGCCGGCGCGCTTCGCGGTGTCCGGCGATCGGGTGCGCATCGCAGTCCCCTACCCCGCCGCCGCGCCGATCGCCGATCCCTATTTCTTCCCGGCCACGGTCGAGGCGCTGAACCATGCCGCCGCGCAGACCGTCTCGCGCGCGGGCGATTATCTGATCGTCGAGACGGCGGGCGGACGGGCGGCCGCATCGCTCGAAGCGCTCGAAGGCGTGCTGGCGATCGGCGACGGCGCGGGGCTGGAGCTGACCGCCATGCCGGGCGAAGTGCCGGCCAGGGGCAATGTCATAGCGACCACCAGCGGCGACAGCGCGCCTGCCGGTGGCGACATGGCGGGCGGCGGCGCTTCGATCCTGCTCGCCCTGCTCGGTGCGCTGGCCGGCGGCCTCATCCTCAACGTGATGCCCTGTGTCTTCCCGATCCTCAGCCTGAAGGCGCTGAGCCTGGCCCGCGCCGGAGCGGACGAAGGCGCGGCGCGGAGCGAGGCCCTGGCCTATGCGGCGGGCGTGATCGCCGTCTGCCTCGCGCTCGGCGCCGCGCTGCTCGCCCTGCGCGCGGCCGGCGTGGCGGCGGGCTGGGCGTTCCAGTTGCAGGAGCCGCGCGTCATCCTTTTCCTGATGCTGCTTGTCACCGCGATCGCGCTCAATCTCGCCGGGCTGTTCCACCTGCCCGCGCTGGCGGGCGGCGACAAATTGGCCCAGTCCGGCGGCGCGCGCGGCGCCTTCTTCACCGGTGCGCTCGCCGCCTTCGTCGCGACGCCCTGCGTCGGGCCGTTCCTCGGCCTGGCGCTCGGCGCGGCGCTGGTGCTGCCGGCCTGGGCGGCGCTCGCCGTCTTCGCCGGGCTCGGCCTCGGTCTGGCTTTGCCCTTCCTGCTGCTCGGCTTCGTGCCGGCCCTGCGCCGCCGCCTGCCCAAGCCCGGCGCGTGGATGGCGCGCTTCCAGCGCATCCTCTCCATCCCGATGTTCGCGACCGCGCTCGGCCTTTTCTGGGTGCTGGGGCGTCAGGCGGGGGTGGACGGCATGACGCTCGGCCTCGGCGCGGCGATCCTGCTCGGACTCGGCCTGTGGTGGCTCGGGCGGCGGCAGGAAAGCGGGCGCATCTGGCTCGCGCTCGCGCTGGTCGCCGCCGCGGTGCTCGCGCCCATGCCCTTCATCCGGACCGCCGAGGTCGCACCCGCCGGTCCGGACGCACTCGCCTCGGAGCCGTTCAGCGAAGCGCGCTTGGCCGAACTGCGCGCCGCCGGCACGCCGGTCTTCGTCAATTTCACCGCCGACTGGTGCCTCACCTGCAAGGTCAACGAGCGCGCCGCCTTGCATCAGGACGAGACCGCCGCCGCCTTCCGCGCCAAGGGCATCGCGGTGCTGACCGGCGATTGGACGCGCGGCGATGCCGACATCACCCGCTTCCTGGAGCGCCACGGCCGCTCCGGCGTGCCGCTCTATCTCTATTACGCGCCGGGGCGCGAAGCGGAGATATTGCCGCAGATCCTGACGGTCGGCCGGCTCACCGCGTTGGGAAGCTGAGCGGAGGCGATAGGCGGCCAGCGGCCAGCGGGTTGCGCGGCGCGGAAGTTGACGAACCTGACGCTATGTCGGGGAGCATCCCCCCTTCCGCAAGAATATTCATGGTGGAAAGAACAAGAGGGTCGAGGCAAGGGGCCGTAGATCAAGCGCGCTCCGAATCGCGGCGATCCTGACAGGACAAATCCTACATTCCAAGGGCTGCACATGCCGGCGGCCCGGATGTCGGGCTGGCAAAGGCCGAGCCCGCCGCCGCGCGTCGCGTCTCCCTAACGCCGCTCGTTATCCGATTGCCGCGCGGCGGAGACGGCGCGGCCCCAGACCTGCCGGCCGCCCAGCCAGGTTTCCAGCACCTGCGTCTCGCGGATCGCGGTCGGGCTTCCGGCGGTGAAGATGTCGCGGTCGAGGATCACGAAATCGGCCATCCGCCCCGGCTCCAGCGTGCCGATCCGGTCCTCGGCGAAGGAGGCGAAGGCCGCGCCCCGGGTGAAGGCGTCGAACGCCTGTTCCATGCTCAGCCGCTGTTCCGGCATCCATCCGCCCGGCGGCTGGCCCTGCGCGTCCTCGCGGCTCATTGCGGCGGCGAGGCCATGGAACGGATTGGGATCCTCGACCGGGAAGTCGGAGCCGAAGGCGAGCGGCACATCGTTGGCCAGCATCGAGCGCCAGGCATAGGCGCCGCCCAGCCGCTCCATGCCCATCCGGGCCTCGGCCATCCGCCAGTCGGAGGTTTCGTGGACCGGCTGCATCGAGGCGATGATGCCGTGGCGGGCGAAGCGGGACAGGTCGGCCGGATCGACGATCTGGGCATGCTCGATCCGCCACCGCCGGTCGCCGGTATAGGTGGCGGCCAGCTCCTCGATCGCGCCGAGCAGCTCGGCATTGGCCGCGTCGCCGATCGCGTGGACGGCGAGCTGGAAATTGTCCATCGCCGCGCGACTCATCAGATTCTTGAGCATCGTGTCGCCCATCAGCGGCAGCCCGCGCTGGCCGGCGGCGTCGCGATAGTCCGCCTTGAGCCAGGCCCCGCGCGAGCCGAGCGCGCCGTCCAGATAGAGCTTCACGCCGACCATCCTGAGCCGCCCGTCATATAGCCAGGGCGTCGGCCGCGTGCCGGCGATGGCGATCATGTCCTCGACGCTGGAGGCGTAGGAAATGACGCGCACGTTCAATCGCCCGGCATCGCCGGCGCGGCGCATCACGTTCCAGCCCTCCGCGTCGGTGCCCATGTCGGCGACGGCGGTGAGGCCGTTGGCGAGCATGATCTCCTGCGCGCGGGCCAAAGCGCGGTCCTGATGGACCGGCAGCGGCGGCGGCACGATGCGGCCGATGAGCGGCATGGCGGCATCGACGAAGACGCCGCTCGGATTGCGCCCGGTCCGCTCGATCCGCCCGCCGGCCGGCGCCTGCGTCCGGGCGTCGATCTCCGCCTCGCGCATCGCGGCGGTGTTGGCCCATCCGGCATGACCGTCCACCCGGACCAGCCAGACCGGCCGGTCCGGCACCACAGAGTCGAGATCGGCGGCGGTCGGGAAGCGGCCGAGGCCCCAGCGTTCCTGGTTCCAGCCGCGCCCGACGATCCAGCGCGGGGAGGGGTTGGCGGCGGCATATTCGGCGATACGCCGCTGCGCCTCCTCCAGCGAATTGGTGTCGGAAAGGTCCAGGCTGAGCGCGCCGAGCCCGAGACCCATGACATGGCCGTGCGCGTCGATCAGGCCGGGAATGATCGTGCGCCCCTGCCCGTCGAGCAGATAGCGGGGCCGCTCCGGCCGGCGGTCGCCGCGCTGGAGGAGCTGCTTCACCCGCCCTTCGTCGTCGATCACCATGCCGGTGAAGCGGTGCAGCCGCCCGTCCGCGCGCATCGTGTAGCCGTTGATATTGTCCACCAGCGAATCCGCGAGCGCGGGCGCGGCGGCGAGCAGGGCCGCGAGGAGCAGAAGGAAACGCTTCAAGGTTCGAGCCTCCGGATGAGGGAAGAGGTGTCCTGCCGCGCGCCGCCCAGGGCCTGCACGTCGGCATAGAATTGATCGACCAAAGCGGTGAGCGGCAGGCGGGCGCCGTTGGTCCGCGCCTCCTCCAGCGTCAGGCCGAGATCCTTGCGCATCCAGTCCACCGCGAAGCCGAAATCGAATTCGCCCCGGTCCATCGTCGACCAGCGATTGTTCATCTGCCAGCTCTGCGCCGCGCCGCCCGACACCGCCTCGAACACCTTGTCGGCATCGAGCCCGGCGCGATGGGCGAAATGGATCGCCTCGGACAGACCCTGGACCACGCCGGCGATGCAGATCTGGTTGACCATCTTGGTGAGCTGGCCCGCGCCGGCCGCCCCGACATGGACGACCCGCGCCGCATAGGCCTGCATCAGCGGCGTCGCCGCGGCCAGCGCCGCTTCGGTCCCGCCGCACATGATGGAGAGCTTGCCGCTCTCCGCCCCGGCCTGCCCGCCCGAGACCGGCGCATCGACGACCAGCAATCCGCGTGCCGTGCCGTCCTCCGCCAGCCGCCGCGCGATCCGCGCCGAGACGGTGGTATGATCGATGAAGACCGCGCCTTGCGTCATCGCGCCGAACGCGCCGTCGGGGCCGAGCGTCACCTGCGACAGGTCCGGGTCCGCGCCGACGCAGGCGATCACCGCGTCGGCGCCCGCCGCCGCCTCGGCCGCGCTGGCCGCCGCCGCGCCGCCCTGCGCCGCGACCCAGGCGCGCGCTTTATCGGGGCTGCGATTGTAGACGATGAGCTCGTGCCCCGCCCCCGCGAGATGCCGGGCCATCGGCGCGCCCATCACGCCGAGCCCGAGAAAAGCGATCCGTGCCATGCCGGTGGCGATAAGGCCTGTTTGCCGTCCGCGCCAGATGGTCTAGACCTCCCGCCATGGCGAGCCCGGCGCGCGCGACGAACGCGATCATCACTTTTCCGGATATCGAGGCGGCCGCCGCGCGGATCGCAGGCGCCGTCATGCGCACGCCCACCATGCGCAGCGCGGTCCTGTCCGAGCGCACCGGCGCGGACGTCTTCCTCAAATTCGAGAATCTCCAGCATACCGGCGCCTACAAGGAGCGCGGCGCGCTCAACAAATTGCTGCTGCTCGATCCCGAGATGCGGGCGCGGGGCGTGATCGCCGCCTCGGCCGGCAACCATGCCCAGGCGGTGGCCTGGCACGCCCGGCGGCTCGGCGTGCCCGCCGTGATCGTGATGCCGAAAACGACGCCGACGGTGAAGATCAGCCAGACCGAGGCGCATGGCGCCGAGGTCGTGCTGCACGGCGAATTGTTCGACGAGGCCTATGCCGAGGCACTGCGCCTCGCCGAGGCGCGCGGCCTCACCTTCGTCCATCCGTTCGACGATCCGGCGGTGATGGCGGGGCAGGGAACGGTGGCGCTGGAATTGCTCGCCGACGCACCCGATCTCGATACGCTGATCGTCCCGATCGGCGGCGGCGGCCTGATCGCCGGCATCGCGACGGCGGCCAAGGCGCTGAAGCCCGGCATCGCGGTGATCGGCGCGCAGGCCGAGCTCTATCCCAGCATGTATGCCCGGATCGCCGGCAAGGAAGCGACATGCGGCGGCGACACGATCGCCGAGGGCATCGCGGTGAAGGCGCCGGGCGAGGAAACGGCGCGGATCATCGCCGAGGTCGTCGACGACATCCTGCTGGTCGGCGAGCGCGAGATCGAACATGCGATCAGCCTGCTCGTGCGTGCCGCCAGGACCGTGACGGAAGGGGCGGGCGCCACCGGGCTCGCCGCCTTGCTGGCCCATCCCGAACGCTTCGCCGGCCGCCGTGTCGGCCTGGTCCTCAGCGGCGGCAATATCGACACGCACCTGCTCGCCAATGTGCTGCTGCGCGATCTCGTCCGCTCCGGCCGGCTGACGCGCTTGCGCATCCATCTGCAGGACCGGCCGGGCGCGCTGGTCGCGGTGATGAAGATCTTCTCGGCCTGCCAGGTCAACATCGTCGAGATCAATCACCAGCGCGTCTTCACCTCGCTGCCGGCCAAGGACGCGGCGATCGAGGTTGCTTGCGAAGCCCGCGACGCGGCCCAGATCGAAAGGCTGATCGCGACGCTCGCCGAGGAAGGCTACAAGGCCCAGACGGTAGCAATCGATTAGCGTCCGTCCCGCCTTGATACGTCCTGCGCGGCCCGTCTGCCCGCCCTTTCCAAGCCCCTGGCCAGGGCTCATAAAGACCGCAGCAACCGCCGAGCCGCCGGAGTCGAATTGAGCGCACCCTTCCGCTTTCCGCGTTTCTTCGTGACGACGCCGTCGCCCTGTCCCTATGTGACAGGCCGGACGGAGCGGAAGGTCTTCACCGAGCTGACCGGCCCCCATGCCGGCGATCTCAATGACGCGCTCGGCCGGATCGGCTTTCGCCGCAGCCAGAACGTCGCCTATCGCCCGTCCTGCCTGGGCTGCACCGCCTGCGTCTCGGTCCGTGTCATCGCCGGCGAGTTCCGGCCGAGCGCGACCCAGCGCAAGACATTGAAGCGCAACGCCGATCTGGAGGTCACCGCCTGCAAGGCGTGGGCGACGGAGGAGCAATATGACCTGCTCCGCCGCTATCTGCGCCAGCGCCATCCCGAAGGCGGCATGGTCGACATGGACGAGCACGACTTCGCCGACATGGTCGAGCAGAGCCCGGTCCGCACCTATATCGTCGAATATCGCGAGCCTTCGGAGAACGGGCGCCCCGGCCGTCTGGTCGGCGCCTGCCTGACCGACCAGCAGGCCGACGGCCTCAGCATGATCTACAGCTTCTTCGAGCCGGACAGCGACCGGCGGTCCGGTCTCGGCACCTATATCATCCTCGATCATATCGTCCGGGCGGGGCGGGCGAACCTGCCCTATGTCTATCTCGGCTACTGGGTCGAGGAATCGAAGCGCATGGCCTACAAATCGCGCTTCCGCCCGCTCGAGAAGCTCGGTCCCGGCGGCTGGCGCCGCTTCGATCCCGAGCAGCGCGAACTGGCCTTCTAGGCTCGTCAGCCCGACGCTTTTGAATTAGCCTCTGTGCTCCACGATCGGGGGGCGAGGCATGCGGGGTTCCTATGTCTGGCGGGTGCTGGAGCAGGCGCGGACGCTCAATCTTCGCGACGATCGCGAAGCGCCGGCCCGGCCCGGCGGCGACGGCATCACCCGGCGGCGCGTGCTCGCCGCGCTCGGGGGCGGCGCGGGCGCGCTGCTGTTGCCGCGCATGCCGGCCTTCGCGCAGGCGCCGCCGCGCATCGTCGTGGTCGGCGGCGGGCTCGCCGGGCTGAGCGCGCTTGACACCCTGGCATCGCGGGGCGTCGCCGCGACGCTCTACGAAGCGCGCGGCGCGGTCGGCGGGCGCACCCGCAGCGTCGCCGGCGTGTTCGGCGAAGGCTTCGCGTTCGACGAGGGCGGCCAGCTCGTGAACAGCGATCATGCGGACATGATCCGCCTGATCCGCCGCTTCGGCCTCAGGCTGGTCGATCGCAAGGCGTTCGGCGCCTATCACGAGGTGCAGATCGGCCGCGACGGGCGCGCCGTTCCCGAAGCGCGCCTCGCCCGGGCGCTGCGCGGCATCGCGGCGCAAATCACGGCGGATTCGGATCGGCTGGACGAGGATTACGAAAGCGTGGCGCGCGAGATCGACGCGCTTTCCGTCGCCGACTATCTCGACCGCCACGGCCTCGCCGCCGGTGACGCGCGCGATGCACTGGAGGCCGGCATCCGCACCGAATATGGCGCCGAGCCGCACGAGGCCTCGGCGCTGGAGCTGATCTTCAATCTGCCGACGGTCGATGGCGCGCGGCTGACCCGCATCGGCCTGTCCGACGAGCGCTATCTGGTCTCCGGCGGCACCGACCAGATCGCCCGCGCGCTGGGCCGCCAGCACGAAGCGGCGATCCGGCTCAACAAAAGGCTGGCGTCGCTCGACGTCTCAGGCCCCGGCGTGCGTCTCGCCTTCGCCGATGGCGAGGAGGTCGCCGCCGATCGCGTCATCCTCGCGCTGCCCGCCCCGCTGATCCGCGAGGTCAGGATCGAAGGCGAGGTGCCGCCACTCTGGCGCGCGCTGATCGACGAGGTGCGGCTGGGGCGCAACGAGAAGCTGGTGGTCGGCTATTCCGACACGAGCTGGCGCCGCACGATCGGCTTCGGCGGCGCGCTCTGGGCCGGCCAGCCCTTCGCCGCCGGCTGGGACGCGGTCTCGCTCTCGCCGGCCGAGAGCGGGCCGGGGGCGCTCTGCTATTTCCTCGGCGGCGATCAGGTCGATGCCGCCGCCGCGTCCGAAAGCGCCGCGCTCGCCGCTTCCTGCCACGCCGCCGCGCGCCGCGTCCTGCCCGGCCTCGCCGCGCCCAACGGCATCGTCCGCCGCACCCGCTGGTGCGACGATCCGCTGACCAGGGGCGCCTATGTCAATTACCGCCCCGGCCAGATCACCCGCTTCGGCGAACTGATGAGCGTCGAGGAGGACGGCGAGGTTCGCGCCAGCGGCTTCGGCCCGGTCCATCTCGCCGGCGAATGGCTGTCCGATGCCTGGCCCGGATACATGAACGGCGCCGTCCAGACCGGCCGGCTGGCGGCCGAAGCCGTGCTGGCAGGGGCGTCGGTCTCCGCCTAGCCCGTCAGCTCCCGCATGAAGGGCGGATCGGGGATGGCCGCGGTGGCGTCGTGGAGCAGATCGCCCCAGCGCGCCGACAGATCGTCGAAATAGGCGTCATCCTGGCCGATCCGGCGGGTCAGCACCTTCGCCCCAGGCGCGGTCGGCATCACGATCAGGTCGAGCGGCCGCGCCACGGCGAGGTTGGAGCGGATCGAGGAATCGAAGGACAGGAAAGCGATCTTCATCGCCTCGCCCAGGCTGGTCGCGGGCTTGATCGTCCGGTCCAGGATCGGCCGGCCATATTTGGTCTCGCCGATCTGCATGAACGGCACGTCCGGCTTGCACTCGATGAAATTGCCCGCCGAATAGATGAGGTAGAGCGCCGGCGGATTGTCGCCGATCCGCCCGCCGAGCAGGATCGAGGAGGCGCCGCTGATCTTGATCGAGGCGAGCGCCTTGCCGACCGTCTCGTTGGCGAGCTGGACCGCCTCCCCGACGAGCTGGGCAGCGCGGAACATGCTGGTCGGCTCGTTGATCGTGCGCAGCATCCCGGCATCGTCGTCGCTCGGCAACCCTTCGCGCAGCAGGCTGATCACCGTCTGGGTGGTCGAAAGATTGCCGGCCGAGGCGGCGAAAATGCAGCGGTCGGGCGCATCGACCAGGCAATGCAGCTTGCGGAAGGAGGAGATGTCGTCGACCCCCGCATTGGTGCGCGTGTCGGCGATCAGGATCAGCCCGGCGTCGAGCAGCATGCCAAGACAATAGGTCATCCGTCTTTCAGCACCCCTTCGCGCGCTCAGTTCTGGGCCTGGGCCTGGGCCTGCGCGGCAATATCGTTGATGCGCACTTCTACGGCCATATCCTCCGCGCCGCCACCGGAACGTGCGCCCGCCACCGGCGCCGCGCCCAGATAGTCCAGCGCGCAGGCGACGCGGACATAGGCATCGTCGGTGCAGATGCCGTTGACCGGATCGAAGCCGACCCAGCCCAGATCCTCCACCCAGCCTTCGGCCCAGGCATGGCCGGCCTCCTGCGCATGATCGCCGTCGCGCCGGAACAAATGGCCGGAGACGTAGCGCGCCGGGATGCCGATCCGGCGCGCCGCGGCGATGAAGATGTGGGTGAAATCCTGGCACACGCCATGGCCTTCGGCGCAGGCTCGCTCGGCGGCCGTGTCCACGGCCGTCGCCTCGGTGTCGAAGCGCAGGTCGTCGTAAAGGCGGGCGGCGAGCCGGTGAAGCCGGTCGAGCGCGCTCCCGCCGGCGCCGGCAATGCCTTCCGCCAGCGCGTCGATGGCGGGGCCGGCTTCGGTGAGCGGCGTCGAGCGCGCGAAGACCTGGGGCGGCAAATCGTGGGCGAGGCCCTGGGCGATGCCGGCCCGGTCCTCGGTCAGCACCTTGCCGGCCACGGTCAGCCGCAGCGTCTGCACCGGCCGGTCGACATAGAGCATGTGGGTGATGTTGCCGAAGCCGTCGCGGCCCTCGCGCAGCCGGACGTCGCAATCGGCGTCGATCCGCCAGTCGAGCACGCTCTGCCCGGCGAAGCTGGGCGGCGTCACGCGCAGGAGCTGGATCACCCGGCGGACCGGCTCGGCATAGGAATAAGCGGTGGTGTAGCGGACGGAAAGCTGCATCAGGCGAACCGGAATTGCTGGGCGACGGCCTGGTCCAGCGCCGCATTCTCGCCGATATAGAGCTGCAGCCATTCGTGCAGCCCCTCCTGAAACACTTTCGAGATCGCGAGATCGCCGATCCGGCCCAGCCGCTGGCGGGCCAGCCGGTCGGCGGGGCCCTGCCGGCCCGAGCGGGCGGCGAGATGGCCGAGCAGGTCCACCGTCTCGGCCGCCGAGGCGGCGAGCGAGCGCGGCATCTCGTCGCGGAAGATCAGGAAGTCGGCGACCAGCCAGGGCTGCAGCGCCTCGCGGTAGATGTGGCGATAGGCGGTCTTGGCCGAGACGATCTGGAGGATCGTCGTCCACTGGTCCCGGTCGAGCGCGCCGCCCACTTCCTGCCCCGGCGGGAGGAGGAGATAATATTTGACGTCGAGCAGGCGGGCGGTGTTGTCGCCGCGCTCGATCGCGGCGCCGAGGTGGAGGAACCACAGGCCCTCGCTGCGCAGCATCCGCGCCACCGCGCCCTCGAAGCCGCGTATCTCGGCCTTCAGCCCGTCGACCAGATTCAGGGTCGCCTGCGCGCCGCCGGGGCTGGCGCGGTCGCGGATCAACAGCCAGGCGCGGTTGATCGCCTCCCAGGCCTCGACGGTGAGCGCGGTGCGCGCGGCGCGGGCATTGTCGCGTGCCGCAGCGAGGCAGGAGCGGATCGCGCTCGGATTGTCCTCGCTCAGGGTCAGGTGGCGCCGGGCGTTCATCGCGCTGAACCCCTCGCCGGACGCCGCGAAGGCATCGAAGGCGCCGACCACGCGCAGCGCGCTCGCCCAGGCCTGGTCGCCCTCGTCATGGTCGCCGAGCGCGCTCAGCCGGATCGTCGCCTCGACGAGCCGGGTGATGAACTCGGCCCGCTCCATGTAGCGGCCGATCCAGTAGAGGCTGGCGGCGGTGCGCGCGAGCATCAGCTCTCCCCGTCCGCCTCGAGGACGAAGCTGTCCTTGGTGCCGCCGCCCTGGCTGGAATTGACCACCAGCGAGCCCTTGCGCAGCGCCACGCGGGTGAGGCCGCCCGGCACGATCGAGACGCCGTGCGCGCCGCTCAGCACGAACGGGCGGAAATCGACATGGCGCGGCGCCAGGCCGGCCTCGGTGAAGGTCGGCACGGTGGAGAGCGCGAGCGTCGGCTGGGCGATATAGCGGTGCGGTTCCGCCTTCAGCGCGGTGCGGAAGGTCTCGATCTCCTCGGCGCTCGCGGTCGGGCCGACCAGCATGCCGTAGCCGCCCGAACCGTCGACCAGCTTCACCACCAGCTCGCCGAGATGATCGAGCGTGTATTGGAGCGCCTGCGGCTCGCGGCAGCGCCAGGTCTCGACATTGGGCAGCTTCGCGTCCTCGCCGGTATAGTAACGCACGATTTCCGGCATGTAGGAATAGATCGCCTTGTCGTCGGCAATGCCGGTGCCCGGCGCGTTGGCGAGGGTGACGTTGCCGGCCAGATAGGCCGCCATCAGCCCCGGCACGCCGAGCGCGGATTCGGGATTGAAGACGAGCGGGTCGAGAAAGGCGTCGTCGATCCGCCGGTAGATGACGTCGACCCGCACCCGCCCGTCGATCGTGCGCATCCAGACCACGTCGTCGTCGACCTCCAGGTCGCCGCCCTCGACCAGCTCGATGCCCATATTGTCGGCAAGGAAGCTGTGCTCGTAGAAGGCGGAATTGTAATGGCCGGGAGTCAGCAGCACGCAGGTCGGCTCGCGCGCGCCGTCCGGGGCGACCGAATAGAGCGTCTCGCGCAGCAGTTCCGGATAGGAATCGACCGGCGCCACCGGCAGCGCCTCGAACAGCTCCGAGCACAGCCGCAGCATCGCGTCGCGATTCTCCAGCATGTAGGAGACGCCCGACGGGGTGCGGGCATTGTCCTCCAGCACGAAGAAATCGTCCGGCCCGGTCCGCACCATGTCGATTCCGCAGATATGGGCATAGACGCCGTGCGGCGGCCGCGCGCCGGCGACGGCGGCGCAATATTGCGGATTGGCGAGGACGATGTCGGCGGGCAGCGTGCCATCGGCGAGGATGCGCCGCGCGCCATAGACGTCGTCGATGAAGGCGTTGATCGCCCGCACCCGCTGCTCCAGCCCTTCGGCCAGGCGCGCCCATTCGGCGGCGGAGAAGATGCGGGGCACGATGTCGAACGGGATGATCCGCTCGGCCGCTTCCGCTTCACCATAGACGGCGAAGGTGATGCCGAGGCTGCGGAAGGCGGTTTCGGCGGCCTGCTGGCGGCGCTCCAGCTCGGAAAGCGGGGTTTCGGCCAGCCAGCCGGCGAGCGGCTCGAAGCCCGCGCGCGGGGTCTTGCGCCGGCTCGCGCCCCACAATTCGTCGAAGGCGACCCTGTTACCCATGCACCTCGCAGCCCGAACGCGGCTGCCTGCGAAGATGCACCAATTCGCGCCGCCCGCAAACGCGTTTTTGCGATGCAACATGGGCTGGGCGGGATGGACTTGCCCCGGCCCCCGGCCTAGCCTCGATCGTCATGACGACCGAGCTTGTTGTGCTGGCCTGGGGATGCGTGCTCGCGCTGGTCCACATTTTCGCCGCCGTCCGGGTCAAGACGCGGCAATATGGCACGAAATGGAATATGGGCGCGCGCGACGAGGACCTGCCGCCGCCCGAACCGCTGGTCGGCCGGCTCGCCCGCGCCCAGGCCAATTATTTCGAGACCTTTCCGGTGATGATCGCGGCGGTGCTGATCGTCACGGTCGCCGGCCTGGCCAGCCAGTGGACGGCGATCGGCGCCTGGCTCTGGCTCGGCGCGCGGGTGATCTACCTGCCGCTTTACGCGATCGGCGTGCCGGTGGTGCGCACCCTGGCATTTTTCGCCAGCATGGCCGGCATTGGCATGGTGCTCTGGCCGGCGTTGGCGGCGGGGTTCTAACCCCTGCAAAAAACCGGCGCCCGTGTCGCCACGGACGCCGGCCTTGCCAAGCGCTTGCGCCTATGGGTCAGGCGACGGCCGCCGCCTCGGCCTCTTCGGGTTCGCGCAGCACATAGCCGCGGCCCCAGACCGTCTCGATATAATTGTCGCCGCTGCAGGCGAGGGAGAGCTTTTTCCTGAGCTTGCAGATGAAGACGTCGATGATCTTCAGCTCCGGCTCGTCCATGCCGCCATAGAGGTGGTTGAGGAACATTTCCTTGGTGAGCGTCGTGCCCTTGCGGAGCGAAAGCAGCTCCAGCATCGCATATTCCTTGCCGGTCAGGTGCACGCGGGCGCCGTCCACCTCGACCGTCTTGGCGTCGAGATTGACCGCCAGCTTGCCGGTACGGATGACCGATTGCGAATGGCCCTTCGAGCGGCGGACGATGGCGTGGATGCGCGCGATCAGCTCGTCGCGGTGGAACGGCTTGGTGACGTAATCGTCGGCGCCGAAGCCCAATGCCCGGACCTTCGAATCCAGCTCGCTGACGCCGGAAAGGATCAGCACCGGGGTGCCGACCTTGGCCGTGCGCAGCTTCTTCAGCACGTCATAGCCGTGCATGTCCGGCAGGTTGAGGTCCAGACAGATGATGTCGTAGTCGTAGAGCTTGCCGAGGTCCAAGCCCTCCTCGCCGAGGTCCGTCGTATAGACGTTGAACCCCTCCGTGGAGAGCATGAGCTCGATGGCCTTCGCCGTCGTCGGCTCGTCTTCGATCAGCAGCACGCGCATGAAATCGTCCTCCTGTCGTCGGGACGGACCAGCGGCCCCTTCATCGCCCCACGCAGTTCATTAACCTTTAGAGATGTGAACGCAAAAGGTTAATTTGATGTTAATGCGATGGAATCGTTGAAAAAGCGTAATGAAGGCGGCGCGGCCGTACTGGCGGCGATTCGCGGGAGGCGGGTTTGATTCAGGACAAGGTCCTTTTCATCGACGGCGAAGCGATCGTCCTCGACAAGCCGGCGGGGCTCGCCGTCCATCCCGGCACGCGCACGCCGGAGAGCCTGGAGGATTATCTGCGCCACCTGCGCTTCGGCTTCCGGCGCGAGCCGCTGCCGGTCCACCGGCTCGATCGCGACACGTCCGGTTGCCTGCTGCTCGCCCGCAATCCCAAGGCGCACAAGGCGTTCCAGCGCGCGTTCGAGGAGAAGCGCGTCGGCAAGACATATGTCGCGGTGCTGGACGGCGTGCCGGCGGCGGAAAGCGGGGCGATCGATCTCGCGCTCGGCAAGACCTCGACGGCCGAGGCGGGCTGGCGGATGGTGCCGGACGAAGCGGGCAAGGCGGCGGTGACGCACTGGCGGATCGCGGCGGTGCGGGACGGCCGCGCGGTGATCGTCTTCACGCCGGAAACCGGGCGGACCCACCAGATCCGCGTCCACGCCGCCTCCGGCATCGGCCTGCCCATTTCCGGCGATCCGGTCTATGGCAGGGGCAAGGGGCCGATGCTGCTCCACGCCTTGTCTTTGCGCGTCGAGCGCGGTGCCAAGCCGCCGATCGAGGCGACCGCGCCGCTGCCGCCGACCTTCCTCAATGCCGGGTTCGACGATGTCGGACTATGAGCTTCCCGAAGCGGCGCTGAGCGAGACCTTCCTCGCCGCGACCGGGCCGGGCGGGCAGAACGTCAACAAGGTGGCGACGGCGGTGCAGCTGCGCTGCGACGTGTTCCTCCTAGGGCTCGCGCCGCACGTCTATCAGCGGCTCAAGGAGGTGGCCGGCAGCCGGATGACCGACGGCGGCGAGATCGTCATCACCGCGCGCAGCCACCGCACCCGCGAGGCCAATCGCGAGGACGCGCGCGCCCGGCTGGCGGAGCTGATCGCGAAGGCCCATATCCGCCCGCAGCGGCGGGTGAAGACCAGGCCGAGCAAATCGGCCAAGGCGAAGCGCGTCGATACGAAGAAGCAGCGCGGTTCCGTGAAGCAGGGGCGCGGGAAGGTAAGGCTGGACTGATATCCCCTCCCCGGCAAATGCCGGGGAGGAAGGTGAGGACGAAAGCATGTACGACTTCAGGATCGAGGCGGCCGACAAGTCCGCGCTCTACCGCGCGCTGACCGAAGCCGCCGATGCGCTCACCGCCGGCGAGCCGGACGGCATCGCCAACATGGCCAATGTCGCGGCCCTGCTGTGGGAAAGCCTGCCCGATCTCAACTGGGCCGGCTTCTACCGCAATGTCGGGGGGGAACTGGTGCTCGGCCCGTTTCAGGGCCGTCCCGCCTGTATCCGCATCCCGTTCGGCACGGGCGTATGCGGCGCGGCGGCGGCGACGCGCGAGGTACAGTGCGTGGCGGACGTCCACGCCTTTCCCGGTCATATCGCCTGCGACGCCGCCAGCCGCTCGGAGCTGGTCGTGCCGATCGTCGTTGGCGACGGGCTGATCGGCGTGCTCGATCTCGACAGCCCGCTGCCCGCCCGCTTCGACGACGCGGACGTGGCGGGCTGCGCCGAACTGGCGCGGCGTCTCGCCGGCCGGCTCGGCTGAAGCCGGAATTTCAGGCCAGCCGGTCCAGCGCCTCGTCGCCCAGAGTGGCGGGAATGATGATCAGCGGGCAGGGCAGGTTCGCCGCCGCCGATCCGGCGAAATGGCCGATCAGCGGCCCGGGCGCGCCGGTCGCCGCCGTCGCCAGGACCAAAGCGGCGATATCGTCGCGTTCCTTCAGCAATTCGGTGATCGCCTTGGCGGAATCGCCCTGCTTGACGGTGATCGACGGCTTGATGCCCGCTTCCTCGGCGATCGTGCCGGAGGCTTCGGCCAGCATCGCTTCGGCGCGCAGCTTCGCCTCCTCCTCCATCGCCGCCTGGACGGCGCCCCATTGCGAGAATTCCGCCTGCTCGACCAGCGCCAGGATATCCACCCCGCCGCCGGTCCGCGCGGCGCGGCGCGCGGCGAAGCGCAGGGCGGCGCGGGATTCCTTCGTCCCGTCCATCACCACCAGATAAGAGCGCATTGCGTCTCCCGAAATCGCGTCGCGTCAGCGCCGGACGGTGCGCCAGATCGGGGCCGCGCACAAGCCTCCCCCTTCGACAGCTTCGGACAGGCCTTGACCGGAAGCGGTCCGATGCTGTTTGGACAGGGTTTGCGGCCGCGCGCGAACAGGAAAGCCTCTTCTCATGCCGATCGAACTCAAGATGCCCGCTTTGTCTCCGACCATGGAGGAAGGCACGCTCGCCAAATGGCTGGTGAAGGAGGGCGACACGGTCGCCTCCGGCGATGTGCTGGCGGAGATCGAGACCGACAAGGCGACGATGGAGTTCGAGGCGGTGGATGAGGGCACGATCGCGAAGATCGTGATCGCCGAGGGCACGGACGGCGTGAAGGTCGGCGAGGTGATCGCGCTGATCGCGGAAGAGGGCGAGGACGCCTCCGCCGCCGCAGCCCCCGCGCCCAAGACCGAAGCGAAGAAGGAAGAGCCCAAGGCCGAAGCACCGGCACCGGCGCCTGCACCCAAGGAAGAGCCGAAGGCCGAAGCACCGTCTCCCGCGCCTGCCCCTGCTGCCAAATCCGCCGATGGCGACCGGGTGAAAGCGAGCCCGCTGGCCCGCCGCCTCGCCGAGGCGCAGGGTATCGACCTCGCCGGCCTCAGCGGCACCGGCCCGGGCGGGCGGATCGTCAAGGCCGATATCGAATCCGCGTCCGGCAAGGCGCCGGCAAAAGCGCCCGAAGCCGCGCCTGCCGTCACACCTTCGGCCGCCGTCGCCGCGCCCGCCGCGTTCGACACCGAAATCCCGCACGAAGCGGTCAAGCTTTCCAACATGCGCAAGACGATCGCGCGCCGCCTGACCGAGGCGAAGCAGACCATCCCGCATATCTACCTCACAGTGGACGTGCGCCTCGACGCGCTGCTGAAGCTGCGCAGCCAGCTCAACGCCAGTCTCGAAGCGCGCGGCGTGAAGCTCAGCGTCAACGACATGCTGATCAAGGCGCTGGCCGTCGCTTTGATCGAGGTGCCGGAATGCAATGTCTCGATCTCGGGCGATCAGCTCTTCAAATATAACCGCGCCGACATCTCGGTCGCCGTCTCGATTCCCGGCGGGCTGATCACCCCGATCATCCAGGGCGCGAACACCAAGGCGCTCAGCGCCATCGCCACCGAGATGAAGGACCTCGCCGCGCGCGCCCGCGAGGGCAAGCTGCAGCCGCACGAATATCAGGGCGGCACCGCGAGCATCTCCAACATGGGCATGTACGGCATCACCCAGTTCGACGCGGTCATCAATCCGCCCCAGGCGATGATCATGGCGATCGGCGCGGGCGAGAAGCGCCCCACCGTGATTGACGACAGCCTCCAGATCGCCACGATCATGAGCGTCACCGGCAGCTTCGACCACCGCGCCATCGACGGCGCCGACGGCGCGCGGCTGATGCAGACGTTCAAGAAGCTCGTCGAGGATCCGATGGGGATGCTGGCATGAACGGCCCCTCTCCCCTTGCGGGAGAGGGGTTGGGGAGAGGGGATATTTCTCATCCGACGCCGAAGCTCCTTCGTCAGCGCGCCAAGGCAATGCGCAGCGCGCCGACGGACGCGGAGCAGAAGCTGTGGACGATCCTGCGTGCAAAGCGACTGGCGGATTACAAGTTCAAGCGGCAGGTTCCGATCGACCATTACATTGCCGATTTCGTCTGCTTGCGACAGCGTGTGGTTGTCGAGGCTGATGACGGACAGCATGGCGCGTCGTTGGATGCCACGCGTGACGCGTATCTCCGCGATCAGGGCTTCCGGATTCTTCGGTTCTGGAACAACGATATTCTGACCAACGAAGAGGGCGTGAGCCGGCAAATCCTCGATGCGCTGGAATCCCCTCTCCCCAACCCCTCTCCCGCAGAGGGGAGAGGGGCTAAAGGAGTTTCCCATGCCTGACACCTACGATCTCATCGTCCTCGGCTCCGGGCCCGGCGGCTATGTGGGGGCGATCCGCGCGAGCCAGCTCGGGCTCAAGGTCGCGATCGTCGAGCGGGAGCGGTTGGGCGGCATCTGCCTCAATTGGGGCTGCATCCCGACCAAGGCGCTACTCAGGACCAGCGAAATCTATCACTACATGACCCATGCCGCCGCCTACGGCCTCACCGTCGAGAAGCCCGGCTTCGATCTTCCCGCCGTGGTGCAGCGCAGCCGCAAGGTCGCCGATCAGCTCAATGCCGGCGTCAAGGGGCTGATGAAGAAGCACAAGATCACGGTTTACGAGGGCGACGGCGCGCTGGCGGGGAAGGGCAGGCTGACCGTCACCAAGGACGGCAAGAAAACCGAGCTGGCGGCGAAGAACATCATCGTCGCGACCGGCGCGCGGGCCCGCGATCTGCCCTTCGCCAAGGCGGACGGCGAGCGGATCTGGACCTATCGCCATGCGCTGGTGCCCAAGGAGATGCCGAAGAAGCTGCTCGTCATCGGCTCCGGCGCGATCGGGGTCGAGTTCGCCAGCTTCTATGCCGATCTCGGCGCGGAGGTGACGATCGTCGAGATGCTGCCGCGCATTCTCCCCGTCGAGGACGAGGAGGTCTCCGCCTTCGTCCACAAGGCCTTCGAGAAGCAGGGGATGAAGATCCAGGTGGGCGCCGGCGTCGAGAAGCTGGAGACGTCCAAATCGGGCGTGAAGGCGACGATCAAGGGCAAGGACGGCAAGAGCGAGACGAGCGAATATAGCCACGTCATCGTCGCCGTCGGCATCGTGCCGAACACCGAGAATATCGGGCTGGAGGCGCTCGGCGTGAAGACCGATCGCGGCCATATCGTCGTCGACGGCTATGGCCGCACCAATGTCGACGGCATCCTCGCTTTCGGCGACGTGACCGGCCCGCCCTGGCTCGCCCACAAGGCGATGCACGAGGCGGTGGTCTGCGTCGAGAAGCTGGCCGGCGTGAAGGACGTCCACGCCTTCACCAGCGGTAACATTCCCGGCTGCACCTATTCGCGCCCGCAGGTCGCCAGCGTCGGCCTGACCGAGGCGAAGGCGAAGGAGGCCGGCTACAAGGTGAAGGCCGGCAAATTCCCGGCGATCGGCAACGGCAAGGCGATCGCGCTGGGCGAGGCCGAGGGCTTCATCAAGACCGTGTTCGACGAGGCGACCGGCGAATTGCTCGGCGCCCACATGGTCGGCGCGGAAGTCACCGAGCTGATCCAGGGCTACACCATCGCCCGCGAGCTGGAGACGACCGAGCTGGAGCTGATGGGCACCACCTTCCCGCATCCGACGCTCAGCGAAATGATGCACGAGAGCGTGCTGGCGGCTTATGGAAGGCCGCTGCATATCTGAAGGCTGCAACCGGCATTTCCGCCGCTCGTTTGAGGTGCCATGCCTGGGCTCGACAAGGACAACGTGTATCGCGAATTCGCCGAGGTGGTGAACATGACACCGGCCGAGTTGGAAGAATGGCTCAAGACCGACGAAAGCCGCAAGGTCGGCTGGAAGGGGCGGGACGGCACGGCCGCCGAAAGCGTCGGTCATGCTTCGGGGCGGCGGATCGTCGCGATCCTCGGCAGGCGGCCGGACGAACTGACCGACGACGATTACGCCCATATGCGCAAGGTGGTCGGCTATGTGCGCCGCCATCTCGCCCAGCGACCGGAGAATCAGGTCACGTCGCGTTGGCGCTACAGCCTGATGAACTGGGGGCACGACCCCATCGCCGATCGCGCGGGCGTCGCGCCGTGTCCCCCGAAGCTACCCCGTTGACCCTTTCCGCCCTCGCCGCTATAGGCCGCGTCGCTCGCGGGCCGGTCATGGAGTCTCATCCAGGCACCGTCCCAGGCGGGCGTTTTTAGAGCTGAACGCTGCTGCAATATGGAGCAAGGGCCTGGGGGGCCGGATAGGCCGCCGGGCTTCTTGCGCATTTTGTGTTGCAGTAGAGTAACTTAGGTGAAGGGTTCCAATGCCGACGATCAACCAGCTGATCCGCAAGGGTCGCGAGCCGCAGAAGGCCAAGTCCAAGGTCCCTGCGATGGAGCAGAATCCGCAGAAGCGCGGCGTCTGCACCCGAGTCTACACCACCACCCCGAAGAAGCCGAACTCGGCGCTGCGCAAGGTCGCCAAGGTGCGCCTGACCAACCAGCGCGAGGTCATCAGCTACATTCCGGGCGAGGGCCACAACCTGCAGGAGCACAGCGTCGTGCTGATCCGCGGCGGCCGTGTGCGCGACCTTCCGGGCGTGCGCTACCATGTGCTGCGCGGCGTGCTCGACACGCAGGGCGTCAAGGACCGCAAGCAGAGCCGTTCCAAATACGGCGCCAAGCGTCCGAAGTAAGGGGAGACCAGAGCAATGTCCCGTCGTCGTCGCCCCGAGAAGCGCGAAATCCTCCCCGATCCGAAGTTCGGGGATGTCGTCCTGTCGAAGTTCATGAACAACATCATGCTCGACGGCAAGAAGTCCACCGCCGAAGGCATCGTCTATGGCGCGCTCGACAATGTCGAATCGCGTGCCAAGAAGGATCCGATCGGCGTGTTCCATGAGGCGCTCAACAATGTGAAGCCGGGCATCGAGGTCCGCTCCCGCCGGGTCGGCGGCGCGACCTACCAGGTGCCGGTCGAGGTGCGTCCGGAGCGCGCCCAGGCGCTCGCCATCCGCTGGCTGATCTCCGCCGCGCGCGCCCGGTCCGAAAAGACCATGGCGGGCCGCCTGTCCGGCGAGCTGCTCGACGCGTCGAGCAATCGCGGCAACGCGGTCAAGAAGCGCGAGGACACGCACCGCATGGCCGAGGCGAACCGCGCCTTCAGCCACTACCGCTGGTAAGACAGACACCTATATTGTGGGGAGCCGGATCGCCCGGCTCCCCGCATCGCTAAGGAATTACGACATGGCCCGCAGCCATCCGCTCGAACGCTATCGCAATATCGGCATCATGGCCCACATCGATGCCGGCAAGACGACCACGACCGAGCGCATCCTCTATTATACCGGCAAGTCCTACAAGATCGGCGAGGTCCATGAGGGCACCGCCACGATGGACTGGATGGAGCAGGAGCAGGAGCGCGGCATCACGATCACGTCGGCCGCGACGACCTGCGTGTGGAAGGCGGAAGAGGGCCAGGGCCCCGAGCACCGCATCAACATCATCGACACGCCCGGCCACGTCGACTTCACGATCGAGGTCGAACGTTCGCTGCGCGTGCTCGACGGCGCGGTCGCCTGTTTCGACGGCGTTGCCGGCGTCGAGCCGCAGTCCGAGACCGTGTGGCGTCAGGCCGACAAGTACGGCGTGCCGCGCATGTGCTTCATCAACAAGCTCGACCGCACCGGTGCCAATTTCGACTATTGCGTCGACTCGATCGTCGAGCGTCTCGGCGCGACCCCGGCCGTCCTCTATCTGCCGATCGGCCTTGAGAGCGATTTCAAGGGCCTGGTCGATCTGGTCGAGCAGCGCGCGATCATCTGGCTCGAGGAGAGCCTGGGCGCGAAGTTCGAATATCAGGACATTCCGGAAGAGCTGAAGGCCAAGGCCGCCGCCGCCCGCGAGAAGCTCGTCGAGCTCGCCGTCGAGCAGGACGACGACGCGATGGAAGCCTATCTGGAGGGCAACGAGCCGGACGTCGCGACGCTGAAGGCGCTGATCCGCAAGGGCACGCTCGCCATGGCGTTCGTGCCGGTGGTGTGCGGCTCGGCGTTCAAGAACAAGGGCGTGCAGCCGTTGCTCGACGCGGTGATCGACTATCTGCCGAGCCCGCTCGACGTTCCCGCCATCAAGGGCGTCAAGCTCGACGGCGAGACCGAGGACTCGCGCCCGTCGTCCGACGACGCGCCGTTCGCGGCGCTGGCGTTCAAGATCATGAACGATCCGTTCGTCGGCTCGCTGACCTTCGCGCGCATCTATTCGGGCAAGCTCGCCAAGGGCTCCTACCTGAACTCGGTGAAGGACAAGGACGAGAAGATCGGCCGCATGCTGCTCATGCATGCGAACAGCCGCGAGGATATCGACGAGGCCTTTGCCGGCGACATCGTCGCGCTCGCGGGCCTCAAGGAGACCACGACCGGCGACACGCTCTGCGCGAAGTCGGCGCCGATCATCCTCGAGCGGATGGAATTCCCCGAGCCGGTGATCGAGCTTTCCGTCGAGCCGAAGACCAAGGCCGACCAGGAGAAGATGGGCATCGCGCTCAACCGCCTGGCCGCCGAGGATCCCTCGTTCCGCGTGTCGACCGATCACGAATCGGGCCAGACCATCATCAAGGGGATGGGCGAGCTCCACCTCGAGATCCTGGTCGATCGCATGAAGCGCGAGTTCAAGGTCGAGGCCAATGTCGGCGCGCCGCAGGTCGCCTATCGCGAATATCTGAAGAAGCCGGTCGAGCTGACCTACACCCACAAGAAGCAGTCGGGCGGCTCCGGCCAGTTCGGCGAGGTGAAGGTCAAGGTCAGCCCGGGCGAGCGCGGCTCCGGCTTCGTCTTCGTCGACGAGGTCAAGGGCGGCAACATCCCGCGCGAATATATCCCGTCGGTAGAGAAGGGCATGCGCGAGACCGCCGAGACCGGTTCGCTGATCGGCTTCCCGATCGTCGACATCGAGGTGCACCTGATCGACGGCAAGTATCACGACGTCGACTCGTCGGCGCTCGCGTTCGAGATCACGGGCCGCGCCGCGATGCGCGAAGCGGCGCAGAAGGCCGGCATCACGATCCTCGAGCCGATCATGAAGGTTGAGATCGTGACCCCGGAAGACTATCTGGGCGACGTGATCGGCGATCTGAACAGCCGTCGCGGCCAGATCCAGGGTACGGACAGCCGCGGCAATGCCCAGGTCGTCGAGGCGATGGTGCCGCTTGCGAATATGTTCGGCTACGTTAATGAGCTTCGCTCCTTCACGCAGGGACGCGCTCAGTACACGATGCAGTTCTCGCATTATGATGAAGTGCCGGCGAACGTCGCCGAAGAGGTGAAATCGAAGCTCGCCTGAGCGTGCTTCCTTGAACGTGAACAGAAAGACGAGGGTTAGGGAAAATGGCGAAAGCTAAGTTCGAGCGGACGAAGCCGCACTGCAATATCGGCACCATCGGTCACGTCGACCATGGCAAGACGTCGCTCACTGCGGCGATCACGAAGGTCCTCGCCGAGACCGGCGGCGCGACGTTCGTGGACTATGCGAACATCGACAAGGCGCCGGAAGAGCGTGAGCGCGGCATCACCATCTCGACGGCGCACGTCGAGTATGAGACCGGCGCGCGTCACTATGCGCACGTCGATTGCCCGGGCCACGCCGACTATGTGAAGAACATGATCACCGGCGCCGCCCAGATGGACGGCGCGATCCTGGTCGTGTCCGCCGCCGACGGCCCGATGCCGCAGACCAAGGAGCACATCCTGCTCGCCAAGCAGGTCGGCGTGCCGACCATGGTGGTCTTCCTCAACAAGGTCGATCAGGTCGACGATCCCGAGCTGCTCGAGCTGGTCGAGCTCGAAATCCGCGAGGAGCTCTCCAAGCGCGACTTCGACGGCGACAACATTCCGATCATCGCGGGCTCGGCGCTCGCCGCCCTCGAGGATTCGAACGACGAGATCGGCAAGCAGGCGATCCTGAAGCTGATGGCCGCCGTCGACGAGTGGATCCCGCAGCCGGAGCGTCCGCTGGACAAGCCGTTCCTGATGCCGATCGAGGACGTGTTCTCGATTTCGGGCCGCGGCACGGTCGTCACCGGCCGTGTCGAGACCGGCGTCGTCAAGGTGGGCGAGGAAGTCGAGATCGTCGGCATCAAGGACACCAAGAAGACGACCGTCACCGGCGTCGAGATGTTCCGCAAGCTGCTCGATCAGGGCGAGGCGGGCGACAATATCGGCGCGCTGATCCGCGGCGTCGGCCGTGAGGAAGTCGAGCGCGGCCAGGTTCTGGCCAAGCCGGGTTCGATCACGCCGCACACCGAGTTCACTTCGGAAGTCTATGTGCTTTCGAAGGACGAGGGCGGCCGTCACACGCCGTTCTTCGCGAACTATCGTCCGCAATTCTACTTCCGGACCACGGACGTCACCGGCGAGGTCATCCTTCCCGAGGGCACCGAGATGGTCATGCCCGGCGACAATGTTCAGCTTGCCGTCAAGCTGATCGCGCCGATCGCCATGGACCAGGGTCTGCGCTTCGCGATCCGCGAAGGCGGCCGGACCGTCGGCGCGGGGGTTGTCGCGTCGATCACGAAGTAATATAGGGCGAGCCGCTCGGGTCTCTCGGGAGATTCGGGCGGCTCGCTTTTTATGAGTGTGTCAGGCCATTCCGGGCCTTTCGGGTCCGGACCGGCCATATTTGTTTTCGGCCCTTCGGGGTGGCTCTTTCGCATCGGTAATGGACATGGAAACGCAGAATATCCGCATTCGCCTGAAGGCGTTCGATCATCGTGTGCTCGATCAGGCCACCGGCGACATCGCGGACACCGCGCGCCGCACCGGCGCCCTCATTCGCGGCCCCATTCCACTGCCGACGCGCATCGAGAAGTTCACCGTCAACCGGTCGCCGCACGTCGACAAGAAGTCGCGCGAGCAGTTCGAGGTGAGGACGTACAAGCGGCTGCTCGACATCGTGCAGCCCACGCCGCAGACGGTCGACGCGCTGATGAAGCTCGATCTGGCCGCCGGCGTCGACGTCGAGATCAAGCTGGCGTAACGCCAGCCCGAGACAGGGATACCGCCGGGCTTGCCCGGGTCTGCGTCCCCGCCGTTTCGCCTCCGGGCGGGACTTTGGCCCAGGCGGGGCACGCATCGTTTTAGAGGGTCAGCACGCCCCCGAGCCGTTTCGGATCGGGGGCCTCTGTATGAGGAGTATGGATCATGCGCACTGGCGTGATCGCGAAGAAAGTGGGGATGACCCGCCTGTTCCAGGAAGATGGCCGGCACGTGCCCGTCACCGTCCTGGCGCTCGACAATCTGCAGGTCGTCGCCCGCCGCGAGGAAGGGCGCGATGGCTATAATGCCGTCCAGCTCGGCGCGGGCGCGGCCAAGGCGAAGAACCTGACCAAGCCGGAGCGCGGCCATTTCGGCAAGGCCGAGGTGGAGCCCAAGGCGAAGGTCGTCGAATTCCGCGTCGCCGAGGATGCGCTCCTCGACGTCGGCTCGGAGATCGCCGCCAGTCATTTCGTCGCCGGCCAGCTGGTCGATATCCAGGGCGTGACCCAGGGCAAGGGCTTTGCCGGCGCGATGAAGCGCTGGGGCTTCGGCGGTCTGCGCGCCACCCACGGCGTCTCCGTTTCGCACCGCTCGCACGGCTCGACCGGCAACCGCCAGGATCCGGGCCGCGTCTTCAAGAACAAGAAGATGGCCGGCCATATGGGCGCGCGCAATCGCACCCAGCAGAATCTGGAAGTCGTGCTGACCGACATTCCGCGCGGCCTGATCTTCGTGAAGGGCTCGGTGCCCGGTCACAAGGGCGGCTGGCTGATCGTCAAGGATTCGGTGAAGGTCGATCGTCATGCCGATGCGCCCTATCCGGCCGGCCTCAAGGAACTGCTGAAGAAGGCGGATCTGGAAGAGGCGCCGATCGCGGGCATGGTCGATGACGGCGCCGTCCACGAAATTCCGGCGCTGCCGAGCGACGAGGAAGTCGCGGCGATCGCCGCCGAGCAGGAAGCCGGCGCGATCGAAGCCGAGGCCGCTGCCGCCGCTGAAGAGACTCCCGCCACCGACGAAGCGACGCCCGAGGGCGACGCGCCGGCGGCCGACGAAAGCAAGGAAGGCTGACATGAAGGTCAAGGTCCAGACCCTCGACGGCAAGGGCAAGGGCTCCGACCTGGAGCTCAACGATGCCGTGTTCGGCGTCGAGCCGCGCGCCGACATCCTGCACCGGGTCGTCACCTGGCAGCTCGAGAAGCGCCGCGGCACCGCCCGCGCCGCCCGCGAGCGGTCCGATGTCGCCCGCACCGGCAAGAAGTTCGGCCGGCAGAAGGGCGGCGGCACCGCCCGTCACGGCGATCGCCGCGCCCCGATCTTCATCGGCGGCGGCAAGGCCCACGGGCCCCGCGTCCGCGATTTCGATCCGTCGCTGAACAAGAAGGTTCGCGCGCTCGGCCTCAGGATGGCGCTCTCGGCGAAGGCCAGGGACGGCAATCTGGTCGTGCTCGACAATCTCGATCTCAGCGAGGCGAAGACCGCCGCGCTGCAGGCGCAGCTCGGCAAGCTCGGCCTCGGCAAGACCGCCCTGGTGATCGACGGCGACGCGCTGAACGTCGGCTTCGCGCACGCTTCGGCCAATCTGCGCGAGATCGATCTCCTCCCGGCGATCGGGGCGAACGTCTACGACATCCTCAATCACGAGACTCTGGTGCTGACCCGCGCCGCGGTCGAAAAGCTGGAGGCCCGGTTCAATGGCTAAGGCGAAGCAGAGCGCGGCGCCGAAGATCGACGTCAATCATTACGACGTCGTTCTCGCCCCCCACATCACCGAGAAGTCGACCCTGCTCAGCGAGCACAATGCGGTCGTCTTCAAGGTCGCGGGCGGTGCCACCAAGCCGCAGATCAAGGCGGCGGTCGAGGCGCTGTTCGGCGTCGGCGTGACCGGCGTCAACACGATCACGTCGAAGGGCAAGACCAAACGCTGGAAGGGCAAGCCCTACACGCGCTCGGACGTCAAGAAGGCGATCGTCACCCTGAAGGACGGCGATAGCATCGACGTCACCACCGGTATCTGAGGCGCGGAACATGGCACTCAAGCAATATAACCCGACGACCTCGTCACAGCGCGGCCTGATCCTCGTCGACAAGTCGGCGCTCTGGAAGGGCAAGCCGGTCAAGGCGCTCGTCGAAGGCAAGCGCAAGACGGGCGGCCGCAACAACAAGGGCCATGTGACGTCGCGCGGCATCGCCGGCGGCCACAAGCAGAAATATCGCGTGATCGATTTCAAGCGCCGCAAGTGGGACCAGCCCGCGACGGTCGAGCGCCTGGAATATGATCCGAACCGGACCGCGTTCATCGCCCTCGTCAAATATGAGGACGGCGAGCTGGCCTATATCCTGGCGCCGCAGCGTCTCGCCCAGGGCGACACGGTGATCGCCGGCAAGAAGGTCGACGTGAAGCCGGGCAACGCGATGGAGCTGGGCCAGATGCCGGTCGGCACCATCGTCCACAATGTGGAGATGAAGGCCGGCAAGGGCGGCCAGATCGCCCGCGCCGCCGGCACCTATGTCCAGGTCGTCGGCCGCGACAAGGGGATGGTGATCGTCCGCCTCAATTCGGGCGAGCAGCGCTATATCCACGCGGCCTGCATGGGCACGGTCGGCGCGGTGTCCAATCCGGACAACCAGAACCAGAATTTCGCCAAGGCCGGCCGCACCCGCTGGAAGGGTCGTCGTCCGCTCACCCGCGGCGTCGCCAAGAACCCGGTCGATCACCCGCATGGCGGCGGCGAAGGCCGCACCTCGGGCGGCCGTCACCCGGTCACTCCGTGGGGCAAGCCCACCAAGGGCGCCCGCACCCGCAAGAACAAGGCGACGGACAAGATGATCATCCGTTCGCGTCACGCGAAGAAGAAGAGGTAGTCATGGCCCGCTCCGTCTGGAAAGGTCCGTTCGTCGAGCTGTCGCTGCTGAAGAAGGCAGAGACCGCGCAGGAGGCCGGTGGCCGCGCCCCGATCAAGACCTGGTCGCGCCGCTCCACCATCCTGCCGCAGTTCGTCGGGCTGACGTTCAACGTCTACAATGGCCGCAAGTTCGTGCCCGTGTCCGTCAACGAGGACATGGTCGGCATGAAGCTCGGCGAGTTCGCGCCGACCCGCTACTTCCCGGGCCACGCCGCCGACAAGAAGGGCAAGAGGTAAGTCATGGGTAAGCCAAAGGCACCCCGCCGCGTCGCCGAGAATGAGGCGCTGTCGGTCGGTACGCAGATCCGCGGCTCCGCGCAGAAGCTCAATCTCGTCGCGGGCCTGATCCGCGGCAAGAAGGCCGACGAGGCGCTGAACATCCTCGCCTTCTCGCCCAAGGCGATGGCGCGCGATGTCCGCAAGGTGCTCGCCTCGGCGATCGCCAATGCGGAGAACAACCACAATCTCGACGTCGACAGCCTCGTCGTCGCCGAGGCCAGCGTCGGCAAGAGCCTGTCGATGAAGCGGTTCGCCACCCGCGCGCGGGGCCGGTCGACCCGGATTGTCAAGCCGTTCAGCCGCATCCGCGTCGTCGTGCGCGAGCAGGAAGAAGCATAATGGGTCAGAAAACCTCTCCGATCGGCCTTCGCCTCCAGATCAACCGGACCTGGGACAGCCGCTGGTATGCGGACGGCGACGATTACGGCCGGCTGCTGCTCGAGGATCTGAAGATCCGCAAGTACATCCTGGAGACGCTGCCGCAGGCCGCGATCTCCAAGGTGGTGATCGAGCGTCCGGCCAAGCTGTGCCGCGTCTCCATCTATGCCGCGCGCCCCGGCGTGATCATCGGCAAGAAGGGTTCGGACATCGAGAAGCTGCGCAAGAAGCTGGGCTCGATGACCTCTTCGGACGTGTCGCTGAACATCGTCGAGATCCGCAAGCCGGAGATCGACGCCCGCCTGGTCGCGCAGGGCATCGCCGATCAGCTCGAGCGCCGCATCGCCTTCCGCCGCGCCATGAAGCGCGCCGTGCAGTCGTCGATGCGCCTGGGCGCCGAGGGCATCCGCGTCGTCTGCGGCGGCCGTCTCGGCGGCGCCGAGATCGCGCGGACCGAGGGCTATCGCGAGGGCCGGGTGCCGCTGCACACGCTGCGCGCCCATATCGATTATGCCGAAGCGACCGCGCAGACGACTTACGGGGTCTGCGGCGTGAAGGTGTGGATCTTCAAGGGCGAGATTCTCGGCCACGATCCGCTGAGCCAGGACCGGCTGATGATGGAGGCCCAGACCTCCGGCGTCCGTCCGGCCCGCGACGACCGCCGTTAAGGAACGAGTACAATGCTGCAACCCAAACGCACCAAGTTCCGCAAGGCGTTCAAGGGCCGGATTCACGGCGACGCCAAGGGCGGCACCGCGCTGAACTTCGGCGCCTTCGGCCTGAAGGCGATGGCGCCGGAGCGCATCACCGCGCGCCAGATCGAAGCGGCCCGCCGCGCGATCACCCGCCACATCAAGCGCCAGGGGCGCCTGTGGATCCGCATCTTCCCGGACGTTCCCGTCTCGTCGAAGCCGGCCGAAGTCCGCATGGGCTCGGGCAAGGGCTCGCCGGAATATTGGGTCGCCCGCGTGAAGCCCGGCCGCATCCTGTTCGAGCTGGACGGCGTGCCCGGCCCGCTCGCCAAGGCCGCGTTCGAGCGCGCCGCGGAGAAGCTGCCGATCAAGACCAAGGTGGTCGCCCGCCTTGGCGAATCCCTGCTTGAGGACGCCTGACATGGCCAAGTTCGACGAGATTCAGAAAGAGACCGACGACCAGCTGAGCGATCGGCTGATCGAGCTGAAGCGCGAGCAGTTCAACCTGCGCTTCCAGGCGGCCACCAATCAGATCGAGAAGCCGTCGCGCGTCCGCGAGGTCCGCCGCGACATCGCCCGCATCAAGACGGCGCAGAACGAGCGCGCCCGCGCCGCCAAAGCGCAGGCCTGAGGAGTATATCGATGCCCAAGCGCGTCATGACCGGCACCGTGGTGTCCGACAAGACCGACAAGACCGTGGTGGTCCTGGTCGAGCGGCGGGTGAAGCACCCGCTCTACGGCAAGATCATCAAGCTCTCGAAGAAGTATCACGCCCATGACGAGGCGAACGAGTTCAAGGCGGGCGAGACCGTGCGGATCGAGGAGACCGCGCCGATCTCGAAGCTGAAGACCTGGAAGGTGCTCGACCGGGTCGACACCCATGCGACGCCGGAAAAGGCGGCGCCGAAGGGCAAGAGCAAGGCGAAGAAGGCCGACACCGAGGCGCCCGCCCCGGCCGAGGCCGAGACCGCCGAAGCGTAAGCGAGTTCAACTGATCGCCGGACGGGTTCCGGTTGAAGTGAAGAGAAGGAATTGGATCGATGATCCAGATGCAGTCCAACCTTGAGGTCGCCGACAATAGCGGCGCCAAGCGCGTTCAGTGCATCAAGGTGCTGGGCGGTTCGAAGCGGCGCTTCGCCGGCGTGGGCGACATCATCGTCGTCTCCGTCAAGGAAGCCGCGCCGCGCGGCCGCGTGAAGAAGGGCGACGTCCACAAGGCCGTCATCGTCCGCACCGCCAAGGACATTCACCGTCCTGACGGTTCGACGATCCGCTTCGATTCGAACGCGGCCGTGCTGGTCAACAACAATCAGGAGCCGATCGGCACCCGCATCTTCGGGCCGGTCGTCCGCGAATTGCGCGCGAAGAAGCACATGAAGATCATCAGCCTCGCGCCGGAGGTGCTGTAATGTCCGCCGCCAAGATCAAGAAAGGCGACAAGGTCGTCGTCCTGTCCGGCAAGGACAAGGGCCGTCACGGCGAAGTGACGAAGGTGATGCCGAAGGAGGGCAAGGTGCTCGTCTCCGGCGTCAACGTCGCGGCGCGCCACCGCAAGCCGAGCCAGGCCAATCCGCAGGGTCGGATCGAGCGGAGCGAGGCGCCGCTGCATGTGTCGAAGGTCGCGATCGAGGATCCGAAGTCGGGCAAGCCCACGCGCGTCCGTTTCGAGGTCCGCGACGGGAAGAAGGTCCGGGTCGCGGTCCGGTCCGGGGAGCTGATCAATGGCTGACGCCAAATATGTCGCGCGGATGCGCGCCGATTACGACAATCGCATCGTTCCGGCGATGATCGAGAAGTTCGGCTACAAGAACAGGCTCGAAGTGCCGAAGCTCGAGAAGATCGTGCTCAACATGGGCGTCGGCGAGGCGACCCAGGACAAGAAGAAGGTCGAGACGGCCGCCGCCGAGATGGAGCTGATCGCGGGCCAGAAGCCGGTGATCACCAAGGCGAAGAAGTCGATCGCGCAGTTCAAGCTGCGCGAGGGCATGCCGATCGGCGTGAAGGTCACGTTGCGCCGCGAGCGGATGTACGAGTTCGTCGACCGGCTGGTCACGATCGCGCTGCCGCGCGTGCGCGACTTCCGCGGCCTCAACCCGAAGTCGTTCGACGGCCGCGGCAATTATGCGATGGGTCTCAAGGAGCAGATCGTGTTCCCGGAGATCAACTATGACCGGATCGAGAAGGTCCGCGGCATGGACATCATCGTCACCACCTCTGCGAAGACGGACGAGGAAGCGCGCGAGCTGCTGCGCCTCTTCAACTTCCCGTTCCCGCAGGATCAGGATCAGAAGCAGGCGGCCTGAGGCCCCTGCTTGGATAAGAGGAAGAGAACTTAAGTCATGGCGAAACTGAGTTCCGTGAACAAGAACGAGCGTCGCAAGAAGCTGGCGAAGAAATATGCCGGCCAATATGCGAAGCTGAAGGCGATCGCGAACGACGAGAGCAAGGACGACACCGAGCGTCTCATTGCCCGTCTCAAGATGGCCGAAATCCCGCGCAACGCGAACCCGACCCGCATCCGCAACCGGTGCGAGCTGACGGGGCGCTCGCGCGCTTATTATCGCAAGTTCCGGCTGTCGCGCGTCATGCTGCGCGAACTGGGCAACAAGGGCCTGATCCCGGGCCTCACCAAGTCGAGCTGGTAAGGGCAAAGATATGCCGATGACCGATCCTTTGGGTGATATGCTCACCCGCATCCGCAACGGCCAGCAGGCGAAGAAGGACTCCGTCCTGTCGCCGGCATCGAAGCTGCGCGCCCGCGTGCTCGATGTGCTGCAGCGCGAAGGCTATATCCGCGGCTATTCCGAAGAGGCGTTGGGCGCCCACAAGGGGCTGCGGATCGAGCTGAAATATTTCGAGGGCCAGCCGGCGATCCAGCACGTGGCCCGCGTGTCCAAGCCGGGCCGCCGCGTCTATTCCGGTTCGCAGGAACTGCCGCGCGTGCGCAACGGCCTGGGCATCACCATCGTCTCGACGCCCCGCGGCGTTCTGTCGGACGCCGAAGCGCGGTCGCAGAATGTCGGCGGCGAAGTGCTCGCGGAGGTGTTCTGATGTCCCGCATCGGTAAGCGGCCGGTGGAGCTTCCGTCCGGCGTGACGGCCACCACCGAAGGCCAGATCCTGTCGGTGAAGGGGCCGAAGGGCACGCTCACGCTGCAGATGCGTGACGAGATCAGCTACGAGATCGGCGAAGGCGCGATCAGCGTTCAGCCGGCCAATGCGACCAAGCAGGCGCGGGCCTTCTGGGGCATGCAGCGCACCCTGGTCCAGAATCTCGTGACCGGCGTGACCGAGGGCTTCACCAAGGTCCTGGAAATCACCGGCGTCGGCTATCGCGCCGCGGCGCAGGGCAAGAATCTGCGCCTGCAGCTCGGCTACAGCCACGACGTCAACATCGCGGTGCCGGAAGGCCTGGAGGTGAAGACGCCCGATCAGACCACGGTCGAGATCAGCGGCATCGATCGCCAGAAGGTCGGCCAGCTCGCCGCCGAGATCCGCCGCTGGCGCAAGCCCGAGCCCTACAAGGGCAAGGGCATCAAGTATCGCGGCGAATATATCTTCCGCAAGGAAGGGAAGAAGAAGTAAGCCATGGCGAAGATCAACAACTTCGATAAGCGGCGCCAGCGCGTCCGCACGTCGCTCCGCCAGCGTGCTGGCGACCGCGCCCGCCTCAGCGTCTATCGCTCGGGCCGGCACATCTATGCGCAGGTCATCGTCGATGGCGAGGGCCGCACGATCGCGTCCGCCTCGACGCTGGAGAAGGACGCCCGTGCCAAGACCGGCGCGACCGTCGCCAGCGCGCAGGCCGTGGGCAAGCGGCTCGCCGAGCGTGCCAAGGCCGCCGGCATCACCAAGGTCGTCTTCGATCGCGGCGGCTTCCTGTTCCACGGTCGCGTGAAGGCGCTTGCCGACGCCGCCCGCGAAGGCGGATTGGAGTTCTAAAGACATGTCCGACGAAAACACCCAGACCCCTGAAGGCGAGGCAGCAGCCCCCGAGGCCGCGCCGGTTCAGGCTCCGGCCGAAGGCGGCGATCGCCCCGAAGGCCGCGGCCCGCGCGGTCCGCGCGGCGGCCGGGGCCGTGGCGGCGGCGATCGTGGCGGCCGTGGCGGCCGGCGCGACGACAATCGCCGTGGCGGCCGTGGCGGCGACGAGGAGGGCGGCGAGGAGCTGATCGAGAAGCTCGTCCACATCAATCGCGTCTCCAAGACGGTGAAGGGCGGCAAGCGCTTCGGCTTCGCGGCGCTCGTGGTGGTCGGCGACGGCAAGGGCCGTGCCGGCTTCGGCCACGGCAAGGCCCGCGAAGTGCCGGAGGCGATCTCCAAGGCGACCGCGGCGGCCAAGAAGGCGATGGTCCGCGTGCCGCTGCGCGAGGGCCGCACCCTGCACCATGACGGTCTCGGCCATTTCGGCGCCGGCCGCGTCTATGTCCGTTCGGCCCCGGCCGGCACCGGCATCATCGCCGGCGGCCCCATGCGTGCGGTCTTCGAGAGCTTGGGGGTGGCGGATGTCGTCACCAAGTCGATCGGCACGTCCAACCCCTACAACATGATCCGCGCGACCTTCGAGGCGCTCGGCGAGCAGACCTCGCCCAAGAGCGTCGCGCAGCGCCGGGGCAAGAAGATCGCCGACCTGATGGCGCGCCGCGAAGGGCTCTCCGCGGCGGAAGCCGAGGCTCAGGCCGAAGCGGTCGCGGAGTGAGCGAGATGGCGAAGCTGAAGATCACCCAGACGGGTTCTCCGATCCGTCGCACCAAGGACCAGCGGGCGACGCTCGCCGGCCTGGGCCTGAACAAGATGCACAAGACGGTCGAGCTGGACGACACCCCCGAGGTGCGCGGCATGATCCGAGCGGTGCGGCATATGGTGACGGTCGAGGGCTAAGTCCTCCTCCGATCCTGCGCGACAAAAGCGAAAGCGAGTGCAAAGACGATGAAACTCAACGACATCCGCGACAACAAGGGCGCCCGCAAGAGCCGGGTGCGCGTCGGCCGGGGCATCGGCTCGGGCCTGGGCAAGACCGCCGGGCGCGGCCAGAAGGGCCAGAAGAGCCGCTCGGGCGTCTCGATCTGGGGCTTCGAGGGCGGCCAGATGCCGCTCCACATGCGGCTGCCGAAGCGCGGCTTCAACAATCCGTTCGCCAAGGATTATGCCGAGGTGAATCTGGGCGCGGTCCAGAAGCTGGTCGATGCCAAGAAGCTCGATGCCAAGGGTGTCGTCGATCATGACGCGCTGAAGGCGGCGGGCGTGGCGCGCGGCGGCAAGGACGGGGTCCGGCTGCTCGGCAAGGGCGCGCTGACCGCCAAGCTCAGCTTCAAGGTCGCGGGCGTCTCGAAGGGCGCGCGCGAGGCGATCGAGAAGGCCGGCGGCTCCGTCGAGGTTATCGAGATCGTGCCGGCCGCCGACAAGGCCGCCGCCAAGAAGGGCAAGAGCGAGCGCCGGGCCAAGAAGGCACAGGCCTGAACCCCGTCGCTTGCGGTAAAGGCTGACAAGCCGGAACCGGTCACTATATGAAGCGGCGGGGGGTCGAACGGCCCGCCGCCGCTTTCATCTTTTGCAAGGCAAGAACGACCCATGGCATCCACCGCCGACCAGATGGTCGCCAATCTCAACCTGGCGAATTTCGCCAAGGCGACCGAGCTCAAGAAAAGGCTGTGGTTCACGCTCGGCGCGCTCGTCGTCTTCCGCCTGCTGTCGTTCGTGCCGCTGCCCGGCATCGATCCGCGCTCGCTGGCCGCCTTGTTCGATACCACGCGCGGCGGCGTGCTCGATTTCGTCAACATGTTCTCGGGCGGCGGCCTGGAGCGCATGAGCCTGATCGCGCTGGGCGTGATGCCCTACATCACCGCGTCGATCGTCATGCAGCTCGCCAGCTCGATGTCGCCGACGCTCGCGGCCCTCAAGAAAGAGGGCGAGAGCGGGCGCAAGAAAATCAACCAGTACACCCGCTACGGCACCGTTTTGCTCTGCACGATCCAGGGCTATTTCATGGCCGTGGCGCTGGAAAGCTGGGGTGCCGGCTCCGGCCAGTCGGCGGTGATCGATCCCGGCATGATGTTCCGCATCACCGTGGTGATCAGCCTGGTCGGCGGCACGATGTTCCTGATGTGGCTGGGCGAGCAGATCACCAGCCGGGGGGTCGGCAACGGCATCTCGCTCATCATCATGGCGGGCATCGTCGCCCAGCTGCCCACGGCGCTCGCCCAGCTGTTCGAAGGCGGCCGCACCGGCAGCCTCGATCCGTTCATCATCTTCGTCATCATGGCGCTGGCGGTCGCGCTCGTGTTGTTCATCTGCTTCATGGAACGCGCGCAGCGCCGGGTGCTGATCCAGTATCCCAAGCGCCAGAGCGCGCGCGGCCAGATCCAGCAGGAGCGCAGCCACCTGCCGCTCAAGGTCAACAGCGCGAACGTGATCCCGCCGATCTTCGCCTCGTCGCTGCTGCTGATGCCGCTGACCATCGCGCAATTCGCCGGTCAGCAGCAGGAAGCGGATACCGTCTGGGGCGAGTTCATGATCACGCTCACGACGTCGCTGCAGCACGGCGCGCCGCTCTACATGTTCCTCTATGGCGCGCTGATCGTCTTCTTCTGCTTCTTCTATACCGCCGTCGTCTTCAATCCGGAGGAGACGGCCGAGAATCTGAAGAAGCATGGCGGCTTCATTCCGGGCATCCGGCCGGGCAAGCGCACCCAGGAATATCTGGATTACGTGCTCACCCGCATCACCGTGGTCGGCGCGTCCTATCTGACGCTGACCTGCCTCATCCCGGAATATCTGATCGCGCGGGCGGGCATCCCCTTCTATCTGGGCGGCACCAGCCTGATCATCGTCGTCAATGTGACGATGGACACGGTGACCCAGATCCAGAGCCACCTGCTGGCGCATCAATATGGCGACCTCATCAAGAAGGCGAAGCTGAAGAGCGGGGGACCGCGGCGCGTCTAGCCGCGTGGCGCAAGCGGGGGTCGGATCATGACGGCGATGAACATCATCCTGCTCGGGCCGCCGGGCGCCGGCAAGGGCACGCAGGCGGACCGGCTGGTCGACGATCGCGGCATGGTCCAGCTGTCCACCGGCGACATGCTGCGCGCCGCCGTCAGGGCCGGCACGCCGGTCGGGCTCAAGGCGAAGGCGGTGATGGAGGCGGGCGAGCTCGTCTCCGACGAGATCGTCTCTGCGCTGATCGACGACAAGCTGGCGGAGATGGGCCCGGACACCGGCGCGATATTCGACGGCTATCCGCGCACCGCCGCCCAGGCCGACTCGCTTGAGGACATCCTGGCGAAGCATGGCCGCGCGCTCGATCATGTGATCGAGCTGGAGGTGGACGAGGACGCCCTGGTCGATCGCATCACCGGCCGCTTCACCTGCGCAAGCTGCGGCGAGGGCTATCACGACCGCTACAAGCGCCCGGCGGTGGACGGCACTTGCGACGAATGTGGCGGCCACGACTTCAAGCGCCGGCCGGACGACAATGAGGAGACGGTGCGTACCCGCATGGCCGAATATCGGGCCAAGACCGCACCGATCCTGCCGCTCTACGAAGCGCGCGACCTTGTCCGCCGCGTCGACGGCATGGGCACCATCGCCGAAGTCGGCGCCGCCGTGGACGCGATCCTGGACGGCTGACCGCAGCACTTGAACGATCGTTCAAACGATGCTTTCCTTGCTTGGCAGGGAGGGGAAGAATCATGCGCATCGCGATCCTGACCGCCGCCTTGGCGCTTGCCGCGCCCGCGGCCGGCGAGGTCAAATCCGTCTCCGCCGCCGGCTTCGAGGTCGAAAATCGCGTCACCGTGCCCGCCCCGCCGGCCGAGGCGTATGCGGCGCTGGCACGGATCGGCCAGTGGTGGCCGAGCGATCACAGCTGGTCCGGCGCAGCGGCGAACATGACGCTTGACCCGCGCGCCGGCGGCTGCTTCTGCGAGGCGCTGCCCGGTTCGGGCGGCTCGGTCGAGCATGGCCGGGTCGTCTTCGCCCAGCCGGGGCAAATGCTGCGCCTCAACGCCGCGCTCGGCCCGCTGCAGGGCGAAGCCGTGACGGGCACGCTCACCTTTGCCTTCGCGCCGGCGGAGGGCGGCGGCACGGAGATCGTCATGAACTACCTCGTCGGCGGCCTGATCCGCGGCCCCGGCCCGGAGGGTTTCGCGCCGATCGTGGACCGGGTCACGGCGCTGCAACTCGATGGCCTTCGCGCGCATCTGACGCGCTGAGCGGGAAGGCTTGGAATCGCCGAAAAAATGCTATGCTCCGGCGCCGCGCGACTCCGGTTCTCCGGCCGGCGCGTCATCATATGAGCGAGGGGGTAGGGTATGAGCACGGGTGCCAGCGAGCATGTCGATCTTTCGGGCTTCATGGAGGGCGTGAAGCGGCGCAATCCGGGCCAGCCCGAATTCGTCCAGGCGGTCCAGGAGGTGGCCGAGGACATTTTCGAGTTCATGGACGACAAGGAAGATTATCATCGCTGGCAGATCCTGCGCCGCATCGCCGAGCCCGACCGGATCGTTTCCTTCCGCGTCTGCTGGGAGGACGACAATCACAATATCCGCGTCCAGCGCGGCTATCGCGTCCAGAACAACAATGCGATCGGCCCCTATAAGGGCGGTATCCGCTTCCATCCCAGCGTGAACGAGAGCATCCTCAAGTTCCTCGCCTTCGAGCAGACCTTCAAGAACGCGCTGACCGGCCTGCCGATGGGCGGCGGCAAGGGCGGCGCGAACTTCAATCCGAAGGGCAAGTCGGACGGCGAGATCATGCGCTTCTGCCAGTCCTTCATGACCGAGCTCTACCGCCATATCGGCGCAGACGTGGACGTGCCGGCGGGCGATATCGGCGTCGGTGGGCGCGAGATCGGCTACATGTTCGGCCAGTACAAGCGGATCACCAACCAGTTCACCGGCGTCCTGACCGGCAAGGGCATGGAATATGGCGGCTCGCTGATCCGCCCGGAGGCGACCGGCTATGGCGCGGTCTATTTCCTCGAGAACATGCTGAAGACCAAGGACCGCGATCTCACCGGCCTGTCCGCCGTCATCTCCGGCTCCGGCAATGTCGCGACCCATGCGGCGGAGAAGATCAACCAATTGGGCGGCAAGGTGCTGACCCTGTCCGACAGCCAGGGCTTCGTCCACGATCCGGACGGCATCACCCAGGAGAAGATCGACTGGGTGAAGGCCCACAAGACCCGCCGGCGCGGCCGGATCGCCGATTATGCCGAGGAATACAGGAACGCGACCTTCCACGAGGGCAAAACGCCCTGGGGCGTGACATGCGACGTGGCGCTCCCCTGCGCGACCCAGAACGAATTGCTCGGCGAGGATGCGCGCACCCTGGTCAAGAACGGCTGTATCGGCGTCAGCGAAGGCGCCAACATGCCGACCGACCTGGAGGGCGTGCACGTCTTCAAGGACGCGAAGCTCCTCTACGCCCCCGGCAAGGCCTCCAATGCCGGCGGCGTCGCCGTCTCCGGCCTGGAGATGAGCCAGAACAGCGAGCGCCGCGCCTGGAAGGAAAGCGAGCTCCAGCAGATGCTCAAGGACATCATGGAGGGCATCCACAAAAGCTGCCTGGAATATGGCGACCGCGGCGGCGGCTATACCGACTATGTGAAGGGCGCGAACATTGCCGGCTTCAAGAAGGTCGCGGACGCGATGCTGGCGTTTGGGGTCGTTTGAAGCCCCGAGCTTAAGCCGGAAAACGCGAATGCGGTTTCCGGCTTAAGCGAAGAGAGGCGGAAAACCGGACGGCGGGTCGGCTCCGCCGAACCCGACCGACGGCGCGGCTTTGCCGCGACGCTAGCCCATTCCCCTCACACCCGTTCGGGCTGAGCTTGTCGAAGCCCTGCCCTTCTCTTCTGCCGCAAGGAGGGACAGCCCTTCGACAAGCTCAGGGCGAACGGTGCGGGAGAAATCCCCGGAGCTACCCTCGCCGCCCCTTCGCCTTCGCTCCCTTCCGATACGGCTTGGCCTGATGCCGCGCCGGCGGCGGCCCACCGCCGCGCCGGTTCGCCCGCGCCGCCTCGCGCGGCGACCCCTGCACCGGTTCGATCCGGATATCGCCCTCGCCGTCCGCGTCCCGGCCCGCAGTCCGCTTCAAGGCCGCGGCGAACTTGCCCGCCGCCTCGCGCCGCACCTCGAACATCGTCTCGTTCGCCGCGATCCGGATCGCGCCGATCTCGCTCTTGGTGATGTGCCCGCGCCGGCACAGCAAAGGCAGCAGCCAGCGCGGATCGGCGTTGTGCCGCCGTCCGACATCCATCCGGAACCAGATCGTGTCCTCGAAGCCGGGGCGCGGCCCCTCGGGGCGCTGCGGCCTGGTACTGGCGTCGGACAATTCCTCCGCCGCCGGCAGCCGGGCGCGATGCGTGCGGACCAAGGCGGCGGCGATCTCCTCGGGCGATTTCTCTTCGAGCAGCCGCGCGGCCAGCTCCCGATCCTCGTCCTCGATCTCGACCGGCGCGAGCAGGGCCGCCAGCATCCGCTCGCGGTCGGCCCGCGCGATGTCCGCCGGCGTCGGCGGCGCGATCCACTGCGTCTCGATCCGCGCGCCGCGCATCACCACCTCGACCCGGCGACGGCGCGGATAGGGGACGATGAGCACGGCGATGCCCTTCTTGCCCGCCCGTCCGGTGCGCCCCGAACGGTGCTGGAGCGTCTCCGCGTCGCGCGGCAGCTCGACATGGACGACCAGGCTGAGCTTCGGCAGGTCGATCCCCCGCGCCGCCACGTCGGTCGCGACCAGGATGCGGGCGCGCCCGTCGCGCAGCGCCTGCAGCGCATGGTTGCGCTCGCTCTGGCTGTGCTCGCCGGACAGCGCCACGGCGTTGAAGCCGCGCTCGGTCAGGCTGGAATGGAGCCGCCGCACATTGTCCCGCGTGGCGCAGAACAAAAGGGCCGAATCCGCTTCGTGCAGCCGCAGCAGGTTGACCACCGCATGCTCGATCTCGGCCGGCGCCACGGTCATCGCCTGATAGGTGATGTCGCCATGGCCGCGCTCTTCGCCGATCGTCGAGATGCGCAGCGCGTCGCGCTGATAGCGTCTGGCGAGCGCCACGATCGGCTTCGGCATGGTCGCGGAGAAGAGCAGGGTGCGCCGTTCCTGTGGCGTCGCGTCGAGGATCTCCTCCAGATCCTCGCGAAAGCCCATGTCGAGCATCTCGTCCGCCTCGTCGAGCACGGCGACCCGCAGCGCCGAAAGGTCCAGCGCGCCACGCTCCAGATGGTCGCGCAGCCGTCCCGGCGTGCCGACCACGACATGGGCGCCGTGGGACAGGTTGCGGCGCTCCTTCGACGGGTCCATCCCGCCGACGCAGGTCGCGATCCGCGCGCCCGCCTTGCCGTAGAGCCAGATCAGCTCGCGGCTGACCTGGAGCGCCAGCTCGCGCGTCGGCGCGATGACCAAAGCCAGCGGCGCGCCGGCCGGAGGAAGGGCGCCGCCCTCCAGCAATTGCGGCGCGATGGCGAGGCCGAAGGCGACGGTCTTGCCGGAGCCCGTCTGGGCGGAAACGATGAGGTCGCGGCCATCGGCCTCGGCCTCCAGTACGGCGGCCTGCACCGGCGTCGGCGCCGCATAGCCGCGCGCGGCAAGTGCCTCGCCGAGCAGCGGCGGAAGATGTTCGAATGTCATATGTCGTCCAGTTGCGGTGTCGGCGCGGAGCGCGCCCGCGCACCATGTCATGCGGGCAAAGGCTGGGACTCACCCTACAGCGCCTGCCCGGCGGCCCACCCGCTAGCCCATGCCCACTGAAAATTATAGCCCCCCAGCCATCCGGTGACGTCCACCGCCTCGCCGATCGCGTAAAGGCCGGGCACCTTGCGGGCCTCCATCGTCTGCGAGGAGAGATCGGCGGTGCTGATCCCGCCCACCGTCACCTCCGCCTTGGCGAAGCCCTCGCTGCCATTGGGCCGGAAGCGCCAGTCGGCCAGCCGCGCCGCCGCCGCGCGCAGCTTGGCGTCGGGCAGGTTGGCGAGCTCGCCCCGCAGGCCGATCCTCTTCGCCAGCGCTTCGGCCAGCCGGTCCGGCAGCAGCTCGCCGATCAGGGTGTGGAAATGCGTCTTCGGCCGCGCGCGCTTGGCCGCGACCGGCCAGTCCGCCGCCTGGCCCGGCAGGAAATCCACGCCGATCTCCTCGCCTTTGCGCCAATAGGAGGAGATTTGCAGGATCGCCGGCCCTGATAAACCGCGATGCGTGAACAATGCCGCCTCGCGAAACGCCGCCTTGCCCGCCCGCGCCACCACCTCGGCGGAAACGCCGGACAGCTCGCGGAACAGCAGATCCTCGCCGCTCAGCGTCAGCGGCACGAGCGCCGGGCGCGGCTCCACCACCTTGAGCCCGAATTGCCGGGCGAGATCGTAGGCGAAGCCGGTCGCGCCCATCTTCGGGATCGACGGCCCGCCGGTCGCGATCACCAGCGCCGGCGCCGTCGCGGCCTCGTCGCCGTATCGCACCGTGTAAAGCCCGTCCGCATGGCGCACCTCCGCGATCGGGCGCCCCAGCGCGATCCGCACATTTCCCTTCGCGCATTCGGCCATCAGCAGCCCGACGATCTCCTTCGCCGAACCGTCGCAGAAGAGCTGCCCCAGCGTCTTCTCGTGCCAGGCGATCTTGTAGCGATCGACCAGCGCGATGAAGTCGGCCGGCGTGTAGCGTCCCAATGCCGACTTGGCGAAATGCGGATTGGCGGAGAGGAAGCGGTCGGGCGCGGTGTGGACATTGGTGAAGTTGCACCGCCCGCCGCCGGAGATCAGGATCTTCTTCCCCGGCCGCTCGGCATGGTCGATCACCAGCACCCGCCGCCCGCGCTGCCCCGCCACCCCCGCGCACATCAACCCGGCGCCGCCCGCGCCGAGGATGATCGCGTCATAGGTGGTGGGCGCCGTCATGCCGCGCTCATGGCAGGCCGATATGGCCGCGTCACCCTCCATCAAAAGCGCAAGATCGATCAGCATGCCCGCCTTGCCGGAGCCCCGCCGCCCTGCTTTAGTCCGGCAACACACGCGGGGAGGGGCTTTCATGCGCATTCTGAACGGGTTCGTCCTGGCGCTCGCCGCCGCGTTCGGCACGGCGGCGTCGGCCGCCACATTGAACGACCGCGACCGCGCCGCGATCGAGGCGTTGGAGCAGCGCGTCGTGCCGCTGCCCGGCCCGCGCGTTCCCGGCGACGGCCCGGCGCCGCTCGCCCGGCGCATGGCGGAGCGCAACGTGCCGGCGGTCAGCGTCGCCTATATCGAAAATGGCCGGGTCAAATGGACCCGCGCCTATGGCGAGGCGGTCGCCGGCTCGGGCCGCGTCGCCACGCCCGACACGCTCTTCCAGGCCGCCTCGATGAGCAAGGCGGTCGCCGCCGCCGGCGCGCTGCGCCTGGTCGATCGCGGTCGCCTGTCGCTCGACGAGGACGTCAACCAGCGCCTGCGCGGCTGGCGCGTGCCCGATGCGCCGGAGGCCAGCCCCGAGCGCGTCACCCTGCGCCGCCTGCTCAGCCACACCGCCGGGCTCAGCGTCGCCGGCTATCCCGGCTATGCCGCCGGCGCGGGCGCGCCGCGCATCGCCGACAGCCTTGCCGGGCGAGCGCCCGCCAACACCGCCGCGGTCCGCGCCTTCGCCGTGCCGGGCGCGCAGCTCGCTTATTCGGGCGGCGGCTACAGCGTCGCGCAGCTTCTGATCGCCGAGCAGGCGGGCGGCGATTTCGCCCGGGCCATGCGCGATGCCGTGCTGCGCCCCGCCCGGATGACCCGCTCGACCTTCGATCAGCGCCTGCCGGCCAACGCTGCCCACGGCCACAACGGCCAAGGCGTGCCGGTGCCGGGCGGCGCCAACACCTATCCCGAGTTGGCCGCCGCCGGCCTGTGGACGACGCCCGCGGACTATGGCCGCTTCCTGATCGCGCTGCAGGACTCCTGGGCCGGCCGGCGCGGCACGCTGCTCACCTGGCGGAGCGCCCGGGCGATGACGGCGCCGGTGCAGGCCCATTACGGCCTCGGCGTGATGGTCGGCAACAGCGACGGGCGCACGATCGTCACCCATGGCGGCTCGAACGAAGGCTTCCAGTGCCGCTTCGTCGCCTTCCTGGACGGCGCGCGCGAAGGGCTGGTGATCATGACCAACGGCGACAATGGCGGCGCGCTGGCCGCCGCCATCCAGCGCACCGTCGCCGACGCCTATGGCTGGGGCAACACCGCGCTCCCCCCCGTCCCCCGCGCGCCGGACGATTGAGGAGGGCGCGCGCGCAACGCCATAACGGGACACCATGCTTGCCAGCATGTGCGCGGGCCGCCTAACCCTGCGGGCGGCGCCGGCCTTGGGGCGTCCGGTCAGTCGCAGGAGTCACGATGTCGCATCCGTTCATGTCGTCCGCCCGAGCCTCTCTTGGCCTCGCCGTCCTGCTGCTCGCCGGGCTCGCGGCCTGCGGCGACGAACGGCCCTTGACCTATCGGCCCCCGCCCGAGGCGAGCGGCGTCAATCTGCGCTGCGGCGGTCTCGATATCGACGCCTTGGCGCGCGATGGCCGGCTGCAGGTCACGCCCGCCGGCGGCGATCCGGTGATGCTCGACACCCATCGTCCGGCGGCCGACGGCAGCGTCGTCCATGCCAAGGACGACATGCGGCTCGTCCGCCATCATGACGGGCGCTGGACGATGCACGACGGCGCCCGCGCGGCCGTCTCGTGCGAGGAGCGGGCGCGCTAGGCTGCGTCCTGGCGCGAAAGCTCAGGGAACCGGGAAGCTCTGCATCCCCGCGACATAGACGTCGAACGGCAGGTCGCCCTGGCGCCACGGCGATTGCCGGCCCTGGGTCGATCGGTTCACCGCGACGGCGATCCGCCGGAAGGCGGTGTCGAGCGACTGGCGGCGGCGCAGCTCCGTCGCGGCGACATTGGCGAACGGACTGCCGGCGCCGGGCGTGCCGTCCTCCGCGACATTGCCCGGCTCGGTCGAGAACAGCACCACCGCCGACAGGCCGCGCAGATTGCCGAGCTGGCTGAGGCCGCGATGCGAGGCCTGGAGCTCGGGAATCGACACGGTCGCGATGTCGCGGGTGTCGCTTTCCGGCCGGTCGATGCGCACGGTCTGCGAAGGCGCATTGCGCTGGAAGGGATTGTTGCGGCAGGCGTCGATGATCATCACCGTGCCGCGCGCCCGCTCGGTCAGCCGGGGCATCACCTGCTCCACGTCGATCAGCGCGGTGCCGTCGGCGGTCAGGAAATAGTTACGCCCCGACACCTGGATGGCGTGGCCCGCATAATAGACCAGGGCGATGTCCGCCGGCGCCAGGCGCGCAATGAAGCCGGCCAGCTCCTGCTCCCAGCGCCGTTCGTCCGGCTCCTCGACGAGCCGCACGTCGGTCAGCCCGGCCTGGCGCAGCGAGCGGGCGATGGCGCGGCCGTCGACCAGGGTGTTGGCGAGGCGCAGTTCGGTATTTTCGGCCCCGTCATAGCTGATCGCCAGCACCAGCGCCCGCACCTCGGCGCTGGCGGGCACGGAGGCGAAAGCGGCGACGAGCGCAAGCCCCAGCAGGATCCATCGCTTCGTGGCTTGCGCTCGTGCTCTCATATGCGGCTCTCCCCCGCCTGCCTCTACAAGGAGAAGGTCAGGCCGATATTCAGACCGTGATTGACCCGCGGGTCGTCGAGCGACCTGGGTCCCGATATCGGGAAATAGAAGATGCCCCGGTAGCGCAGGTCAAGTGCCACATTGTCGCTCATGCGCAGCAGCATGCCCACCGAAATGTCCGGGCCGAATGCGGTTTCCCCGCCGATCCGGCTTTCGGCCGTGGACACCTGGCCGTCCGGGGTGGTGAGGATCGTGGTGCCGCCGGACGCGGGCGAGTGGCTGAGATGCACCAGCCCGTTCACATAGGTCAGCACCGATCGGCTGACCGGCACGAAGGCCGCGGCGCCGGCGCGGATCGAATAGGTCTCGCTTTCGCTGGTGTTGATGAAGGTCTGCGCCTGGCTGCCGATACCGATGTCGATATCGCCGTCGCCGGCCGCGAGGCTGATCAGGTTCGAGATGTTCGACGAGGAGGTGGTCGTCCCCGTGAACGTGCCCCGGCCGGTCACACGCTCGTAGCGGACGCCGCCGATCAGCGCGAAGGTTTCGTTGAGCCGATGCTGGGCGGTCAGTTCGAGGTCGAGGCGCTTGTACCTGGAATTGCCGGTCGTCGCCGTCACCAGCTGGTCGGTCGCCTCGAAGCCGAACGCCTCCAGCGTCAGCGTCTGGGTGGTGATCGTGCGGATCGTTCCGGTCGCCTTGCCGTAGAGGCCGGTGAAGGTGACCTGGGTGCGTTCGCCGCCGATCGTGACCGAAGCGCCGAACAGCGGGAAGAGCACCTGGGTGGACGCGCCCGCGCCTTCGCCCGGCGTCAGCGTGAAGCCCGGCGCGGTCGGGTCCAGGATCCGGATCAGTTCGTCGAGATCGGCCAGATCGGTATCGGCCGTGGTCTCGATTCCGCCGAAACCGGACTGGCGTTGCTCGGTATTGTCGAAATAGAGCCCGAAACGCGGCGTGATGCTGATCTCCGCCGCCTGCGCGCCGACGGCGCCGAACATGGTTGCGAGCGCGAAGCCCGACATCAGCAATTGCTTTTTCACTTGGTTCTCCCCCTCTGGCGCACGATCGTGCGATCCCGTCCCGCGCCGCCGGAACAGCGCAAAGGCTTTCCGGGGCGATCCTGTCTCGTGCGCCTGCCCGCGTCCGTCATCCCACGATCAGGGTAAGCGGCGCCGGTTTCGCGCGGCGGCGGCCCCGCCAAAGAAAAAGGGCCGCCCCATCGGGACGGCCCTTCGCATGTCACGCTTGGCGCAGGCTTCAGCCCAGCAATTCCTGCTCGAGCTTCTTGGCCATTTCCTCGATATTCTCCGGCGGCCAGCCGGGGATGTCCATGCCGAGCCGCAGGCCCATGCTCGCCAGCACTTCCTTGATCTCGTTCAGGGACTTGCGGCCGAAATTCGGCGTGCGGAGCATCTCGGCCTCGGTCTTCTGGACCAGGTCGCCGATATAGATGATGTTGTCGTTCTTGAGGCAGTTGGCGCTGCGCACCGACAGCTCCAGCTCGTCCACCTTCTTGAGCAGGTAGCGGTTGAGCTGGTTGGCGTCGGCCTCGCTCTGCTCGGCGCTCGGCGCGGCGATGCCGGCCATGGTCGGCACGCTCACCATGCCCTCGTCGAAATGGACGAAGAGCTGGAGCTGGTCCTGCAGGATCCGCGCGGCATAAGCGAGCGCGTCGTCCGGGCTCACCGTGCCGTCCGTGTCGACGGTCAGCGTCAGCTTGTCATAGTCGAGCTCCTGCCCGACGCGGGTGTTCTCGACCTTGTAGCTGACCTGGCGCACCGGGCTGAACAGCGCGTCGACCGGGATCAGGCCGATCGGCGCGTCGGCCGGGCGGTTGGCGGCGGCGGCGACATAGCCCTTGCCGGTCTCGGCGACGAGCTCCATGTTCAGCGTCGCGCCCTCGTCGAGGTGGCAGATGACGAGATCGGGGTTCATCACCTCGATGTCGCCGGTCACCGCGATCTGGCCGGCGGTCACCTCGCCCGGGCCGGTGGCGGAAAGCTGGAGCCGCTTGGCGCCTTCGCCTTCCATCTTGAGCGCGATCTGCTTCACGTTGAGCACGATGTCGGTCACGTCCTCGCGGACGCCCGCGAGGCTGCTGAACTCGTGCAGCACGCCCTCGATCTTGATCGAGGTGACGGCGGCGCCCTGGAGCGAGGAGAGGAGGACGCGGCGGAGCGAGTTGCCGAGCGTCAGGCCGAAGCCGCGCTCGAGCGGCTCGGCGACGAACGCGGCCTTGCGGCGGCTGTCGCCTCCGGCCTTCTTCTCCAGCGCGTTGGGCTTCTTCATTTCCTGCCAGTTCTTTGCGTTGACGGCCATGATGTTCCCTTGGCTGTTGGGGAAGCTGGGACGGCTTCCCTGGGTATCTCGAAACTGTGCGGCGGCCCGCCGGGGCGGGCGCGCCGGAATCAGACGCGGCGGCGCTTGGAGGGGCGGACGCCGTTGTGCGGGATCGGGGTCACGTCGCGGATCGAGGTGATCGTGAAGCCGACCGCCTGGAGGGCGCGCAGCGCGCTTTCGCGGCCCGAGCCCGGACCCTTCACCTCGACCTCGAGCGTACGCACGCCATGCTCGGCGGCCTTCTTGCCGGCGTCCTCGGCGGCGACCTGGGCGGCATAGGGCGTCGACTTGCGGCTGCCCTTGAAGCCCATCATGCCGGCCGACGACCACGCGATGGCGTTGCCCTGGGCGTCGGTGATGGTGATCATCGTGTTGTTGAAGCTGGCGTTCACATGGGCGACGCCGGCGGTGATGTTCTTGCGCTCGCGACGGCGGAGGCGCTGCGGTTCACGTGCCATCTGACTTTAATTCCCTGATCCGTTCGGGGGCCGTGTTGCGTGCCCCCTGAAACCCGTTCGGGCTGAGCCTGTCGAAGCCCTGCCCTTGCTTGAAGCCGGATGCCTCCGGCGGAGAAGAAGCTGCTACTTCTTCTTCCCGGCGATCGGCTTGGCCTTGCCCTTGCGGGTGCGCGCGTTGGTGTGCGTGCGCTGGCCGCGGACCGGCAGGCCCTTGCGATGGCGAAGCCCGCGATAGCAGGCCAGATCCATCAGCCGCTTGATGTTCATCGCCGTCTCGCGCCGCAGGTCGCCCTCGACCATGTGGTCGGCGTCGATCGTCTCGCGCAGGTGCAGGACTTCCTGGTCGGTCAGGTCCTGGACGCGGCGCTCGGCGGGGATGCCCAGCTTGGCGGTGATGGCCTTGGCCTTGGTGCGGCCGATGCCGTGGATGTAGGTCAGCGCGATCTCGACGCGCTTGTTGGTCGGGATGTTGACGCCCGCGATACGTGCCATATTCTTCTATTCTCCTGCTCCACGGGCCGCATGGCGGAGCGGCCCATCTCAGCGCTTCGAAAAACCCGCAAACAGGCAAAGCCGACGCGCGCACAGGTGCGCCGCCGGAGGACCGGTTAACGGGATGGAGCGCAGATAGGTTGTGCGACAGGAGGAGTCAAGCGCTCCCGAAGCGCCTTCCATCCGATTCTGACAGCGCTGTCAGCGCCCCGTGCGCGTGCACAGCGTGTCGGCGAGAAAGACCTGCCGGTTCACCGTTTCGAGCGCTTCGCGGGCCGAGCCGTTCCAGCCGCGCTCGCGGCAGAAGCGGTCGGCGGTCTGCGCCGCGCAATTGGCGGTCGCCTGGCCGCGCTCGCAGGCCGGCACGCGACGGCCGTTGCGGACCGGCGCGGGGAAGAATTCGGCGGCCATGCCGCGCAGCGAACGCTCCTGCGCGGGCGGCTCCGGTTGCCAGCCGCCGGGCAGCGGGCGCATCGAGCCCACCCGGTCGAGGAAATTGACCTGGCGCCGCAGGTCCGCCGAGTCGCGATCTACGGTCGTGCAGCGCCCGCGATAATTGGAGAGGGTGCACAGCTCCCAGCGACCCTGGCGCACCCGGATCGAACGCACCGGCCAGGCGAGCCGGAGATCGGGCTCGGCCCGGCTGACGTTGACTGCGGGGCCGGCAAATCCGACGTCGCGATAGATGATCGCCTCGCCCCGGAATCCGGGGCTTGGTCGGCGCTCCTCGGGCTGCGCGCCGGCCGGCGCGGCGAACGAAAGAACGGTCAGGCCGACAATGATGCCAAGGGTCGGGACAGGGCGTTTCATGGCGCTCTCCATCATTGCCCCCCAAGGCCTTCATAACATGAGCCGCGCGCATTTCGAAGCGCGTGGGGATCGCCCGGATCAGCGCGCCGGGTCCGCCAGCCCCACGCTGATCGTCGCGCGCGCCGTATCGGCTTCCGAGCTGGTTACCGGATAGGCGCAATAATCGGCGGCATAATAAGCGCTCGGGCGGTGATTGCCGCTAAGGCCGATGCCGCCGAACGGCGCGGTCGAGGGCGCGCCGTTGGTCGGGTTGTTCCAGTTGACGACGCCGGCGCGGACATTCGCCCAGAACCGGTCGTAGAGATCGGGGCTCCCGCCCACCAGGCTGGCGGACAGGCCGTAGCGGGTCGCGTTCGCTTCGGCGATCGCGGCATCGAAATCGTCCACCCGGATCACCTGCAGGACGGGTCCGAACAATTCGGCATCGGGACGCTGCTCGACATCGGTGACGTCGATCAGCGCCGGGGTGAGGAAGGGCTTGTCGGCATGGGGCCGGTCGAGCCGACGGATGGCGCGGCCGCCCTTGCCGAGCAGGTCGAGAAAGGCCGCCTGCAGGCCGTCCGCCGCGTCATTGTCGATCACCGGGCCCATGAACGGCGCCGGATCGGCGTGCGGATGATCGACGATCAGCCGCTCCGTCAGCTTGACGATCGCCTCGATCAACGGCTGGTGATCGCCGTCGCGCACGATCAGCCGGCGCGCGCAGGTGCAGCGCTGTCCGGCGGAAAGGAAGGCGGATTGCACCGCGATCGTCGCGGCGGCCTGGATGTCCTTCGCGTCCCACACGACGAGCGGATTGTTGCCGCCCATCTCCAGCGCCAGCATCTTGCCCGGCGTCTCGGCGAACTGGCGGGCGAGCGCGCCGCCGGCCCGCGCCGATCCGGTGAAGAGCAGGCCGTCCAGGCCGGGATGTGTGGCCAGCGCCTTGCCGGTTTCCGGCCCGCCCTGGACGAGCCGCAATGCGCCTTCGGGCACGCCCGCCTCGTGATAGAGGGCGGCGAGATATTCGCCGACCGCCGGGGTCTTCTCGCTCGGCTTGAAGACGATCGCGTTGCCGGCCAGCAGCGCCGGAACGATATGGCCGTTCGGCAGGTGCGCGGGAAAATTGTACGGCCCCAGCACGGCGAGCATGCCATGCGGCTTGTGGCGGACCGACACACGCGCGCCCATCGCGCCTTCCAGCCGCCGCTGCGCGGTGCGCTCGGCATAGGCCGCCACCGAAATATCGACCTTCTTGATGACGATCTCGACCTCGCTGCGGGCTTCCCAGAGCGGCTTGCCGGTCTCGCGGGCGATCAGGTCGGCGAAAGACTCCAGCTTGGCGCGCGCGGCATTGGCGAAGCGGCGCAAAGTCTCGACGCGATAGGCGAAGGGCCGGGCCGCCCAGCCTGCCCAGGCGGCGCGGACGGCGGCGATCTCGGCATCGACGTCGCCGATCTCTCCCGTCCAGAGGGTCGCGCCGGTGGCGGGTTCTGTCGATGTGAGGCTGGCCATGTGCGCCCTACTTGCCGGGATGCGCGGATTTTTCAAGCATTTGCGGACGGGCGGCCCGCCGCCGCCTCAGCGCGTCGGGAGGGACGGCACGTTCTGGCCGCCGGCGGCGCGCGCGCAATCGAGCAGCCGGCGCATGGCGCGGGCGCTGTTGTCGAGCGGAACGCGGGCGAGCAGCCGGCCGTCGCGGTAGAAATTGAGGCTGGACGCCTCGGCGAAATCGGTCAGCATCGGTCCGATCGCGTCGGCGCTGAACGGCATGGTGACGACGCCTCTTTTCTCCTCGCCCGGTTCGCCTTCGTCCGGGAAGGTGGAGCCGCTGAGATCGACCCAGTCGCCGGACGCGCCGACGAACTGGACGCGGTAGCCTGCGACATTTTCCTCCCGCACCATCCAGGCCGGATCGGAGAACAGCAGCAGCAGCGGGTCGCCGTCCTTGCTCGTCCTGTAGAAGACGGTGACGATGGTGCTCGAGGCATCGGAAAAGGTGAAGCAGCCGTCGGTGCGGCGGACGACGGTCCAGCCCGGAATGCCGTTGTCGAAGGTGGAGAAGGCCGTATCGTCCTGCATCGCGGCAGCGGCCAGAGCCGCGCCGGCCATCATCTCGAACAGCATGTTCCCCCCCTCGCTTGTCGGGAGAGCATCACATTGACGCCCCCGGCTTGGCAAGATGCCTCTGGTTCAAAGCCGGTGCGCCTCGCCCATGCGCCGGAGCGCGGCGATCTTGGCATGGAAGGCCGACCAGTCGCCCGCTTCGTCGATCCGGGCCCAGATCGCCTCGACCTCGTCGATATGCATCGCGCAGGGCTCCGCATCGGACCAGTAAGCGTGGTCGGCCGCGCCCGGCAGCGGCCGTTGGCGCGCCATCAGCGCCCGCAACTCCGCGAAATCGTCATAAGCGGGCAGGGAATTGCGCGGCGCCCCGCCGCGCCAGTCGAAGAAGAAGCGGTCGATCGTGACCGCGCGGTGCCCCAGCGCCTCCTCGATGGCCGCGACCAGCTTCATGTCCTCGCCCAGTTCGCCTGGCGCGATGCCGAGCCGGGCGAAGACCGCGTCGCGCAACCCCTCCTGGAACAGGCGCGGAAACGCCTCCAGCTCCGCCGTCAGCACATCGGCTTCGGCGACGCTCCGCAAGGCGATGGCGAGCTGCACCAGATTCCAGTGGATCGCCTCGGGCTGGCGGCCGAACGCATAGAGCCCGGCATGATCGAAATAGGCCGCGGTGAAATGCGGCTCCCAGTATGGTGTCCAGCGCCACGGGCCGTAATCGAAGCTCTCGGCGGTGACGTTGATATTGTCGGAATTGAGCACGCCATGGACGAAGCCGGCGGCGATATAGCTCCCCGCCAGCCGCGCCGCGCCCCTGACGACATGGCGCAGCAGTCTTTGCGGGGCATCCTCGCCCCTTTCCTCCCCGAAGAAGTGCCCGAGGCAGTAGTCGGCGAGCTTCCCGATATTCGCCGTCTCGCCGATCGTCGCGAGGCGCTGGAAGCTGCCGATCCGGATATGCCCATGGCTGAGCCGCACCAGCACGGCACCGCGTGTGGGGGAGGGCTCGTCGTTGCGCTCCAGCGCTTCGCCCGTCTCGATCAGCGAGAAGCTCTTGCTGGTCTCGACGCCCAGCGCCTCCAGCATCTCGGTCGCCAGCAGCTCGCGCACCGCGCCCTTCAGCGTCAGCCGCCCGTCCCCGAAGCGGCTATAGGGCGTCTGCCCCGATCCCTTGGTGCCGAGATCGAGCAGCCGCCCGTTCCCGTCCCGCAGCTGCGCGAACAGGAAGCCGCGCCCGTCGCCGATGTCCGGATTGTACACGCGGAACTGATGCCCGTGATATCTGAGTGCCAGCGGCTCCGGCAGATTGTCCGGCAGCGCCTCGAACCGCCCGAAATGCGCGATCCACTCGGCGTCGCTCAACCCCGCCAGTCCCACCGAAGCCGCCCAGCGATCGTTGCGAAAGCGGAGGATCGCCTGCGGAAAGGCCGCTGCCTCGACGGGATCGTAATAATCCGCGCCGAGTGACAGGATGGCGGGATCGGGCCGGTACGCGCCGGGTTGCGGAAGCGTGGTCATCGGTGGATACGGGGCACGGTTTCAAAGGGGTGCGGCATGGCGGGTTGGTCCGATGGCTATTGGTGGTCGAACGATGGCCTTCGGCTTCACTATCGCGACTATACCGGCGATGCGAGCCGTCCGCCGATCCTGTGCATACCCGGCCTGACCCGCAACGCGCGCGATTTCGAAGGCGTCGTCGGCCGGCTCGCCGGCGACTGGCGGGTGATCTGCGTGGACCTGCGCGGGCGCGGCGAGAGCGGCTATGCCAAGGATGCGATGAGCTATGTGCCGCTCACCTATCTCCAGGATCTCGAGGCGCTGATCGCCGAGCTGAAGCTGGAGCGCTTCGTCCTGTTCGGCACATCGCTGGGCGGGATCATGTCGATGCTGCTGGCGATGGGCGGCGCGGAGCGGATCGCCGGCGTGCTGCTCAACGATATCGGCCCGGTGCTGGAGGCGCGCGGGCTGGAGCATATCCGCTCCTATGTCGGCCGGCCGCAGAACTGGCCGACCTGGATGCACGCGGCGCGCGCCATCGGCGAGGCGCAGGGCGATCGCTATCCCGGCTGGGACATCGACCAGTGGCTGGTCTATGCCAAGCGCGTCGCCAGGCTCGGGCAGAACGGCCGGATCGTGTTCGATTACGACATGCGGATCGCCGAGCCGTTCAAGGTGCCTGGCGGCGAGGTCGGCGTCGATCTGTGGCCCGCCTTCCGCGCGCTGGCCGGCCGGCCCGTCACCCTGCTGCGCGGCGAGCTCACCGATCTGCTCAGCGTCGAGACGGCCGAGCGCATGCGGGCCGAACATCCGGAGCTGGAGGTCGTCACCGTCCCCGGCGTCGGCCACGCCCCCACGCTGGACGAGCCGGAATCCGTCGCCGCGATCGACGCTTTGCTGGCACGGATATTGTCGGCGAAAGCATAGTCCCCGTCATTGCGAGCGTAGCGAAGCAATCCAGTATGGCTGGATTGCTTCGTCGCTGACGCTCCTCGCAATGACGGAAAGTGGTTCGAGCCGCTACAGCCCCAGCCGCAGCGCCAGGAATCCCGCCACGTCATTGCCGTCGTCGCGGCTGATCGAGGTCGATCCCTGCACCTGCAGGCTTACGCGCTCGCCCAGGCTGAAATTCACGCCCGCCGTGATTCGCCCGTACACGTCGTCGGACCGCTCCGGCAGCACCCAGCGGTTGACGATCTCCGGCGCGGCGGTGAGCGAATAGAGGAGGGTGCGCCCGTCCCCGTCGAACTCGCGCTCCACGGTCGCCGCCGCATAGGGCCGCACCGCGAGCCCGCTTATGTCCAGCTCGCCCCTTGCCTCCAGGCCGAGGCTGCCGACCAGGCTCTTGATCCCCTGCTCGCGCACGTCGAGGGTCAGCGCCGCGTCGCCCGTCTCGGTGAAGGCGTCCACATCGGCCTCGGCATAGTGCAGCCCGATCACCGGCCCGACCCGCCAGCCGCCCAGGCCGAACAGATAGCCCGCCCGCGCCCCGGCGGTGACGACATTGCCGCCCGGCTCGGCCGCGATCGTGTCGATCACGGCGTCGCGCGTGATGTCGTAATCGAGCCAGCCATAGCCGGCATGGGCCTGGACGAAGGCGCCGCCGCTCGCCCAGCCGCCATAGAGGCCGACCTGCCAGGCGCGCGCCTCGGCCCGGCCGGTCCCGGTGTCCATGTCGGCTTCGGAGCGCGAATAATTGACCGCTGCGCCGAAGATCGCGCCCGCGCCCGTGTCATATTCCGCGCCCAAAGTGCCGCCGAACACGTCCATCGAATAGCCCAGCCGCATCATCGCCGGCGCGCGGGTCAGCCCGGCCGTATTGCCGCTGACATAGAGATTGAGACCGCGCTGCGAAGCCGCGCCGAAGCGGCTGTCGGACAGGTCCATCCGGCCCTGCAGCGTCGATCCGAAGGCATTGGCGGCAAGCAGGCCGAGATCGGCCTGCGCCTCCAGGTGGAGCGGCGCCTCGAGCTGGCGCAGCGCATAGCGTCCGACGATCGCGAAGCCGGCCGAGGTCAGGTGCACCTGATCGACATAGAAGAGATAGCGGTCGAGCAACTCCGGATTGGTGGTGACGCAGGCGATCGGGCAGGCGCCCGCGCTGTCCAGCCCGAAGGCGGCGAGATTGGCCGCCACCTTGTCGCCGATCAGGTTGAGATCGAGATAGTTCACGATCACGCCCTGATTGGCGAGAGTGCCGAGCTGGGTGCGCATTCCGGCGTTGAAGGCGGCGGAAAAGGCGGTGCCGGGCGCCGCGGCGGGCGTGCCGGCCACTTCCGGCAGCCGGCCGACGTCGCCGGCGAGGAAGGTGATGTTGCGCGCCCCGGCATTGACCAGGGCGTTGATGCCCGCCGTCGCCTCGGCCACGCTGATCGCCGCCGCCGCCGGCGCTCCGGCCACGGTGCCGCCGGTCACGCGATAATAGCGCGCGTCGTTGCCGCCGATCGAGATGACGATCAGGTCGTCCGGCGCGAAGGTGCCGTTGGTGCGCGGGAACGCGGCCGGGCCGCCGCCGGCCAGATAGGATTGCCATTCGGCGACGAAGCCCGGAATGCCCGGCCCGTTGATATTGTCGAAGCCGCTGTTGCCCGGCCCGGTGAAGGCGCCGCCGATCGCGAAATTGTCGATCTGCACGTTGAGCGCCTGGCCCATCGTGTCGACGAAATTGGTGCCGTTGCTGAAGCGCCCGCGCGGATAGACGGCGGGCGGCGCGATGCCGAGCAGTTCGAAGAGATTGCCGTCGTCGGCATAGGAATCGCCGAAGGCGACGATCTTGCCGACGCGCTGGGCGGAGGCCGGCGCGGCCAGGCTCATGGCGGTCGCGATCGCCGCGCCGGCGCACAGCATCGCCCTGGTGAACTTGGTCATGTCAGGCCTCCCCTCAATCTGTACATTCTTGTCAGTAAGGGATGCGCCCAAAGTCTCTGGCTGGCAAGAGTCGCGCGCGGCCCGGTCGCCGAACCTCAACGGCTTGTCACTGAAAAGCCTCACCTTTCCCATTTTCGTCGCATGCCCGAAACAGATCGGCTCCGTCCTCTTGCGGGAAGCCGCGCGCTTCACCCCAATTCGCCTCCCAAGGCTGGGAGGGCGCTCAATTGTTGCGCGAAAATGTGCGGGGTTCGCCCGAATTCGGGCAGGCAAACGGCGCGGCGATGGCCGCCGATCTCGCCCGCGGGCTCACCTTCCTGCGCGCCAGCAACATGCAGGTGATGCGTCTTCAGCTCGCCATGGAGCGGGAAGACCGGCGCGGCGTCATGGCGGCGATAGACGAATTGGTCGGCCTCGACCGCGAGCTCGCCCGCTTCATCGAAACCATTCCCGATCCCGAGCTGGACGATATCGGCCGCGAGATCGATGCGCGGAGGCACGATCTGATGGAGCAGCGCGTCGTGCTGGCACGCGGCAAGCTCGGCCCCGCGCTGCGGCCGGTGCCGGATGCGGATGCCCCGGCGCCGATGCCCGCGCCGGCCCCCGCGCCGGAGCCCGAATTGCTGCTCAGCGCCGTCGCGCCCGCCGCGCATGCCGCGCCGGTCGAAGCGCCGCGCCCGCGCCGCCGCCGGTCCCGGCACTGGCCGTGGACGCTGGCCGCCCTGCTTGTCCTGGCGCTGGCCGGGGCCCTCGCCGCCTATCTGATGTTCGGCGAACAATGGGGCGTGGACGCCCGGCTCGCCGCCTTGCTGGAGAGCCTCACATGAACGCCCATGCCGGTCAGGTCCGCGAGTCCGAGGCGATGGCCCGCGCCGACGCCTTCGCCGCGTTCGAAGCGATCCCTTCGCTCGACGCCCATGGCGAGGTCGCCCGCCTGATCCTCGCCGAAGTCTCGATGCTCACCCGCAAATATCGCTGCGCCCGCCGCCACGACGTCCCCCACATCGCCGAGCTGACCGGCCTGCTCGACGTGCTCTGGCAGGAAGTCGACGAACTGGAAGCCCAGCCGGAGCGCATGCCGCATCAGGTGTAGAATCTTTTTATCGAGATGAAACACTTTCACCGTTCGCCCTGAGCTTGTCGAAGGGCTGTCCTTTCTTCGCGACGGAAGAAAAGGACAGGGCTTCGACAAGCTCAGCCCGAACGGGTCAGGGAATTCAAATCAACTGAAACCGACCACAGGTGCGGCAATCCCTCGCTCTGCAAGGGAGTGGGAAATTGGGGGGAAATTGGGGACAGTATATATTTAGCCGACGCGTCGAACCTGCCATGAGCGCCCATCTGTAGCGGTTTCCGGTTGGCGCGCAGCGCCCTTGATCCAGGCGACAGCACGGTCACGCAGTCTTCAGACAGATTTCACGCAAAGACGCGAAGACGCAAAGAGGTCGGTGAGGTGAAGCGGCCGGGGGCTATTCGCGGATGTCGGGAAGCGTTCGGCCCCTTCGCGTCTTCGCGCCTTGGCCGAAGGCCAGGTTTACCCTGAGCGCCTGCAAGTCAGTCGAAGGGCGGGAACCAAATCCGCCCTCCGCCCCCCCCGCTTCCAATGTAGGAAATCCTCTGTCACTCTCGCCCCGAATCGGGCTCCGGCGCCGGTTCGCCGGCTCCTTGAACCGTCCATCCCCACAGTCACCGCCATGACTATCCTCGCGGGAGAGGCGCCCCACCCCGACGGGGCGTCAACTTCGTCAACTTTCGCGCCCCGCAACGCCGCCGCGCGCACCTTTTCCTGGTGCGACTTTTGTGTGACCTTTGACGCCGGCCTCCCGCTGGCCCTCGGCCTTCGGCTGGGTCATAAGCGCGCATGGCCGTGCGCATCCTTCATTGTCATTCGACCTTCTCGCTGGGCGGCAAGGAGGCGCGGGCGGTGCGGCTGATGAATGCGTTCGGCGATGCGGCCGAGCACAGCATCCTCAGCGCCATGCCGGACCGGCTCGACGCCCGCGCCGCGATCGACAAGGGGATCGCGGTCGCCTTCCCGACCGACGCGCCGCCGCTCGCCGGGCGCCCGACGCCGGGGCGGCTGAAGGCGCTGGCCGCCTATATGCGCGGCTTCGATCTGGTGCTGACCTACAATTGGGGCGCGTTCGACGCGGTGATGGCGCGGCGGCTGTTTGGCGGACCTCCGATCGTCCATCACGAGGACGGCTTCAACGAGGACGAGGCGGTCAGGCTCAAGACCGCGCGCAGCCTCTATCGCCGGCTCGGTCTGCCCGCCGTCTTCCGCCTCGTCGTCCCGTCCCAGCGCCTCGCCGACATCGCCGTATGGGATTGGGTGCAGCCCGATCGCCGCGTGACGCGCATCCCGAACGGCATTCCGGTCGGGCGCTATGCGAAGCCGCCCGCGCCTGGCGCGATCCCCGGCTTCGAGCGGCGCCCGGGCGAGATCGTGATCGGCACGGTCGCGGGCCTGCGCAAGGTCAAGAATCTGCCCCGCCTGGTCCGCGCTTTCGCCGCGATAGAGCACAAGGCCGCGCGCCTCGTCATCGTCGGCGCGGGGCCGGAGAGCGAGGCGATCGCCGCCGAGGCGCGGGCGCGGGGCGTGGCGGATCGCGTCCTGATGCCTGGCTTCCTCGCCGATCCCGCCCGCTGGATCGGCCATTTCGACATCTTCGCTTTGTCGTCGGACAGCGAGCAATTCCCGATTTCGCTGGTCGAGGCGATGGCGGCGGGGCTGCCGGCGGTGACGACGCAGGTGGGCGACGTCTTGCACATCCTGTCGGACGACAATCTGCCGCTGATCGTCGATCCGCTCGACGAGCCCGCCTTCGCCGACGCGCTCGACAGCCTCGCCCAGCGCGACGATCTGAGGCGCGCGATCGGCGCCGCCAATCGCGCGCTGGCGGCGTCCCGCTATGACGATGTGGCCATGATTTCGGCCTATGCGCGGCTCTATGGAGAGGCTATCGGGCGTCCCGGCGCGTTTGCTGCTTGCGCGTGATTTTTGCCTGGCGCGCGCGATGCGCCTATAAATGGGGCACTTTCTTCCGGAGGTGGAATGTTCAAGGGTATCAGGCCGATCCTCTATGCGGGGCGCGAGGTGCTGCCGCTGGTCGAGGGCGGCAAGGGCGTTTCGGCGACCAACCATATGAGTTCGGGCGCCTGGGCCGCGGCGGGGGGCATCGGCACCGTCTCGGCGGTCAACGCGGACAGCTATGACGCCGAAGGCAAGATCATCCCGCAGATCTACCACGCCCTGACCCGCCGCGAGCGGCACGAGGAGCTGATCCAGTATGCGATCGATGGCGCGGTCCAGCAGGTGCAGCGCGCCTATGAGATCGCCAGCGGGCGCGGTGCGATCAACATCAACGTGCTGTGGGAGATGGGCGGCGCGCAGCGCGTGCTGCAGGGCGTGCTGGAGCGGACCAAGGGCCTCGTCGCGGGCGTCACCTGCGGCGCGGGCATGCCCTACAAGCTCTCCGAGATCGCCTCCTCGCACGGCGTCTCCTACCTGCCGATCGTCAGCTCCGCGCGCGCCTTCTCGGCCTTGTGGAAGCGCGCTTATTCCAAGGCGGCGGAATGGCTGGGCGCGGTGGTCTATGAGGATCCCTGGCTGGCCGGCGGCCATAACGGCCTCTCCAATGCCGAGGACCCGCTGGTCCCGCAGGACCCTTATCCCCGCGTCAAGGCGCTGCGCGAGACGATGCGCGGCGGCGGCATCGACGACAGCGTGCCGATCGTCATGGCCGGCGGCGTCTGGAACCTGAAGGAATGGGAGCATTGGATCGACAATGAGGAGCTGGGCCAGATCGCCTTCCAGTTCGGCACCCGCCCGCTGCTCACCCAGGAAAGCCCGATCCCGGAGGCGTGGAAGCAGCGGCTGATGACGCTGGAGGAGGGCGATGTCCTGCTCCACCGCTTCTCGCCCACCGGCTTCTATTCCTCCGCCGTGCGCAACCCCTTCCTGCGCAATCTGGAAGCCCGCTCGCACCGCCAGATCGCCTTCACCAAGGAGGAGATCGGCGATCACAAGTTCCAGCTCGACGTCGGCGTGCTGGGCAAGAAGAATTACTGGGTGACGAAGGGCGATCTGCTCCACGCCCGCGAATGGTATGCGCAGGGCTTCACCGAGGCGCTGAAGACGCCGGACGAGACGCTCGTCTTCGTGACGCCGGAGGACAAAAAGATCATCCGCAAGGACCAGGCGGACTGCATGGGCTGTCTTTCCCAATGCCAGTTCTCCTCCTGGGCGGACAATGAGAAGAACTCGACCGGCCGCCTCGCCGATCCGCGCAGCTTCTGCATCCAGAAGACGCTGCAGGACATCGCGCATGGCGGCCCGACCGAGGAGAATCTGATGTTCGCCGGCCACGCCGCCTTCCGCTTCAGGAAGGACCCCTTCTATTCCAACGGTTTCGTGCCGACGGTGAAGCAGCTCGTGGAGCGGATTCAGACGGGCTATTGAGATGAGGCGCATCGCGGCTCTGCTGATGGTTGTCCTGGTCGGCACATCGCTGACCGCCGTCGATGCCCAGACCCGGCGCGAGACGCCTTATTGGGCGTCGATCGCATCGGGCGAGGCGATGATGCGGCGGGGGCCGGGGCGCAGCTATCCGGGCGAATGGCTCTATGTCCGCCGCGACCTGCCGATCCGGGTGGTCGAGGTCTATCGGGACTGGCGCAAGATCGAGGACCCGGACGGGGCGACCGGCTGGATGCTGGTCAGCCTGCTTAGCGACACCCGCACCGCGATCGTGCGAGGCGATGGCCCCCGCGAACTGCGCGAACGTCCCGACGGCGCTTCGCCGGTCCGCTTCCGCGCCCAGCCGGGCGTGGTCGGCCGCATTTCGCGCTGCGGCGACGGCTGGTGCCGCTTCGACGTGCGCGGCCGGGGCGGCTTCATCCGCATCGACCAGATCTGGGGCGTGGACGCGGGCGAGAGCCTCAACTGACGGCAAGCGGGGTTGAGATTCCGCCCTGCCTTTGCCTAGTGGGGGCATGGCCAGCCTGCCGCCGCCCCCGCCGGACTTGCTCGATGGTGCCGCCCTGTTCCTCGATTTCGACGGCACTCTCGTCGATCTCGCCGATACGCCGGACGCGATTCGGGTCGCGCCGGGGCTGGCGCCGATGCTGGAGCGGCTGCGCGCGCGCCTCGGCGGCCGCCTCGCCATCGTCAGCGGCCGCTCGATCGTCGATCTGGAGCGGCATCTGCCGCTGCACGGCATCGCCTTTTCCGGCTCGCACGGCCTTGAGCTGCGTTTCGCCGACGGCACCCGCCTGCCGCTCAGCGTCCCCGCCGGGCTCGACGCGGCGCGGGAGGCCGTGACCGGTTTCGTCGATGGCCGACCCGGTTTGCTGGTCGAGGAAAAGCCGGCGGGCATCGCCTTGCACTATCGCCTCGCGCCCCAGGCGCAGGCCGAGGTCGAGACGTTCATGGCGGCTCTAGGGCACGCGCATGGCTTCACCCTGCAAGGTGGCAAGATGGTCGCCGAGTTGCGCGCCGATGGCGCCGACAAGGGCGATGCCGTCCGAGCCTTCATGATGGAACCAGGCTTCGCCGCGACCATTCCCGTCTTCGTGGGCGACGACCTGACCGACGAACATGCTTTCGAGGCGGTGGCCGCGCTGGGCGGCGCGGGGGTGCTCGTCGGCCCGGAGCGGGACACCGCCGCGCGCTATCGATTACCTTCAGTGGAGGCCGTCGCGCGATGGCTGAGCCCCGCCGCATGAGCGGGCTCGATCTCTGGCCGATCGGCAATTGCCAGGTGAGCGCGCTGGTCGACGATGCGGCCGGTTTCGTCTGGGGATGCCAGCCGCGCGTTGACGGCGATCCCCTGTTCAGTGCGCTGATGTCGCCGAAGGATGGCGCGGGGGAGCGCGGCATCTGGCGGATCGCGCTGGAGGATCAGGTCTCGGCTTCGGCGCGCTACGTCAAGAACACGCCGATCCTCGTCACCCGGCTGACCGACGCGCAGGGCGGCGCGGTCGATATCTGCGATTTCTGCCCGCGCTTCGAGCGGACCGGACGCATGTACCGCCCGGTCGCCTTCGTGCGGATCGTCCGGCCGGTGGCAGGCGCGCCGCGCCTGAAGGTGATGCTCAATCCGACCAAGGATTGGGGCGCCGGCGATGCCGAGCGGACCAGCGGCACCAATCATATCCGCTATCTGCTGAAGCCCCAGCCGCTCCGCCTCACCACCGACGCGCCGGTCATCCATCTGCTGGAAAGGCGCAGCTTCCGGATCGAGAAGACGCTGCATTTCTTCCTGGGGCCGGACGAGCCGTTCAGCGGCGAGGTGACGCAGACGCTGGAGACGATGCTGCACCAGACCGCCGATCACTGGCGCGATTGGGTGCGCGGGCTTGCCATCCCGCTGGAATGGCAGCGCGTCGTGATCCGCGCCGCGATCGCGCTGAAGCTGTGCCAGCACGAGGAGACCGGCGCGATCGTCGCCGCGCTCACCACCTCGATCCCCGAGGCGCCCAATTCCGGACGCAACTGGGACTATCGCTATTGCTGGATCCGCGATGCCTATTACACCGTGCAGGCGCTGAACCGGCTCGGCGCGCTCGATGTGCTGGAAGGCTATCTCGGCTATCTCAGGAACATCGTCGACGAGGCCAAGGACGGGCATATCCAGCCGCTCTACGCGGTGTCGGGCGAGCCGAAGCTGGAGGAATGGGAAGCCGCGGCACTGGCCGGCTATCGGGACATGGGGCCGGTCCGGGTCGGCAATGCGGCCTATACCCAGATCCAGCACGACGCCTACGGCCAGATCGTCCTGTCCAACACCCAGGCCTTCTTCGACGAGCGGCTGCTGCGCAAGGCGACGGCGGACGATTTCGCCGCGCTGGAGAAGGTCGGCGAGCGGGCCTGGCAGACGCACGACCAGCCCGATGCGGGCCTATGGGAGCTGCGCACCCGTACGGCCGTCCACACCTACAGCTCGGTGATGAGTTGGGCGGCGTGCGACCGGCTCGCCAATATCGCCGCCGAAATCGGCCAGGCGGACCGCGAGGCGGTGTGGCGCGAGCGCGCCGACGCAGTGCGGTCCGCGATCGAAGCGCAGGCCTGGCATGAGGGAGAGGGCCGTTTCGCCGCGACCTTCGGCGGCGACGAGCTCGACGCCAGCTTGCTCCAGCTGCTCGACATGCGCTTCCTGGAGGCCGACGATCCGCGCTTCCGCGCCACGTTCGACGCGGTGGAGAAGGGGCTGCGGCGCGGCGCCCATATGCTACGCTATGCCGCCGAGGACGATTTCGGGCTTCCCGAGACGGCGTTCAACTTCTGCACCTTCTGGCTGATCGAGGCGCTGCAGCTCACCGGGCGGGGCGAAGAGGCGCGGCAGCTTTACGAGGGGATGCTGGAGCGGCTGACCCCGGCCGGGCTGCTTTCGGAGGACAGCGATTTCGATACGGGCGAGCTGTGGGGGAACTATCCGCAAACCTATTCGCTGGTGGGGCTTATCAATTGCGCCGGGCTGCTGTCCCGGCCGTGGAGCTTCGTCCGTTGAGCCGCCTGATCGTCATCTCCAACCGGGTGAGTGCGCCCAAGCCGCGCAGCGCCGACGGCGCGCAGGGCGGGCTGGCGGTCGCGCTGACCGCCGCACTGCGCGAATATCGCGGCCTGTGGTTCGGCTGGTCGGGGGAGACGGCGGAGGAATTCACCGGCCAGATCAACATACAGCGTTACGACGGGGTGACGACGGCGACGGTCGATCTCGAGGCGCAGGATGTCGAGGAATATTATAACGGCTATGCCAACCGGACGCTGTGGCCGCTCTTCCACTATCGCATCGACCTCGCCGAATATGACCGCAGCTTCGGCACCGGCTATGAGCGGGTCAACGAGCGCTTCTCCGAGACGGTCGCGCCGCTGATCGAGCCGGACGACCTGGTCTGGGTCCACGACTATCACCTGATCCCGCTCGGCCAGCAGCTTCGCCAGCGAGGGTTGAAGAACCGGATCGGCTTCTTCCTCCACATTCCCTGGCCGCCGCACCGGCTGATGGTCTCGCTGCCCTTCCATCAGCGGCTGGTGCGGTCGATGCTCGCCTACGACCTGATCGGCTTCCAGACCGTCGAATGGCTGGAGAGCTTCCATCACTACATCACCCGCGAGTTGGGCGGGACGGTGGACGCGGACGGGACGGTCCGTCTGGAGGGCCGCACCGTCCAGACCGCCGCCTTCCCGATCGGCATCGACGACGAGGAGTTCGAGGCGGCGGCCGCGAGCCATCAGGCGCACGAGGCGCAGGAGACGCTCCATCGCAGCGTCGAGGGCAAGAAACTGATCATCGGCGTCGACCGGCTCGATTACTCGAAGGGGCTGGCCGAGCGGTTCCACGGCTACCGCCGCTTCCTGGAGGAGCATGAGGACTGGCGCGGGCGCGTGTCCTTCCTCCAGATCGCCCCGCCGTCGCGCGGCGAGGTCCATACCTACGAGCATATCCGCGAGGAACTCGACGAGCTCTCCGGGCGCATCAACGGCGAATTCGCCGACGTGGACTGGGTGCCCATCCGCTATGTCAACCGGGGCTATCCGCGCGCGGCGCTGGCCGGCTTCTACCGGGCGTCTCAGGTCGGGCTGGTGACGCCGCTCAGGGACGGCATGAACCTGGTCGCCAAGGAATATGTGGCGGCGCAGGATCCGGCCGACCCGGGTGTGCTGATCCTATCCCGCTTCGCCGGCGCGGCGCATCAGATGGGCGAGGCGTTGCTGATCAATCCCTATAGCAAGGACGAGATTTCCGATGCGATCCGCCAGGCGCTCGATATGCCGAAGGCGGAGCGCGTCCGACGTTGGGAGACGCTGATCGATCCAGTCCGGCGCGAAGACGTGCTTGCCTGGCGCCACACCTTCGTTGCCGCGCTGGCGGGCGGCGCGCCGCCCGTGTCTGAAACCGAAATCGAGACGGCGACCGGGCCGGAAAGCCCCGTCGCCGCCTGAACCTTCACATCAGCGGCAGCGCACCTGGCTCTGCTGCTGTTCGACCGAGCGGCCGATCAGCGCGCCGAGCACGCCGCCGACGATCGTGCCGCCCGCGCGGTTGCGCCCGCCGTCGATCGCGCGGCCGAGCAATGCTCCCGCGCCGGCGCCGATGACCAGGCCGGTCGTGCCGTCGCTGCGCTCGCAATAATAGCGCCCGTCCGAACCGCGATACACGCGGTCGTTCGAAGTCAGCACGCGCTCCTGGTAGCGCGGGTCGTCGCGATAATAACGCGAGGCATCATAATCGCTGACATAGGGATCGTCGTAGCGGTCGTTGTAGCGGTAGCGATCGCGCCGCGTCGCATCCTCGAAGCGCGCCCGCTCGCGCTCGTAGAGGCGCTGCTCGCTGTCGAAGCGCCGCTGTGCCTGATCCCAACGCTGCTGTTCTGCGCGGGTCTGGGCCTGGGCCGGAGCTACGGCGAGCAGTCCTGCCGCCGCGGCCGCCATGGCGATCATGCTGGTTTTCATATCCCTGTCTCCTTACGCGGACGTTACGATTTCTGACATGATCGAGACGCCAAAGGAAGCGCCGCGCCGTCCGCCCGGCTTAGCGCGCGACCGGCTGAACGGTTCCAGAACGATCGGGACGGCGTCGCGGAAGTTGACGAACCTGACGCCCCGTCGGGGCGCAGCGCTCCTCCCCAGGCGAAGCCGGCGTCCCGAAACGTCCGTCGCCGCGGCAAGGAATACGGGCCGGGCGCGGGAGACGAATGTTCGCGGGCCTTGGTCGGCCGGCGATGAAAAAACATGGCGATATGGTTCATCATAATAACGAGTATGTACCATATCGGATTGCTGTAGGAAAGCCCGGAGCCGAAACGGCGCAAGGGCGTTGACGCGTGCAACCTGGAGGAATGTCATGCGACCGATATTTGCCCTGCCGCTCGCCGTGCTGGCCGCAGCCGGCTGCAGCGTCGAAAACGATCCGGGGAACGACACGACGACGATCCGCTACGATTCCCGGCCGATCGGGAATGCGGTCGGCGAGGTCGGCAATGCCGTCGGCCAATCCGTCTCCGACATCGGCAACGCCACCGAACGCGCCGAACGGGTGATCGACAATGCCCGCGATATGGAGGTCAATATCGACCTGCGGCGCGGCGAAAGCGAGGCGCAGCGCAACGGGAATTAGGGTCGGCTCCTCCGCTGAGCAGGATCAGTCCCCGCCGAGCGCCGAGAAGACGAACAGCAGCAGGAACCCGACGCCCAGGATCGTCATGGTGATGGCGAAGGTCGCGGTGAAATCCTCGATGATCTCCATGGCGCCGAACAGGGAGGTGCCGGTGTCGAGCTGTTGCGCTTCGGTGTCGGCGCGTTCGCGCGCGGTCTTCGCGGCGCGGTAATTTTCGACGCCGCAATAATTGCACAGGCAGGCGAAGGCACGGGCGTCGAAGCGCACGCCGCCGCCGCAGCTCTGGCAATTGTCATAGGCGACGCCGCCGGCCGTGACCGGCACGGCGAGCGCAGCCAGGGCCGGGAAATCGCGCTGCCGGCCGCGCAGCTCCTTCGAGAGATTGGCGAGCATGACGGACGCGATCATCCACATGATGAAGCCGGCGAAGGAGAGGCCCATCAGCAACGTGGCCCAGCCTTCGCCAAGCGGGGCGATCAGCCGCTCGATGGCGCTGTCGGGATATTCGACGGCGCCGATCATCAGGATGCCGAACATTGCCGGCTGCGCGAAAATCCACAGCAGGAAGAAGAGGCGCACGGGCGAGGCAACGAGCAGGCGCGCGATCCGCCAGTCGCGCGTCGCCGCGCGCGTGACGCTGCGCAGGCGGCGGCGCAAGGCGATCGTGGCGGTATAATCCTCCGGCAGCGGCGTGCGGTCGCGGCAGGCCGTGCAGGTCATCCGATCGGTTTCCAGCGCGAGCGCCCCGCCGCAATTGGCGCAGTTCATCGGCTGGAGATGCGGAAGGCGCTCAAGCAGGCGGGCGCGGGTCCGCTTGTGCTGTTCGCGGTCCTCGCCCAGCGCCTTTTCGAGCGCGGACCAGCGCGCCATCTGCCGGTACCAGGCGTAACAGGCCCCCAGGACGAGCGGGACGAGGAGTGCGCCCTGCAGCAGGAAGATAAAGGTGCTGACCTCGTAGACGCGCTGAAACATCCCCCGCCCCCCGCAGGTGCGTGCGGGCGGGAGGTTAGCCGTGGCCGGCCATGCTTGCCAATGGGCGAGAAGCAGGCGCGCGCGGAGCGGCGAGGCACCGGCGCATTGGAGTTGGAAGCGGCAAATGTTATGAGGCTATTATGAGCGCGCAGAAGAGCCTGTTCGATTCCCCCGAAGCCGAGGCGAAATCCGAGGCGCGTGCGGAAGCCGATGTGGCGGCCGGACGGCTGATCTCCCACGCGGCGGTGCGCCGGTGGCTCGGTTCATGGGGGAGCGCGAAGCGGTTGCCGAGGCCGCGCATCGGCGACTGATTTGCACAAAATCGTCTGGACCGACGAGGCGATCGCGCATCTCGAAGCGATCGTCACTTATGTCTCGGTCTACGATCTTGCCGCGGCGGAGCGGCTCGGACGGCGCCTGATCGAGCTGGCTGACAGTCTCGCCGAGTTCCCCAATCGCGGACGCCACGCCGGCGATGGACGGCGGGAGATGACGATCGTGCCGCCTTATGTGCTGCGCTATCGGGTGGATGGGGAGCGGGTGATTATTCTGCGTATCCGGCATGGGGCGCGGGAAGAGGGGGACGATCCGATATGATGACGTCCCAGTCCGACTTCGGCTCCTATCTTGCGGTTGTTTACGAGCGCGACATTGATCTGCTTCTCATGGAAGAGTTCCATGCGAGTGAGGGCTTCGTGGCGTGGTTTGCAGGGCGCTTGGGCATCGAGGACGCGAAATTCGATGGTGCCTGGCACAGCGTTACGGATGCCGATGGAGAAACCGATCTCCTGCTTCGAGTCAAAACCCGCGAGCAGCGAATAGGCATTCTCATCGAGAACAAGGTTTCGGCGCCGGAGCAAGACCGACAAAGCGAGCGATATCATCTAAGAGCGACGCGCGCGCAGGAGGAGAAAAAGTTCGACGCCTTCGTCACCTCTATTTGCGCACCGGAGGTCTATCTGAATGGCTTAGCCGAAGACCGGCTATATCAAGGCCACATTTCCTATGAATCGATAGCCGACTGGTTCGCCTCGCGCGACGGACCGCGCAATGAATGGCGCCACCGCATAATGCGCGAAGCGATCAATCAGGGGCGACGCGGTTATACAATGATCGTGAACCCGGCGGTTACCGGCTTTCATCAGGCCTTCTGGGAGCATGTGCAACGGCACTATCCAGCCATTGCCATGCGGCGTCCAACGTCGAAGGGAAATAAATCCAACTGGATTCTCATGAAGGGGCGTGACTTTCCTTCATATGCGCAACTGCATTTCAAGATGGATCAATGCGTCGTCGAACTCGGCTTCTTGAACCGCCAAGTGTCGGAGATTCTTGCCCGCAAGGACGATTGGCCCGGCGATGTGATACCCGTCCAGAAGGGCAAGACGGCCGCCTTGGCCATAAGAATTCCGCCCGTTGACAGAATGGCATCCTTCGCAAGCCAGGCGGAGTCGATCGGGGAGGTTTTCAAAGCGCTTTTGAAGCTCCTTCCCCACGGCCGCTTGTTGGAGACGCCCGATCTTGAGCAAGCATCGGCCATGTCCTCGTTCACGAGGGCCTATCTCAACGGGGAGCCTGTGCTGGCCGTATCGCCGAATGGCGGGACAAGGCTGGTTATGGCCTTCATCGCCTTCAACGATGGGGTAAGCTATGCTGATGATGGAGCGGTTGATCCCTATATGGCCGGCCAGCCGATCCACCATCTGACTGGTAAGCTGACCAGCGATAAAACGAGCCTGTTCTGTGCCGATCATGTGTTCCGCCCCATCGAACATGGTGAGCGTGAGGCCGGGGCTTGGTACGAAGTCTTGCGATCGATTGCGCCCAAGCCGATTGAGGCGGTTCATGACGAGTTGGAATATCTCCTCAAGAAGGATCGAGGCGGTTTCGCAAGTCTCCCCTGATCCGTGAAAGACCAGTAAGGCTTTCAGCGACCACTCGGCACGCACGGCATCGTCGTGCGGGGCAGAGCTTAATCCACCAGCTCCAGCGCCACCGCCGTCGCTTCCCCACCCCCGATGCAGAGGCTGGCCACGCCCTTCCTGCCGCCGCGATTCTGCAACGCGGCGATGAGGGTGGCGAGGATGCGGGCGCCGCTGGCGCCGATCGGGTGGCCGAGCGCGGTGGCGCCGCCGTTCACGTTCACCTTGTCGTGCGGAATGCCGAGATCGCGCATCGCGATCATCGCGACGGCGGCGAAGGCCTCGTTGACCTCGAACAGGTCGACGTCGGCGACGCTCCAGCCGGCCTTGTCGAGCGCCTTCTGGATCGCGTTGACCGGCGCGGTGGTGAAGAGGGCCGGCTTGTGGGCGTGGGCGGCGGTGGCGACGATGCGGGCGACGGGCTTGAGGCCGGCCGTGTCGGCAACGCTCGCCCGGGTGAGGACCAAAGCGGCGGCGCCGTCGCTGATCGAGCTGGCATTGGCCGCGGTGATCGTGCCGTCCTTCGCGAATGCGGGCTTCAACGTCGGGATTTTCTCCGGGTTGCCCTTCGGCGGCTGCTCGTCCTGCGCGACCGTCTCGCTGCCTTTGCGGGTCTTGACCTCGACCGCGACGATCTCTCGATCGAAGGCGCCCGAAGTCTGGGCGGCCTGGGCGCGGGTGAGGGAGGCGATGGCGTAATCGTCCTGCGCCTGGCGGGTGAACTGGTATTCCTGCGCGGTGTCCTCGGCGAAGGTGCCCATCGCGCGGCCGGGCTCGTAGGCGTCCTCGAGGCCGTCGAGGAACATATGGTCCATCACCCGGTCGTGGCCCATGCGGGCGCCGCCGCGATGCTTTTGCAGGATGTAGGGAGCGTTGGTCATGCTCTCCATGCCGCCCGCCACGAGGAGATCGACCGAGCCGGCGGCGAGCGCCTCGGCGCCCATGATGACGGTCTGCATGCCGGAGCCGCACATCTTGTTGACCGTGGTCGCCTCGACCGAATCGGGCAGGCCCGCCTTCAGCGCCGCCTGCCGCGCCGGGGCCTGGCCGAGGCCGGCGGGGAGGACACAGCCCATGTAGATGCGCTCGACCGCTTCGCCGCCCACGCCCGCGCGCTCGACCGCCGCCTTCACTGCCGCGGCGCCGAGATCGACGGCGCTGGCGCCGGCGAGGCTGCCCTGGAAGCTGCCCATCGGGGTGCGGGCGTAGGAGAGGATGACGACGGGATCGGTGGTGGGCATGGCGGATTCCTTCTTCAGTCCTCCCCGGAACGGGGAGGGGGACCGCGGCGCGAAGCGGCGTGGTGGAGGGGCCGTCCCGGCCTCCTCGACCCCTCCACCATGCCGCGCATGGTCCCCCTCCCCGTTCCGGGGAGGATTTGGGAGCGCACATAGGCGCCTCGCGCGCCTTGTTCAAATCTTCGCGGCTCTGCTAGGGCGGCGGGCGACAGGGAGAGGAATATGTCCGAGCTGGGCCTCGATTTCGAACTGGGCGAGATGGCGGACACGATCCGCGACACGACGCGGCGTTTCGCGGCGGACCGGATCGCGCCGCTTGCCGCCAGGATCGACGCGGAGGACTGGTTCCCGACCGAGCTGTGGCCAGAAATGGGCGCGCTCGGCCTGCACGGGATCACGGTGGCGGAAGAGGATGGCGGGCTGGGGCTCGGCTATCTGGAGCATGTCGTCGCGCAGGAGGAAGTGGCGCGGGCGTCGGCCTCGATCGGGCTCAGCTACGGGGCGCACTCGAATCTGTGCGTGAACCAGATACGGCGCTGGGCGAGCCCGGAGCAGAAGGCGAAATATCTGCCGAAGCTCATTTCCGGCGAGCATGTCGGCAGCCTCGCAATGTCCGAGGCGGGGGCCGGATCGGACGTCGTCTCGATGAAGCTGAAGGCCGAGCAGGTGGCGGGCGGCTACCGGCTCAACGGCACGAAATTCTGGATCACCAACGCGGCCTATGCGGACACGCTCGTCGTCTATGCCAAGACGGGGGAGGGGAGCCGGGGCATCACCACCTTCCTGATCGAAAAGGGCTTCGAGGGTTTCTCGATCGGCCAGAAGCTCGACAAGATGGGGATGCGCGGCTCCCCGACGGCGGAATTGCTGTTCGACGACTGCTTCGTGCCCGACGAGAATGTGATGGGCCCGGTGAACGGCGGCGTCGGCGTGCTGATGTCGGGCCTCGATTATGAGCGAACCGTGCTGGCGGGCATCCAGCTCGGCATCATGCAGGCCTGCCTCGACGTGGTGCTGCCCTATGTGCGCGAGAGGAAGCAGTTCGGGACGGCGATCGGCTCCTTCCAGCTCATGCAGGCCAAGGTCGCGGACATGTATGTCGCGCTGAACAGCGCGCGGGCCTATGTCTATCAGGTGGCGCGGGCCTGCGATGCGGGCAAGACGACGCGCTTCGACGCGGCCGGCGCGATCCTGCTGGCCAGCGAGAATGCGGTGCGCGTGGCGGGCGAGGCGATCCAGGCGCTGGGCGGCGCCGGCTATACGAAGGACTGGCCGGTGGAGCGATACTTCCGCGACGCCAAGCTGCTCGACATCGGCGCGGGCACGAACGAGATCAGGCGGATGCTGATCGGGCGGGAGTTGATCGGGGCGGGCGCGTGATCGCGCTTTCATTCGACCCAGACACCGTTCGCTCAGCCCGAACGGATTTGGAGGATGTGCTGTGACTCTTCTGGCCACCAAGCTCGACGAGAGCAGCGACACCTTCCGCACTTATGCCGCGCACAATCGCGCGCTGGCCGAGGAATTGCGCGCGCGGGTGGCGGCGAGCGCGCTGGGCGGGAACGAGAAGTCGCGCGAACGGCATGTGGCGCGCGGCAAATTACTCCCGAGAGAACGCGTGGAGCGGCTGCTCGATCCCGGTTCCCCCTTCCTGGAGATCGGGCAGCTCGCCGCCTGCGATCTCTATGAGGGCGAGGTGCCGGGGGCGGGGATGATCGCCGGGATCGGGCGGGTGTCGGGCCGCGAGGCGATGATCGTGTGCAACGACGCCACGGTGAAGGGCGGCACTTATTATCCGATGACGGTGAAGAAGCATCTGCGCGCGCAGGAGATCGCGCTGCAGAACCGGCTGCCGTCCATCTATCTGGTGGATTCCGGCGGCGCGAACCTGCCGCATCAGGCCGAGGTCTTCCCGGACCGCGAGCATTTCGGGCGCATCTTCTACAATCAGGCGCAGATGTCGGCCGAGGGGCTGGCGCAGATCGCCTGCGTGATGGGGAGCTGCACGGCGGGCGGCGCCTATGTGCCGGCGATGAGCGACGAGACGGTGATCGTGCGCAACCAGGGCACGATCTTCCTCGCCGGTCCGCCGCTGGTGAAGGCGGCGACGGGCGAGGTGATCAGTGCCGAGGAGTTGGGCGGCGGCGATCTCCATGCGCGCAAGAGCGGCGTGGTCGATCATCTCGCCGAGAATGACGAACATGCGCTGACCATCGTGCGCGACATCGTGGCGCGGTTGAACAGTGTGAAGGCGCCGGACATCGATCTCGCCGAGCCGGTGCCGCCGAAATTCGATCCCGAGGAATTGTACGGCGTCATTCCGGACGACGTGCGCACGCCTTACGACGTTCACGAGATCATCGCGCGGATCGTGGACGGGAGCGAGTTTCACGAGTTCAAGCCGCTCTACGGCAGCACGCTCGTCTGCGGCTTCGCGCGCATCTGGGGCATGCCGGTCGCGATCCTGGCGAATAACGGCATCCTGTTCTCCGAGAGCGCCTTGAAAGGCGCGCATTTTATCGAGCTGGCCTGTCAGCGGCGGACGCCGCTGCTGTTCCTCCAGAACATCTCGGGCTTCATGGTCGGCGGCAAATATGAGGCGGAGGGGATCGCCAAGAACGGCGCCAAGCTGGTGACGGCGGTGGCGACGGCGCAGGTGCCGAAGATCACAATCCTGATCGGCGGCAGCTTCGGCGCGGGCAATTACGGCATGTGCGGGCGGGCTTATTCGCCGCGGTTCCTGTTTACCTGGCCGAACAGCCGGATTTCCGTGATGGGCGGCGAGCAGGCGGCGTCGGTGCTGGCGACCGTCCACCGCGACGCGGAGACATGGACGCCGGAGCAGGCCGAAGCCTTCAAGCAGCCGATCCGCGACGATTACGAAGCGCAGGGCAATCCCTATCACGCCACCGCCCGGCTGTGGGACGACGGCGTGATCGATCCGGCGCAGACCCGCGACGTGCTCGGGCTGGCCTTCGCGGCGACGCTCAACGCGCCGATCCCGGAGCGGGCGAAGTTCGGCGTGTTCAGGATGTGATGATGCGTGCGATGAGCCTAGAAATCCTCCCCGGAACGGGGAGGTGGCGGCGCGGAGCGCCGACGGAGGGGTCGGTTGGCCTGTGACCGGGGTTCGGCCCCTCCACCGTCCTTCGGACGGTCTCCCTCCCCGTTCCGGGGAGGATTTGGCGTGATCTCTTCCATCCTCATCGCCAATCGCGGTGCATGAGACAGTTGGGATATTGAAGACGGAGTGAATGATGAAGGGATTGCTGTTCGCTATCGCGCTGGTGGCGCCGGTCTTCGCCGTGGCGGCGCAGACGACGCCGGCCGCGCCGCCGCCGGTGCAGGCCGACCCGGCACGGCATCTGGTGATGATCACCCGCGCCGGGCCCAATTTCGCGAACATCCGCGATCATGTGGAGGAAGCGCGCGTACATCATGCGCTTTACGAGCGGCTGGCGGCGGAAGGCCGGACGATCGCCAGCGGCCCGTTCGAGGGCGAGCCCGTCATGGGCATGACCATCTGGAGCGCCGGCGTGGACGAGGCGCAGGCGCGCGAGCTGATCCGCGACGACCAGTTGCCGGCGCTCGGCATCGTCACCTACGAGTTCCGCACGCTGCGCGTCCGGACGGGCGCGCTGGGACGATAGGGCGGGGCCTGTGATCCGATCCCTCCTCATCGCCAATCGCGGCGAAATCGCGTGCCGGGTGATCCGCACGGCGCGCAAGCTCGGGATACGGACCGTGGCCGTTTATTCCGACGCCGACGCGAAGGCGCTGCATGTGCGGGAGGCGGACGAGGCGGTGCATATCGGCCCCTCGCCGGCGCGCGAATCCTATCTCGTTGGCGAGAAGATCATCGCGGCGGCCAAGGCGACGAGGGCCGAGGCGATCCATCCGGGTTATGGGTTCCTGTCCGAGAATGCGGCGTTCGCGCAGGCCGTCATCGACGCGGGGCTGGTGTGGGTCGGGCCGGATCCGGCCAGCATCACGGCGATGGGCCTCAAGGACGCCGCCAAGAAATTGATGGCGGAGGCCGGGGTGCCGGTGACGCCGGGCTATCTGGGCGAGGACCAGGCGCCGGACCGGCTCAGGCAAGAGGCGGACGCGATCGGTTATCCGGTGCTGATCAAGGCGGTCGCGGGCGGTGGCGGCAAGGGGATGCGGCGGGTCGATGCGGCGGCTGAGTTCGCCGATGCCTTGCTCTCGTGCAAGCGCGAGGCGGCGTCCTCGTTCGGCGACGACCGGGTGCTGATCGAGAAATATATCCAGCGCCCGCGCCATATCGAGGTGCAGGTGTTCGGCGACCGCCAAGGCAATGTCGTCCACCTGTTCGAGCGCGACTGCTCGCTCCAGCGGCGCCACCAGAAGGTGATCGAGGAGGCGCCCGCGCCCGGCATGGACGAGGCGACGCGCGACGCGGTGTGCGGCGCGGCGGTGAAGGCGGCGCAGGCGGTGGACTATGTCGGCGCGGGGACGATCGAGTTCATCGCCGACGCGAGCGAGGGGCTGCGCGCCGAGAGCATCTGGTTCATGGAGATGAACACCCGCCTCCAGGTCGAGCATCCGGTGACCGAGGAGATCACCGGGGTCGATCTGGTCGAATGGCAGATCCGGGTGGCGAGCGGGGAGGCGCTGCCGCTGAAACAGGAGGAGCTCAGCATCGACGGTTGGGCGATGGAGGCGCGGCTTTATGCCGAGGATCCGTCGAAGGGGTTTTTGCCGAGCACAGGAAGACTCTCTGTCCTCCGCTTCCCCCTCGATGTTCGGGTGGAAACAGGAGTGCAGGAAGGCGATGAGGTTTCGCCATTCTATGATCCGATGATCGCGAAGCTGGTCGTCTCGGCCCCCGATCGAGACGGGGCAGTAACAGCACTCTCGGCGGCGTGCTCAGAGATGTGGTGCGCCCCGGTTCGCACGAATGCCTGGTTCCTGCGCCGGCTGCTGCAGCGGCCCGAGTTCGTCGCCGGAGAAGCAACGACCGCATTCATCGGATCGCATGTGGACCGACTGGCGGAGCGACCTGCTCCCAGCGACGCATTGTTACGCGCGGCAGCGGAAAAGGCGATTTGGCGATATGTGCCCTTCGATCAGACGGACCAGATGCGCGGCCTTCGCGGGTTCCGGCTGAACGCGCCGAGCATCGAAACCGTCCGGTTGGCCGTTGATGGCGAGGTGACGGAGGCTGACGTCGACCTGCGCGCCTATAACGACTTCTGGGACGGTCCCGGCGGCACGTCGGTGGGCAACCCACCAACATTTTTCGAGAATGGCGCGGCGTTCATCATTGCACCTCCACGCTTCGTGGGAGCGACCGGCGCAGCCGCCGGCGACGGCGCCATCGTCTCCCCCATGCCGGGCAAGATCATCGCGCTGGAGGTGAAGGCGGGAGATACAGTGGCCAAGGGGCAGAAGCTCTTGACGCTGGAGGCGATGAAGATGGAGCACAGCCTGACCTCGCCGTTCGACGGGACGGTGGCGGAGCTGAACGCCGAGGCGGGCGCACAGGTGAGCGAAGGCGCGCTGCTCGCGCGGATCGGGAAGGAGGAGGGGTGATGGAGATGCGGCGGATAATTCCTCCCCGGTACGGGGAGGGGGACCGTCCGAAGGACGGTGGAGGGGTCGATGGACTCCGAGCCGCCCCCTCCACCACGTCGCTTCGCGCCGCGGTCCCCCTCCCCGTTCCGGGGAGGAATTAGATATGCCCGGCCGCTATTTCGATCAGTGGACGCTCGGCGACACGATCCGGCATCAGCCGCACCGGACCGTGACCGAGACGGACAATCTGCTGTTCTCGACGATGACGCACAATCCGCAGCCGCTCCACCTTGACGCGGACTATGCAGCGGCGACGGAATTCGGGCGGATCGTCGTCAATTCGACCTTCACCTTCTCCCTGCTCGTCGGGCTCTCGGTCGGCGACACGACGCTCGGCACGCTCGTCGCCAATCTCGGCTTCGACAAGGTGAAGCTGCCGGCGCCGGTCTTCATCGGCGATACGCTGCGCGCCGAGACGGAAGTGGTGGGATTGAAGGATTCGAAGTCGCGGCCCGAAGCGGGGATCGTGACGTTCGAGCATCGCCTGTTCAACCAGCATGGCGAGCTGGTCTGCGTGATGGAGCGCGCGGCGCTGATGCGGCGGAGCGCGGCGTGAACATGCGCTCTTTCCTGTTCGTCCCCGGCGATCGGCCGGAGCGGATGGAGAAGGCGCTGGCCTCGGGCGCCGACGCGCTGATCCTGGACCTCGAGGATTCGGTGGCGCCGGCGGCCAAGCCGGAGGCGCGGCGACAGGCGGCGGCCTTCCTCTCGGCATATCCGGGGGCGAAGCTCTGGGTCCGGGTGAACCCGCTGGACGGTGGCGAGAACGAGAGGGACCTCGACGCGGTGCTGCCCGGCCATCCGGACGGGATCGTGCTGCCCAAGTCCGAAGGCGGGGCGAGCGTGGACGAACTGGCGCGGCGGCTGACCGCGCGCGGCAACGCGACCGCGCAGGTGATGGCGATCGGCACGGAGACGCCCGCCGCGATTTTCGGGCTGGGCAGCTACAAGGGCGCGAAGCGGCTGGCGGCGTTGACCTGGGGCGCGGAGGATTTGCCGGCCGCGATCGGGGCCGCGACCAGCCGGGAGGCGGACGGCAGCTATACGGCGCCTTATCAAGTCGCACGCGCGCTGACCCTGTTCGGCGCGGCGGCGGCGGGCGTGGCCCCGATCGAGACGGTCTATCCGGCGTTCAAGGACACCGACGGGCTGGCCGCTTATGCGGCGCGGGCGCGGCGTGACGGCTTCACCGGCATGATGGCGATCCACCCGGCGCAGGTGGAGGTGATCAACGCCGCTTTCACGCCGAGCGCGGAGGAGATCGCCCATGCCGAGGCGGTGGTCGCTATGTTCGAGGCGAATCCGGAGGCGGGGGCGCTCCAGCTCGACGGCAGGATGATCGATCGGCCCCATCTGGTGCAGGCGCGGCGCATATTGGGGCGTTGAGTGCAGAAGCTGCATTAGTCACTTTGCAGTCACGCGAACGTCATAAAAGTTTGTGGGAAGAGTCACGCAAATGTAATGTTCGTCCAAAGCGATAAGCGGAGGATGGACATGAAGAGGATCGCGATCCTGGCCCTCGGGGCGATGATGATCCCGGCGGCGGCGTCCGCCCAGGCGGTCGAGGAAGGCTATCCGCGCGGTGGCCTGGCGGTTGCGGCGATCGAGCGCGGCGACTGGTCGCGCGCCGAGGCCCTGCTCAACGACGGGCGGGTGGACCGCGCCGATCCGGCCCGGCTGATCAATCTCGGGCAGGTCTATGCCCGGACCGGGCGTGAGGGCGAGGCGGTGGCGGCATGGCGCGCGGCGCTGGCATCAAACCGGCATGTCGAAGTGGAAACGCTGGGCGGCCGCTGGGTTTCGACCGCCGATCTCGCCCGCGAGGCGCTGGCCCGCTACGAAACGGCGCGCGCGGGGGATTAGAGCGGCCGACATCTATCTTTTTCCCCTCTCCCTGGAGGGAGAGGGTAGGGTGAGGGTGTCGTGCGGCTGTGGTTATTCTCGGTCGCCGAACCCCCTCACCCCAACCATTGTCGGGTGAACAGCGCCCCGCGCTGTTCAGGTCATGCCGGGGGCATGACCGACCCGGCAATCCCCGCAGGGGAGAGGGGGTATGACTTCTGCCCCGATTGAACCGCGCCGCGCCGGCTTCTAAGCCGGGGCGGTGGCGGACCTTCTCGCAGCCTATGACACCCTGTTGGCCGACCCGTTGGCGCGGGGCGCGGTGGGTACGGTGCTCGGCGCGATCGTCGGGAGCTTCCTGGCCACGATCCTGATCCGTTGGCCGAAGGGCGAAGGCGCGATGGCCGGACGCTCACGCTGCGACGCCTGCGACACGACGCTGGACGCGCGCGACTTGGTGCCGGTTCTCTCTTATGTGATGGTGCGCGGGCGGTGTCGGCACTGCGGGGCGCGGATCGATGCGCGGCATGTCGCGGTCGAGTTGGCGGCAGCGGCGGTCGGGCTGGTCGCCTTCCTCGCCCATCCGGTGCCGTTGGCCTTAGCGACCGCATTGCTGGGCTGGTGGCTGCTGCTGCTCGCCCTGCTCGATCTGGAGCATCAATGGCTGCCGGACCTGCTGACCCTGCCACTGATCGCGATCGGACTGGCGATCGGTTGGGCGGGGATGGGACCGCCGCTCATCGACCGGCTGGCGGGCGCGGCGATCGGCTTGAGCGCGCTGATGCTGATCGCGGCGGGCTATCGCCTGTTGCGGGGACGCGAGGGATTGGGCGGGGGCGATCCCAAGGTGCTGGCGGCGATCGGCGCCTGGTTAGGTGCGTGGCATCTGCCCTTCATCCTGCTCGGCGCGGGAGTGATCGGGCTGCTTTCCGTGGCTTCGATGCGGCTGCGCGGGAGGGAAGTGACCGACGTGACGCGGCTGCCGCTCGGCACATACCTGGCGCTCGCCGCCTGGCCGCTGTGGCTGACGATCGCGGTTTAGCCGCGTGCGCGGCTGGTCAGCCGACGATACCGGTCCAGTGCAGGCTCGATACTTCCTCCGCGGCGTGCTGGACGCTGCGGCTCCAGCGCTCGCGGTAAAGGCCGTCATACGCCACCATGTCCACGGTGAATGCGATGATGACGACCACCGCGAACGCCTTGACCTTCGACATGTCCCACCTCCCGCTTCCGATGAAACGGCAACTGGACGAGTCTAGGGCGTCATGGTTGACAAGCCCCTAACGCGCTGTCGGGGATCAGCGGCAGCGGGCGTTGCCGCGCTCGACTTCGCGTCCGATCGCCGCGCCGGCGGCGGCGCCGATGATCGTGCCCAGGGTCTCCGATCCGCCTGGCGCGATCACATTGCCGAGCACGCCACCGGCCAACCCGCCGACGATCAGGCCGGTCGTGCCGTCGCTGCGGCGGCAATAATAGCGTCCGTCCTGACCGCGATAGATGCGGTCGTTGCGGCTCAGCTGACGTTCGCGATAGCGGCGGTCGTCGCGATAGTAGCGATCGGCATGATAGCCGCCATAGCTGGGATCGGGCCGGTTCCAGTCATAGGCACCGTAGCGGCCATCGTCATAGGTGGTGGCGCAGCCGGCGATGAGCGCGGCGGCGGACATGGTTGCGGCCAGAAAAGCGATACGCATGAGCCCTTCCTCTCCTCGATTGGGGTGCATGCGTAATGATCGGCGCGGCTTAAGGTTGCGCCCGTCCCGGCGGGCTCAGTGATAGAAATAGGGATCGAGGACGCTGACCTCGTGAATGGCATCGACCGGTACGCCGTTCTTCGCGCCGACGCTGCGGATCGCATCCGGCGACGGCGCATCATAGACGCAGAAGGTACGCGTCTTGTCGGCGCTGACATAGGAATGGACCCAGGTCACGCCTTCTTCGGCGTTGGTGGCGACCACGCCGCCGAGCGCCTGCGCGCCGTCATTGTTGGTCGGGATGTGCAGCCCGTCCGGAAATGTGCGTTCGACCATGTAGCGCGGCATTGACTCCTCCCCCCGCTGATGCGCGCGCATCATAGCAGAATCGGCATCCAGGCGCGCGCGGATTCGCGCGGCGCGCGGGCAAAGCGGGGGCGATCGTATAGGCTTTGCTAACCCTTCTTCCGCCATAGCAGCGGGATGGCCGTGCTCTCGCTGCTGATCGTCATGACCTTGCTTAGCACGGTGATGAGCGCGATGTTCGTTGCCGCCTGGGCGACGATGGCCCGGCCGGCCCACGCGCTCGCCTGGGCGGGCTGCTTTGGCGCCGGCACCGTCCAGTGGAGCGCCAACCTAGCTGCCACCATCATCGGCCATTCGCCGCCGATCGTCTGGGCGATCGCGTCGTTCGCCGCGACGGCGATGATCCTGCTCGGCGTCACCGGCTACCGGCAGCGCGCCGGCCTGCCCGTCTATCCGCGGGCGCTGGCTGCGATCATCGTGGCGGTCATGGCCGGGGCGGTGGCAACACGGACCGTCTGGCCCCATGCCGGCGCCTATCTCTCGCTGGTCCCGGGCTGCGCGATCCTGATGCTACCGTTGATGGCCCATGCCATCGCCGCCCGGCCGGGCCGCCGCAATGTGGTCGAGAGGGTATCGATCGCGCTCGCGCTCGCTTTCGTCCTGTTCGAGATCGCGTTGCTCGTGCTGGCGCTCCGGGTCGGGCCGACGGCGGACAATGCCGCCTATCAGCTCTATCTCGGCACGCTTATGATCGGCTTTCCCGTCCTTTATATCGCGATGGCGATGTCGGGCCTGTTCCTGCTGATGTCGGACCGGACGGCGGCGCTGTCGAGCCTCGCCCGGCTCGATCCGCTGACCGGGCTGCTCAACCGGGGCGGCTTCCGTGAGGCGCTGGCCCGGCAGATCGCCGCACCCAATGCGGGCTGCATCGCGATCGGCGACATCGACCATTTCAAGCGGATCAACGATTGCCACGGCCACGCCGCCGGCGATCTGGCGCTGCGCATGGTGGCGCGCACGTTGCGGCTCGGCGCGCATGACGACATGCTGGTCGCGCGGATCGGCGGCGAGGAATTCGCCCTTTTCATGCCCGGCTTCGCGCTGGAACGGGCCGAGCGCTTCATCGAGCGGGTGCGCGCCGCGGTGGCGACGATCGCGCTCCCTGGCCATCCGGGCCTTGGCGTCACGATGAGCTTCGGCGTCGCACCCTGCCGGGGATCGGAGGACGGGCTGGACGGCGTCATCGCGCGGGCCGACGCGGCCCTGTACCGCGCCAAGACCGGCGGGCGCGACCGGGTCGTCACCTCGGTCTCTCCGCGTGGTCGATCGAGCGAACCCCGGCCGGGGCGTCTGCAGCCGGTTGACGGCGACCGCCCGGGCGCGGCCCTGCGCGGGCTGCATTAAAAGCTTTCATCTGCTGCCTCTGCGATCGTGAAACGGTTCGTCATAGCTTAGCCATTCATGGTCCTCGATCACATCGGCGGGCACGGGGCGGCCTGCCTCGTCGCGGGAGGGGGCGAAGCGGTAGCGCCGCTCGATCAGCCGGCAGGTGGTGACGTCGAGCAGGCGGCTGCCGCTCGAGCGGGTGATCCAGCAATCGGTGACGCGGCCTTCGACACCCACGGTGAAGCGGACCGAGACGGTGCCGCCCACCCCCGCCTCGCCCGCCGCGCGGGGATAGTCGCGGTCGCTGAGGCGGCCGGAGAGGTGGCGGGGCGGGGTCCCGCGGCCCAGCCCGCCGCGTCCGCCTTCGCCGCCGCCGCCGCGCCCGTCGCCGCCCCGGCCCGCGCCGCGCCCCTCGCCCGCCCCGCCGGCACCGAAGCCCGGCCCGCGCACGGGCGCCGCGCCCTGGTCCGGCGCGCTCCCCATCCCGGCGACCGGCGCGACCGTGACCGGCGGGGGCACGGGCAGGGGGATGACGGGCGCGGGCGCGACGATCTGGGTGGCCTCGCTCCGTAGGTTCGGGGGCGCGGCGGCACCCTCCTGCTCCGGCGCGCCGGAGCGGGCGTCGTGCGCGGCCTCAGCCTTGGACGGGGGCAGATCGACGCTGAGTGGCTCGCTGGGCGGGGGCGGGGCGATGTCGAAAATGTCGAGCGCGCGGTCCGCCACCGGCGTCAAAGGCGGGGCGGCGAGGCCCCAGACGAGGGCGAGGCCGAGCAGGGCATGGACGCCCAGGGCCGCCGCGCCCGCGCCGAACCGCACCCGCCGATCGCGCGGCACCGGGCCGCCGGACGCCAGGGATCGCATCGTCCACATGGCCCTGTCCTATACCATCGCCGCCCTTGAAGCGCACCGGGACGGCAGGTGCCGGCGGAGCGCTTCCTACCGGTCCGGCGTCACGTCGCGCAGGACGACGACGGCGCCTTCCGGCAGCAGATCGTAGATCCGTCCGGGCACGAGATCGAACTGCTCGGGGCGGACCGGCGGCCCGCAGCCCGTTCTCGTCGATCTGCTCATCGCGGCTGTAGCGGTAGAAATCGGCACATTCGTCCACGCTGACCATGCGGTCGAGCCGATCGCAGCCGGCGAGCAACGGAATGGCGACGAGGAAAATAGCCGTTCGCATGGCGCAAGCCCCTTGCGCGTCGCAGGACGCGGCCGCTTCATAGCAGCAACGGCGGGGCGAGGCGATGCCGCGGCGGCGCGGCGCGCGTCAGCTGGCGGCGAGCTCCGGGACGGGTTCGGCGGCTTGCGCGGCCTTGCGGGATTCCTGTTCGGCGCGGAGGCGATCGGTGCGGTTGGCGCGATCGGCCATCACCTCCCAGGCCGCGGCGGCGCGCAGGCAGCGATCGCGGACATTGGCGAGCGCGCTCGCGGCGGCATCGCGGCGCGCCTCGGCGGCGCGGGCACGGTAGAAATCGGCATTGGTGGACATCGGCTCGGCTGCTCCTTCGAAGACGGTTCCCCGGTCCGTCCGGCGCCGCCGGACGGACCGAAGGGCGGCGCGTGCCGCTCAGGCGCTCTGGAGATTGACGGCGCTGGTCTTGCCGCGGCGATCCTGCTCCAGCTCGTAGGAGACGCGCTGATCCTGGTTGAGCGTGGTCATGCCGGCCTTTTCGACCGCGCTGATATGGACGAAGGCGTCATTGCCGCCATCCTCCGGCGCGATGAAGCCGTAGCCCTTCTGGGCATTGAAGAATTTCACTGTTCCTATCGGCATTTCTACACATGTCCTTTCTGGCGGGGCGAAACCGGGATTGGCAGGCCCCTTGATGTGTTCGGTGATAGCGGCCCGGATCAGGCGGCGGAAGGCTGCACGGCGCGATCGTCCGCCGGGTGGCGCGCGGCGCCCGCGTCGGTGATCCGGTCGCGGTAGAGATCGGCCAGCTCCGCATGCGCCGCACGGGCGGATTCGGACGCGGCTTCGGCGGCGCGCTGACGCTCCTCGTTCTCGCGCTGGATGAAATGTTCGATGTCCATATCGGGCTCCCTGGGTCGTGCAAGCGGGAGCATGTCGACGACGGGGAAAAGGCGCCCGTCCTGTCTCTCAGGCGCCGGCAGGCTCACGGAAGAATGGAGGCCGGCGATGCGTGTAGCCTAGCATGGAACAGGCCGAAGGGCGAATCCGGCGGAAAGGCGCGGTTTCGGGGCGCAAGGGCGGGGCGTCACATGCTGTTGAGGTGGAGGATGTTGCCGTCCGGGTCCTTCAGCCAGACCAGTTTGGCACCCCCGGCGACATGCACATTGCCTTCCAGGCGGCCGAGATCGGGATAATGTTCGAAGGCGGCGCCCTTCGCCTCCAGCGCGGCGACGATCGCGTCGAGATCGCCGCCCACGCCCCAGACCACGGCATTGGCCCGGTTCGTGCCGGCATGAGCGGAGGCATAGACGACGAGCCGGGTGGCGCCCGTCCGATAGACCAGAACGCCCTCCTCGGCGCCCGCCTCGTCCAGCTCCAGTCCCAGCACGTCGCCATAGAAGGCGCGGGCGCGATCGAGGTCCGCGACGGCGAGGATGGCGGAGGAATCATGGTCCTTGAGCATCGGGCTTTCCCTTCGAATCGGGCGGATGACGAGGCTCAAACCGACGGGCGGGCACGGGGTTCAACGGGGCGCGACGGACGGGTGTGAAGGAGGGACGGCGGCCGGCTCGCCTCTCTGAGAAGTTGACAAAGTTTACAGGGTGAGGGGGTGTTCTGGCGGGTCGGCTTCGGCGTTATCGGCGGTGTCGCGCGGGTCCGGGCGGGCGCCTTCCAGCCGGTCCACGGGCGCGGCGAGCTGGGGCGGCGGGGATTCGGCTTCGGCCCAGGCGCGCTCGGCCTCGGCGAGGCGATCGAGCACCGGGACGATGCCGCCGGAGCGATCCTCCACCGCGCGGCGATGCTGCCAGCCGACCAGATCGTCGAGCGGCGCATAATTCAGCGGATCGCGCACGCGCAGCAGATAGAGGAGCAGCCGGTCATGATGCTTCTCGCGGAAGCCGACCATGCGGCCGTCATGCCAGACCTGTTCCTGCGTGCCGTTGACGGCGCGATCGAAGGCGGTGGCGGCGAGCACGCCGACGGCGGCCTTCAGCGCCTCGTCCCACGCGGCGCGGAACTGGGGCGAGCGCTGATAAAGCTTGTGCGCGCTCTGCCGCGACAGGCCGACATAGCGGCACGATTCGCTGACCGAGGCGGTGGCGGCGAGCGTTTCGATGAACAGCTGCTGCCGCTCCAGCGTCCACCCGTCATGCCGCGCCCGGCACGCGTCGCGGCGCGGCGTGTCCTGCCCCAGCCGCTCCAGTTCGTCCTGATCGAGCGTGTAGAAAGGCGAGACGCTGCCATCGGCGCGGCGAGGGATGTGCGCGAGCGAGCGGGGCGGCGGATCGGACGGGAAGGGATCCCAGGGGATGGGCACGAACGGGACGGCCTCCCCGTGCTCGTTGATCTCCATGGAGGCGCCGGTCTCCGGATCATGGAAGAGGTCGCCGGGTTCGAGGGGGCGTTTGCGTTTCCTGCTCATCGACGAGCGTAGGACAGAGGAAATCCTACATTGCAAGGGGGGGTTCGCGCGGAGACGCGGAGGCGCGGAGGTGCGGAGAAGGAAAGGATGGGCCTTCGGTCCTTTGTATCACGCGAAGGGGGCGGGTAGGTGCGGCGGTCTGTGCCTCGCTCGGACTCTTTGCGCCTTCACGTTTTTGCGTGAAATGATTGGAGTCAGGCATTGCCGGAAAGACGCGGGTCACGCCCGCGTGACCATGGGGAATTAGATATACTGTCCCCGGAACTCCCTGTCCCCGAAACTCCAGAAGCGGTAGAGGTGGCCGGTGGTAAGGGGGGAGCGGCGGGCCATGGCTCCTTGCGCGCTTCGTTAGACGCTGCAAAAACAACGCGAAGGGGGAAACAATGGCCAGCTACCAACGAGTCGCACTCTTCTTGTTGTTCGATTCCATTGAGCAAGACTTAGTCAGACACATCAGGGCCCTCCCGAGCGAGCAAGTCACTTTGACTGATGTCGAACGGGAGAAAGCAGGCCGTCGAGTATTAGCTCGAATGGAGCCCCATGGGGAGGCGACGACAACCGATCTCCTCCAAGGCCTCGATATGGCCGAAAAATATGACGTTCTGCTTCGGCACAAGGCAGATATGGCTCAAGCGGATCGTACCTATTTTTCGGGGATCGCCAACGCTTTTAAGAGCATCATTCCAATTAGAAATAGTGTGATGCACGCTCGACCGCTGACGATTGAAGAATATTCATTAGGCTTTTCATTTGCTCAATCACTTTTGAAAGCAAAAGCATACTGGCCGATGCTGGCCGATAACTACAATGAATTTTCTAAAGACCCAGTATCATTCACATCAAAATCTATTGAATTTCTAGATGATCCTGAGGATACTCAGGTGCTCCATAATCTACCTACACCCGAGCACGATGATACAGGCTTTTTGCCACGACCCGAATTGGAGCGGGAACTTCGCAAACGCATCTTGGGTAGGCATCCGGTGATAACGATCCTTGGTGAGGGCGGAAACGGAAAGACCGCCCTAGCGCTGCAAACCCTGTATGGCCTCGTCAACACGAATGATCACCCGTTCGAAGCTATAATTTGGGTGACTGCAAAAAGCTCTATGCTGACTGCTGAGGGCGTACGAAAAATTGGAGACGACGTAGTCCAAGCATTAGCGATTGTAGATCAAGCATCCTTCCTAGAGCCCGGCGAGGGAGATTCGTTCGATAGACTTTATCGGCTTCTAGAAAATAACAAGATCTTACTTGTGATAGATAATCTTGAGACTATTCAAGGAGATGAAATAAAAAAGATAGCAACTGATGTGCCTGGAGAAAGTAAGCTTCTAATAACGTCTAGAGTTCCTTTAGGCGGCGACCTTTCCGTGACGGTCGGGGAGTTATCTGACAAGGATTCTATCATCTATATTAGAAGATTACTTGACGCATATTCCGTTAAAAGTCTGAAATCTAGAGATGATCCGGGATTGTTGCGATATTTGAAGCGTTTACACAACAAGCCGCTCTTGATTAAGTGGTTCGTTCTCGGCGTTAAAAGCGGCGCAAACCCCGATAAAATTGTAGCCAATCCCGAAGTTGCCTTACGGTTCTGCCTTGAAAATGTGGTAGGTCGCTTGGGTGCGCAGGCGAAAGCCTCGCTCACGGCTTTGGCCACTATTTCCGTGCCTTTGTCAGCCCAAATTTTAGAGTATGTCACGGAACTCAATGCTGCGGAGGTTGAGGCTGCATTGAACGAGCTGTGCCAATTTGGACTAGTCGATTTGGTGGCATCTCAGGCTTCCGAGCAGCTTTATCGGCTTCGACCATTTGCGCGGGCTTATACAGTCCGAGTGATAGCTCCAAAGCCGGAACTGTCCGCCGAAATTCGAAGTCGTTATCATAGGGTCGAAGCGCAATTCCGCTCTGCTCGAGGCCAAGCAAGCTATAATCCTTATAGCCTGAAGAGCTTTAAGGTGCGGTCACCTGCTGAAATGTTGGCTGCCGGCAAACTGAATCAAGCCGTCTGTGAGGCGCTCAATGGAGATTTTGAGTCAGCCAATGATCGCCTCAAAGCGCTGCGAATCACCGATCCTGGTTACTTTGAGGTGTATAGAGCGCAGGGATACATCTCATTCTTAGAAGGCGATAGTGTTGCTGCAGAGACTGCTTACGAATCGGCGTTGGAATTGGCGCCGGAGGAACCTCAACTGCATTTCTTTTATGGCTGCCTACTCATGCGAGCATTGGATAGCGAACGTGCCCGCGAGCATTTTGCAACCGCTATTAAGCTCGATCCTGAGGCGCTACCCCCTTACAGAGAAGCAGCGCGAAATTGCCTCTCGATGTGTGATTTTGAGGGCGCCGAGACTCTTCTTGAGTCCGTCAAGCAGCTTCAGTTCCGATCTTACAAGGACAAGGTCGTATATACAGACGTTCGCATTCAACTCTATGTTAGAAAGACAATCCATAGAATGCACGCACGTGATTGGGAAAGTGCGGCAGCTACCGTCAAAGACTTGGCGTATTACGTTTATGGCCTAGATTTGGCTATTTTTGACGATCGCATGGTCCAGCATCTGTTAGACGTAATTCCATCTCTTAAGCGACTCAAAGACTATATTGATCAGCCCTTGATTGCTGACCTCGAAGACTGGATTGGCTCAAAATTTGAACAACCGTGGCGGCGCAATTCGCACTCAAAGAATCTCGCTGAATATGGTTCAGCCATAGGCACGTTGAAGCAAGCCGGGCTTCAAGAGACCTTTGGCTTCCTTCGGGCCGATGACGGCAGGGAAACCTTCGTGCACGAAAACGAGGCGGGAGAGGAACTTTGGGATTGGCTCAAAAAGGGAGGCCGAGTGCGATACGATATTTCCGATGATGACGTGACAGGCCGCACGAAAGCGATAAATCTTAGGGTAGTCTAAGTCTAAGCCTAAATCTAAGTAGCGAGCCGCTAAGATTTTATTGAGCAGGCTCTCGTTCCCGCTTCGGCACGCGTGCCCGCGTTTTGCCCAGCTTCATCGCCGGCCCCGCTTCCACCCACTCCGACTTCGCCAGAATGTCCTTCAGATACTGCCCCGTATAGGACCGCGACACGCCAGCCACATCCTCCGGAGTCCCCTCAGCGACAATCTCGCCGCCTTTATCGCCGCCTTCCGGGCCAAGATCGATGATCCAGTCGGCCGTCCCTTCGACTACGCATCTCGACTTCGCTCGATGCTCCGCTCAGGACATGCCCTTCGACAGGCTCAGGACATGCTTGATGACAAGGTCACTCAGCGGCCTCTCGCTGACGCATCGAGGATCGCCGCGCTTTGGCGGGTGCTTTGTCGGCTACCGGCACTGCGTTCTTTCCGGTGAGCAACGGGGCGAGATATTGACCCGTGTATGAGCGCGGCTCTTGGGACACTTGCTCAGGTGTTCCTTCGGCAACAATCTCTCCGCCTTTGTCCCCCCCCTCCGGGCCAAGATCGATGATCCAGTCCGCCGTCTTGATGACCTCGAGATTGTGCTCGATCACCACCACCGAGTTGCCCTGCTCCACCAGCGCGTGGAGCACTTCCAGTAGCTTGCGCACATCCTCGAAATGCAGGCCCGTGGTGGGCTCGTCGAGGATGTAGAGGGTCTGGCCGGTGGCGCGGCGGCTGAGTTCCTTGGCGAGCTTGACGCGCTGGGCTTCGCCGCCGCTGAGCGTCGTCGCCTGCTGGCCGACCTTGATATAGCCCAGGCCCACTTCCTCCAGCATCCGCATCTTGTCGCGGATGGGGGGGACGGCCTTGAAGAACTCGGCGGCGTCCTCGACCGTCATGTCCAGCACGTCGGCGATGCTCTTGCCCTTGAACTTCACCTCCAGCGTCTCGCGATTGTAGCGCGCGCCGTGGCAGACATCGCAGGTGACGTAGACGTCGGGGAGGAAGTGCATCTCGATCTTGATCAGGCCATCGCCCGCGCAGGCCTCGCAGCGGCCGCCCTTCACGTTGAAGGAGAAGCGGCCGGGCTTGTAGCCGCGCGCCTGCGCCTCCGGCAGGCCGGCGAACCAGTCGCGGATCTGGGTGAAGGCGCCGGTATAGGTCGCCGGGTTCGAGCGCGGGGTGCGGCCGATCGGCGACTGATCGATGTCGATCACCTTGTCGAGATATTGCAGGCCCTCGAGCTTCTCATGCCGGCCGGCGACGAGGCGGGCGCCGTTGAGGTGGCGGGCCGCCGCCGCGTAGAGCGTGTCGATCGTGAAGCTCGACTTGCCCGAGCCGGAGACGCCGGTGACGCAGGTAAAGGTGCCGAGCGGGATGCTCGCGGTTACGCCCTTGAGATTGTTGGCGGTGGCGCCGGAGAGGGTGAGCTTCTTGCCGCTGCCCTTGCGGCGCTTTTCCGGGATGGGGACGGCGCGGCGCCCGGTGAGATAATCGGCGGTCAGCGACTTCTCGTTGGCGAGCACGTCTTCCAGCTTGCCCTGCGCGACGACCTCGCCGCCATGGACGCCGGCGCCGGGGCCCATGTCGATGACATGATCGGCCTGGCGGATCGCGTCCTCGTCATGCTCGACGACCAGCACGGTGTTGCCGAGATCGCGCAGCCGCTTGAGGGTGACGAGCAGGCGGTCATTGTCGCGCTGGTGGAGTCCGATCGACGGCTCGTCGAGGACGTAGAGGACGCCGGAAAGGCCGGAGCCGATCTGGCTGGCGAGGCGGATGCGCTGGCTCTCGCCGCCGGAGAGGGTGCCCGAGGTGCGGTTCAGATCGAGATAGTCGAGGCCGACATTGTCGAGGAAGCCGAGCCGCTCGTTGATCTCCTTCAGGATGGCGCGGGCGATCTCCCGCTGCTGCGGCGTGAGCTTCTCCTCCAGCGTGGAGAACCAGGCGAGGGCGTGGCGGACGGAGCGGGCGGTGGCCTGGGAGATGTTCTCGCCGGCGATCTTCACCGCGAGCGGCTCCGGGCGGAGGCGGGCGCCGTGGCAGGTCTCGCAGGGCTGGGCGGTCTGGTACTTGGCCAGCTCCTCGCGCATCCAGGCGCTCTCGGTCTGGAGCAGGCGGCGGTTGAGATTGCCGATGACGCCGTCGAACGGTTTGACGACCTCGTAGGACTTGCGGCCGTCGATGAACTTGAGCGTGACCGGGCGGCCCTTCGAGCCGTTCAGGATCAGGTCGTGGATCTCGGCGGGCAGATCCTGCCAGGGCGTGTCCAGCGCGAAGCCGAACTCGGCGGCGAGGCTGGCCAGCACCTGCATGTAATAGGGGCTGGGCGGATTGGATTTGGCCCAGGGCACGATCGCGCCCTTCTTGATGCTGAGCGCCGCGTTGGGGACGACCAGCTCGGGATCGAAGAGCTGCCGCTCGCCGAGGCCGTCGCAGGCCGGGCAGGCGCCCTGCGGTGCGTTGAAGGAGAACAGGCGCGGCTCGATCTCGGCGATGGTGAAGCCGGAGACGGGGCAGGCGAACTTCTCGGAGAAGGTGATGCGGCCGGGGGGGGCGTTGTCGGAGAGGACGGTGCGTTCGACCCCTCCACCAGCCTGCGGCTGGTCCCCCTCCCCGTTCCGGGGAGGATTTGATGTCGTGTCTTCCCCTTGGCCCTCCCCGGAACGGGGAGGGGGACCGCCGGCGGAGCCGGTGGTGGAGGGGCCGTCGGCAGGGTCGAGATAGACCAGCCCGTCGGCCAGCTTCAGCGCCGTCTCCAGCGAATCCGCCAGCCGCGTCTCGATCCCTTCGCGGACGACCAGGCGATCGACCACCACCTCGATGTCGTGCTTGTACTTCTTGTCGAGGGCCGGGGCCTCGTCGATCTCGTGAAAGGCGCCGTCGATGCGGACGCGGGTGAAGCCGGCCTTCTGCCATTCGGCCAGCTCCTTGCGATACTCGCCCTTGCGGCCGCGCACGACGGGGGCGAGGAGGTAGAGGCGGGTGCCTTCGGGGAGCGCCAGGGTGCGATCGACCATCTGGCTGACCGTCTGCGCGCTGATCGGCTCGCCGGTGGCGGGGCTGTAGGGGATGCCGACGCGCGCCCAGAGCAGGCGCATATAATCGTAGATCTCGGTGACGGTGGCGACCGTGGAGCGCGGGTTGCGGCTGGTCGTCTTCTGCTCGATCGAGATGGCGGGGGAGAGGCCCTCGATATGATCGACGTCGGGCTTCTGCATCATCTCCAGGAACTGGCGGGCATAAGCGGAGAGCGACTCCACGTAGCGGCGCTGCCCCTCGGCATAGATGGTGTCGAAGGCGAGGCTCGACTTGCCCGAGCCGGAGAGGCCGGTGATCACCGTCAGCGTCTCGCGCGGGATGTCGACGTCCACGCTTTTCAGATTGTGCTCGCGCGCGCCCCGGACGGACAAATGAGTCAGCATGAAAGCTCTCTGTTCCAGATTTGTTCTTGTGGTAATCGCGCCCGCGCCGGGCGTCAACGTGGATGCGGGCGAAATGGGGGCGCGGCGCGGTGGACGCAAGCGGGTGCGCGGCGTGACGGCGGTGGCGCGGCGGTCCGCTAGCGCGCCGGGCCGGTCGCCGCGTCCGGCGCTGCGCTTCCGTCTTCGTCCTCGGCCGGCTTGGTCGAGAAGCGCAGGCAGATCGGGCCCATTTCGCCAGCGGGCGGGTCCGTCGCATCCTCGGTCCGGATCGTGACGCAGGCCGTGCCCCGATTGGCGCCCCATCTGCCCGCATAGAAGGCGTCGAGACGGTAAGGCAGCACCGCGTCGTTGGCGAACAGGAACAGCTCGCCATCGCGCCGGGCCACGAATTCGCCGCTGTAGCGGTTCGGCACGTCCGGCACCGGCCGCAGCTCGAGCGCGTGGATGTAGACGGGGCTCCGGAAATAATTCCAGATGCTCCACGTGCCTTCGGACGGGTCTTCGCGGATCGCGACCAGGGGCTGCAGGTAGCTGGCATTGATCACTCGGCGCAGCGGCGCCCCGAGCAGCCCCGGCACGCCGAGCATGCCGGCGCTGGCGCCCTGCGGGGTGGTCCGGTGCCCGCCGTCGGTCCATTCGTCGACCACGTCGAAGGTCACGACATAGCGCGTATCGCGGACGACATGGCCGATCTCGGCATTGCAGGTCCGCGCGGTCTCGAAATCCGCCTGGCGGATGCCGATCGCCTGATGCATCCGGCCATTGCCGGTCTGGCACCGGCCGAGATCGGCTTCCATCGCCGGCAAGCGCAGCTGAGTGGTGACGATCAGCGCGATCCACAGCGCCACGAGCAGAATGGCGAGGCCGAACAGCAGCGGGAAGACATGCCATTTCAGCAGCCACAGGCCGCGCTGGTACGGGCCGGAGGTTCGCAGCTTGTGGATCAGGGATGGGGCATCCGGCGCTTCCGTCGCCGGCCCGGCGGAGCTCAGGGCCTCATGCCATCGCCCGCGCGCGGCGTCCTGGATGCGCTGATCGAGCCGCCCATTATAGCGGAGCAGGAACAGGATCACGAAGAACAGGCCGAAGAACAGGCCGGGATAGCGCGCGAACCCCTCGATCCAGCCATGCGTGAAAGTGGGGAGGAACGGCATCGGCAGGCGGACGATGTTGGCCAGCCAGTCCCGCCCGTCGCTCGGCAGCACCGCCTCGAACCCGCTTCGGTCGGCCGGCTGCCAATGGCCCCAGGTGGGGATCAGCAGCAGCGCGATCGTGGCGAGCAGGGTCATGAAATAGAGAATCCGCCGCTGCCAGACGAGATCCCACAGCCGCATCGCGCCTGACGAAGGGCCGGTGACGATGCCGCTCCGGTCGATCCGCGGGAGCAGCGCCTTGTCCATCGATGAAAGCAGGGTGGTGGCGGCTTTTCGCGGCGCCGCGACCGCCGCTTCGTCCTGCTGCCGCGCCTCGCCATATTTGCCCGAGCCGACGACCCGGAACCGGTCCGGCAGGACGAGGGGGGCGTAGCTGTCGGTACCGTTCGCGATCCGCGCGATCACGCTTTCGTGGACTTTCACTTCGCGGATCAGGCCGCGCCTATTGCCTGCATCGTCCCGGATCGACGGATCGCGCTGGCTCAATACGGATTTGTCCTCCGTTTCCAGCCAGATGGCGGTGTTGCGCGGCTGATAGCGATAATAAGCGCCGAAGCCGGCGCGGCTGTCGTGCATCGGGCCGGCGCTGTTGACGAGGGCGCGATAGCGATCGATCACGATGTCGAGCGTGCGCAACCCGCACTTCTCCGCCTCCTCCAGCATCCACAGCAGCGAGACGAAGCTCAGGCTCTCGTCCGGATAGCCGCCGCCGACATCGCCGTGCATGCCGGCGAACCAGACCTGCTGGATGCGGCCGGGCCGCGCCGCCTTGCGCTCGACCCGCTCCTCTTCGTGAATTTCGTCCCAGAGCAGCGGGTGGAAGGAGTCCCGCTCGTCGTCCAGCGCCAGCGCGTGACGCGCACATTCGATATTGGGGTGGAGCTGATAGCTCGGGATGCTGAGCGGATAGACCCAGTTGTCGAACGCGCGGGTGACCTCGGTGATCGGCCCGCCATAAGCCGCGACCGTGTCCCAGACGCCCAGGAAGCAGATGGCCGGCCGATGGTTCGGCGGCGCGTCGTCGCGCCGCGCGCCGCGCAGGCGACGCCAGCTTGATGTCACGAGCCGGGTCGAGGCGCGCACCAGCTGCACCAACGGTGCGCGCCAACCCAGCGGTTCCGACTTGCGATAGGTCGCATAGACCGCCCGCGCCGCCCGGGCGAGCTGGCGCTCGTCGCGATAGGGAACCACGCCCTGGGACGCGATCATGTCCATGACCAGGCGCATCGTGAAGGCGCCGCGGCTGTAGCCGAAGCCGTAGATCTGATCGCCCGGGCGATAATTGCGGCAAACATAGCGATAGATTTCCAGGGCGTTGCGCCTGAGCCCCCAGCCGAACACGCCCTGGACGATCCGGATCGGATGAAAGCCGCTCGTCCCCACGCCATTGTCGTAATAGGCGATCTGATCGCGCATTCCCGGCGGTGCGGGACCGAGGTCGATCGCCTCGTACATCCGCCAGACATTGGTCTTGAACAATTTGCCGCTGCTGTTGCCGGTGCCGTCGGAGAAAAGAACAATCGACTTCACCGGATGGGAATCGCCGGCATCTTTCGAATCATCCGACATATTTCTTCCCCCGCCTCAGATAATTAAGGTTGGACTTGAAACATGTGCTCGTCAATATTTTGCGGTCTTCCGTACAAGAACGGAGACAGGATTATATGGATAGGCTAATTATTTGAAAACAAGCGCATTTCGGAAATAGGCAAGCCAATTTGACTTGTTGTGTTCAGAGTCGTCAGCGTCAGGCAGGCCAGAAGAGCCGCCACCGCGAGCGCATCGCAGCACAAGCCGAAGGTGCGGGCCAGGGCGGCGAGCGCACGCCTCACAACAGGTTCTCCTGCTTCTCGGTCGCCTCGCGCCTGGCCTTGCGGAGCACGGCCAGAGGGTCGGGCCAGGGGATTTGCGGACGCTTGCCCTGGAACAGATCGGCGAGAGTGAGAATCTGGAGACGGGGCCAGCCGCGGTCGAACTCGTCGGTGAAGCGCCCGACGGCAGCGGCCTCGCGCAGCATCGGGCCGGTGGGATCCTGCGCGGTGATGAAGATGCCGAGCGGCGCGCGCTCGCGCTCCATGGCACTGTGCAGGTCGCGGATCATGCCGACCCCGACATTCTGGCCGCCCTTGACCGAGATCAGCGCCTTTTCGGTGCGCTTTCCGTCCGGCTTGAAATAGATGAGGCCGTCGATCCCACCGTCGGCGCCCTTCTTGCGCCCGTCGAGCGGCATGCCATCGACCAGCGACACCGCCCACCACTGGAACTGGTATTTGTCGCGCGCGGCGAGATCGAGCGCCGAGGCGAGATCGCGCGGCACGCCCTCGACGGTGAAGGCGACGCCGGGAAAGGCGTCCTTCATCCGCCGCTCGATCGCGGACACGGCGAGATGGGTGATGTCGATGCCGATCCATTGGCGTCCGAGCTTCTCGGCCGCGTGGATGGTGGTGCCGCAGCCGCAAAAGGGATCGAGCACGAGATCGCCTTCGTTGGAGGAGGCCGAGATGATCCGTTCGAGCAGGGCGACCGGCTTTTGCGTGGGATAGCCCAGCCGTTCCTTGGAATTGGGATTGAGAATGGAAATGTCCCACCAGTCGGGGATGGGCGAGCGCGCCACCTCGCCGGTGCAGCCGGCCTTGCGCACGCCGCCTTCGAACACCGCCTGCTGCCGGCGGCCGCCCCAGCGTTTCATCGTGCCGGGCGACGGCTCGCCGTAGAGCGTGTGGAAGGTCTGGGCGCCTTCTTTGCGCGCATAGAACAGGATCGTGTCGTGATTGCGCGGATATTGCCCCTGCGCGACGCTCCACTTGCGATAGCACCAGATGATCTCGTTGCGGAAATTCTCCTTTCCGAACACGCCGTCGAGCAAGAGCTTCAGATAGTGCGACGCGGTGGGATCGCAGTGGAGGTAGAGGCTGCCGGCGGATTTCAGCACGCGGTGGAGCTCGATCAGGCGGATCGCCATCATCGAGAGATAGGCCATCATGTCGTTCTCGCCGAGAAAGGCCCGCATCGCGCGGAGCAGATCGAAGGCGCGGCTCCGGCCGGAGCGCATCACCTGCTCGAAGGCGTCCTCGGCCGCGTTGTTCCAGTGCCAGCTGTCCTCGAAGGCCTGGATCTGGCTTTCGGCGGCGTGGCCGGCGGGCGAGCGGAAGAGGATGTTGTAATTGGCGTTCGAATTGAACGGCGGATCGAGATAGACGAGATCGACGCTGCCGTCCGCGACATGATCGCGCAGCGCGACCAGATTGTCGGCATAGAATAGCCGGTTCGCCATGCCCGTCCCCCCTCGATCGAAGGGGCGCCAAGGGGCGCGACGGGGCAAGCGGAACCTGGTCCGATCCCGCCTCCGCTTCGGACCCAATGCCGGTCAGGCCGGGGTCAGGATCGCGGTGCCATCGAGCCAGTAGAGCTTGGTGAAGCCTTCGAAGCCGGAATCGGTGCCGATGATCAGCCAGAGCTGACCGCTGGCGTCGGTCGTGACCAGCGGACCCGCCGTGCCGGTCGACAAGGTCTTCGTCTGGTAGGGGGCGTTGAGGCAGCCGCCGGCGGGCGTCGTTTGCGCCAGATCGCCGATGACGACCGCGTCGGCACCGCTTGTCGACTGATTGCCCTTGTCGAAATTCGGGCGGACATAGCTGCCCTGGACGATTTTCTCCGGCCGAACGCCCGTGGCGCCCGCCTTGACGTAGATGGATTCGCCCGGCGAACCCCCGGCACCGGGGCAGCCGGGCGGCACGTTGGTCGCCAGCCGGATCTGCGTTTCCACCCGGTAACGCCGGCTCGCGGCCAGGCCGTCGAGCCGGCGGACGATGTACATGAACAGATCGTCGGAGCGGTTGTCGGCGGAAAGATAGAGGCCGGACAGCGCGTCGAGCGGGGCGGGGAGGCGCTCGTGGCCGAAGGCGAAGCCGATCGAAGCCTCCATGCCGAGGCTGTAATCGGCATAAGCCGGCTCCCAGGAATCGAGGCCGTTCGCGAAGGAGAAATCGAGCCGCACCGTAGCCGGCGCGGGCGGCGGCGGAGTTGGCGGCGGCGGCGGATCGGTGCCGATCTCCACCTTGCACGATGCGGCGAACAGAAGCGGTGAGGCAAGGATGGCTCTTCGGGACAGCAGCATCTTTATATCCTTTGATCCGCGATCGGAAGGATGACGCCGGTCGCCCGCGAAATCCGCAACCTGCGCGTGTATGCTGGCATGGTCCATGCCGTTCGCCGACAATTATGGGTCGTTCGTGGATGAGTTCGTCATTGAATCGGATATTCGGGCTTAGTTCGCTGGCGGAGGGATCGGACGAATGGCGCTGACACGGCGGCGATTTCTCGAATGGCTGGGCGCGGTCGGCGGCACTGGCGCCGTCTATCTCGGCATGCAGGCGATGGGGCTGATCCACGCACCGCCGGCTTCAGCCCGGCCGTTCGCCCTGCCGCCCGGATCGGGGCGCGGGCGCTCGGTCGTCGTGCTCGGGGCGGGCATTGCCGGGCTGGTGGCGGCCTACGAGCTGGACCGGGCCGGCTGGGACGTGACCGTGCTGGAGGCACGCGAGCGGATCGGTGGCCGGGTCTGGACGGTGCGCGGCGGCGACCGGATCGTGCAGACCGGGCGCGAGGACCAGATCTGCCGGTTCGACGAAGGGCTCCATTTCGAGGCGGGGGCGGCGCGCATTCCGCACAGCCATCACGTTATCCTCGGTTATGCGCGCGCGCTCGGCGTGCCGATCGAGGTGATGGTGAACGCGAACCGGGCCGCGCGCTGCCATTATGCCGGACGCAACTTCTCCGCCCGCCAGATCCATAACGACTTTCGGGGGCGCTTTTCGGAGCTGCTCGCCAAGGCCGTCGATCGAGGCGCGCTCGATCAGGAGATGAGCGCGGGCGAGAAGAGCGCGATGCGCCAGTTCATCGCGCTGTTCGGCAATGTCGGCCGGGATGGGGCTTATATCCCCGCCGGCCGATCCGGCTATGACGAATTGCCGGGCGGTTATCGCACCGCCGGACGCGCGACCGAAGCGCTGAGCCTGGCGGAACTGACCGCGCTGCCGATCACCGCGATCCTGCCGCTCGCCTTCGAGGAAGCGTTCGACCAGCAGGCGCCGATGTTCCAGCCGGTGGGCGGCATGGATCGGATCGCCGATGCGCTCCATGAGCGCGTCCGCGCGCGGGTGCGGCTGAACAGTCCCGTGCTGGAGATCCGCCGGCGGAGCCAAGGGGTGCGCATCCTGCACGGGCCGGGGCGGCGGGCGATCGACGCGGACTATTGCGTCTGCACGCTGCCGCTCAACCTCCTGCAGCGCATCCCGAACGATTTCTCCGCCGCCAAGCAGGCAGCGATCCGCGACATCCCCTATTTCCCCACCGGCAAGGTCGCGTTCGAGTCGGCGCGTTTCTGGGAGCAAGAGGGGGTTTACGGCGGGGTCGGCTGGACCGATCAGCCCAACGAGAATGTCATCTATCCCTCCGGCGGCTGGCACGGGGAGAAGGGCGTGCTGATCGCCGCCTATATCCTCGGGCTCAGCGGCCCCAACCGGCCCCAGGAGTTCACCGACATGAGCCATGAGGATCGGTTCCGTATGTGCCGGGAGGCGGTGGAGCGGATGCATCCGGGTCATGGCGGGAACCTCGTCAAGCCGGTGACGGTGGCCTGGGCGCTGTCGCCCTGGTCCGAAGGCGTGGGGCCGGTACATCCCGACCTCGCCGCCGGCCCGCGCGGCGCGCGCTACGAGGAATTGCTGCGTCCCGAGGGCCCGATCGTCTTCGCCGGAGAGCATTTGAGCTACCTCATCTTCTGGCAGGAAGGCGCGGCGCTTTCGGCGCATGGGGCGATGGAAATGCTGACCGAAATGGCACAAGCGGGCACGGATTGATCGACGCGCGCGCGCCGCTGGTCGAAAGGGTTTGGCCTGCCCTCGAGCCGGCGGCCTAAAGCGGGCTTCTCACCGCAAAGGAGCCCTCGCCATGCCCAAGCATCTGCTCGTCGCCTTCGCATTCGCCTTGTCGCCGCTTGCCGGAGCGCATGCCGCGCCGGCCGATGTCGCCGCGGCGGTGGTCGCACCGGGACGGCCCGAGGCGGCGGTGGCGCTGGACGAGGTGCGGCGGCCGGCCGAGGTGCTGACCTGGCTCGGGCTGGAGCGCGGCGACCGGGTGCTCGATTACTTCACCGGCAGTGGCTATTATGCCGAGATCATGGCCCGCGCCGTCGGCCCGCAGGGCAGCGTCGTCGGCTGGAATTCCGACTCGTTCGGCGCCAACCCCCGCATCCTCGAAGCGCTGGACGGAATCCACGCGCGCAGCCCCAACGCGACCTTCACCGCTTCGACCCGCGCCGATTTCGCCTTCCCCGCGAACAGCTTCGATTTCGTGATGCTCCACCTCGTCTATCACGACGCCTATTGGGAGAGCACGCAATTCGCCTTGCCGCGCATCGATCCGACCAGCGTGACGCGCGCGCTGTTCACGGCGACCAAACCGGGCGGCATCGTTGCCGTGATCGATCATGTCGCCGCGCCGGGCCGCGAGACGCGGGCCGAGGTGGAGGCGACACACCGGATCGACCCCGCCGTGATCCGCGCCGATTTCGAGCGCGCCGGCTTCGTCTTCGACGGCGAAAGCGACCTGCTCCGCAATCCGCAGGACGACCGCTCGGTCAACGTCTTCGATCCGTCGATCCGGGGCCGCACCGACCGCGTCGTCTACCGCTTCCGCAAGCCGGCCTAGGTCTCGCTTTCGCCTGTCGCCGCGATGCGGCATGACCGCGAGAGGGAGACTCGCGATGGACATGCTTCTGGCGGCGATGCTGGCGTTGCAGGCGCCGGCGACGGTGGACGATCTCGGCTGGATGGCCGGGCACTGGACGCGCGAGGCGGACGGGCGCTGGACCGAGGAGAGCTGGACGGCGCCGCGTGGCGGGATGATGCTCGGCGTCAGCCGCTCCGGCCGCGCCGAAGCGGTGCGCGAGTTCGAGTTCATTCGCCTGCAGGCGGGCGCGGACGGGGTGCCGGTCTATTGGGCCTCGCCGGGCGGGCGCCCGCCGGTCGCGTTCCGGCTGGCGTCGCACGGGCCGAACGAGGCGGTGTTCGAGAATCCCGCCCACGATTTCCCGCAGCGCATCCGCTATCGCCGCGAAGGCGAAACGATGACCGCGACGATCTCGGCGATCGACGGATCCAACGCGATGAGCTGGCAGTTCCGGCGGCAATGAGGGCGGCGATTCAGTAGATGTGATCGTCGGACCATCCGCCGCAGCAGCCCGTCGTCCGCTTGGCATGCCAATAGCCGTGCAGCCATTTCGGCATCATCGAAATCGAATAGCCGGCCACCGGATTGGGCAGGACCGGATAGCCCAGGCTGCCGCAAACGCGCTTCGCGATGATGTTCGCCACCGCTTCGTTATATGCCCATTCCGCACTGGCGGGATAATGCGTGAATTTGTCGTCGGCGGTCCGCTCGCGATACTCCTTTGCGCACTTCTCACCCGTCGCCAGCCCCAGATCGCTGACATGCCCGGTTTCGTGCGCGGCGAGATAATAGAGCCCCTGATCGTGCGGGTGGGACGCATAGACGAGGAAGCTGTCGGCGTTGATTTCCTGCTTCGCGGAAAGCCAGGTCTTGCGGTCCTTGTCGCCCCAGCTGCTCGCGACCTGCCCGACGCCGCCATTGGCATATGTGCCCGATGTCAGGGACCAGCTTATGTTCCTGACCTTATGAACGAAATCCTTCGCGCTGACTTCGCCAATCCAGTTTCCGCCCCCCGATCCCCAGATTTCAAAGGTCTTTCCCGCGATGGCCGTGAGACCTGAATCGAGTTCATCAAGTATCTCTCCGAAACGCTTCCAGCGATCCGCCAGTTTTTCGTTGGAGTTCAATTCTTCCGGCAGCGGGTGGTGGGTCATCGCGCTATCCAGTCACTTGATCAAGTGTTGAATAATCTGAAACGCGATTGAAAAGAAGCCGAGATTGGCGGCTTTCCGCTTTTGCTTGCCAGCGGGTTCGCCGAGGAGAATATAGCGCTGTCGAGGAGGCGGATTTGGCCAAAGCCGAGAACAAGCTGCAGCCGACGCAGGAGAGCGTGGACGCTTTTCTGGACGCCGTGCCCGATCCGCGACGGCGCGAGGACGCGAAGGCGATCCGCGCGCTGATGGAGCGCCTGTCGGGCGAGCCGGCGGTGCTGTGGACCTACGGCATCGTCGGCTTCGGCCATTATCGCTACAAATATGACAGCGGCCGGGAGGGTCATGCGGGCCGGATCGGCTTCTCGCCGCGCGCCAGGGAGATGGTGCTCTACCTGATCGGCGGGTTCCCCCGGCACCAGGCGCTGATGGACAGGCTCGGCAAGTACAAGATCGGCAAATCCTGCCTCTACATCAAGCGGCTGGACGACGTGGACGAGGCGGTGCTCGAGGAACTGATCGTCGAGGCGCTGGCCTACATGCGCGAGACCTATCCGGAAGGCGCTTGAGCGCGTCCGGTTCAGCCGCGCTTCATCTTGCGGAGCCGAAACGACCGGAAAGCGCGACGAAAAGCGCTTGCATCCTGCTACAAATGTGACATGCTACAAAGGTAGCAGGAAAAGGGCTTGGCTTTCATGATCGATTCGCTGCCGCGCCGCGAGCGCGAGATTTTCAATATCCTTCTGGGGCTGGGCGAAGGCACGGCCGCCGACATCCGCGCGGCGATGGCGGACGCGCCGAGCTATTCGGCGGTGCGCACCTTGCTCACCCGGCTCGAGGCGCGCGGGGTGGTCAAGCACCGGACTGAGGGTCTCACTTATGTCTACAAGAGCGTTCCGCAGGCCGGCAAGGTCCGCGAATCGGCGCTCAAATCGATGGTGAAGACCTTCTTCGACGGTTCGGCGGCGAGCGCCGCGACGGCGCTGCTCGGGCTGACCAGGAGCCTGTCGCCGGAAGAGGCCGAAGCGCTGCAGCGGGCGATCGACGAAGCGAGGGAGCGGGAGTGATGGAGATGTCCTTCTTTGCCGAGATGGCGTGGAAATCCGCCCTGATCGCGGGCGCGGCCCTGATGCTGGCGATGATGCTGCGCTCGCGCGCCGCCGCCGACCGGGCGATGGTGCTGAAGCTCGGCGTCGCGATGCTGCTGGCCTTGCCGCTGATCGTGCTGTTCCTGCCGGCGCTCGAGATCGTCGCCTTCGCCGCGCCGGAAGCGCCGGCTCTTACCGCCACGCAACTGACCGAATGGCAGCTCGCCGCCCTCGCCGGCGAGCTGTCGCCCGCGGCCGCACCGACCATCTGGGACGATCCGACACCGCTCATCCTGCTCGCCTATCTGGGCGGGCTGGTGGCGATCGGTGCGCGGCTCGCCGCCGGGCTGTGGACGCTGGGGCGCTGGACGCGCAACGCCCGCGACGTGAGCTGCCCGGAATGGCTGGCGGCATTCGACCGGGTGCGCTGGCAGGCGGGCGATCCGGAATCGATCCGGCTGATGGTCGCCGACGAAGTGCGTTCGCCGTTGAGCTGGGGCTGGCGCCGACCGGTGATCCTGATCGATGCCGACACGCTGGACGAGCCCGAGGATGCCGAGGCGATCCTGGCCCATGAGGTCGCGCATATCGCGCGCGGCGACTGGCCGGTGCTGATGCTGGCGCGCGCCGCCAAGGCCCTGTTCTGGTTCAATCCGCTGGTCTGGCTGCTGGAGCGCGAGATCGTCCAGCAGGCCGAGGAGGCCGCCGATCTGGAGGCCGCCGAGCGGATCGATCCGGCCCGTTATGCCGAGACGCTGCTGTCGTGGGCGCGGTTCAACACGATGGTGCCGGCGAACAGCATCGCACCCAAGGGCAGCGCGCTCGGCCGCCGGGTTCGCGCGATCCTCGATCGCCGCGCGCGCGAGCGGCCGGCGGGATCCGTTTGGACCGGCATCGCGATGATCCTGTGCCTGGGCATCGCCGCTCCGGTGGCGGCCGCGAAGCTGGTCGCCGCCGCGCAGCAAGCGCCCGAAGCTCCACCCGCGCCGCGCACACCGGAAGCGCCGCGGGCGCCCGCCGCGCCGCGCGCTCCGGCGGCCGCACCCGCCGAAGCCCCCGATGCGCCGGAAGAAGTCCGCATGATCCATGTCCGTATTCCGCCGATCCCCGCCATCGCGCCGATCCCGCCGATTCCCGATGTCGCGCCGATCGTGCGCGATGCGCTGGCGGCGGCGTTGCCGGCGATCCCGGTGGCGCTGGCGTCCGCGAACGTCGCCATCGCGATCGATCCCGCGCAGATCGAAGACGCGCTGCGCCGCGCCGAGGCGGACATGCGCCGCGCCGGCCGCAGCCAGGCGGAGATCGACGAGCGGATGCGCCGGGCGCGCGAGGCGATGTCAAGCGCGCGCCGGGTGCAGCGGGTCGAGCTCGAAACCGCGATGCGCGAGGCGCGGCGGGCGATGGCCGAATCGCGCCAGGCGATAAGGGTCTCGATGGTCCATGGCGCCGCCGGCATGGAGCAGGGCGCCCGCCAGATGGAGCAGGGCGCCGACCGGATGGAGCGCACCGGCGAACGGTTGCGCACCGACCGCGCCTATCGCGAGGAGAAGATCGCCGAGGCCCGGCGGCGCGGCGAGACCGTGACCCACGAGGAGCTGATCCGGGCCGGCGAGGAGATGCGCGACGGCGCCCGCGACATGCGCGAAGGCGCGCGCGAGCTCCGCGAGGCCGGCGAACGGATGCGCGCCGGCCGGCACTGAGCCTCCTTCCATCCCGCGAGGGACCCAGGAGGAATGGCGGGCGCTCCCCAAGGCGTCCGCCATTCTTTTTCGTGCCGCTTTGCCTTTCGCCGGGCGCCTGTCACAAGGCTCCGAAAACGGGAGGATTCGGCGATGCGGCGATTTTGGACCTGGCTGGCGGTGGCGATGCTGGCGGCGCCGGCCATGGCGCAGGATGCGCCGCACCAGCGCGAGGCGCGCGCGATCTACGAACGGCTGATCTCGTTCCGCAGCGCCGCCGGCCACGACCAGGTGCCGGCCATGGCGGGCTATATCGTCCAGACCCTGCGCGCCGCCGGCGTGCCGGAAGCCGACATCGCGGTTCTGCCGCATGAGGAGACGGTGGGCCTGCTCGTGCGCGTGCCCGGTCGTGACGCCGCGGCCCGGCCCCTGCTCTTTTCCGGCCATATGGACGTGGTCGACGCCCGGCCCGAGGACTGGGAGCGCGATCCGTTCACGCTGATCGAGGAAGGTGGCTATTTCTTCGGACGCGGCACCGGCGACAACAAGGCCGGCATCGCATCGCTGGTGTCGACCATTCTCAGGATGCGCGCCGCCGGGCACCGGCCACGCCGCACGCTCGTCTTCGCCTTCATCGGCGACGAGGAGACCGGGATGGAAACGACCCGGCTGGTCGCCGCGCACGAATGGGTGCGGGGCGCCGAATATGCGATCAACGCCGATGCCGGCGGCGGGCTGCTCGCGCCGGACGGGCGGGCGATGGTCTATCTGATCCAGGGCGCGGAGAAGACCTATGCGACCTTCCGCCTGACCGCCACCAATCCCGGCGGCCATTCCAGCCGGCCGCGCGACGACAATGCGATTTACGATCTGACCCGCGCCTTGCTGTGGATCGAGGCCTATCGCTTCCCGGTGATGGCGAACGACCTGACCCGTGCCTATCTGGGCACAATCGGCCGCAGTGCCGAAGGGGCGGAGGGCGAGGCACTGCGCCGCTTCGCCGCCGATCCGGACGACGCCGAGGCCGCCGAGATGCTGCGCGCATCGCCCGAATATGTCGGCACGACGCGCACGACCTGCGTGGCGACCATGCTGGACGCCGGCCATGCCGAGAATGCGCTGCCGCAGCGCGCCTCGGCGATGGTCAATTGCCGGATATTCCCGGGCATCGAGGTCGAGGCGGTGCGCGCCGCGCTGGCCGAGGCGATCGGCAATCCCGCGATCCGGATCGAGACGATTGGCAATCCGCAGGCGAGCCCGGTGTCCGAAATGCGCGACGACGTCACCGCCGCGATCACCCGCTCCATCCACCGCCGCCATCCCGGCGTCGCGATCACGCCCTATCTGGAATCGGGCGGTACGGACGGACTGGTCTATCGCGCCGCCGGCATCCCGACCTTCGCCACGTCCGGCATCTTCATGAAGCCGGAGGACATGCGCTTCCACGGCCTCGACGAACGGATTCCGGTCGCCGCCTTCTACGAGGCGATCGAGCATATCCACGATCTCGCGCTGGAGCTTGGCGGACGCTGATTGCGCGGGAGCCTTGTTGCGGTGTAGCCGTTGGAGCGCAGGGGCTCGCGAAGCCGAAAGGGCCGCCAGATGCGGGACAGTGAGGCCTATATCAACGCCATGGCCGGGACGGTCCCGGACCATGACGTCCATCAGCTCTTCATCGACTGGGCGGCGCGCCGGATCGAGGATGAGCGCATCGGCAAACTGTTCGGCCGGATGGCCGAGCGTTCCGGCATCGAACATCGCTGGTCGGTCCTGCCGCCGCCCGGCGGCCGGCCGCATGACGCGCCCGGCGGCTTCTATCACGGCGCGATGCCGGCGACCTCGACGCGCATGACCTGCTATGCCGAGGAGGCGCCGAAGCTCGCCCTGCGCGCGATCGATGCGCTGAAGGAGAAGACGCCGCTGGACGGCGTCACCCATCTGGTCGTGGCGAGCTGCACCGGTTTCGTCGCGCCGGGCATCGACCAGATCATCGCCCGCGCGCTCGGGCTCGATCATGTCGAGCGGACCCTGGTGGGGTTCATGGGCTGCTACGCGGCCGTCTCTGCGTTGCGGACGGCCTATCATATCGTTCGTTCGGCGCCGGAAGCGCGGGTGCTGGTCGTGACGGTCGAGCTGTGCACCCTGCATCTGCAGGAAACGCAGCAACTCGAGCCACTGCTCGCCATGCTCCAGTTCAGCGACGGCGCGGCGGCGGCCCTGGTGACGACCGAACCGGTAGGTTTCCGGATGAGCCATCTCTTCTCGCTCGCGCTGGAGGAGTCGGCGGAGCTGATCCAGTGGAAGATCGGCGACACCGGCTTCGAGATGACCCTGTCCGGCGAGGTGCCGGGCCGCATCCAGCGGGCGCTGACCGACGACGATGCCCGAGCGACGCTGCACAACGGCTGGGCGCAGGGCGAGATCGACGCCTGGGCGGTCCATGCCGGCGGGCGCTCGATCCTCGACGCCGTGGAGCGCGGGCTGGAGCTGGAGCAGGGCGCGCTCAACGTCTCGCGCGAGGTGCTGGCGCGCTACGGCAACATGTCGTCGGCGACCTTGATGTTCGTGCTCGGCCTGATGCTGGAACGGCCGGGAGCGGAGAAAGGCGTCGCCATCGCCTTCGGCCCCGGCCTCGCCGCCGAAGGCTTCCACTTCGAGCGGGCCGAACGCGCCCGATGATCGATCTCGCCCAGCGCCTCCGGACCGACGAGCAGATGGACGATCCGGCGCTGGACGATGCGACCTATGCCGCGGTGCTCGCCGATCTCGCCCGGGTGAATCGCTGGACGCTGGCCGGGCGGCCGACACTGGGCTTTCTTGCCCGCGCGGCGCGCGACATGCCGGCCTTCCGGCTGCTCGACGTCGGCTTCGGCCAGGGCGACATGCTGCGCCGGATCGCACGCTGGGCGCGACGCAGGGGGATTGCGGTCGACCTGGTCGGCGTCGATCTCAATGCGGCCAGCGTCGGCGTGGCACGCGCCGCGACACCCATTGGCATGCCGATCGAATATCGCGCGGGGGATTATGAAGCGCAGCCGACGCCGTTCGACTTCGTCGTCTCCAGCCTGGTCGCGCACCACATGACCGACGAGGAGCTGACCGCCTTCATCCGCTACATGGAGCGGATGGGGACGCGCGGCTGGCTGATCAACGACCTGCACCGGCACCGTTTCGCTTATCTGGGCTTCCCGCTGCTGGCGCGACTGCTCGGCGCGCATCGCATCGTGCGCGAGGACGGGCAGCTTTCGATCGCGCGCGCCTTCCGCCCCGCCGAATGGCGCGACATCCTCGCGCAAGCGGGCGTGCCCGCCGATGCGGCGCGGATCGTGCGCCGCTTCCCCTTCCGGCTGTGCGTCGAACGGCTGCGCTAATCGTCGGCGGCGGTCCGGCCGGAGCGGCGGCCGCGATCGGGCTCGCCCGGGCCGGCGCGATGCCGGTGGTGATCGATCGCGCGGCGGGCGAGCGGGACGTGGTGTGCGGCGGGTTTCTCGGCTGGGACGCGCTGGCGCATCTGCGGCGGCTGGGACTCGATCCGATGGCGCTGGGCGCCAGGCCGATCCATCGGCTGCGGCTGATGGCCGGGACACGGTCCGTCGAGGTCGCGCTGCCCGGCGTGGCGGCGGGCCTGTCGCGGCGGCGGCTGGACGCGACTTTGCTGCGCATGGCGGAGGAAGCGGGGGCGACCGTGCTGCGCGGGCGGACGGCGCGGGCCGTCGAGGACCGACGGGTGCGGCTCGACGACGGCGCGGAGATGGACGCCGACGCCCTGTTCGTCGCCACCGGCAAGCATGAGCTGCGCGGCTGCGCGCGGCCGGTCGCGGGGCGCAAGCTGTCGGCGGGGCTGCGCGCCGCGGTCGAGCCGTCGCCCGACCTGGTGCGGGCGCTGGCCGGGACGATCGAGCTGCATCTTTATGACGGCGGCTATGCCGGGCTGCTGCTGCAGGAGGACGGGCGGGCCAATTTGTGCCTGTCGGTGGCGCATGCGCGGCTAAGCGAGGGGCGCGATACGTGGCTGGCGACCTTGCGCGAGGAGGCGCCGGCCCTGGTTGAGCGGCTGGACGGGGCGCTGCCGGGCGACTGGGAGGCGATCGCAGGGGTGCCTTATGGCTGGCGGGCGAAGGCGACGGAAGCGGGCGTCTATCGTGTCGGCGATCAGGCGGCAGTGATCGCCAGCCTGGCCGGCGACGGCATCGCCATGGCGCTGGCGAGCGGCGCGGCGGGGGCGCAGGCCTGCCTGCACGGCGACGGCACGGGCGCGCGCGCCTGGCAGAAGGCGTTCGCGAAGCGCGCGGCGCGGCCGGTGCTGGTCGCCGAAACGCTGCGCCACATGGCGGAGCATCGCGTCGAGCGGGGGGCGATGATGAGATTGGCGCGGTTCGGCGGACTGGCCGGCCTTGCGGCGCGGCTGACGCGGATCGGCTAACGCGCGCCGGTGATCGCGGCAGGCGCGTCGGCGCGCCACTGGCCGGACTGGCGATATTCCTCGCGCACCGTGGATTCGGGCAGATTGGTCGCCGCCCAGCGCGGATCCTGCGGGATGTCCGAAGAGATGGTGGGCGCGGACGGCGCCGGCAGCGCGGCGCGGGCTGGCACCGGCGCTTCAGTTGGCGCGCCGGGGCGGACGCCGAAGAAGATGCGGATGGGATTGGGCAGTGGCTCGGTCCCGGCATAGGCGGCGTTGAACGCGCCAGGCAGGCCGCCGGCGCCGGGCAGACGGTAGAAGATGTGCGCGCCGATCACCGTAGTGCGCGCCAGGCGCGGCCCCCAGGACGGCGCGACGGCAAAAGTGTGATAATGGGTTGAAAGGCCGACCGGCGCATAGACGCGGCCGGCCAGCGCCTCGGCGGCGAGCGCGCGGGCGCGGGCCCAGTCGATGCCTTCCGCCCGTCGCTCCAGCGAACCGTCGCAGGTGAAGGTGAACTGGCAGCCGCCACCGGGGCGCAGCGGCCCCTGATAGACGACGCCGCAGATGCTGTTCGGCCAGGCGGGATGGCGGACCCGGTTGAGCACCACCTGGGCGACGGCGCGCTGGCCGTCCTCGCTCTCCGAACGCGCCTCGTAATAGATCGCCTGGGCAAGGCAGTCCTGGCCGCGCAGCCGATCCAGGCCAGTACGGCCTTCGATGGCGAAGGCGGCGGCGACGGGGCCGGGGGCAGTGGCGGTGCGGGGCGCCGGCGGCCGGCTGCCGACCCGGGCGGACGTGACCGGGGCGGCGGTGACGGCCGGCGCGAGCGTGGACATGGTGGGGACGCAGGAGGCGTTGGCGAGCGCGAGCGCGGCAAGCGCCGGCGCGCGCGCCGCGACGTGCCTCAACTTCGACCGAGATGCGCCCGATGCCATGCCTGTCTTCCGCCCGGAGCGGCGGCTCCCTTTCGGCGCGATACGCCGAACGATGGAAGGGCGCGCGCGCTGATTTCGCGCCGTCCCGATCAGGGACAGGCGCCGCGCGATCCCTGAAGCTTTTGGTCGAGCGCGGCGCGCGCTTCGTCGAACCGCATCCGCCTTCGACGAAAGCATGCGCGTCATGGTCGAAAGGTGCGCGCGTCGGCGGTGCTGCGGCGGCAGGGAGGAGCTGCGATCCGTGCGGCATCGGATTCCCCCCAACACCGCTCGCCGGATCGCTCCTGCCAGACGAACTGGCTGGACCCGCGAACGGAGAGACGATGATACGCATGATCCTTGCTTTCTTCCTCATCGCGGCAATCGGGGCTTCTCTCACAGCCAGGACGATCGCGTGTTCGGAAGGGGCAGTGCCCGCCCGTTCGGCGGCCAGAGTTACGTTGTGAGCCGCGTCGCTATCAGAGCCCACCAGCGGCGCGGGTCCGGCTGGGAGGCGGCGGTACCCCACTGTCGCCTCCCTTGCCATCGCCGCGATGGCGTCAGCCCCGTCCGGCGAACCGCTTGACCTCATCGACATAGGAGCGCCCGATGCGCTGCTCGGCGCCGTCGGACAGGCGCGCCGTCCAGTGGCCGGTATCGTCGCGATAGAGCGCCGAGACCGTGTCGCGCCGGACGATCACCGAGCGATGGACGCGCAGGAATACAGCCGGATCGAGTTCCTGCTCCAGCTTGGCGATGGTGCGGTGGATGAGCCAGGATCGCGTGCCGACATGCAGCCGCATATAATCGCGCTCGGCGGTGATGCGGGCGATATCCGCTGCCGCGATCCGCACCAGCCCGCTATGGTCCGGAACCCAGAATTCATCGACATAAGTGGCGGCCGGGCGCGCCGTGGCGCGGGGCTCGGCCTCGAGATGCGTCCGCACGCGATCGAGCGCGCGGGCGAGCCGATCGGGCTGGACCGGCTTCATCAGATAGTCGATCGCCGCGACATCGAAGGCGGCGACCGCGAAATTGTCGAAAGCCGTGATGAACACGACCGGCGTGCCGGCCGCAGATTGCGACAGCGCGCGGGCGACGTCGATCCCGTTCATGCCAGGCATGGCGATATCGAGCAGCACCACGTCCGGCGCCACGGCTTCGGCGATGCGCAGCGCCGCCTCGCCGTCATTGGCGGCTCCGACCACGGTGACGCCGGGCAACCCGGCGAGCAGCAGCTGCAGCCGCTCGACGGCGAGCGGCTCATCGTCGACGACCATGACGCGCAGCGGCCGTTCAGCCATCGCGCACCACCGGCATGTAGAGATGAACGGTGTAGCCGCCGTCGGGATCGACGCCGTGAAGGCAACCGGCGCGGCCGCCGTAACGTGCATCGAGCCGGTCGCACACGTTCCTGAGGCCGACGCCGGTGCCGCCGTCTCCCTCTTCCGGCGCCGCCTCGCCATCGTCCTTGACCTTGAGGTGCAGCCGGCCCGCCTCCTCATAGGCAGAGATGCGGATCGTCACCGGCTTCCTGCTTTTCGCGACGCCATATTTCACCGCATTCTCGACAATCGGCTGCAGGATCAGCACCGGCACGCGCGCGCCGAGCAGCGGCTCCGGGATGTCGATCTCCACCGCCAGACGCTGGGGGAAGCGGATCTGCTCGATGTCGAGATAGAGGCGCTGGAGCTTGATCTCCTCCTCCAGCGGCACGTCGGCGGTGGGATCGGCGGAGAGGGTGGCGCGGAAGAAGGTGGAGAGGTTCATCAGCATGCGTTCGGCCACGTCGGTCTTGCGCGACAGCGTGAGCGCGGACAGCGAATTGAGCGTATTGAACAGGAAATGCGGATTGATCTGGTAGCGCAGCGCCCGGAGCTGCGCCTCCTGCGCCTCGCGGGCGAGGGCGGCGGCCCGCCGGTCTGCGGCGCGCAGCTGCCCGGCATAGCTCATCGCGACATAGAAGGACGACCAGGCGGCGAAGATGAAATACCAGCTGAGCGCGCTGTCGGCGACGGCGCGCAGCAGCTTCTCCATCGCGGAAAGCCCCTGCATCGACCAGTCCATCCGCGCCGCATCGAGCGGAGCATAGACATAGAAGATGTAGTGATTGAACGCCGCGAACAGCGCCGAGGCGGGCAGGCACAATATCCCGGCGACGATCGTCTTCTTCGCCAGCCCCGAGTGGCGCACCGAGCGAAGCGCGAGATAGATGAGGAAGGTCAGGACGGCACCCATTGCGGTCGTGAGCAGGCGACGTGCCATCATCTCCCAGAATTGCGGAAAGGCGAGTGCCAGCGCCCGCGCCGTGATCAGGGAAACATAGAGCAGCCAGAAGGCGACGATCGACTTCAGGGCGATGCCGATGTCCGCGAAACGCCGATCGCCGCCGGAAATGGACGGAAATTCGCTCATGCTACCTGTTACCGCGCCGGCATCGGAAAAGCCTTCGTCCCCGTCGCGGTTCGCAGAAGAGTCGGCCGGGTTGGTCGAAAAGCCGGGCAAGGCCCGGCGATAGCCGAGCGCGTCGGCTTCGCCCAGGACCGGCACCCCCTCGTCGGCGGCTGCGTCGTTCTTGTCGGAATCGGCGCCCACGGCAAGGCCATAGCATGGCGGGCGCGGGCGAAGCCATTGCGACGGCGCAACAGGATCGTTGCACAAGCGCAGGAAACGCGGAACCCCGCGTTTTTCGAGACGGCGCTGTTGCGCATCTGCGACAGTCGCGCGGGCCTGCGACGAAACGCGGCCTTTTGGCGTTGCCGCCGGAATCGAACCGTGATTCAATTCTGAACGGGGAGCGAGGGATTGGTTAACGGCTTCGAAAGCCGACCGGATGTAAAAGCCGGAGCCAAGGGCAAAAGGAGTGTGGGATATGAGTACGAGGACTCGGCCCGCAGGCGGAGCGGCGGCACTGGCCGAGATGAAGGAGTTCGCCGGCTTCACCAAGGGCACGCAGCGTTACATTCGCCGCTCGCTGGATGTCGGGCTGGACCGGCGCGACGCGGTCAAGCGCTGGTCGCGCGACCCGGGCGAGGCGGCCGGCATCCGGGCGCAGGCCAAGGTCTATGGCCGGCTCGACCTCATCCGCGCCAATGTGCCGGACGACAGCGGTCTCGACGCGATGGAGCCGCTGATGGCGCCGCTGATCACGATGACCGCGTTCGATCTCGGCCAGGAGCGCCTGCCCTGCTTCGCTTCCTATCGCTTCCTCTACGAACGGCTGATCGGCGCGAACGTCCGGCCCTGGCTGCCCGGCGCCTTCTGCGCCGCCGCCGCGCTGCCGCACCTCCACCCGGATCATCGTCGCGGCCTGCTCCAGTCGATCAGCGAGGCCGCCGCCACCGCGCCGGGCTGGTCGTCGCGCGAGCCGGTCTTCTACCCCGACTGGGTCGAGAAGGTGGACATGACGGTCGCCGGCTGAAGCCGGGAACGATCCGACGACGAAACACAACGGCGGGCCTTCGGGTCCGCCGTTTTCATTTGGCAAGGCGTGGAAGGGCTGGCTAGCTTGTCGCCATGCGCCGTCCCATCCTACTCGTCATCGCCATCCTCGCTCTCGCCGGGGGTGCGCTGGCCTGGTGGGTCATGAAGGAAGAGCCGCTCGATTGCTGCGCGCCGCCGGGCAAGAATCTCGCATTGCCCGAAGAGCCGCCTTTGCCCGCTTTGGCCGGCCGGACCATCCTCGCCGGCTGCCGGCAGGGCGAATGCAGCTGGATGCGGATCGGCGAGGTGACGCGCGCCGTCACGGTGCCGCAGGGCGAATTGCGGCGGATGATCGTCGAGCGGGGCAGCTCCGTCCACCTCGACGGCAACCTGCCCGAGCGTGCCGAGGGGACGCAGATCGAATGGGAGGCGGGCACGCGATCGGACTATGCCTTCTGCTCGATCGAACGGCCGGCCTATGCGTTCGAGGACGAAGGCGGGCTCATCACCCATTATCTCGATCTCTACGACCTGGCCGGATACCAGACGAGTTCCGGCCGGCTCTACATGCGCCTGTGCCACGATGTGGATGAAGAGGTACCGGACGCGGCCACTCTGGGTCGGTTCGGCTACCGGCCCGGCACGCGCAGCGAGCAGATCGAGGGCGCCACGCCCGAGGACATGACGCGCTTCTGAGGCTCAGTCCAGGCGGGCGAGAAGATCTTCCGCGAACTGGGTCAGAGTGTCGTCGCGCGCGCCCATGACGACGATCCGGTCGCCCGGGCGGGCAAGGCCGGTGAGGCGCTGGGCGCACGGCGCGCGCTCCGAAACATGCTCGGCGAAGCGGCCGTGCGCGGCGATGCCGTCGACGATGTCGGCGGTGCCGACGCTGCGGTCGGTGGTGCCGCCATGATAGACCGGATCGGGCATAATGAGCACGTCGCCCTCCGCCATCTCCTCGACGAAGGTGGCGATCAGCTCGTCCTTCATCGTCCGCAAGGGGCCGAAGCCGTGCGGCTGGAAGAAGAGGAGCAGGCGGCCGGGAAAGGCGTGGAGGGTGCGCAAGGTGGCGGCGATCTTGTCGGGATTGTGCCCGAAATCGTCGATCACGGTGACGCCGTTCGCTTCGCCGACCTTCTCGAAGCGGCGGCGCAGGCCGGTGAAGCCGGAGAGCGCCTCGGCGGCCTCAGCGAGCGACACGCCGGCGGCGCGCGCGGCAGCGAGGGCGGCGAGCGCGTTCTCGGCATTGTGGCGGCCCGGCACCTGGAGCCGGACCGGCACTTCGCCGATGCGGAAGGAGACGGCGAAAGGCTCCTCCGCCACGCCCGTGCCGAACAGGTCGGCGCTTTCGTCGCTGAGCGAATAGGTGACGACCTTGTCGGGCGGCAGCACGGCCGCGAGCAGGCGGGTTTCGTCGTCGTCGAGATTGAGCACGATCCGCTCCGCCTTCAGCGCGAAATCGCGGAACAGGACGCGCAGCTCGTCCAGGCTCTTGTGATCGAGCGTGATGTTGCCCAGCACGGCGATGCGCGGGCGATAGAGCGCGATCGAGCCGTCGCTTTCGTCCACTTCGCTGACGAAGGCCTCGCCCGCGCCGACCAGGGCGCTGGCGAAGGGAATGTCGGCGCTGACGAAATTCTTCATCACCGCGCCGTTCATCACGGTGGGGTCGCGCCCGGTGGCGTGGAGGATCCAGCCGACCATCCCGGTAACGGTGGATTTGCCCGACGTGCCGCCGACCGCGATGCCGGTGGCGGCGGCATTGAACAGTTCGGCAAGCAGCTCCGGCCGGTTCATGCGCGCTGCGCCGATCCCCTTCGCTTTCACCACGTCCGGCACCGTTTCCTCGATCGCGGCGGAGGTGACGAGGAGCTGGGTTGCGCTCGTGACGCCGCTGCCGTCCTGCGGGAAAAGCGCGATGCCGCGCGCGCGCAGGAACTCGAACTTGGGCGCGAGCCGGCCCTGGTCGAGGTTGCGGTCCGAGCCGGCGACCGTCGCGCCCCGGCCCTGCACGATCAAGGCGAGCGGGAGCATGCCGCTCCCGCCGATGCCGCAGAAGAAATAGGATTTGGCCCCGGTCATCCGACCGCCCTATTGGGAAGCCGAAGCCAATTCAAACGGGAAGAGCCCCATGCGCATCGCCGTCGTCGCGCCCAGCTCCCGCTTCAGCGAGGACGCCGCCGCGCGCGTGCGGGAGATCGCGGCGGCGGAATGTCCGAAGGCGGAGATCGTCTTCCATCCGCAATGCTTCGAGACGCACAATCATTTCGCCGGGACGGACCAAGCGCGGCTGGCGGCGCTGGTCGAAGTGGCGAACGATCCGGGCTTCGACGCATTGTGGTTCGCGCGGGGCGGCTATGGCGCGTGCCGGGTGGCGAAGGAGGCGATCGCGGCGATGGGGCCGGCGGCACGGGACAAGGCCTGGCTCGGCTACAGCGATGCCGGCTATCTGCTCGCCGGCCTCTACCGCGCCGGCTTTCCCCATGTCGCGCACGGGCCGATGGCACAGGACGGGCTGCGGCCGGGCGGTGACGCGGCGGTCGGGCGGGCGCTGGCCTGGCTGACCGCGCGCGACGGCGCCGCGCTGGAGCCGGGGCTGGAAAAGGGAGTGCGCCACGCGGCGTTCAACATGGTGGTGCTGAGCGGGCTGCTGGGGACGAAACTGGAGCCGGACCTGTCGGGCCATGTCCTGTTGCTCGAGGAAGTGGCCGAGCAGATGTACCGGGTGGATCGATTGTTCTTCCACCTCACCGGCAATGCGGCGATCCGCAAGGTGGCGGGCATCCGGCTCGGCCGGGTGAGCGACGTGCCGGACAACGACCCGCCCTTCGGCGAGGACGAGGAAGACATCGCGCGGCTATGGTGTGGCCGCGCCGGCATCCCCTTTCTGGGCCGCGCCGAGATCGGGCACGACACGGCGAACCGCGTCGTGCCCTTCGGCGTTCTTCAGGAGCCGGCCCCCGGCAGCGTGTAATAGATCGGCGCGCTCGGTCCGAGCGGCAGGTCCAGCACGATCCAGCCGATCATCAGCGCAGTGCCGCTGATCAGGATCCAGATCGAATAGGGCACCATCAGCGCCGCGAGGCTGCCCAGGCCAAATGAAGCCTGCCAGCGCTGGCAGAAGATCAGGATCAGCGGGAAGTAGAACATCAGCGGCGTGATGATGTTGGTCGCGCCGTCGCCAACGCGATAGGCGGCCGTGGTCATCTCCGGGCTGATTCCGAGCAGCATCAGCATCGGCACCAGGATGGGCGCGAGCAGCGCCCATTTCGCGCTGGCCGAGCCGATGAAGAGGTTGAGCAGGGCGGTGAACATCACGATCAGCGTCAGCAGGATCGGCACCGGCAGGTCCATCGTCCGCAATGAATCGGCGCCGTGGACGGCGGTGATGAGACCCAGATTCGACCAGTTGAACATCGCCACGAAATGCGCGGCGGCGAAGACCAAGACGAGATAATAGGCCATGTCGCCCATCGCGCCCGACATCATCTTCACCACGTCGCGGTGATCGCTTACCGTGCCGGCCGCCTTGCCATAGGCCCAGCCGGCGGCGAGGAAGAGCAGGAAGAAAGCGGCGACCAGCGAGCGGTAGAAGGGGCTCAATTGCGCTTCGGGCGAGGCGGTCTCGTCGATCAGCGGCGTGCCCGGGCCAAGCGTGAAGAACAGCCACAGGCCGACCACGGCGAGCATGGCGAGGCCGGCCCAGCGCAGGCCCTTCTTCTGCGCGTTGGTGAGGCTGCCGTCCTCCTCCGTGTCGGCGGTGCCGGCGATCCTGGCGGCCTCGCCCTCCGGCACGTAGCGGCCGAGCCGGGGCTCGATCACCTTGTCGGTCAGATACCAGATGACTGGTATGAACAGGACCAGCATGGCGGCGATGAAATACCAGTTGCCGGCGATGTTCGTCTGCCAGTCCGGCACGATGAGCTGCGCCGCCTGCTGGGTGATGCCGAACAGGAGGGCGTCGAGCTGGCCCGGCAGGAGGTTCGCCGAGAAGCCGCCCGAGACGCCGGCGAAGGCGGCGGCGATGCCGGCAATCGGATGGCGCCCGGCGGCGGCATAGACGACGCCGGCGAGCGGGATCAGCACGACATAGGCGGCGTCGGCGGCGAGATTGCCCATCATCGCGACGAAGGCGACGATCGGGGTGAGCAGGAAATTGGGGGCATTGGCGACGCCGGCGCGCATCGCGCTGCCGAACAGGCCGGAGCGCTCGGCGACGCCCGCGCCGAGCATGACGAGCAGGACATAGCCCAGCGGGTGGAAATGCGTGAAGGTGGCCGGCATGTCGACCCACAGGCGCTGGATGTTGGCGGCGGACAGCAGGCTTTCCGCCTGGATGACGCGCGCCGCGCCGGTCGCCTGGTCGACCTCGGTGGGATGCGTGGCGGACCAGCCGGCCATCGCCGCGGCGACGCTGAACAGGATGAGGAAGCCGATCAGGTAGAAGAAGAGGAAGACCGGATCGGGCAGCTTGTTCCCGGTTCGCTCGATCCAGGCCAGCATGCCCTTCTCGCTCCGCATCGCGGCATCGCTCATCCACTCTCTCCCGGTGCTTGTTCTGGCGTCATGATCGCCGCTGAAACGCCGCGCATCAACCCTTGGCGAGAATCTGCCGGAAATGCCCTCCGGGAGGGGCGATGGCCTCTCTGGACCAGACTATCCACAGGAAAAGCCGCTTTCAGGGGGCGAAAAGGCGGTAAATGGGGGCGCGGCCCCATTGCCAAGGGAGGGGAATTGCGCTCTATCGAAGGCCAGTATTTCACAGGGAGGACAGAATGGCACAAAGTGGTTTGCAGCGGCCGGTCACGCCGTCCAAGGAGCTCGCAGCGATCACCGGCTCGGCGGCGCTGCCGCGCAGCCAGGTCGTCAGCAAGATCTGGGACCATATCAAGAAGAACAACCTGCAGAATCCGCAGAACAAGCGTGAGATCGTCGCCGACGACAAGCTGCGCGCCATCTTCGGCAAGGACCGCGTGTCCATGTTCGAGATGAACAAGCACCTGTCGCGCCACCTCAGCTAGGTCCGGGGCCGGCGAACCGCCGGCTTCCGAGCCCGCGAACCGCCCGCCCGGCTTCCCGCCGGGACGGGCGGTTTTCGTTTTTCCGAAGCTGAAAGGGCTGCTCGGCAGCCCGGGGGAGTTCGCCATGACGACAGAAGATCTGCGCGCCGATCTGGTCGCGCTCGGGATCGAGGCCGGCAGCCTCGTGATGGTCCATGCCTCGCTGCGCCGGATCGGTCTCGGCCGCGCCGATTTCGGGCCCGGCGGGGCGGAGGTGCTGCTCGACGCGCTCGACGATGCGGTCGGGCCGGATGGTACGCTGACGATGGTGCTCGGCACCGATTATCCGATGGACTGGGTTTACGATCATCCGCCCGAAGCGCGCGCCGCCTTGCTCGCCGGATCGCCGCCCTTCGACCATCGCGATGCGCCGGTGCTGCCCGAGGTAGGCTGGCTGGCGGAGTCGTTCCGCCGCCGGCCCGGCACGCTGGTCAGCGACAATCCCAGCGGCCGGTTCGGCGCCCGCGGCGCCCGCGCCGCCGAGCTGATGGCCGATCAGCCCTGGCACGATTATTACGGGTCGGGTTCGCCGCTCCAAAAGCTGTGCGATTGGGGCGGCAAGGTGCTCCGGCTGGGCGCCAATCCGGATACGGTGACGGCACTCCACTATGCCGAATATCTCGCCCATCTGCCCGACAAGAAGCGGACGCGCTGGGACTATGTGCTGGCCGGCGCGGACGGTGCACCGGAGCATCGCTGGATCGACTGCCTCGACGATTCGGAAGGGATCGTCGACTGGCCGGGCGAGGATTATTTCGCGCTGATCCTGAAAGCTTATCTGCGGCTGGGGCGGCATCGCGAAGGGCGGGTCGGCAAGGCGCAGAGCGAGCTGCTCGACGCGGCCGATTATGTCGCCTTCGGCGCGCGTTGGATGGAGGAGAATCTAGGGTCCTAACCGGTCCAGCGCAGCCCTAGCCAGAGCGTGCGAGGGCTGGCGCGCTCGACGATCCCGGTCCCGGAAATGCCGGCGACCACGCGCGCGTCGGTCAGATTCTCGGCGCGCGTCTCGAACGCGAGGCGCTGGGTGAGCGGCAGGAGGGCGAAGGCATCGAAGGTCAGCGCGCCGGGAATAAGCTGGCGGTTCAGATCGTCCTCATACTGGCTGCCGGCATAACGCAGGGCGAGCGACGCGCGTTCGCCCCGGGGCCCGGCCCAGGCCAGCGAGGCGCTGGCCGAATGACGCGGCGCCTGGGCCGGGCGCAGGCCGTCCAGCGCCGCCGCTGTGCCGGAGGCCCGGACCGTCGCGTCGGCGAAGCTGTAGCCGGCGGCGAGCTGCCAGCGGCCGAGCACGAGGCTGGCGTCCAGCTCCACGCCCCGGCTGACGATCGCATCGACATTCCGCCGTTGGCGAAACGCGCCGCCGGCCGCAACGAAACCCACGCCGGGGAAGGTGCCGGGGCCTGTCCCCAAAGTGACATTGGAAATCGCGTCTTCGAGCCGGTTGGCAAAGGCCGTGACCGCAATACGCGCGCCGGCCGCCGGGCGTAGCTCCAATCCCGCCTCGACGCCGTTCAGCCGTTCCGGCGCGAGCGCGGCATTGGCGGCGGTCGCGTCCGCGCCAACGCGGAACGGGCGATAGAGCTCATTGAGCGTCGGCAGCCGCCAGCCGCGATAGGCGGCGGCGCGCAGGGCGAAAGATGGGCCGAGCCGCCAGATCGCGCCGGCGCGGGCCGTCGGTTCCCAGCTCTCTCGGTCGGGGAAGGCCGTGTCGGTGAGCGCCGTGCCGTCGGCGAGGCTGCGTTCGGCCAGGCGCCCACCCGCGATCCGCCAATGATCGATCCGGCCGCCGGCGGTGAGCAGCAGCGCGTCGCTGTCCCACTCCACCTCGCCATAGGCACCGAGCGTGCGAGTGTTCCCCCCCGCCACTCGGCCGCGCGTGGGTGCGCTCGCGACGAACTGGAAGAGCTCGCGCGTTTCGCCCTCGGTCGCGCGCCAGTCCGTGCCGAGCCGCAAGCCCACCGGCCCGAAGCGGGGTCGCAGCTCAGCGCGGGCGCCGAGGCCGGTGGCCGGGACATTATATTGATCGAGCGTCTGGTTCGCCGCAGCGCGGCCCGCGCCGACGGCCGCGAAATCGTTGGCGAACTGCCGGAGCTGGACATAGCCGAGCAGCGAGAAGGGCAAGGCGCCGCGCCCGACCAGGCGGAGTGATGCGTCCGCGCCCTTGTTCTCGATAGCGCTGAACGCGGTGCCCCGCTCGCGGGCGTCAGCGAAAGCGGACATGTTCGCTTGCAGTTCGACATCTTCATGGACAGGAAAGGCAGCGCGCAAGGCCAGGCTGGCCTGTTCATAGGGTGCCGTGCGATCGGCGGCGCCGCGTTGTTCGGCGACCACCGGGATGAAACCGTCGCCGCGCGCATAGGAGGCCGAGACATGGGCGAAGCCGCCGCCGAGGCGCGCGCCATAACCGGTGAAGGCATCCACGCCGTTGCGGCTGCCATAAGCGAGGCTGGCGACAGGGTCCGTCGCTTCGTCCGGCCCGGCGCTGCCCAGCTCGATCGTGCCGGCCAGCGCGCCGGGGCCGTTCGCGCCGCCGCCGCCGCGCGTGACGCGGATTTGCCCCAGCCGGCGCGGATCGAAGGCCGGCCAGGCGATCCAGCCGCCGAACGGATCGGTCTGCGGCACGCCGTCGAGGATGACGAGCGCCCGACTCGACGCGTTGCCGCCGAGCGCGCGAAAGGTCGCGCCCTGGCTGGTCGGATTGGCCGAACGGGCATCGGAACGGCGGAATTGCTGAAAACCCGGCACGTCTCGCAGCACGTCCTCGAGCCGGTTCGACGGGGCGTTGGCGAGCCGGTCGCGCCCGATCGTCACACCGCCATAGGCCGCTTCGCCGCGTGCCGTGTCCAGCCCGCCCCCGGTGATAACGATCTCGTCCTGCGCGGTGACGGGCGCGGCGAGGAGCATCGAAAGGAGGAGCAGCTGGCGAGGCACCCGGCTCTCTAACAAGGAAAAGGCCGCCCCGGCGAGAGGAATGCCGGGGCGGCCTGATCTTAACGCCGAAAGGGCGTCGGGCTTAGCTGGGGGTACGCACCCCGGCCGCCGCTTCGAGCTGGGCGCGGGTCATCGCGAGGACGAGGCCCTGCGAATCCTTGCCGAAGCTCGAGATCGGTATCTCCGCCCGCACCGTACCGGTGTTGAGCACGGCGGCCTGGCCTTCGACCGATTCGATCGTCCCGACGGGAGCGCCGGTCTGATCGCGGACCGCGGCACCGGCCTGGACGTCGGCGGCGGTGGCCGCCGTCACCGTGCCGGGCTCGGCGCTCGCGTCGGCCTGCACATCAGTCTGCACCTCGGTCTGCGTGTCGGGGATCTGCGGTTGCGGCGTTTCCGGAACCGGAGGCATCGTATCGCGAACCGTATCCTGCACATCCTGCACCGGGTCGGTCACCGGCGAGGTGAGCGGATGATCGACCGGGGGAACCGGCGGCGTCTGAACCTGGCCCTGCCCGGTCGCGTCGAGCGACTGGGCGGACACGAGGCCCGGGGCCGACAGCATGGCGGCGGCAGCCAACATCTTGATCTTGAACGTCATTATACCCTCCGATGGTGGAAATTCAAAAGGGTAACGCACCGGCCCGCGGGGCAGGTTGCATGGTGCGCGACGAATCGTTCACCCATGGCGACGACCGGCGAAAAATCGCGGAAAACCGCCAAAAAACCAGTAATTTTACGAGGTCTTATGCGTGATCATTCCGGCGCCGGATAACGATCGAAGGCGGGCAGTTCGTGCGCCTTCGCCATCCAGCCCAGCCGTTCGGCGGCCTGGACATGGATGTCCGGCGCCATCGCGCCCGGATCGTCGAGCGTCGCGATCTGGATATCGACAAGTCCGGGCAGAACGGTCTCGTTATAGTAGAACAGGCCCGTGCCGCAGTCGGGGCAGAAGTGCCGCCGGCCATTTTCGGACGAGGCATAGACCTTCGCGGTGCCGGACTGGACGGTGAGCGCGTTGCCCGGAAAGGCCGCCCAGCCCACGACGGGCGCGCCGGCATGGCGCCGGCAATCGTCGCAATGGCACAGCGCCTTGTAGACGGGATCGCCCGTCACTTCGTAACGAATGGCGCCGCAATGGCAGTGTCCGGTGGGCATCGAGTCTCTCCCGCGAGTCGTTCCGGCGCGCATCATGCGCGGAACATATCGCGAACTCAATAACCCCGAACGTAGCTAGAGCACATATTTGCTGAGATCGGCATCGCGCGCGATGTCGGCGAGCTGGGCCTCGACATAAGCGGCGTCGATCCGCACCGTCTCGCCGCCGCGCTCCTCCGCCTCGAAGCTCACATCCTCCAGCAATTTCTCCATCACGGTCTGGAGCCGGCGCGCGCCGATATTCTCCAGGCTCTCGTTCACCTCGGCGGCGATGCGAGCGAGCGCGCTGATGCCGTCCTCGGTGAAGTCGATGGTCACGCTTTCGGTGGCGAGCAGGGCGCGATATTGCTCGGTGAGGCTGGCGCGCGTGTCGGAGAGGATGCGGACGAAATCCTCTTCGGTGAGCGCTTTCAGCTCGACGCGGATCGGCAGGCGGCCCTGAAGCTCCGGGAGCAGATCGCTGGGCTTGGCGACGTGGAAGGCACCGGACGCGATGAAGAGGATGTGATCGGTCTTCATCGGGCCGTATTTGGTGGCGACCGTCGTGCCCTCGATCAGCGGCAGGAGGTCGCGCTGCACGCCCTCGCGGCTGACCGAGCCGCCGCGCACGTCGCTGACCGCGATCTTGTCGATCTCGTCGAGGAAGACGATGCCGTTCGCCTCGGCGTCGCGCAGCGCGACCCGGTTCACGTCGTCGGCGTCGAGGCGCTTGTCCTGCTCCTCCTCGACCAGCTTGTCCCAGGCTTCGGCGACGCGCATCTTGCGCTTCTTGCGGGGCTGCTGCCCCATCGCCTTGCCCATGATGTCGCTGAGGTTGATCATGCCGACCTGGCCGCCCATGCCGGGGATCTCGAACGGGGTGGAGGGCTGGTCGGAAACCTCGATCTCGACCTCCCTGTCGTTCATGCTGTTGTCGATCAGCCGCTGGCGGAAGGATTCGCGGGTGGCGAGGCTGGCATCCTTGCCGGTCAGGGCGTCAAGCAACCGCTCCATCGCCGCGTTGGACGCGGCCTCGCGCACCGCCTCGCGGCGGCGCTCCTTCTCCAGCCGCACCGCCTCCTCGACCAGGTCGCGGGCGATCTGCTCGACATCGCGGCCGACATAGCCGACCTCGGTGAACTTGGTCGCCTCGACCTTCACGAAGGGCGCGTCGGCGAGCTTGGCGAGACGCCGGCTGATCTCGGTCTTGCCGCAGCCGGTGGGGCCGATCATCAGGATGTTCTTCGGCGTCACCTCGTCGCGCAGATCCGCACCGAGCTGCTGGCGGCGCCAGCGGTTGCGCAGGGCGACCGCGACGGCGCGCTTGGCCTCGCGCTGGCCGATGATGTGGGAATCGAGCGCGGCGACCACCGCCTTGGGGGTGAGGGCGTCGTTCATGCGTCCTGCCTTGCTGGGGGTGGCGTCGCTGTGCGGTTCGGAGGCGCCGGTATCGGCCAGCGAAGCGGGTTCATAGTCCATATCGTCCGCTACATTGGTCGCAAGGCGAAACAGTTCAAGCCGTGCAGCGCAGGGCGGAGAAGAGCCGCCGGTGCCGCTCGACGATCCGGGCGATAGCCTCCGGCTGTGTCGCCGCGTCCCACACGCCGCGCTCGAACGTGCCGCCGAGGATGATGCCGTCGGCGCGCGGGAACATGTAGCCTGCCGATCCGGTATAGGCGTAGCGGATCTCCGGCTGGGGCAGCAGCACGGCGAGCTGGCCGCGGATCGGGGTCAGCTCGGTGTCGCCGAACAGGCCGTGGGCGCCGAGGCCGGTGCAGTTGAAGACCAGGGTTTCGAGAAGGGAGGCGATGTCGGTCGGCGCGTGGAATTCGCGCACCCGGATGACGCCGCCGGCGATCTGGATGTCGCGCTGGAGCTGGAAGAGGAAGCGGCCGGTTTCGACATACATGGTGTCGAAGGCGATGATATTGCCGGTTGGGAAGGGGTGCTCGTCGCGCCCGAGGCGGCGGGCGGCGGGATGGTAGCGGTCCGGCTCGCCGTCCCCGCCGCTTTCGGCATAGGTGGTGAGCCAGCGGACGCCGCTATCTTCGCCGATCATGATCTGGAAGCGGCGCCAGCTATAGTCGAGCGCGGCTTCCAGCTGGGCGCGCCAGGCGGACGTCACCGCGCTGTCGCGATAATGGCCATAGGGGCTCCACTGGCCGCCGGCGATGTTGGAGGTCGTGTCGGGCGGCAGCGCCTTGGCGTAGATCGTGACCGGGAAGCCCGCTTCCTGCACCAGCCGCGCGGTGGTGAGCCCGACCGCGCCGGCGCCGATCACCGCGACCGGGCCTTGATGCCCTTGCAGCCCCAGCTCCACGGCCAGCTTCGACGTGCCCCAGCACAAGGTGATGCCGGCGCCGCCATGGCCGTAATTGTGGACGAGGCGTTTGTCCCCCAGCGCCTCGGCGCGGACCACGAAGCCGGAGGCGCGATAGGGGCGCAGGCCGGCGACGGTGCGGATCACCCGATTGGGCGCGACATTGACTGGCGGCAGGCAGCCGCGCGGGGCGGCCGGCGACACGGCATTGGTGGTGACGCAGCCGGGCAGGGCCAGCGCCGAAGCGGCGGAACCGAGAAAGGCACGGCGGCGAAGCGCGTACATGACCGGACCCTAGCCGGGTTCACGCGCTCCCATCAACGGCCTCCCGGCGTCAGCCGCCGCCCTGGACGATCTCCTGCCCCGTCGCCTCGCGCCAGGCCGCATCGACCAGCGGGCGGGCCCAATATTGATCGAACCAGCGGCCGAGCCAGGGATCGCCGCCGGTGAACACAGCCTTGTGTTCCGCGAGATCGATGCGTTCCCGAATCGCGGCCGGCTCCAGCCCCTCGGCGGCGAGCGGGGCGACCTGTTCGCGGACGGCGGCGAGCAAGGCGGTCAGCCGGTCGAGATAGACATGGTCGCGCTGGGCGACGCCGTGGCCGGGCACCAGGATCGCGAAATCGAGCGCGCGGATGCGGGCCAGCGTCTCGATCCAGTCGCCGGCATGGCTGCCGAAGCCGAAGGGCACGGGGGCGACGACGACGTCGCCGGTCGCGACGATCCGCTGGCGGGGCAGCCAGGCGATCGCGTCGCCGTCGGTATTGGCGCGGCCGAGATGCAGGATCTCGACCGGCACGTCCGGATCGTCCAGCACCAGCCGGTCGGCGAAGCTGTCCGTCGGCGGCACGACGAATGCGCCACCCATGTCCCCACGCAAGGTCTGGAACGCGTTCCAGGTGCGCGCGAAGCCGGCGCGTTCCGCTTCGCTCAGGCTTTCGTCGGCGAGATTGCGGCGCAGGAAGGCGATGGCGCCTTCGCCCTGCTGCTGCATCGCCCGATCGAATTCGGCGTCCGGCGCGCCCTGCGGATAGTTCGCCATCGGCGTCCCGGTCATGTGCGCGGCGGTGCGCTCATGGGCGATGATCCGCGCGTCGGGCCAGGCGGCGCGGATCGCGGGAAGACCGAGATAGTGATCGCCATGCCAGTGCGTGACGATCACTGTCTTGACCAGCTTCGCGCTGACCGAGCGGACCAGATCGGCGATGCGGCGGCCCGAGCCGGGCGAGCCACCGGCATCGACCAGCACCAGCCCGTCCGCCTGCTCGATCACCGTGACATTGCCGACCGGCTGCGGCTGGAAAGGCTCGGCCTGGCGGATCAGCCAGACGCGCGGCGCCAGCGGCTCGATCGTCTCGATATGCCCGGTCGAGGGCGCTACCGCCGGCGCATCCGCGGCGTGAAGGGAAACGGGCGCGGCGACGGCGAACAGGCCGGCGCCGAGGGCAAGCAAGGTCAGCTTCGGAAACCGATGCAACACATCCTCCTGTTGGTGTATTGCATCGACAATACGGAATAAGGACGCGATGTAAACCCCGTTGCGGGAGGGTAATGACCGGCGCGGCGGTCAGGCCGCGCCCTCGATCGCCTCCAGCGTCACATTGTCGTTGGTATAGACGCAGATGTCGGCGGCGATCTTCATCGCCTTGCGGGCGATCGCCTCGGCGTCCTCCTCATAGTCGTAGAGCGCGGTCGCGGCGGCGAGGGCGAAATTGCCGCCCGAGCCGATCGCGGCGACGCCGGAGGCCGGCTCCAGCACGTCGCCATTGCCGGTGAGGATCAGGGTCACGTCCCTGTCGGCGACGATCATCATCGCCTCCAGGTTGCGCAGATACTTGTCGGTGCGCCAGTCCTTGGCGAGCTCGACGGCGGCGCGCATGAGCTGGCCGTTATGCTGCTCCAGCTTGCGCTCCAGCCGCTCGAACAAAGTGAAGGCGTCGGCGGTCGCGCCGGCGAAGCCCGCCACCACCTTGCCGTCCCCGATCCGGCGGACCTTCTTCGCATTGGGCTTGATCACCGTCGATTGCAGCGACACCTGCCCGTCGCCGGCGACCACCGCCTTGCCGTTCTTGCGCACGCCGACGATCGTCGTGCCATGCCAGCTTTCCATAAGTCCCTCGCTCCTTGCTTGCGGGCTATGTGGGACGGGAGCGGCGACGGCGCAACTCAATCGGCTGGCGTGGCCTCCTCGTAATGCGCGTGGAGGCGCTGGACATTGGCCCAGAAGGGCGTGCGTTCGGCGTCTTCCAGGATTTCCTGCAGCACGGTGAGATGGGCGTGCCAGCCGCCGGAGACGCCGACCAGTTGCCCGCGATCGGGCAGGCGGCGGTTGGTGAGGACGAGGCGGACCTTGTCGCCTACTTCCGAAAGCTCGAAGCTGACCTCGCTTTCGCTGGACTCCTCGCCCCAGGTGTGGACGAGCAGGTGCGGCGGCTCGACCCGGATGATATGGCCTTTCATCCGGTGCTCCTTGTCGCCGCCCCATTTGGCGGGCGCGACCTCGCCGGGCAAGGCGAGCTGCCAGTTGCGCCAGACATAGTTCATCGCGCCGCCGGGGCGCAGATCCATGTCGCCGGCCGCGAGCCACTTCGCCCGCTTGTCGGACTCGGTGAGATACGACCAGACCCGCTCGATCGGGCCGGGGAGCAGGCGCTCGAAGCGGACCGTGCCGGCTTCGGTGATGACGCCATGGGGAGCTGTGTCGGTCATTCAAATTTCTCCATCTTCGTCCAGAGCGCGCTCGAGGGCGTCGAGGCGGCCGCCCCAGAAATTGCGCATGCGTTCGAACCAGCGCTCCATCTCGGCGAAGCCGTCGGGGTCGAGGCTGTAGATGCGGCGCTGGCCGTCCACCCTGACCCGCACGAGACCTGCCTCGCGCAGCGTCTTCAGATGCTGCGAGACGGCCGGGGCGCTGATCGGGAAGCCTTCGCCGATCGCTCCGGCGGTGCGCGCGCCCGTGCCCAGCAGCTCGACGATGGCGAGGCGGGTGGGATCGGCGAGGGCTGCGAATCGGTTCATGCAGATATAATTCGTATTTCACTTAATTAAGTCAATACGAAACTACAGGCGTTCGCTGCCGTCCGGCCGTATACCGGCATCGGCCGCCTTGCGCCCGGCAGGGGAGGAGCCGAATTCGTAGCCGATCACCGTCGAGCCCCAGCCCAGCACGAGGCCGAGCGCGAGCAGCAGGGGCTCGCGATTGCCCTCCGGGATCGGGACGAAATAGAGGCCGGCGAGGCCGAGCAGCCCGCCGACCAAGGCAACGAGGCCGAGCAGGACGCGATAAGGGCCGCCTTCGCGCGGGGCGGGCTGGGAGATGGGCTGGATATCCATGAGTGCTTCCTTTCAAAACGCTCGGATAACCCATCTGGTTATCTGTAGGAAAACGGAAATGCCGGAACGGCGATCGGTCAGGACTGCAGACGGGCCTCAGCCATTCGCCTCCGCCACGATCTTCAGCCACGCCGCCTCGTCGATCACCTCGATGCCGAGCTCGGCGGCCTTCTTGAGCTTCGAGCCCGCGCCCGGGCCGGCGACGACCAGGTCGGTCTTGGTCGAGACCGAGCCGGCCGCCTTGGCGCCGAGGGCCTCGGCCTGCGCCTTGGCTTCGTCGCGGGAGATGGTCTCCAGGCTGCCGGTGAAAACCACGGTCTTGCCCGTGACGGGAGAATCGCGGGTTTCGACGCGGAAGTCGGGTGGGTGAACCTCGGCGAGCAGATCGTTCCATGCCTCGATATTGTGGGGCTCGTGGAAGAAATCGCCGAGCGCGCCGACCACCGCGCCGCCGACGCCGTCGATGCCGGTCAGTTCGGCCAGCGCGTCCTCGTCGCCGGCGCGCGCCGCTACAGCCGCTTCGCGGAGGCGCGGCAAGGTGACGAGATTCTTCATCAGGTCGCGGGCGGTGACGTTGCCGATATGGCGGATGCCGAGGCCGAACAGGAGGCGGGCGGCGTCCGGCTTCCTCTTGTCCTCGATGGCTTTGAGCAGGGCATCGACGGATTTTGCCTGCCAGCCGTCGCGGCCGACCAGTTCGTCGCGGTGGCGGCTGAGGCGGAAGATGTCGGCCGGCTCGTTCAGCCAGCCCAGTTCCAGGAATTCGGCGATGCTCTTCTCGCCCAGCCCCTCGATGTCGAGCGCGCCGCGCGAGACGAAATGGCGCAGCCGCTCGAAACGCTGGGCGGGGCAGATCAGGCCGCCGGTGCAGCGCACGTCGACCTCGCCTTCCGCCGCCACCGCCTCGCTGCCGCATTCGGGGCAATGATCGGGGAAGGGGAAGGGATCGCCGGGCGCGTCGCGGGTGAGATTCTCCACCACCTGCGGGATGACGTCGCCGGCGCGCTGGATCACCACCCGGTCGCCGGGCCGCACGCCCAGCCGGGCGATCTCGTCGCGATTGTGCAGCGTGACGTTGGAGACGACGACGCCGCCGACCGTCACCGGCTCCAGCCGCGCGACGGGGGTCAGCTTGCCGGTGCGGCCGACCTGGATGTCGATGGCGTTGACGGTGGTCTGCGCCTGTTCCGCCGGGAATTTGTGCGCGATCGCCCAGCGCGGCGCGCGTCCAACGGAGCCGAGCCGGCCTTGCCAGTCGAGCCGATCCACCTTGTAGACGACGCCGTCGATGTCGAAGGGCAGATCGGCTCGCGCCGCCTCGATGGTGCGGTAATGGGCGATGAGGGCGTCCAGATCCTCGACGCGGACGAGGCGGTCGTTGACCGGCAGGCCCCAGGACTCGATCGCCTTCATGACGCCATATTGGGTGTCGGCGGGCAAAGCCGACGCCTCGCCCCAGCCATGCGCCAGGAAGCACAGCGGCCGTGAGGCGGTGATCGCGGCGTCCTTCTGGCGCAGCGAACCGGCGGCGGCGTTGCGCGGATTGGCGAACTGGCGCGCCTTTTCGGGGTCTTCGGCCTCGGCGAGCAGACGAGCGTTGAGCGCGGCGAAATCCGCCTTGGCCATATAGACCTCGCCGCGGATCTCGAAGATGTCGGTGACCTCATATAGCCCTTCCTCTTCAGGGGAGGGGCTAAGGAACTGCGGAATATCCGCGATGGTCCGCACATTGGGCGTCACGTCCTCGCCCGTCGTGCCGTCGCCGCGCGTGGCGGCGAGGACGAGCCGCCCTTTCTCGTAGCGCAGCGAGCAGGAGAGGCCGTCGATCTTCGGCTCGGCGGTGAGCGCGACGGGGGCGTCCGGGGCGAGCTTCAGGTAGCGCCGCACGCGCGCGACGAACTCCGCCACTTCCTCGTCCGCGAAGGCGTTGTCGAGGCTGAGCATCGGCAAAGCATGGGTGACTTTCGCGAGATTGCCCGCGGGCGCCGCGCCCACCTGCCGGGACGGGCTGTCGGGGCGCACCAGATGCGGAAACTCCGCCTCCAGCGCCGCATTTTCCCGCATCAGCGCGTCATAGTCGGCGTCGGAAATCTCCGGCGCGTCGTCGGCATGGTAGAGCCGGTTGTGCCGCGCGATCTCCTTCGCGAGGCGCATCAGGCGATTGGCGGCCTCGGCTTCGGTCATGCCGCCTCCAGCAATCGCGTCGCCTGCGCCCGCGCCTCGTCCGTCACTTCGGCGCCGGAGAGCATGCGGGCGATCTCCTCGCGGCGCTCGGCTTCGCCCAGCAGGTGGACGCCGGTGCGGGTGACGACGCCGTCATGGCTCTTTTCGATGAAGAGGTGCCGCGCGCCGCGGGCGGCGACCTGGGGCGAGTGGGTGACGACGAGGACCTGGCCCGCTTCGGCGAGGCGGTGCAGCCGCTCGCCGACCGCGCTGGCGACGGCGCCGCCGACGCCCCGGTCGATCTCGTCGAAGATCATCGTGGTGGCGCCGCCCTCCTCGGCCAACGCCACCTTGAGAGCGAGGATGAAGCGGCTGAGCTCGCCGCCCGAGGCGATCTTCGTGAGCGGGCCGAAAGGCGCGCCGGGATTGGTCGAGATTTCGAAGGCGACCCTGTCGATGCCGGCGGCGGAGGGCTCGGCAGGTTCGATCACGGTGCGGAAGCGGGCGGCGTCGAGCTTGAGCGGGGCCAGCTCGGCGGCGACGGCGGCGTCGAGCCGGGTGGCGGCGGCGCGGCGGGCGTGGCTCAGCGCCTCGGCGACGTGGTCGTAATCGCCGCGCGCGGCGGCGAGATCGGCTTCCAGTCGGGCGAGGCGTTCGCCGCCCGATTCGATCATGGCGAGCTTGGCGGACAGGTCCGCGCGCAGGCCGGGCAAAGCGTCGGGCTCGACCCGGTGCTTGCGGGCGAGCGCGCGGATCTCGAACAAACGGGCCTCGGCCTCCTCGAGCCGGGCGGGATCGAAGGTGAGAGCCTCGGCGGCGCGCTCCAGCGCGGTTTCGGCGTCGCACGCCTCGATCACGGCGCGGTCGAGCGCGGCCAGCGCCTCGGCGAGAAGGGGGTGCTCTCCCGCGATCCGGTCGAGCCGGCGGGCCGCCTGGCGGAGCTGGGCCAGGCCGCCTTCGGAGCCTTGCAGCAGGCCGTTCAGAGTCTCCAGCTCGTCGCCCAGCTTCGCGCCGGACTGCATGGTGGCGCGCAGGGTGGCGAGGGTCTCCTCCTCGCCGGGCTGGGGATCGAGCTTCGCCAGCTCGTCGACCGCATGGGTCAGCCATTCGCGGTCGCGCTCCGCCTCGTCATGGACGCGGCGGGCCTCGGCCAGCGACTCCTCGGCGGCGCGGACTTGGGCGAAGGCGGCGGCGACCGGGGCGGCGTCGAGCGCGCCGTACGTGTCGAGCAGGACGCGGTGGCCGCGCGGGTTGAGCAGGCCGCGCTCGTCATGCTGGCCGTGGATCTCGACGAGCAGGGCGCCCAGCTCGCGCAGCAGGCCGGCCGAGACGGACTGGTCGTTGACGAAGGCGCGGCTGCCGCCGTCGGCGCGCACAAGGCGGCGGATGACGAGCGGCTCGCCAGGCTCGGCGGCGAGGCCGTTCTCGTCGAGCAGGGCCAAAGCGGCATGGGCGGCGGGAAGCTCGAAGGCGACGCTGACGCTCGCCTGCGTCTGGCCGGCGCGCACCAGGCCGCTGTCGGCCCGTTCGCCGAGCGCCAGGCCGAGCGCGTCGAGCAGGATCGACTTGCCGGCGCCCGTCTCGCCGGTCAGCACGCCCAGCCCGGACGCGAATTCCAGGTCGAGCGTTTCGATGAGGACGACGTCGCGGATCGACAGGCCGGTCAGCATGAACCGGTCTCTGCCATTGCCGGGTTCAGCCGATCAAGATGCCGGCGTGGTCGCCGGCTCTTCCGCCACTGCGGCCGGGGCGGGCGCCGGCATCGCCGCCGCCCCGCGCCGGTCGTGGCGCTGCATCAGATCGTAGGCGCGCTGATACCAGCGGGTTTCGGGATAATTGGCGCCGAGCACGGCGGCGCTGCGCTGCGCCTCTTCGGGAATGCCGAGCGCAAGGTAGGATTCGGTGAGGCGCATCAACGCTTCCGGCGTGTGGCTGGTCGTTTGATAATCGTCGATCACGCTGCGGAAGCGGATGATCGAGGCGAGCCAGCGATTGCGGCGCTGGTAGAAGCGGCCGATCTCCATCTCCTTGCCGGCGAGATGGTCGTTGACCAGATCCACCTTGATGCGCGCATCGGCGGCATAAGGCGTGCCCGGATAGCGGCGGATCAGCTCGCCCAGCGCGTCGAGCGCCTGGCGGGTGATCGCCTGATCGCGAGTCACGTCGCTGATCTGCTCGTAATAATTCAGGGAAATCAGGTAGAGCGCATAAGGCGCGTCGCGGTTGCCCGGATGGATCGACAGGAAACGCCGCGCCGATTCGATCGACTTGGTGTGATCGCCCGCGGCATAATAGGAAAAGGCGCTCATCAGCTGCGCGCGGCGCGCCCAGACCGAATAGGGATGCTGGCGCTCGACCTCGTCGAAGATCGCGGCGGCCTGTGCATAATTGCGCCGTTCCAGCCGGGTGAAGGCGGCATTGTAGAGCGTGTTCACGTCGCGCGCGACGTAACGCTGGTCGATCTTGGTGCGCCCGCCGCCGCCCAGCGTGCCGCAGGCGGCGAGCGGAACGATCGCGGCGACGGCGATGGCGAGGACAAGGGGGCGGGGAAAGCTGTGCATGGCGGGCTTCTTAGCGGAGCCTCAACGCGAGGCCAAGCGGACTTCGCGCATCCCTTTCGCCGGCTGAACGACAGTTTAACGGACGCGCCTTAACCCGGCGATAGGCGACCTGTGGTACGGCGCGCGCGATGCTTCGCGTGCTTACTCTTTCGACTCTCTTCCCCCATGCGGCGCGGCCGACGCTGGGCGTGTTCGTCGAGCGCCAGACGCTGGAGCTGGCGGCGCGCGACGACGTGGCGCTGGAAGTGGTGTCGCCGGCCGGCCTGCCGGCCTGGCCGCTGTCGCGCCATCCGCATTATGCTTCGCTCGCAGGATTGCCGGAGACCGAGGACTGGAAAGGACTCGCCGTCCATCGTCCACGCTATCGCGTCTGGCCCCGCATCGGGCAGGCGGGAGCGGCGCGGCGCATGGCCGATGCCGTGCTGCCGGTGCTGCGCGAGATCAGGGCGCGCTTCCCCTTCGACGTGATCGATGCCCAGTTCTTCTGGCCGGACGGGCCGGCGGCGGTCCGGCTTGGCCGGGCGCTTGGCGTGCCGGTCTCGATCAAGGCGCGGGGCAGCGATATCCACGTCTGGGGCATGCGGCCGGGGATCGGCGAGCAGGTGATCGCGGCGGGGCGGGCGGCGGACGGCCTGCTCGCGGTCAGCGCGGCGCTGAAGCGGGACATGGCGGCGCTCGGCATGCCGGACGACCGTATCCGGGTCCATCATACCGGCATCGACCTTGAGCGCTTCCGCCCGGCCGACCGCGCGGCGGCGAAGGCCAGGCTCGGCGTGGACGGGCCGCTGCTGATCGGCGTCGGCGCGCTGGTCGAGCGCAAGGGGCATCATCTGACGATTGAGGCTTTGCGGCGGCTACCCGGCGCAACGCTGATCGTGGTCGGCGACGGCCCGGAGCGGGCGGGGCTGGCGCGGCGCGCAGCGCGACTCGGAGTCGAGGACCGGGTGCGCTTTGTCGGCAACCGACCGCATGCGGAACTGCCCGCTTTGTTCGCCGCAGCCGATGCGAGCGTGCTGCCGACGGTGTCCGAGGGGCTTGCCAATGCCTGGGTCGAATCGCTGGCCTGCGGCACGCCGGTCGTCACCTGCGACGTGGGCGGTGCGCGGGAGATCATCGACGGACCGGCGGCGGGGCGGCTTGTCGCACGCAATGCCGAATCGATCGCCGGCGCAGTCGCCGAGCTGCTCGCCGCGCCGCCCGATCCGGCCGAGGTGCGCCGCGTCGCCGAACGATTCGGCTGGGACTGGAACCGGGACGAATTGTTCGCGCATCTGTGCGGGCTGGCACGGCGGAGCTGAGGGCGTTCAGCCTTCGTCCATATTGGTGAGGCTATCGAAGACGCTTGAGGGCGGCGTTCTTCCCTAGAGGCGTCGCCCGACTTGCATCCGGCGCCTGTCCGGCTCGCCTCTCCCTCGCGATCAAGCCCTTGCGCGGCCCATGAAAAGCTGTGAACCTTCGCGTTCATGCGACTCTTCGGGGAAGGGGAGGCGTTGCGCCATCCGATTCATCGTTCGAGCCGTCTCGCGCGCCCGTGACTTGTCTTATTTGAGTCATCGGGCCGACATAGCTGGGGGCGTCATGGCCCGGTTCGGGGAGGGATTCGGTTTCGTCGATGCGCCTGGAGACTGATCCGCGCACCGCCCGGCTGTTCGGCCGGCTGTCCCGCCCGACTCCCGCGACCGTGCTGGAGCTGGCGCTGATCGGGCTCGTCGCGGTGCAGGCGGCGCGGCTGGTCTGGACGACCGTGACGCCGCTCGGCCCGCTCGGCGACTGGCAGGCGCCCGCCGCGCTGACGGGACCGGCGCAAGGCGGCGCGCTCGGCAGCTTCGATCCCTTCTTCCGGCTCGCCGAGGGCGGGCCGGCGGTGATAACCGGGCTCAACCTGCAATTGTTCGGCGTGCGCGAGGACCGGGCGACCGGCCGGGGATCGGCGATCGTCCAGCTGCCCGACGGCAGCCAAAGCAGCTTCGCGGTGGGCGAGGAGATCATGCCCGGCGTGACGCTGGTCGCGGTCGGTTTCGACAGCATCACGATCGACCGGGGCGGCACGCGCGAGCAGCTCTTCCTCGACCAGTCCACGCCCGCGCCCGCAGCGGCGCCGACCGGCGAGACCACGGCGACGCAGGTGCCGGTTCCCGTCATCTCGGCCACGCCCCAAGCCGCGCCGGGCGCCGCGCCGCTGCGTTTCGAGCCGCGCGTCGGCGAGAACCAGATCGACGGCCTGACCGTTGCGCCGGGCGGCGACGGCGGGGCCGCCTTCCGGGCCGCCGGCTTCCAGCCCGGCGACGTGATCGTCGCGGTGAACGGCCAGCGCGTCACCTCGTCCGCCCAAGCCGAGCAGGCGCTGCGCGCCGGGGTCGGCACGGCGACGCTGACCGTCGAGCGGGGCGGCCGCAACGTGCAGATTTCGGTGAGGTTCTAGGTGAAGCGTTTTTCCATCGCTCTGGCATTGGCGCTGGCCGCCACCTCGCTCGCACCCGTCGCGCCCGCGTCCGCGCAATATGTGCTGAACCTGCGCGAGGCGGACGTGCGCGCCTTCATCCAGGATGCGTCGCGGGTGACGGGGCGGACCTTCATCATCGATCCGGCGGTGCAGGGGCGCGTTTCGGTCGTCACCGAGCGCCCGCTGTCGCGCAGCGAATATTTCGAGCTGTTCCTCTCCACCCTGCGCGCCAACGGCTATGTCGCGGTGCCGGCGGCCGGCGGGGCGCTGCGGGTGCAGCCGGTGGCGGGCGCGTCCGCCTCGGCCCCGCTCGGCGGATCGCAGCGGGCGGGTACGAGCGGCTTCGTCACCGAGATTTTCCGGGTGCGCCGGGTGGACGCGGCGGCGGCGGTCGAGACGCTGCGCCCGCTGGTCAGCCGCGACGGGTCGATCACGGCCGGACGCGGATCGATCATCGTCTCCGACTTCGCCGACAATGTCCGCCGGGTGCGCGCGGCGCTCGCCCAGATCGACGTGGACAGCGCCGTCACCCGGCTGATCGGCCTCGACAATGCCGGCGCGCGCGAGATCGCCGCCGCCTTGCGCGAGCTGGCTGGCGAAGGCGTTTCGGTCGTGCCGGTGGACAGCGCCAATTCGATCGCACTGCGCGGCGACGCGGCCTCGATCGCGCAACTGGCCACAATCGCGCACGAACTGGACGCGCGGGCGGCGAGCGGCAGCGAGATCCGCGTCGTCTTCCTCGAACATGCCGACGCCGAGCAATTGCTGCCGGTTCTCCAGACCCTGTTGGGCCAGACCGCGACCCAGCCGATGACATCGCCGCGGCCGGCGGCGCGCAATCCCTCCGGCCGCAGCACGAGCGGCGGGCCCAGCATGGCGGGCGACAGCTCCGCCCCGGCGCCGGCTGCGCCGGTTGCCGCCGCGCCCGCCGGGGAAGCGCCGCTCGCCGCGCGCAGCGCCACCGTCACCCGCTTCGCCGGGGCCAATGCGATCGTCATCTCGGCGACGCCGGACATACAGCGGATGCTGGGCGAAGTGATCCGCCAGCTCGACGTGCGCCGCCAGCAGGTGCTGGTCGAGGCGATCATCGTCGAGATTTCGGAAGGCGCGGCGCAGCAGCTCGGCGTCCAGCTCTTCCTGTCGGGACTGCGCGGTTCCAACATCCCCTTCGCCGTCACCAATTATTCCAACATCGCCCCGAACATGAACCTCGTCGCCGGCGCGATCGCGGCAGAGGAGCTGGGCGCTTCGGAGGAATTGACCGAGCAGCTGCGCGACGCCGCGATCGGCAGCCTGGCCGGGGCGACCGGCGGGATCGGCGGCGGCATCATCCGCAGCGGCAACGCGATCTTCGGCGCGATCGTCAACGCGGTGCGCAACGACAACCAATCCAACCTGCTCTCCACCCCGTCGATCATGACTTTGGACAACGAGCAGGCCTATTTCCTGGTCGGCCAGGAAATCCCGATCACCACCGGCGAGGCATTGAGCCCCAATTTCGACAACGCCTTCCGCACCGTGCAGCGCCAGAATGTCGGCATCACGCTGGAGGTCCGGCCGCAGATCAATGCCGGTGGTTCGATCCGGCTCGACATCCGCCAGGAGGTGAGCTCGATCGCCGGGCGGCTTTCGACCACCAATCCCGAGATCATCCTCAACAAGCGCGAGCTGGAGACGACGATCACGGTGGACGACGGCGAGATCGTCGGGATCGGCGGGCTGCTGGACGAGAATGAGCGGCGCACGCTGGAGCGCGTGCCTGTGCTCGGCGACATCCCGATCATCGGCCAGCTCTTCCGTTCGCGCGGGCGGGAGCGGGCGCGGACCAATCTGATGGTCTTCATCCGGCCGACGATCATGCGCACCGCCGCCGATGCGCGGGCGATGAGCGCACGTCGCTACGATTATGCGCGCGGCCAGCAATTGCTCGGCAATCCGGACCGCGAGCCCTCGCTGGACGAGCTGGTGCGCGATTATCTCGGCACCGTGCCGCCATCGGCGAGCGCACCGGGGCCGCAGGACCAGGTGGTGACGCCGGTGGAGGTTCCGCCGAGCGCGGCCGAACCGCGATGAGGATCGCGCGCGGCGAGGAGAGCGAGACGGCCATCCCCGCCGAAGCGCCGGCGCGCATCCCCTATGCCTTCGCCCGCCGCCACGGCTTCGCCGCGACCGGCGAGACCGAGGGGCGGCTGGACGTCGCGATGCGGGAAGGGGCGGACCCGGCGAACATCGTCGAGCTCAGGCGCTTCCTCGCCCGGCCTTTCGCGCTCCAGCCGGTCAGCGCGCCGGACTTCGACCGGCTGCTCTCCGATCTCTACGGCGCCGGGGCGGGGGTCGCGGCGGACGCGGCCGATTCGCTCGGCTTCGGCGACGATCTCGGCCATCTCGCCGCCGCTTTGCCCAGCGCCGACGACCTGCTCGACACGTCCGACGACGCGCCGGCCATCCGCCTGATCAACGGCATCATCGCCGATGCCGCGCGTCAGGGCGTCAGCGACATCCATATCGAGCCCTACGAGACCGGGCTGGTCGTCCGGATGCGGATGGACGGCGTGCTGCGCGAAACGCTGCGCATGCCGCCCCATGTCGCGCCGGTCGTGGTGAGCCGCGTCAAGGTGATGGCCCGGCTCGACATCGCCGAACGCCGGTTGCCGCAGGACGGGCGGATCGGGCTGACGCTGGGCGGCAAGCTGATCGACGTGCGCGTGTCCACTTTGCCGAGCCGGGCGGGCGAGCGGGTCGTGCTGCGTATCCTCGACAAGGACAATGCCGGCATCGGGCTCGACCAGATCGGCATGAGCGACGCGGTGAAGCGCCTGTTCACCGAGGCGCTGGGCGAGCCGAACGGGATCGTGCTCGTCACCGGGCCGACCGGATCGGGCAAGACGACGACGCTCTATGCCGGCCTCAAGCTCTTGAACGACGGGAGCCGCAACATCCTCACCGTCGAAGACCCGGTCGAATATGCGGTGGACGGGGTCGGCCAGACGCAGATCAATCCGCAGGTTGGGCTGACCTTCGCGACGGGCTTGCGCGCCATCCTGCGGCAGGATCCGGACACGGTGATGGTCGGCGAGATCCGCGACCGCGAGACGGCGGAGATCGCCGTGCAGGCGGCGCTGACCGGGCATCTCGTCCTCTCCACCGTCCACACCAACGATTCGGTCGGCGCGATCACGCGGCTCAGGGACATGAAGGTCGAGCCCTTCCTGATCGCCTCGACGGTGCGCGCGGTGCTCGCCCAGCGGCTGGTGCGGCGGCTGTGCGCCGAATGCCGGCGCCCGGTCGAAGCGGTCGGCTCCCTCGCCGAAACGCTGGGGATCGCGGCGGGGGCGACGGTCTATGAGCCGGTCGGCTGCCCGGCCTGTGCGAACAGCGGCTACAGGGGCCGGATCGGCCTGTTCGAAGCGGTGAAGGTGGACGAGACGATCCGGCGCCTGATCAATGCCGGCGACGACGAGGCCGCGATCGCCGGCCATGCCTTCCGCGCCGCGCCGACCCTTTCCGGCGCGGCGCGGGAGCTGGTGCTGGCCGGCACGACCAGTCCGGAGGAGGCGGTGCGCGTGTCGCGGCATGAGGGCGGCGATGCCTGATTTCGCCTGGGTCGGCCTCGACACGGCGGGCCGCGAGCGACGCGGATCGCTGCGCGCCGACAGCGCCGATGCGGCCAAGGCGCAGCTCAGGGAGCGGCGGCTCTATGTCGTGCGAATCGAGCCCGCCACCGAGGCGGCGGCCGGGCCGCCCTTGCTCTCGCGCGGGCTGATCGCGCGGCGGCGGCTTTCGGCCAAGCAGCTCACCCTCTTCACCCGCCAGCTCGCGACGCTCGCCCAGGTCGCGCCGCTGGAGGAGGCCCTGCGCACTTTGTCGCGCCAATCCGAGCGCGAGGACGAACAGCGCATTCTGGGCAATGTCCATGCCGGCGTGGTCGAGGGGCGGCGGCTGGCCGACGCGATGGGACGCGAGGCGAAGAGCTTTCCGCCGCTCTACCGTGCGATGGTCGCGGCGGGCGAGGGATCGGGGACATTGCCGTCGATCCTGGAGCGGCTGGCCAACCTGCTGGAGCGGCAGGCGCAGATCCGGGGCAAGGTGCTCTCCACGCTCGCCTATCCGATCGTGCTGGCGGTGGTGGCGGCGTTCGTCGTCTTCGCGCTGATGATCTTCGTCGTGCCCAAGGTGGTCGAGCAATTCCAGGATGTGGGCCAGCAATTGCCCTTGCTCACCCGGATCGTGATCGGGATTTCGAATTTCCTCGCCAACTGGTGGTGGGTGCTGCTGCTCGGCCTCGCGCTTGCCGTCTTCCTTGGCGGGCGGGCGCTCAAGGAGGACGGCATCCGGATGAAGTTCGACGCGGCGCTGCTGAAGCTGCCGATCATCGGGAGGCTGATCCGCGATCTCCACGCGGCGCGGATGGCGCGCACGCTCTCGACGATGATCGCCAGCCGCCTGCCGCTGCTGGAGGGCCTGACGCTCACCACGCAGACCGTCCACAACCGCGTGCTGCGGCAGGCCAGCGCCGAGATCGCCGAGACGGTGCGGACGGGCGGCAGCCTCTCCGGCGCGCTGAGGAAAGCCGGGGTGTTCCCGCCCCTGCTCGTCTATCTCGCGGCGTCGGGCGAGGCCTCGGGCCGGCTCGACATGATGCTGGAGCGCGCCGCCGACTATCTGGAGCGCGAGTTCGATTCCTTCACCTCGACCGCGCTGTCGCTGCTCGAACCTGCTATCATCGTGATCATGGGCGTGATCGTCGCCGTCATCGTGCTGTCGATCCTGCTGCCCATCCTGCAACTCGATACACTCGCCGGAGGAATGTGATGCTTTTGACCCGACTTCGCCGCTGGCGCCGGCGTGCGCGGCAGAATGAGGAGGGCTTCACCCTGGTCGAGATGATGGTGGTGATCGTCATCATCGGCCTGCTCGCCACGATCGTCGTCATCAACGTCATGCCGGCCGCCGACCGCGCCGCCGTCACCAAGGCGCGGGCCGACATCGCGACGCTGGAGCAGGGCGTGGAGATGTACCGGCTCGACAATATGCGCTACCCGACGAGCGAGGAGGGGCTGCAGGCGCTGGTGAACGGCAATTATGTCCGCCGGCTGCCCGACGATCCCTGGAACAATCCCTATCTTTATGCGGCGCCGGGGCCGGAGGGGCGGCCGTTCCGGATCTCCTCGCTGGGCGCGGACGGGCGCGAGGGCGGCGACGGCGACAATGCCGACATCACCAACTGATCCGATCCTGCTGATCTTCGCCGACGGCGGCGGCTGGCTGCGCCTTGGCGCGGACGGCGCGGTGCTGCGCGGCGCGGGCGGCGCGCCGGCGAGCGAACCGGGCGAGGCGGTGGTGCTGGCCGTGCCGGGCAGCGGTGTCGCGGTGCACTGGCTGGAACTGGAGGAAGGGCTGGCCCCGGCCCAGGCCGTGGCGGCGGCGCGGCTGCTGCTGTCCGATCGGGTGGCCTCGCCGCTCGCCGACCTGCATGGCGCCGCGGGCCGGGCGGAGGCAGGGCTGACGCCGGTGGCGATGGTGCCGGCGGCGCGGATGGCGCAATGGCTGGTCGCGGCCGGGGAGATGGGCATAGATCCCGACGCGATCGTGCCCGCGCCGTTCCTGCTCGCCGCGCCTGATACGGGCTATGCGCGGCATAGCGACGATTACCGCGCTGCGGGCGCGGCCTTCACGCTGGAGCCCGAATTGGCCGGGGCGCTGACCGGCGGCGCGCCGGTGATCGAGCTGGACGGGCCGCGCTTCGAGGCGGGGCTGGCGGCGGCGCTCGCCGATCCGGCGATGAATTTGCGGCAGGGGCCGTTCGCGCGGCGGACGCAATGGGCGTCCGACCGGGGCTGGGCGCGGCGCATGGCGCTGCTCGCCGTGGCGCTGGTCGCGCTGACCCTGCTCGCGCAGATCGTCGACATCGTGCGGCACAATCGCGCGGCGGCGCGGCTGGAGGCCGAGGCGGCGGCGCTCGCCGCGCCGGTGGCGGCGTCCGGCCCGCGCGGCTTCGGCGGCGCGGCGGCGATCCTGTTCGAGGCGATAAGGGCGACGCCGAACGCGGAGCTGGCGCGGATCGAATATCGCCCCGACGGCAGCTTCACCCTGAGCATCCATGCCGACAGTCCGGCGACCCTGGCCGCCCTGCGCGGGCGGATCGAGGCGGGCGGCCATGCGGTGGAGCAGGGCGCGGCGGGCAGCGCCGGCGGGCGGCCCGCCACCGACCTGATCGTGCGGCCGTCATGAGCGGGGATTTCAAGCTCTGGTGGGCGGGCCGGACGGCGCGCGAGCGGTGGCTGCTGCTCGTCATGTTCGTGCTGCTGGCGCTCGTGATCGGCTGGCTGGGCATCGTCCGGCCGCTCGGCAATGCGCAGACCGACGCGCGGCTGCGGCTGGAGACGGCGGCGACGGCACTGGCCGAGGCGCGGGCGCGCTCCGCGACGGCCGTGGATACGCCGCGCCCGGCGGCGACGGCGCAGCCGCCGATCGACGCCCTGCTCGCCCGCACCGCGTCCGACGCCGGCTTCGCCAATGCGCGGATCGACGCGCAGGGGCCACTGCGCGCGTCGGTGACGATCGAGGCCGGGCGGCCGCAGGCCCTGTTCGGCTGGATCGGCGCATTGGAGGGGCAGGGCGTGACGGTGGAAGGGCTGCGCGCCCGGCCCAATCAGGACCGGACCATCCAGCTCGAAGCGAATTTCGCGATCCGGAGCGCGCCATGAGGCGGCGGATCGGCTTTTTCGCGGCGGTCTTCCTGCTGGCCCTGGTCGCGACCCTGCCGCTGCGCGTGGCGGTTGGCTGGCTGGGGTTGGACGAGAAGGGGCTCGCGGCGCGCGAGGCGGCGGGGAGCGTGTGGAGCGGGCGGCTGAGCGAGGCGCAGCTCGGCCGGGTGCCGCTGGGCGACCTGTCGGCGCGCCTGAGGGTGTTGCCGCTGCTGATCGGCCAGGCGCGGGTGGCGCTGGCGCGGCCGGGAGAGCTCGATCCGTTCGAAGGTGCACTGACCGCTATGCCGGGTGGCTTCGGCGTCGATGATCTGACCGGAAGGCTGCGGGTCGCGGCCCTGTTCGCGCCATTGCCGATTTCCGCCATCGAACTCGAAGGTGTCAGCGCCGGCTTTTCCGGTGGGCGATGCAGTCGCGCCGAAGGGCAGGTGCGCGCGATGCTGGCGGGCGAGATCGCGGGGATCGGCCTGCCGTCCGGCTTCACCGGCAACGTGGCCTGCGCGGGGGATGCGGTGCTGATCCCGCTCGCCAGCCAGACCGGCATGGAGCGCCTTGCGCTGCGCCTGTTCGCAGACGGCCGCTACCGTATCGACCTCAATATCCGCCCGACCGACGAGACGATGCGCGCCGCGCTCACCGCAGCGGGTTTCGCGCCCGCGAATGGCGGCTTCGCGCGGCACATCGACGGGCGCTTCTGACTCACCCAGGGAGAAAAATCCGCTTTCGGTCGTTCTTGGGCCACACTGCACTGCATCTGTGCGGGCGTGGGGGGCTTTCGGCCGGCGAGACCGCCGGTTCAAACGGAGGCCAAGATGAAAGCATATTATATCGGAGCGGCGGCGCTCCTGCTCGGGACGTCGGCTTTGGCCGGCAAGATGGCGATTGACGTCGCCGATCCGGCATTTGATGCCAAGCCGGTCGCGGCGGGCTGGAGCGAAGGCTTCGGCCCGGTGATCGACAAGGGCATGGCGCCGACCAGCGAGCCGCTCGCTTATACTGGCAAGGGCATGGACGACAGCTGGGCGGCGGCCGATCCGCCCGCGCAGCTCGATCCGGCCGATCCGGTGCTGACCGACGATCCCGCCGGCACCGGCGCGCCGGTCGATACGCTGGATGCGACCACAGCCTATGGCGAGGCGGCGCCGGTGCAGACGGCGGCGCTCGACCTGACGCCGCGTCCGGCGACGCACAATTACCCGGCCTGCGAGCCTGGGCCGGGCGACGACAGCTGCATCCAGCTCTACGAGCCGGGCGTCGAGATCGCGCTGGCGAGTTGGACCGGCGAGACCGGCGGCTTCGCGGGCGAATCGACCGCATTCGCCATGGGCGGCCCGGACGAGGCGGAGGAGATCGGTCATGAAGCGCCGATCGAGACCGCGATGGTCGATACCGCCGATCCGGCGATGCCGGCGGACGAGCAGGCCTACGAAGGCATGGGCGGCCCGATCGCCGAAACCGGCTATCCGCCCTGCTCGGGCGCGGCCAGCGACGATCGCTGCATCCAGCTCTACGAGCGCGGGGTCACCGGCGAAGGCAATTAACCCTGCCTAGGCCGGATCGGGAGGCGATGCTCCGCTGTCGTCTCCCCTTTCCCGCGCGGCGAGCCAGGCATCGATCCGCGCGACGCTGCGCTCCAGCGCGCGGGCGATGGCGGCGACGCGCGCCGGATCCTCCTCGGCGATGGCGAGATCGGAAAGCCACCAGCTTTCCGACAGCCATTCCGTGCCGTCGTCGCGGTCGGCGAGGCTAAGGCCGACAAAGGCTTCCTCCGCTTCGCCGCCTTCCTCCTGCTCGGCATGGAGACGCACGCCGCCTCCTTCGTGAATGTCGGCGCGGCACATTTCGCGCGCGGCCTCAAGGAACGGCACCACCGTCTCCCAGCCCAGCTTGGCATTGCCGATCGCCTGTTGCGCGGCGGCGGCGATCTGCTTCTGCACGATCGTGTGGAAATCGGCGCTGCCGAAGGGCGGCGGCGGCGCGTCGGGATTGGGCTTGTCCATGCGTGATGGGCTGTCCCAAGCCGCTGGCCCGGTCAAGCGCCCTTTGCTAATCCCCGCTTATGGACGCCGCCGCCTGGACCTTCTCGATCGACCGCGGCGGGACCTTCACCGACATCGTGGCGCGCGGGCCGGACGGGCGGCAGGTGGTTAAGAAGCTCCTGTCTGACAACCCCGAACATTATGACGATGCGGCGGTAGCGGGCATCCGGGCGATTCTGAGCGAGGCGGGGGGCGGTGCGGTCGGCGCGGTCAAGATGGGGACGACCGTCGCCACCAACGCGCTGCTGGAGCGCAAGGGCGAGGCGGTGTGCCTCGCCATCACCGCGGGCTTCGGCGATGCGCTGCGGATCGGCTATCAGGCACGGCCCGACATCTTCGCCCGGCACATCGTCCTGCCCGAGCCCCTCTACGGCTGCGCGATCGAGGTGGGCGAGCGGGTGATGGCGGACGGAACGGTGCTGGTGCCGCTCGATGCGGCGAAGGCGCGGGCCGATCTTCAGGCCGCGTATGACGAGGGCTGGCGCGCGCTCGCCATCGTGCTGATGCACGGCTGGCGCTGGACGGCGCATGAGGCGGCGCTGGCGGACATGGCGCGCGAGATCGGCTTTGCGCAGGTCTCGGTGAGCCATGAGGTCGAGCCGCTGATCAAGCTGGTCGGCCGCGGCGACACCTGCGTGGTGGACGCCTATCTCTCGCCCGTGCTGAGGCGCTATGTGGACCGGGTGGTGGCGGGGCTGGGCGGCGACGGGCGGCTCTTCTTCATGCAATCGAACGGCGGGCTGACCGACGCCGCCGCCTTCCGGGGCAAGGACGCGATCCTGTCCGGGCCGGCGGGCGGGATCGTCGGCATGGCGCGCACCGCCGCCGAGGCGGGGTTCGACCACATCATCGGCTTCGACATGGGCGGCACCTCGACTGACGTGTCGCATTTCGCCGGCACCTATGAACGGACCAGCGAGCGAGCGGTGGCCGGGGTGCGGGTGCGCGCCCCGATGCTGGAAATCCACACCGTGGCGGCGGGCGGCGGCTCGATCTGTTCCTATGACGGCCGCCGCTTCCGGGTCGGGCCGGACAGCGCCGGGGCGGTGCCGGGCCCCGCCTGCTACCGGCGCGGCGGGCCGCTCACCGTCACCGACTGCAATGTCGTGCTGGGCAAGATCAGGGCGGAGCATTTCCCGCGCGTGTTCGGGCCCGGCGCCGACCAGCCGATCGACGCGGAGGCCGCGTTCGCCCGCGCCCGGGAGATCGCCGCGCAGGCCGGCATGGACGTCCGGGCCGTCGCCGAAGGCTTCATCCGCATCGCCGTCGACAACATGGCCAATGCGATCAAGCAGATCTCGATCGCGCGCGGCCATGACGTGACCCGCTACACGCTGCAATGTTTCGGCGGCGCGGGCGGGCAGCATGCCTGCCTGGTCGCCGATGCGCTCGGCATCGAGCGGGTGATGATCCATCCGCTGGCCGGGGTGCTCAGCGCCCATGGCATGGGCCTCGCCGACATGGTGGAGATCCGGCAGCGCACGCTGGCGGGAGCGGAGCTGGCGCCAGTGCTGGCCGAGCTGGCGGCCGAAGCGGTCGCGGCGCTCGAGGCGCAGGGCGTGACCGCGCCGGAGGTCCGGCACCGCGCGGCCTTGCGCTACGCGGGCAGCGACACGGCGCTGGAAGTGGACGTCTCCGACGCCATGGAGGCGGATTTCACCGCTGCGCACCGGACCCGCTTCGGCTTCGTCTCGGACGCGCCGGTGGTGGCGGAGACGGCGATCGTCGAGGCGGTGGGGAAGGGTGAGACGCTCAAATCCTCCCCGGAACGGGCAGGGGAACCGGCGAAGCCGGTGGAGGGGTCGGGGGCGGATCGACCCCTCCACCATCCTTCGGACGGTCCCCCTGCCCGTTCCGGGGAGGATTTGTACGACCGCGCCTCCCTCTCCCCCGGCGACATCATCGTCGGTCCCGCCCTCATCATCGACCCCGCCGCGACCACGATCGTCGAGCCGGGCTGGCGGGCCGAGGTGGACATCCGCGACAATCTCATCCTCACCCGTGCGGCCCCCCGCGACACGGCGCCGGCGATGGGGACTGATGTCGATCCGGTGACGCTGGAGGTGATGGGCAATCTCTTCATGGCGATCGCCGAGGAGATGGGGGTGGCGCTGCGCAACACCGCCTCTTCCGTCAACATCAAGGAGCGGCTCGATTTCTCCTGCGCCGTCTTCGATGCGGAGGGCAATCTGATCGCCAATGCGCCGCACATCCCGGTCCATCTCGGATCGATGGGCGATTCCATCCGCACGATCGTCGCTGCGCGGGGAGATGCGCGCGACGGGCGGGGCATGAAGCCGGGCGACGTCTATGTGCTGAACGCGCCCTATCGCGGCGGCACCCACCTGCCGGACATCACCGTGGTCATGCCGGTCTTCGCGGATGATGGTGATGCGGCCCCGGCCTGGTTCGTCGCGGCGCGCGGCCATCATGCCGATATCGGCGGCATCGCGCCGGGATCGATGCCGCCGAACAGCCGCAGCGTCGATGAGGAAGGCGTGCTGATCGACAATGTCCTGCTCGTCGATGCCGGGCATTTCCTCGAGGCGGAGCTGCGCGCACTGCTCGCCGAGGGGCCGTGGCCGGCGCGCAATCCGGACCGCAACGTCGCCGATCTGAAGGCCCAGATCGCCGCCTGCGCGCGCGGCGCGAGCGAGCTGAAGCGTGTGGCGAGCGAGCAGGGGCGCGGCATGATCGACGCCTATATGGCGCATGTCATGGATTATGCGGAAGAGGCCGTAAGGCGCTTGATCGACAGGCTTTCAGACGGATATTTTAGGTATGAAATGGATGACGGCGCGGTGATTTCCGTGGCCGTGACCGTCGATAAGGCGGCCCGTTCGGCGATCGTGGACTTCGCCGGGACCAGCGACCAGCAGCCCACCAATTTCAACGCGCCTTATTCGATCTGCCGCGCCGCGACGCTCTATGTCTTTCGCACTCTGGTGGACGATCCGATCCCATTGAACGACGGCTGCATGCGGCCGATCGAGCTGTGCGTGCCGGACGGTTCGATGCTCAATCCGCATTATCCGGCGGCGGTCGTGGCGGGCAATGTCGAGACCAGCCAGGCGATCACCGATTGCCTGCTCGCCGCCTGCGGCGCGCTGGCGCCGAGCCAGGGGACGATGAACAATTTCACCTTCGGCAATGCGCGCCACCAATATTACGAGACGATCGCGGGCGGCGCCGGGGCCGGGCCGGACTTCGACGGGGCCAGCGCGGTGCAGACCCATATGACCAATTCGCGGTTGACCGATCCGGAGGTGCTGGAGACGCGCTTTCCCGTGCTGCTGGAGCGCTTCGCGATAAGGCGCGGCTCGGGCGGCGCGGGGGCGCATCGCGGCGGCGACGGGGTGGAGCGGCGGCTGCGCTTCCTGGAGCCGATGAGCGCCGGCATCCTCTCCAACCGGCGGCGGATCGCGCCGCGCGGCATCCTTGGCGGGGCGGACGCGGAGCCGGGCGTCAATCGGGTGCTGCGCGCGGACGGGCGCGAGGAGCGGCTCGACGCGACCGCCTCGGCCGAGATGGCGGCGGGCGATGGGTTCGAGATATGGACACCCGGCGGCGGGGGCTATGGCGCCGCGGATGAAGGGGAGGTCGGCCAATGAGCAGATTCGGACAGATCGCGCCCGCATTCCTTGTGGCGGACGTGGGCAAGACGGCGCGCTGGTATCGCGACGTGCTGGGCTTCGGCTTCGGCACGCATCCGCAGGTCGAGCCGTTCGAATGGGCGAGCCTGCGTCGCGACGGCGTGGAGATCATGCTCCAGCGCTCGCCCGGATACGAGAAGCCGGACCTCGATCCGTTTCGGCCCGGCGGGGCGTGGGACGCCTATATCTATGTGACCGACGTTGACGGCCTGTTCGCCGCCGTCGCCGATCGCGCCCAAGTCCGGCGTGCGCCCTGCGACCAGCCTTACATGATGCGCGAGTTCGAGATAAGCGATCCCAACGGCTATGTCCTGGTGTTCGGCCAGGACATTTCCGGAGCGGCTGCCGCATGAGCGAGTATCTGCCGCTCGCCGGCATATTGATCGTCGTTGTCGGCTTCGCGCTGAAGCTCAATCCGATGCTGGTCGTCACCGTCTCGGCGATCGCGACCGGGTTGCTCGGCGGCATGGATCTGGTCGCCGTCATCGCCCTGTTCGGCAAGGCGTTCAACGACAACCGGATCATCGCGATCGTCTGGATCGTGCTGCCGGTGATCGGTCTGCTCGAGCGCTACGGGCTGCAGCAGCGGGCGCGGGCGGTCATCACCGATTTCCGGAACGCGACCGCCGGGCGCATCCTGCTCCTCTATCTCGGCTATCGGCAGATCACTGCCGCTTTGGGCCTTTATTCCACCGCCGGCCATGCCCAGACGGTGCGCCCGCTGATCGCGCCGATGACGCTCGCCGCCGCCGAGCAGCAGCGCGGCGGGCTCGATGAGGAGACGGGCGAGAAGGTGAAGGCGATGTCGGCGGCGACCGACAATGTCGGCCTGTTCTTCGGCGAGGACATCTTCTTCGCGATCGGCTCGATCGTGCTGATCCAGCAGACGCTGGCAACCTACGACATCAACCTGGCGCCGCTGCAACTGGCCGTCTGGGCGATTCCGACCGCGATCGCGGCCTTCATCGTTCATGGATCGCGGCTGATCATGTTCGACCGGCGGCTGGGGAGGGCCCGGCCATGATCACGCTGGAATGGCTCTACATCCTCGCCGGGTCGATGTTCGCGGCCTTCGCTTTGCTCAGCCTGCTCGACCGCAAGTCGAAGAAGCGGTTCGGCAATGCCGCCTTCTGGGGGTTGATGGCGACGAGCCTGCTCGCCGGATCGCGGCTGGGCGATTTCAACAACGGCCTGCTCGTGCTCGGGCTGGTCGGCCTGGCCGGCTTCGGTTTCATCGGGCCGGGCAGCCCGAAGACGACCAGCGAGAAGGAGCGGATCGCCTTCGCCGAGATACGCGGCAACAAGCTGTTCCTGCCCGCGCTCATCATCCCGGCCGTCGCCCTGTTCGGCACGCTCGCTTATTATTACACGCCCTTCGGCCAGTCCGGGCTCTTCGAGGAGCGGCGCGAGACCTATATCCTGCTGGGCGCCGGCGTGCTGCTCGCCATCCTCGTCATCTTCGTCTGGCTGAAGCCGCCGGCGATCGCGCCGCTGGAGGAGGGACGCCGGCTGATCGATTCGATCGGCTGGGCCGCCGTGCTGCCGCAGATGCTGGCGGCGCTGGGCGTCGTCTTCGCGGCGGCGGGCGTCGGTACGATCATCGGCGATGCCACCCGCGCGGCGATCCCGCCCGGCAGCGTCTTCCTCACCGTCGCCGTGTTCGGCATCGGCATGGCCTTGTTCACGATGATCATGGGCAATGCCTTCGCCGCCTTCCCGGTCATGGCCGCCGCAATCGGCGTGCCGCTGCTGATCACTGGCTATGGCGGCGATCCGGCGGTGGTCGGCGCGATCGGGATGCTGGCCGGCTTCTGCGGGACTTTGATGACGCCGATGGCGGCCAATTTCAACATCGTCCCCGCCGCCCTGCTGGAGCTCAAGGACCGCAACGGCGTGGTGAAGATGCAGGTGGCGACCGCGCTGCCCTTGCTCGCGATCAACATCGGCTTCATCTACTGGTTCGCGTTCCGATGAATTTTTCCGTCATGCTGAACTTGTTTCAGCATCCATCGACGAGCAGCGGTGCGGATGGAAATATGGACCCTGAAACAAAGTTCAGGGTGACGGAGAAATTGATGACTCATCGCCTCACTCCTGAAATCGCCAGCCGCTTCGCCGGCATCGCGCTTGGCCATGTCAGCAAGGAATATCCGCACAAGCTCGATCATGTGATGGACGGGCCGGAGGACGTGCTGGGGCCGAAGGCGCTGCACCCGATCTTCTACGGCAGCTTCGATTGGCACAGCTGCGTCCACGGCTACTGGCTGCTGGCGCGGTTGCTGCGGCTTTACCCGGACATGCCGGAAAGTGTCCGGATCCGGACGTTGCTGGACGAGATGATCGCGGGCGAAAAAGTCGCGGGCGAGCTGGCCTATCTGGACCGCGCCTATACGGGCGGGTTCGAGCGGCCTTATGGCTGGGGCTGGCTGCTCGCGCTCCATGTCGAATTGCAGCGGCACGACCGGCATTGGGCGGACGAGCTGGCGCCGCTGGCGCGGGCCTTCGCCGATCGTTTCCATCTCTACCTGCCCAAGCTCACCTACCCGATCCGGGTCGGCACCCATTTCAACACCGCCTTCGCGGCGATCCTCGCGCTCGAATGGGCGGGGGATAACGATCCCGCCCTGGCCGACCTGATCAGGGCACGGGCGCAGGAGCATTTCGGCGCGGATCGCGGCTGCCAGGCCTGGGAGCCGGGCGGCGACGAATTTCTGTCCTCCGCGCTCACCGAGGCGCTGCTCATGCGCCGCGCGCTGCCGGCGGCGGCGTTCCGGCCCTGGTTCGACGCCTTCCTGCCCGATCTGGGCGACGGCTTGCCCGCCAGCCTGTTCACACCGGCCTTCGTCTCCGACCGATCGGACGGCAAGATCGCCCATCTCGACGGCACCAACCTGTCGCGCGCCTGGTGCTGGCGCGGCATCGCGGACGCGCTGCCGCCGGCGCTTGCGGCCAAGGCGCGCGAAACGGCCGACGCCCATCTCGACGCCAGCCTGCCGCATGTCGCGGGCGACTATATGGGCGAGCACTGGCTGGCGACCTTCGCGCTGCTCGCGCTGGAGGCTTAGGCGATCCCATAGGCCGAAAAACGTCGGTATGGTTTACAACCCGTTAACCGTTAACCTTAATTCCCGCGCATTTGCGTCGCTGGCCCGGTCCTTGCTGCCGTACGGGCGATGCTGCGACGGATTGGCAGATTGTTCGTCATCAAGACGCGCTGGGAGGCGATGCTCGTGATCTACGCGCTCGCCTTGGGCGCGATCGAACGCGGGCGCCATTATCTCGAAGTCTATCCCGGAATCTTCGGCTGGCTGCTCGCCGCGGCCTGCACCGGCGCGGTCTTCCTGGCCGGGGCGCGGCTGATGGAATTCACTCGGCCGGACAATCGCGAACGTCGCCGCAAGGGCGACCTCGATCACGTTCGCCAAGAATTGGCGTAATTTCCCAAATCGCGGCAGCGCCGTATCGCGCTTGGCGCTCCTGAAAAATCAGAAAATGGCGGAAATCCGCCAGAAAATCCGTTTGGCACGGCTCTTGTTATTCTTTGGGCAACAATTTCAACGCGACGCACAAAGGAGCAAGGCCATGACCAAGCTGAACCAGATCGCCCGCACCGCCACCGCCGCCATCGGCGCGTTGGTCATCTCCACCGCCTGCGTGGCCGCCGCCGTCGGCCCGGCGACCGGCAATGCCGCCGCCCCCGTGGCTTACGCCTCCGCTTCGGTCCAGGCCACCAACGCCTGACCCGAAGCCCGGCGGCCGGGATGCCGCCCACCCCCATGCGTCCCGGCCGCCCTTAGTCGATCCGCCTCCGCCAAGGACCACCCGCCAATGAGCATCTTCTCCCGCACCCGCGACATCATCGCCGCCAACGTGATCGACCTGGTCGAACGGTCGAACGATCCGGCGAAGACGATCCGCGTGGTCATCCTCGAGATGGAAGAGACTTTGGTCGAAGTCCGGGCCTCGGCGGCGCGCAGCATCGCCGACCAGAAGGAGAAGCGCCGGCAGATCGCGCAGCTCGCCACGCTCCAGGAGAGCTGGACCGAGCGCGCGGAGCTCGCGCTCTCCCGCGGCCGCGACGATCTCGCCCGCGCCGCTTTGATGGAGAAGGAGAAGCTCACCGACCTGGCCGACGAGCTGACGCGGGAAGTCGCCGAGATCGACGCGGCGCTGCGCGCGTCCGAGGCGGACATCACCAAGCTCCAGGCCAAGCTGCGCGAGGCGCGCAGCCGCCAGGCGGCGATCGCGACCCGGATCGAAAGCGCGGAGAACCGCGTGCGGATGCGCGAAATGTATGCCGGCTCGCGCGTCGAAGAGGCATTTTCCAGCTTCGCCCTGCTCGAGCGTCAGGCGGACCTCGCCGAAGGCCATGCCGAAGCGCTGGCGCTCGCCGCGCCGCCCAAGTCGCTCGAGGAGGAGATCGCCGAATTGAAGGTCGCCGAACGGGTCGATGCCGAGCTTGAGGCGATGAAGGCCCGGGTGCGGAAGGAAGCGGCATGACGTTTTCGATCGACGGCACCGATATCGGCCAGGCGATCGAATTGGCGATCGTCGTCGGCACCATCGTGATGATGGCGATCGGGGCGTTCGTGGTCTGGCTGATGGTCCGTCCGCCGCGCCATGTACGCGAGGAGCGCCGGCAGCGGGGACGCAAGCCGGAGGCGCGGGAGATCGATGCCGCGACCGCCGAGGAGATGGTCCGCCTGATCGAACGGATGGAGGACCGGCTGGCGGTGCTGGAACGCGCCGTGGGCGACGTCAACGAGACGCCGCGTCGGATCGAGCCGCGCGGGCAAGAGCTGTTTGAAGCGGGCGAGAAGAGCCCGGAGACGAGGAGGGTGAAATGAGCATGCGGGGCGTGAAGTTCGAGCTGGACCGGGACGAGGGCAAGCTGCTCGGCGTGTGTGCCGGAATCGCCCGGACGACCGGCGTGGATGCGACCGTGGTGCGCATCGGCGTGGTGCTGATCGCCTTGTTCGCGAGCTTCACCGTCGCACTCGTCGCCTATTGCGGCCTGGCCGCCTACGGCCATTTCCAGGGCCGGGGCGGCAATCGGGAGCGGATCGGGGCGCGCGACGAGGCATCGCCGGACCGGCTGCGGCGCGACGAGCTGCGGCTGCGCGCGATCGAGACCTGTTCGGCCAGCGCCAACAGCCGCCTCGCCCGCGAGATCGAAGACCTGCGCTGATCGAGAATTGAAGAGAGGGAGGAGGACATGGACGAGATCATGACCACCGTCACCCTGGCGAGCTTCGCCCTGACCGGCCTGTGCGTCACCGTCGTGGCGGGCCTGAAAGGCTGGCAGGGCTGGCTTGAGGTCAAGCGGATGGAGCTGAGCGGCGTGGGCCGGCGCGAGCCGCGTGGCGCGGCGGCCGACCTGATCGAGATGGCGGACCTGAAAGAGCGGGTGCGCAAGCTGGAATCGATCGCGGCCTGCATCGATCCCTAGGTTTCCCCGAGCGGGGACGGGCCTCTCCCACCTCTCAGGGGAGAGGCCCTATTCATGGTTCGATTCGCGCGCGGATCGTCGCGCCGTCCGGGCCGACCCGCCAGAGATCGCCGAAATCGGGATGGGAAAGATCGGCGGGCCGCGTTCCGCCGAGCTGATCGACGATGTCCGGCACGGTGTTGCTGTGACCGATGATCAAAGCTGGCAGGGGCCCGGCGCGGACGCGGGCGACGAGCGCCGGCGTGTCGCGAGGATCGTAGAGAATGGGCTCCAGACCGAGCCGTTCGGCGAGCGGGCCGGCGGTCTGACGGGTGCGCTTGAAATCGCTGATATAGATCGCCGCGATCCGTTCTCCGGCCAGCCGGTCACCGAGCAGGATAGCAACGCGCTGACCCTCCGGCAGCAGATCGGGATCGCGCTCGCCTTCGGGTGTGTGCAGATGCCGCACGACATAGATGGCCGGATCGGACGGCACCATGTCGGCGGTGGCGGCGCATGCGGGCAGCAGCAAAGCGGCGAGCAAGGCGAGCGGCGTGAACCAGTGCGGGTGCGGCATGAGGGTCTCCAATCGCCGTGACACCGAACGCGTGGCACGAAGCGACAAGGGGTGCAACGCCCGGAAAAATCCTCTAGGGCTCGCCCGGACAGCAGACACAGGATCGAGGATGCCCAGCAAGACCGAGCGCCGCAGCAACCGTCCGGCGCTCTCCCTCCACGTTCCCGAGCCCGAAGCGCGGCCCGGCGACGAGGTGGATTTCAGCCGAATCGAGATTCCCGCCGCCGGCAGCGTGCCGCGCCCGGACGTTTCCGCCCCCGCCGCCGACACCCATCCCTTGTGCTTCACGCTGGTGCGCGTCCTCGACGAGGACGGCAAGGCGACGGGGCCGTGGGATCCCCGGCTCGATGCCGACACGCTGCGCCGGATGCTGAAGGACATGCTGACGGTGCGCGCCTTCGACGAGCGGATGTTCCGCGCGCAGCGGCAGGGCAAGACCAGCTTCTACATGAAGTCGCTCGGTGAGGAGGCGGTGGCGGTGGCCGCGGCCCATGCGCTGGACGGCGAGGACATGTGCTTCCCGACCTATCGCCAGCAGGGGCTGCTTGTCGCGCGCGGCTATCCGATGGTCGAGATGATGAACCAGATCTATTCGAACCGCGGCGACCGGCTGAAGGGGCGCCAGCTGCCGATCATGTATTCGGACAAGAAGAAGGGCTTCTTCTCCATTTCCGGCAATCTCGGCACCCAATATCCGCAGGCGGTGGGCTGGGCGATGGGCAGCGCGATCAAGGGCGACAGCCGGATCGCCGCCGCCTGGATCGGCGACGGATCGACGGCGGAGGGCGATTTCCACAGCGCCGTCACCTTCGCCGGAGTCTATCGCGCGCCGGTGATCCTCAACGTCGTCAACAATCAATGGGCGATCTCGTCCTTCTCCGGCATCGCGGGGGGCGAGCTGACGACCTTCGCGGCGCGCGCGGTGGGTTATGGCATCGCCGGCCTACGGGTGGACGGCAATGACGCGCTGGCGGTCTATGCCGCGACCCGGTGGGCGGCAGACCGGGCGCGCTCCAATCTCGGGCCGACCCTGATCGAGATGTTCACCTACCGGGTCGAGGGCCATTCCACGTCCGACGATCCCAATGCCTACCGGCCGCAGGGCGCGGGCCGGCAATGGCCGCTGGGCGATCCGATCGAGCGGCTGAAGCGGCATCTCGTCGGGTTGGGCGAATGGGACGATGCGCGTCACGAGGCGCTGACGGCGAAGGTCGATGCCGAGGTCCGCGCCGCGCAGAAGGAGGCGGAGAAGCAGGGCACCCTCGTCGCCTCGACGATCGACTTTCCGCAGGATGTCCGGACCATGTTCGAGGACGTCTATGAAGAGATGCCCTGGCATCTGAAGGAGCAGCAGGCCCAGATGGTCGCCGAGCTGGAGGCGAAGAAGAAATGACCGTCATGAACATGATCCAGGCGATCAACAGCGCCCATCATGTGATGATGGAGCGGGACGATTCGACCGTCGCGCTGGGCGAGGATGTCGGCTTTTTCGGCGGCGTCTTCCGCGCCACCGAGGGGCTGCAGAAGACATATGGCCGGTCGCGGGTGTTCGACACGCCGATCTCCGAGGGCGGGATCATGGGTGTCGCGATCGGCATGGCGACCTATGGCCTGCGACCGATCGCGGAAATCCAGTTCGCCGACTACATCTATCCGGGCTTCGACCAGATCGTCTCCGAAGCCGCGCGGATCCGCTATCGCACCGCCGGCGAATGGTGCGTGCCGCTGACCATCCGATCGCCTTATGGCGGCGGCATCTTCGGCGGACAGACGCACAGCCAGTCGCCCGAGGCCCTGTTCGCCCATATCGCCGGCATCACGACGGTGATCCCGTCCAATCCCCATGACGCCAAGGGGCTGCTCATCTCGGCGATCGAGAGCAACGACCCGGTCGTCTTCTTCGAGCCCAAGCGCATCTATAACGGCCCGTTCGACGGCTTCTTCGACCGGCCGGTGACGCCCTGGGCCAAGCATGAAGCGTCCGAAGTTCCGGAAGGGCATTATACCGTGCCGATCGGCAAGGCGGCGGTGGTGCGCGAAGGCGAGCAGCTCACCATCCTGGCTTACGGCACGATGGTCCATGTCGCGCTGGCGGCGGCCGAGGCGGCGGGGATCGATGCGGAAGTGATCGACCTGCGCACGATCGTCCCGGTCGACATCGAGGCGATCGAGCAATCGGTGAAGAAGACCGGCCGCTGCGTCGTCGTTCACGAGGCGACGCGCACCGCCGGCTTCGGCGCGGAACTGGCGGCGCTCGTCCAGGAGCGCTGCTTCTATCATCTCGAAGCGCCGGTGCAGCGCGCGACGGGCTGGGACACGCCCTATCCGCACAGCCTGGAATGGGCCTATTTCCCGGGCCCGATCCGGCTCGGCACCGCGTTCAAGCAGGCATTGGAGGACTGAGACGGCCATGGCGCGCTACCAATTCAAGCTGCCCGACATCGGCGAAGGCATCGCCGAGGCCGAGATCGTCGCCTGGCATATCAAGGTCGGCGACACGGTCGGCGAGGACCAGCAGATCGCCGACATGATGACCGACAAGGCGACGGTGGAGATGGAAAGCCCGGTCGCCGGGAAGGTGGTGAGTCTGGCCGGTGAGGTGGGCGACCAGATTCCGATCGGATCGGTGCTGGTCGAATTCGAGGTTGAGGGCGAGGCGCCGGCGGAAGAGGCGCGCGAAGATACGGTGGCGCTGTCCGATGGGCTGGTGGAGCCGACCGAGGCGCAGGAAAAGGCGATTCCGGTGGTGAATGAAGCCCCCGCCGTTCGCCCTGAGCCTGTCGAAGGGCTGCCTTCTTCAAAAGAGGAAGGAAAGGGCTTCGACAAGCTCAGCCCGAACGGGGAGGGGGCGAAGAAGGCCGTCCAGGCCTCCCCCGCCGTGCGCCAGCGGGCGCGCGATCTGGGGATCGATCTCACCCGGGTGAAATATGCCGGCGATCGCGTCCGCCACGCCGATCTCGACGCCTATCTTCTCTACAATGGCGGTGGGGTTGCGGGTGGCCCTGTGCCGCGCCGGGCGGACGAGACGATCAAGGTGGTGGGCCTGCGCCGCAAGATCGCAGAGAACATGCAGGAGGCGAAGCGCCGCATCCCGCATTTCACCCTGGTCGAGGAATATGACGTCACCGCGCTGGAGCAGACCCGCGCGATGATGAACCGGGACCGGGGCGACAATCCCAAGCTCACCATGCTGCCCTTCCTGATCACCGCCTTCGCGCGGATGCTGGCCAGATATCCGCAGATCAACGCGACCTATGACGACGACGCGCAGGTCGTCACCCGCCACGGCGCGGTCCATATGGGCATGGCGACGCAGACGCCGAACGGCCTGATGGTCGCCGTCATCCGCGACGCGCAGGGCCGTGATCTGTGGAACCTCGCCGCCGAGGTGGCGCGCCTCGCCGACGCGGCGCGGACCGGCAAGGCGAGCCGCGAGGAGCTGTCGGGATCGACCTTCACCATCTCCAGCCTCGGCCCGATGGGCGGCATCACCTCGACGCCGGTCATCAACCGGCCCGAGGTCGGCATCGTCGCGGTCAACAAGGTGCGCGAGGCGCCGGTCGTGGTGGACGGCGATCTGGAGATCAGGAAGCTGATGAACTTGTCGCTGTCCTGCGATCACCGCGTGGTGGACGGCTGGGACGCGGCCGAGTTCATGCGCGATCTGAAGGGCCTGATCGAGAACCCGCTGAAGCTGCTGTCGACCTGAAGCCCTGACATGCTGAAGAAGACCGAGAGCGCTGATCTCGATGCGCTGAAGCTGCTGGATGACCGGTTGCGCTGGTTGTCCGCGTGGACGATCCACAATGCGAACCATCTGCGGACAAGCGCGGACGGGCTGAAGGTCGGCGGCCATCAGGCGTCCTGCGCGTCGATGACGGCGATCATGGCGGCGCTCTATTTCCATGCGCTGGGTCCGAACGACAAGGTGGCGGTGAAGCCCCATGCCGGGCCGGTGCTGCACGCGATCCACTATCTGCTGGGCTCGCAGACGCGCGAACAGCTGGAGGCGTTTCGCGGCTTCGGCGGGATGCAGAGCTATCCGAGCCGGACCAAGGACCGGATACCGGTGGATTTCTCGACCGGATCGGTGGGATTGGGCGTGGCGGTCACCGCCTTTGCCAGTCTTGTGCAGGACTATCTGATCGCGCACGGCATGATGGAGCCGGCCGAGACGGGGCGGATGATCGCGCTGATGGGCGATGCCGAGCTGGACGAGGGCAATATCTACGAATGCCTGATCGAGGCGGCCAAGCACGACATCCGCAATTGCTGGTGGATCGTCGACTATAACCGCCAGAGCCTGGACGCGACCACGGCCGACCGGATGTTCAGCCGCTTCGACGACATTTTCGAGACCTGCGGCTGGCGGGTCGTCACGCTGAAATATGGCAAGGCGCAGCAGGCGGCGTTTCGCGAGAAGGGCGGCGCGACGCTGCGCAACTGGATCGATCAATGCCCGAACGTCGATTATGCGGCGCTCACCTACCTCGGCGGCGCGGCATGGCGGGCGCGGCTGGAGAAGGATCTGGGCAAGGCGATCAAGCCGATCCTCGACGCGCGCGACGACGAGGCGCTGGCCGCGCTGATGACCGGGCTCGGCGGGCATTGCATGGAGACCCTGGTCGAAGCCTTTGACGGCGCGCGGGACGATGTGCCCACCTTCTTCATCGCGTACACGATCAAGGGCTTCGGGCTGCCTTTCGCGGGCCACAAGGACAATCATGCCGGCCTGATGAATCCCGGCCAGATCGCGACCTTGCGCGACAGCATGGGGATCGCGCAAGGCGCGGAATGGGAACCCTGGGCGGGCCTCGGCGGCAACAGCGCCGAAGCGGCGAAAGCGCTGGCGGAGCGCAGCGCCTTCGCGCGCGAGAAAAAGGCGCGGCGCTGGAACGTCGCCGAGGTGCCGGCAATCGCGGCCCCGTCGGGCGAAGAGCAATCCACCCAGGCGGCGTTCGGGCGCATCCTGCTCGATCTGGCCAAGGCGGGGGGACCGCTGGCGGACCGGATCGTGACGACTTCGCCGGACGTGACGGTCTCGACCAATCTCGGCGCCTTCGTGAACCAGAGAGGTTTGTTTCGTCGACAGGAACTCGCCGATGTGTTTGCCGCCGCGAAGATCCCCTCGGCCCAGAAATGGGCGGGCGGCAAGGCGGGCCAGCATATCGAGCTGGGCATCGCGGAGAACAATCTGTTCCTGATGCTGGCCGCGCTCGGGCTGGCCGGCGATCTGTTCGGCGACCGGCTGTTCCCGGTCGGCACGGTCTACGATCCCTTCATCGCGCGCGGCCTCGATGCGCTCAATTATGCCTGCTACCAGGATGCGCGCTTCCTGCTGGTGGCGACGCCCTCGGGCCTGACGTTGGGGCCGGAAGGCGGCGCGCACCAGTCGATCAACCCGCCGCTCATCGCGATGGGCCAGCCGGGCCTGCGTCATTACGAGCCGGCCTTTGCCGACGAGCTGGCGCTGCTGATGGAAGAGAGCTTCCGGCTGCTGCAGACCGAGGACGGCGAGAGCGTCTATCTCCGCCTGTCCACCCGCAGCATCGCGCAGGTCGCGCGGGACGGCGATGGCTGGCGCGACGATGCGCTCGCCGGGGGCTATTGGCTCCGCGAGCCCGCGCCGGACGCACAGGCGGCTTTGGTCTATAGCGGCGCGCTGGCGCCGGAGGCGCTGGCCGCCTGGGAGGCGCTCAAGGACGATGTGCCGGGCCTCGGCCTGCTCGCCGTCACCTCACCGGACCTCCTCCATCGCGGCTGGAGCGCGCGCAACGCGGCGCGCTGGACCGGGGGCAAGCCGGCGCCCAGCCATGTCGAGACGCTGCTCGCGCCGCTGTCGCGCAATGCCGGGCTGGTCACGCTGATCGACGGCGCGCCGGCCGCGCTCTCCTGGCTCGGCGGGGTCGCCGGCCACAAGGTCAGCCCGCTCGGGATCGAACGGTTCGGCCAGACCGGCAACCTCGCCGATCTCTACCGCGCCTATCGCATCGACGTGGACGCGATCGTCGAGGCGGCGGCCGAATTGTTCCTGGATTGAAACCGCGCGGGCGCATCCACATCTTCCCTTTCGCCGGCGAATGAGGCCGGTGCGTAGGGAGACGGGCATGATCGGCAAGTTGATCGGAGCGGAGATCGGGCGGCGCGTGGCCGGTCCCGGGCAGGGGCTCAAAGGTGTGCTGATCGGCGCTGCGGTGCCCTGGGTGTTGCGCCGCGCCTTCACGCCGATCGGCGTGGTCGCGATCGGCGCCTATGGCGCGAAGAAACTCTATGATCGCCGCCGTGCCCGTCGCGCGGCGAATCCCGACATCACGCCGCCGCCGCGCGGCTGATCCGGCTTATTGGCTGGGCCGCGGCTCCTCACGCGGCGCGGCCGGCTGGGTCACCGCCTGCGGCGCCTCGGGCTGCTGCGGCGCCGGCTGCGGACCGGGGAAGGGCGGGGGCGTCACCTGCGGAAGATCGGTCTGGTTGACGGCCTCGCTCGCCGGCGGCGGAGTCGACGCGGGCCGCCGCGCCGGGCGGATGCCCAGGGCCTCGGTCATGAAGGTGCGGAAGATGCGGGCCGGCGTGCCGCCGCCGCTGGTGCCGGGGAGGGGGCGGTTGTCGTCATTGCCGACCCAGACGCCCACGACGAGGTCTCCCGCGAAGCCGACGAAGACGGCATCACGATAATCGGAGGTCGTGCCGGTCTTGCCGAAGGTCGGCACCGACAGAGCGGCGGCGCGGCCGGTGCCGTCATTGACGACGGCGTAGAGCACGTCGCGCAGCATCGGAAAGGCGCGGTCGCGGCTCAGCCGATCGGCGAGCGAGCCGCCGAACCAGCCCGCCGGGGGCTCGGGCAGGCCGCGCGCGACGATCGGGTACCGCCCGGCGGCGATGGCGGCATAAGCGGCGGTGAGCTCGACCAGGCTGACGCCGCCCGAGCCGAGCGCGAGGCTGGGATCGGGCCGCAGCGGCGCGGTGATGCCGAGATCGCGCGCGGCGCGGATCACGGCATCGCGCCCCACCCGCTCCTGCACCTGCACCGCGACCGAATTGCTCGACTGGGCGACCGCCTCGCGCAAGGTGATGCGGCCGCGATAGGCATTGCCGTAATTGCGCGGCTGCCAGTCGCCCAGGCGGATCGGCACGTCATCGACCGGCATGTCCGGCGTCAGGCCGGCGCGGAAGGCGGCGAGATAGACGAAGGGCTTGAAGGCGGAGCCCGGCTGGCGGCGCGCCTGGGTGGCACGGTTGAACTGGCTTTGCGCATAATCGCGCCCGCCGACCATCGCCACGACGCGCCCGTCCAGCCGCATCGCGACCAGGGCCGCCTGGGAACGGCCCAGCCCGGCGCGGCGGATGGTGCGCATCGCGATGCGCTGGAGATTGGCGTCGAGCGTGGTCAGCACGCGGCGCTCGCCATAGCTGCCTTCCTCCAGCTCGCTCGCCTGCGGCACCACCCAGTCGGCGAAATAGGTGCCCGTCGGCACATTGTCGTCACCGCCACGCCGGACGTGCGCGGGACGGGCGGCTTCGCGCTCGGCGGCGGTGATGAAGCCCGCTTCCTCCATCGTGCGCAGCACCAGCCGCGCGCGGTCACGCGCGGCTTCCAGATTGGTGGTGGGCGCGAGTCGAGAGGGTGCATTGACCACGCCGGCCAGCATCGCCGCCTGGGCCAGCGTCAGCTCCTCCGGCTCGACGTCGAAATAATGATGGGCGGCCGCGCGCAGGCCATAGACATTATCCCCGAAATAGACGTTGGAGAGATAGCGGCTGAGGATCTCCTCCTTGGAAAGCCACGCCTCCAGCCACAGCGCGATCAGCGCCTCCTGCGCCTTGCGCGACGGGGTGCGGTCGGGCGTGAGGAAGCTGGTCTTGGCGAGCTGCTGGCTGATCGTACTGCCGCCTTCGCGCACCCGGCCCGAGCGCAGGTTGCGCGCGAAGGCCCGCGCGATGCCCCAGGGATCGAGCCCGACATGGCGGAAGAAGCGTCGGTCCTCGATCGCGACGAAGGCCTGGCCGACATGGGGTGGCAGTTCGTTCACATCCACCGGCTCGTCCATGATCGCGCCGCGCCGGGCGATCGGCTCGCCATCGGCGGCGAGAATGGTGAGCCCGGGTGCGTTGGCCGGCTGAAGCGAGCTGGAGAGCGGTGCGGTGACGATCAGCCAGAACAGAATCAGCGCGAACAGGAGAACGACGAGCTTCAGCCCGCGGCGCACGAGACGGGCGCGCGACGGCCTCGGCGCCACCGGTGCCTGAGCCTGGGCTGTGTCCGCTTCGGCCATATCGGCCCTTAGCAGCACGTTTGGACGGCGATGATCAAGCGCCGAACAGTCGTTCGGGCCTGATGTCGGCCGGCGCGACGCCGACTTCAGCGAGCGTTTCGGGCCAGTCTCCGCCGGTGGCCAGAGCCGCCGCCGCGCCGGCCATTGCCGGGGCCGTCTGCAGACCGTAGCCGCCCTGGCCGGCGAGCCAGAAAAAGCCCGGCGCGTCGGGCGCGAAACCGGCGGTGGGCACGCGATCGACGGTGAAGGTGCGCAAACCCGCCCAGCGATGCGCGATCCGCCGCACCGACAGGGTCGTGTAATGTTCGAGCCGGTCGGCGGCGAGCGCGATATCGTAATCGTCCGGCCCGGCATCGCAGGGTTCGTCGTCCACCTCGTCGGCCGGTGAGACGAGCAGTCGGCCTGCCTCCGGCAGCATATAGAAATCGCTGGCCGCGCTGTGGACGAACGGCCAGCGGGCGATGTCGGCGTCGGCGGGCGGCGCGACGACGATCACGGTGCGGCGCTTTGGTGTCAGGCCGAGCGGCGCGACGCCGGCCAGCGCGGCGATCCGGTCGGCCCAGGCGCCAGCAGCGTTGACCAGGATTGGCGCAGCGAACGTCTCGCCCGCTTCTGTGTGCGCCGCCCAAAGCTCGCCCCGCCGCTCGATCGCGACGACCCGCTGCTCGGTCAGCACCGCGCCGCCGGCGCCGCGCAGGGCGCGGACACAGGATTGGAGCAACGCGTCGGCGTCGAGCTTGAGGCCGGTGGGATCGAACAAAGCGGCGACGGCGCCGCCTTCGCCGGTTCGCACGATCGGGCAGAGCCGGGCGATCTCCACCGGATCGACCGCGCGGATCGCGTCGGTGAAGCGCGCCATGCCGGCGCCGAGCGCATCGAGCCGGGCCACGTCGCCGGCATGGGCGAAATAGAGCGCGGTGGCGCGGGCGGCGAGTGGGGCCGTGGCGAAACCCTCGGGCGGCGTTTCATAGAACGGGCGGCTGGCGAGGGTAAGGCCGCGCACTGTCGCATCGCCGATGCCGTAATGGCTGAACGAGACGCTGCGGCCGGACGAATGATAGCCGAGCGCGTCCTCGGCTTCGAGCACGGTCACGCGCCAGCGCCCGGCCAGCGCCGCTCCCATCGACAGACCGGCGACGCCGCCGCCGACGATGAGGAAATCCGAACCATTCATGGCGCGCTCCGCTAGCCGATCCAGGTCGGCCGGTCACGCGCTTCGGGAGCGAATTCGTCGATGGCGTGGCCGAGCAGCGCATCGACGATCCGGCCGGCCGCCCGGCCGTCCCCATAAACGTCCGAAGGGGCAAGGAAGGGTGGGCGATCGAGCCATTGCATCGTCGCGCTTACAATCCGCGCCGGATCGCTGCCCACCAGCACCGCCAGCCCGGCGGCGATGCCTTCATTCCTTTCGGTGGCGTCGCGCAGCACCAGCGTCGGTCTGCCCAGCGCCGCCGCCTCCTCCTGAACTCCGCCCGAATCGGTAAGCACCAGATCGGCGCGCCGCAGTGTCCGCGCGAAAGCGGCGAGGCTGAGCGGTGGCACCAGGCGGATATTGGCCGCATCCCCGAGTGCTACCGTGATCGGGTCTCTGATCCGGGGGTTGGGATGGACGGAGCAAAGGATCGCGACGTCCGGTCGCTTGGCGATCTCGCGGAGTGCGGACCAGATGCCATCGAACGGCGTGCCGAAATGCTCGCGGCGATGGCCGGTGAACAGGATCAACCGGCGATCGGCGGGCAGGTCGGGCATCGTATCCCGCGCTGCATCGCACCGGGCCAGGACCATGTGGAGCGCGTCGATGCCGCTATTGCCGGTGACGACAATGCGCCCACGCACGCGTTCGGCGGCGAGATTGGCCGCCGCCACCGGCGTGGGCGCGAGGTGAAGATCGGCGAGGAGCGTGATCGCCCGGCGGTTCGCCTCCTCCGGCCAGGGATTTGCGGCATAGGTGCGCAGCCCCGCCTCGACATGGGCGACCGGGATGCCGCGATGATGCGCGGCCAGCGCCGCAGCATAAGCGGTGCTGGTGTCGCCCTGCACGATGACGCGGTCGGGCGCGATTTCGGCGAGCACAGCGTCGAGCCGGTGCAAGGCCGTCGAGATAAGCGCGTTGAGCTCCTGCCCCGGGGTCATCAGATCGAGATCCACGTCGGGTGCGAGATCGAAGAAACGCAGCACGTCGTCGAGCAATTCGCGATGCTGGCCGGTCACGCATAGCCGTGAATCGACACCCGGTTCGGCGGCGAGCGCAAGCAGCACGGGCGCCATCTTCACCGCCTCGGGCCTCGTCCCGATCACCGACAGCAGCCGCATGTCGCCTCCCCCGCGCGCAGCTAAGCACAGCTCGTCCGGCGCGCAAAGCTTGTGCCGGCCCTCGCGCCGGCGCATCAGACCGCATCGAAAGGCGGAGGCACGGATTGACCGACGAGGAGCTTGCCGCAGCGCTGGCCGAGGAGGCCGGGCGCATGCTGATGCTGATGCGCGCGGGAAGCTGCGCGGACCCGCAGGGCCTGGGCCATGCCGCGGACAAGGCGGCCAATGCCTTCCTGATCGAGGCGTTGCGCCGACACCGGCCTGAAGATGCGATCCTGTCGGAAGAAAGCCCCGACGACCCGGTGCGGCTGGAGCGCGCGCGTGTGTGGATCATCGATCCGCTCGACGGCACCCGCGAATATTGCGAGGGACGCGACGATTGGGCGGTGCATGTCGGCCTCGCCGTGGACGGCCGGCCGGCGGCGGGTGTGGTGGCGGTGCCGGCGTTGGAACGGATCTTCCGCTCCGACCGGCCCGCCGCCCCGGCCGCGCCGCGTCTTCGCCCGCTGCTCCTTGTCAGTCGCAGCCGCCCGCCGGAGCAAGCGGCAGCGCTCGCGGCCCATCTGGGCGCTGACGTGCGGGAAATGGGGTCGGCCGGGGCCAAGGCGATGGCGGTAGTGGCGGGCGAGGCCGATCTCTACATCCATGCCGGCGGCCAGCGCGAATGGGACAATTGCGCGCCGGCCGCCGTAGCGCTGGGCGCCGGGCTGCATGCGAGCCGCCTCGACGGTGGGCCTCTCCTCTACAACCGCGCCGACACATGCGTGCCCGATCTCGTGATCGGCCGACGGGAACTGGCGGAACGGCTGGTCGCGTTCGTGCGCGCCGGGCAGGGCTAGAGAAAGGCGGCGAGCTTGCGCCATTGCGCCCGCTTGCGCTCATAAGCGAGCGTATAAGCGGGGCTGCTCGACGGCAGATCGATCAACGCGACATTGTTGATCTCGCCGAGCTGACGGCGGCCGATTCTTGCCGATGTGCCGCCGTTGAATGCGACGGCCTTGAGCGAAGGCAATGTCGCGGCCAAGGCGGCGAGATCGCTGGCGGCGAGGAGGCGGATATCGGCATCGAGGCTGCCCTTGCGGGTCGCCGCAGCGACGCTATCCCACAGGCCGACACCGGCATCGAGCAGGGCCGCGAGACGCTCTTCGTAATCGAGGGCAACGAGGTCGCTCCCGATCGCATCGCCGATCAGCCGCCAGAACTGGTTGCGCGGATGGGCGTAATATCGGCCGGCCGCCAGCGAGGCCATGCCGGGCAGGCTGCCGAGGACGAGGAGGCGCGTGTCGGCGCGGGTGACGGGCGGGAAGCAATGGTGCATGAGGCGGACATGAAAGTTCAGGGCGGATGTCATTGCAAGACCGTGCGGTTCGAGGCGGAGGTGGCGGAGGCAGTCGAGATCCTCGACTGCAATTGCTCGATCTGCGCGATGACCGGTTTCCGGCACCTGATCGTGCCGCATGAGGCGTTCCGGCTACTGTCCGGTGCGGACCGTCTCACCAGCTACCGGTTCGGGACCGGCGCGGCGGACCATCTGTTCTGCGCGGTCTGTGGGGTGAAGAGCTTCTACCAGCCGCGCTCGCATCCCGAGGCGTGGAGCGTGAACCTCAATGCGCTCGACGATGTGGGGGCGCTTGAGGTGAGCGCGCGCGCCTTCGACGGGCGCAACTGGGAACAGGCCGTTGCCTGGCTCGGTCAGGCGGCCTCGCCGAAGGCATAGGCGTCCATCGCCAGCACGTTCCAGGTGTAACTGTGATGCAGACGCCGGCCGGCCGCGCCGCCGCCCGCGCCATAAGCGAAGAAGAGCGGGAGCAGATGCTCGTCCGTCGGATGATTGCGCGCGGCGTCGGGTGCTTCCCGCATGGCGTCGAGCAGCGTGTCACCATCGCCGCGCCGGATCGTGTCTTCGAGCCATGAGGTGAAGGCTTCGACCCAGGCGATGTCATCGCCCGAGCCCGGCGCGAAGACCGCGCGCAGATTGTGCGAGATGCTCCCCGATCCGATCAGCAGCACATTGCGCGCGCGCAGCGGCGCCAGCGCGCGGCCGATTCGCTCGTGCCAGCGCGAATCACGTTTCGGGTCGATCGAGACCATCACGACGGGGATGTCTGCATCGGAGAAGAGGAGCGAGAGCGGCGCCCAGGCGCCGTGATCGATCAGGTCGCTCTCGTCGCGGCGTGGTTCGAGGCCCGCCGCGTCGAGCAGACGCATGACCTCATCGGCCAGCGCCGCATCGCCCGGCGGCTCGTAACACAGCTCGAACAGCCGAGAATCGAAATTGCCGAAATCGTGCCAGGTGCGGAAGCGCTCCGGCGCGCGCACCGCGACACCCTCGGCCTCGTGATGGGCGGAGGCGATGACGATCGCGTCGGGCCGGGCCAGCTTCTGTCCCAGCTCCGCGAGAAAATGGCGGGCAGGAGTGTCGCTCAGCAGCAGGTCCGGCGCGCCGTGGGAGACAAAGAGGCTCGGTTGGGTCATGGCGCCGATATAACGCGCCGCCACCGTTTCCGAAATGCGGTCCGATGCGAACTCTTCGTTGCCATTCACGCAACGCCAGCAGCCGCTTGTCGCGGTTCTCCTCCCGACATAGTCTCCGGCGAAATAGCGGGGAGGGATGAATGACGGACGTGGTCGCGGACGGGCAGGCGGTGGCGGGCGACGATTATGTCGTCGATCCGAAACGCGACCGGAAGGTCATCATCGCCTCGTCGCTCGGCACGGTCTTCGAATGGTATGATTTCTTCATCTACGGCACGCTCGCCGCGATCATCGGCCGCGCCTTCTTCCCCGCCGGCAACGAGACGATGCAGTTCCTGCTCGCGCTCGCCGGCTTCGCGGTCGGCTTCGGCTTCCGGCCGCTGGGCGCGGTGCTGTTCGGCTATCTGGGCGACCGGCTGGGGCGCAAATACACCTTCCTCGTCACGATCACCCTGATGGGCGTCGCCACCGCGGCGATCGGCTTCCTGCCGGGCTATGCGACACTGGGCATCGCCGCGCCGCTGATCCTGATCCTGCTGCGCATCCTGCAGGGCCTCGCGCTGGGCGGCGAATATGGCGGCGCGGCGATCTACGTCGCCGAACATGCGCCGGCGAACAAGCGCGGCTTCTATACCGGCTTCATCCAGGCGAGCGTGGCGGCGGGATTCATCCTGAGCCTCGTCGTCGTGCTCGGCACCAAGCTTTTCCTGACCGACGCGCAATGGTTCGAATGGGGCTGGCGGCTTCCCTTCATCTTCTCGATCCTGCTGCTCGCCATCTCGCTGTGGATGCGGCTCAAGCTCAGCGAGAGCCCGGTCTTCCAGGCGATGAAGGCCAAGGGCGCGCTGGCCCGCAATCCGCTGAAGGAGAGCTTTTCGACCTGGCGGAACGTGAAGCTGATCCTGGTCGCTATGCTCGGCATCGCGGCGGGGCTCACCGTGATCTGGTACACGGCGATGTTCCAGGTGCTCTATTTCCTGCAGAACGGCCTCAAGGTGCAGGAGACGACGGCGCAATTGCTGGTCGGCGCGGGCGCGGTGGTCGGGCTGTTCTGGTTCGTCTTCTTCGGCAGGCTCTCCGACCGGATCGGGCGCAAGAAGCCGATCGTGGTCGGCTATGTGCTGACCCTGCTGCTGCTCTTCCCGATCTTCCACGTCATCGCCAACGCGGCCAATCCGGGGCTGGCCGAGGCGGGGCGGCGCGCGCCGATCGTCGTCGCCGGGCCGGACTGCGCCTACAATCCGTTCGCGACGCGCGGCCAGGCGACGGACTGCGGCCGGCTGCTCGATCATTTCTCGCGGCTCGGCCTCCATTACCAGAAAGCCGACGCGCAGGTCGCGGTCGTGACCATCGGCGGCCGGCCGATCGCGGACACCAGCCCGGAATCGCTCAATGCGGCGCTGGCCGAGGCGGGTTATTCGCTCGACAAGGTCACGCCGACCGGGAGCCGCATCGCGATCATCCTGCTCGCGATCATCGCCCTCTCCGCGCTTTCGGGGATGACCTACGGACCCGTCGCGGCCCTGCTGACCGAGCTGTTCCCGAGCCGCATCCGCTACAGCTCGATGTCGATCCCCTATCATATCGGCACCGGCTATTTCGGCGGATTCCTGCCTTTCATCAGCCAGTATATCGTGGCGCGCAGCGGCGATCCCTTCGCGGGCCTGTGGTACACGATGGCGGTGGTGGCGATGGCGCTGATCGTCACCGCGATCTGGCTGCCCGAAACGGCCGGAAAGCGGTTGGACTAGGCGGCGTGGCCGGGTTACGGGCGCGATCATGGTGCACCGTCCGCTGCGGCTGATCCTCGATGGCGACGCGCTGGTCGCGAACTGGCGCTGGCTGGCGCGCCAGAGCGGCGCCGCGGCCTGCGGCGCGGCGGTGAAGGCGGATGGCTACGGACTCGGCGCGCGCGAGGTGGCGGCGGGGCTGGCGGCGGCGGGGTGCCGCGACTTCTTCGTATCGACCTGGGCGGAGGCAGAGGCGCTGGGGCCGCTGTCGGAGGGCGTGGCCTTGTCGGTGCTGCACGGCGTGGGGCCGGACGACATGACGGCGGCGTCGGCCTCGCCCGCCCGCCCGGTGCTGAACAGCCCCGAACAGGTGGTGCGCTGGCGCGGGACCGGTCGGCCCTGCGACGTGATGGTAGACACCGGCATGAACCGGCTGGGGCTTTCGGTCGCCGATGCCGCGTCGGGCCTGCTCGACGGCCTCGCGATCGAGACGCTGATGAGCCACCTCGCCTGCGCCGACGAGGACTCGCCCGCCAATGCCGCGCAGTGTGCGGCGTTCGTCGAGGTGGCGGCGAAGACGCCGGCGAAGCGCCGCAGCCTGGCGAACAGCGCCGGCATCTGCCTGGGGGCGGAATACGCCTTCGATCTCACCCGGCCCGGTCTCGCCCTCTACGGCGGCGTGCCGCGTCCGGAGGCGGCGGGGCGCATAAGGCAGGTCGTCCATGTCGAGGCGCAGGTGATCCAACGCCGCCGGATCGGCCCGGGCGAGCGGGTCGGCTATGGCGGCACCTTCGCCGCCGCGCGCGCGCACGAACTGGCGATCCTCAATATCGGCTATGCCGACGGCTATCTGCGCGGCTTCTCCAACAGCGGCCGGGCGCGGATCGGCGAGGTCTTCGCGCCGGTCGCAGGGCGCGTGTCGATGGACCTGCTGGCGGTCGCCGTGGACGAGGCGCCGAGGCTCGAGGAAGGCGATTGGGTGGAGTTGGACTACGACCTGCCCGATGCGGCGGCGCAGTCCGGCCTCAGCCAGTATGAGTTGCTGACGACGCTCGGCTCGCGCTTCGAGCGGGTCTGGCGCTAGGTCCGTGCCCGGCCGGATTCAGCTGGCCGGGCACGGCATCGATTCGGGTGCGGAAGTTGACGAACTTCACGCTACGTCGGGGACCAGCACCCCCTCCGCAAGGGTGGTTCAGGGAGGAATGGGGGGATCGACGGTTCAAAAAGCCGGAGACCTGGACAGCGCCCGAGTCGCCCGAGGATGACAGAGGAAATCCTACATTCCAAGCGCGGGGCGGAGCACCTCAATCCCGCTCCACGCACAGCGCGATGCCCATGCCGCCGCCGATGCACAAAGTGGCGAGACCTTTCTTCGCGTCGCGCTTGCCCATTTCGTAGATGAGCGTGGTCAGCACGCGCGCGCCGCTGGCGCCGATCGGGTGGCCGATGGCGATGGCGCCGCCGTTGACGTTGACCCTGTCCGCGTCCCAGCCCAGCTCCTTGCCGACGGCGAGCGCCTGGGCGGCGAAGGCCTCGTTGGCTTCGATGAGATCGAGATCGCCGATGGTCCAGCCGGCCTTTTCCAGCGCGCGCTTCGTGGCGGGCACGGGGCCGATGCCCATGATCGAGGGATCGACACCGGCGCTGGCCCAGGAGGCGACGCGGGCGAGGATCGGGGCGCCGCGCCGCTCGGCCTCTTCGCGGCTCATCAGCACGAGCGCGGCGGCGCCGTCGTTGAGGCCGGAGGCGTTGGCGGCGGTGACGGTGCCGTCCTTCTTGAAGGCGGGGCGCAGGCCGGCAAGGCCAGCCTGCTCGACGCCGTCGCGGATATATTCGTCGGTGTCGACGACGGTTTCGCCCTTGCGGCTCTTCACGGTCACGGCGGCGATTTCGTCGCTGAACCGGCCGGCGGCACGGGCGGCGGAGGCCTTGTTCTGGGATGCGGTGGCGAAGGCGTCCTGCTCGTCGCGGGTGATCTGATATTGCTCGGCGAGGTTCTCGGCGGTGATGCCCATGTGATAGCCGTTGAAGACGTCGGTGAGGCCGTCCCTGATCATCGTGTCGATCAGCTCGAGGCCGCCCATCTTGGTGCCGCCGCGCAGATGCTGGGCGTGGGCGGAGAGGCTCATGCTCTCCTGCCCGCCGGCGACGACGATCGCGGAATCGCCGGTCTGGATCGCCTGGGCGGCGAGCGCGACGGCGCGCAGGCCGGAGCCGCAGACCTGGTTAAGCCCCCAGGCCGGTATCTCCTTCGGCACGCCCGCCGCCATCGACGCCTGGCGGGCGGGATTCTGGCCCTGCGCGGCGGTCAGCACCTGGCCCAGGATCACCTCCGAGACCTCGTCCGGCGCGACGCCGGCCTGCGCGAGCGCGGCTTCGATCGCGACCCGGCCGAGCTCGTGCGCGGGCGTTGCGGCGAAGCTGCCGAGGAACGAGCCAACCGGGGTGCGCTTGGCGGCGGTGATGACGACGTCTGTCATGGAATCGGGCCTCTTCGGATGTGAAACTTTCACGCGAGGGCTAGCACTTTGCTGCGGTGCGGGAAAGCCATGCGGCGAGCGGTTGCCACAGCGCGTCGCGGCCGCGCGATCCCACCACCATGCCGACATGGCCGAGCGCGAGGTCCAGCCGTTCGCCGGCGCGGAAGGCGCTGGCATGGGGAACGATGCGATCGGTGGTGGAGACGATGTGCAGCATCGGCGCGGGGATCCGCGCGGGATCGACCACCTCGCCCGCCACTCGCCAGGCGCCGGTGCCGGTGAGGTCGGCGCCGAACAGATCCTCCATCATCTCGCGCGCTGCCGCCTTCGGGAGGGGCGGGCCGTCATTGGCCCAGTCCTCGAGCGCGACGAAAGCGGCGGCCGCGTCGCCCGTCATGGCCGCGAACGCCTCGAACTTGGCGACGGTGCGCGCCGGGTCGAGATTCCAGAAGGCGCTTTGCAGCACCTCCATCGGCAGCACGCCGAGCGTGTCCGCCACGGCGCGCGACTGGTCCCAGAGCCGGGCGAGCGCGGCGCGCGATTCGTCATCGAACCCATTGAAATGCCAGGGCGCGGCGATCGTCGCGAGACTCCGCGCGCGGCCGGGGCGGGCGGCTGCGGCGGCCATCGTCCCGCCCAGGCAATAGCCGACAAGATCGACCGGCTCGCCCAATTCCGCCATCAGCGGCAGCAGGATGCGTTCGACATGGCCGGCGACGGAGAGGGTGCTTCGCGCCGCGTCCGGCCAGCCCCAGTCGAGCAGCAGCACGCGATGCCCGCGCGCCGCGAGCCAGCGCAGCAGGGAGCGCTCGCCGAGATCGAGCACGGTGGGCGGATTGATCAGCGAGGGGACGAACAGCACGAACGGCCCTTCGCCGCCATAGTCGCGCAGCCTCGCGCCCTCCGCCGTCGCGATCGCCGGCATCGGCGCGGGCGGCGGGATGCGTTCGGCCTGCTGATAGCGCGCCAGACCGGCCAGCGCGCGCCGCAGACGCTTCGGATTTGCTGCGGTTTCTGCCTGCAGCATGGAGAGGAAAAGCGGCAGGGGGCGCGGCCTGTGTTGCGGCGCGGCAAAAGATGGTGCTAGAGCACTGTCTCCCGCAGCAAAGGAGTTCGGCATGGCGGCTTCCCGGTCCGATGACGATATCGTCATCATCAAGAAATATGCGAACCGGCGCCTCTATGACACCGAAAGTTCGGCCTATATCACTTTGGAGCGGCTCGCGCAGATGGTCCGCCAGAAGCGCGACTTCAAGGTGGTCGATGCCAAGAGCGGCGAGGACATCACCCGCTCCGTCCTCACCCAGATCATCATGGACGAGGAAGCGCGCGGATCGGAGATGCTGCCGGTCAATTTCCTGCGGCAGCTGATCGGCATGTACGGCGATCAGATGCAGGGGATCGTGCCGCAATATCTGGAAGCGAGCCTCGATGCGCTGCAGCGCAACCAGAGCCAGCTGCGCGACGCGATGGCCGGCGCGCTGGCCGCCAATCCCTTCGCCGAGCTGGCGCGGCGCAACATGGAGATGTTCACCGCCGCCGCGTCCGGCAAGGCCGCCCCGGCGGCGCCCCGCGCCGAGGCCGGGAGCGACACGAAGAGCGAGCTGGCCGAATTGAAGGCCCAGCTCGCCGCGCTCCAGACGAAGCTCGACAAGCTGGGCGACTGACCCTTATTCCGGTTTGACGAAGCGGAGCGTCATCCGGTCGCTCTCGCCGATCGCGGCATAGCGCTCGCGGTCTTCGTCGCCGAGCCGGAAGGTGGGCGGCAGCGTCCACACGCCGCGCGGCCAATCGGCGGTGTCGCGCGGATTGGCGTTGATCTCCGAGGCTTCGACGAAGCGGAAGCCCGCCGCCTCGGCCATGCGGCGCACGGCCGAGACCTTCACATAGCCGCTGGTCCGCTCGCGCTCGTCGTCGGCGTTTTCGGGCAGGCGATGATCGACCACGCCGAGCGTGCCGCCCGGGCGCAGCATCGCGAACATCTGGCGAAACGCCTCTTCGCCATAAGGCTGGCTGTCGCGCTGATAGCCCATTCGCCAGTTGTGGACGTTGCGGAAGGTGACGACGACGTCGGCGGTGCCGTTCGGCACGCGCGTCTCGCTCGCCTCCCAGGCGGGGAAGGCGGCGGTGCGGATGTTGCCGTAGAGCCCGGCATTGGCGGCCATCAGCCGGCGCACGCCGTTATGGCCGTTCTCGCCCATCGCGGCGGCATAATAGGTGCCGCCGCCCTGAGTGACGTAAGGCGCGAGGATTTCGGTGTACCAGCCGCCGCCCGGCCAGATTTCGACCACGGTGTCGGTCGGCCGCACGCCGAAGAAGGCGAGCGTCTCCATCGGATGGCGATAGCGATCGCGCGCGACATTGGCGGGCGTGCGCGTGTCGGCGGCGACCGCGGCATGAAGCGCGTGGTGCCAGTCCTGATGGCCGGCATGGGCGGAATGGTCCTGGCCGCCATGACCGGAATGGTCCTGCGCGGCGATGGCGGCGGCGGCGGCGAGCAAGGCTGCTCCGCCCGCGAAAGCGGCGATGCGGCGAACGGGGGCCTGGCGGATCATGCGTCTCTCCCTAGATATCGGTTATGGGATAGCCCATGACGGAGCGGGCATGACGACGCAAGAATGGATGTGGGCGGGCGACATCGCCGCTTTGCTGGTCGTGCTGGTCGCAGGCCTGGCCGAATGGCGGCGGACGCGGCGCGCGAATCTGGACGATCCCGGCTGGATTCCCTGGCGCGGCATCCAGGTCGCGGCCCTGTTCGCAGCGATCGGATTCACGATTCTGGCGATGCACCGCTGAGGCGGGCGCCGTGCTAGCCCGCCGCGCGGCGGAGCGGCATGTCCTCTTCCTCTGCGCCCAGCAACCAGGTTTCGGCTTCGCGCGGATCCTCGAAAAAACGGGCGTCGCGGCCGGTAAGGGCGCGGGCGAGCTGGCCGCGTGCCAGGGTCGATGCGACGACGAAGGCGAGGCGGCGGGAGCGATAGGCCGGGTCCGACAGCAGATCGCGGAAAGCGGCGACCGATTCGCTCGGCTGAATCTTCATGCCGCGCAAGTCGTTCAGCGTCAGGTGCCGGTTCGGGCCGCAGCGCAGCCGGGCATGAGCCTGGCGCCGCGCCTCGAAAAAAGCGGCGATATCGGCCGGCGTGAAGAAACCGGACATCGCGATGCGGATCAGATCGCGATCGGGATCGCAGGTGATTTTGAAGGCGGCGCTCATATCGCGGAATTTACATTGGGAAGGTGACGGAGCGGTAAATGTGTGGACCGTGAGAGCCCGGTCTGGAGGCTCGACCTACAAACATGCTTCCAGATACGGTTGGTCGAAGCCGAACATCTTGGCCTTTTCCAGCGTGTAGGGACGCAGGCCCATGCTCCGATATTCGCCGATGATCTTGCCGTCGGGCGTCTCGTCCAGATATTCGAACTTGAACAGTTCCTGGGTGACGATCACGTCGCCTTCCATGCCGATCACTTCGGTGATGTTGGTGGTGCGGCGGGAACCGTCGCGCAGGCGCTTCACCTGGACGATGAGGTCCACGGAATCGGCGATCTGCCGGGAGATCGCTTCCTTCGGCACCTTGATGTCGCTCATCATCACCATGTTCTCCATACGCGCGAGGCATTCGCGCGGAGAGTTGGAGTGGAGCGTCGCCATCGAGCCGTCATGGCCGGTGTTCATCGCGGCGAGCAGATCGAAGCACTCGCTGCCGCGAATCTCGCCGAGGATGATCCGGTCCGGACGCATACGCAGCGCGTTGATGACGAGATCGCGGATCGTGATCGCGCCTTGCCCTTCCAGGTTCGGCGGACGCGTTTCGAGCGGCAGCCAGTGCGGCTGCTGCAGCCGAAGCTCGGCCGCGTCCTCGATCGTGATGACGCGCTCGCCCGGATCGATCAGCTTGGAAAGGGCGTTAAGCATCGTCGTCTTGCCCGAGCCGGTGCCGCCCGAGATGATGACGTTCATGCGGCTCGCGCCGGCGATCTTGAGCACCGTCGCCATCTTCTCCGACATCGAGCCGAAGCCGCGCATCATGTCGAGCGTGATCGGCTTTTCGGAGAATTTACGAATCGAGATGGCAGTGCCGCGCAGGGAGAGCGGCGGGATGATGACGTTGACGCGGCTGCCGTCCTGAAGGCGGGCGTCGGCGAGCGGCGTGGTCTGATCGACGCGGCGGCCGACCTTGTTGACGATCCGCTGGGCGATCTGGAGCAGATGCTCCTCGTCGCGGAACTGGATCGAGGCGATCGAAAGCTTGCCCTTCTTTTCGATATAGGTCTGCTGCGGACCGTTCACCATGATGTCGCTGACATCGGGATCGTTGAGCAGCTCCTCGAGCGGGCCGAGGCCCAGCAGTTCGTCCACCAGCACCTTTTCCAGCGCGAACTGCTCGCGCCGGTTCAGGTTGATCTTCAGCTCGGCGAGCACCTCGCCGATGATCGGACGGAATTCCTCGGCCAGCTCGTCCTTGGAGAGCGTGGCGGCGGCTTCCGGATCGACGCGCTCCAGCAAACGCGGGAGAACCTGCTCCTTGATCCGGTGGATCGAAGCCTCGAAGCCCTCATTCTTCGACGAGCCCTGGGCGCCCGATTGCGCCTGGCGGTCGTCGAGGCGAGCCATCGCTCCGGTCGGACTGCGGTCGAGCGGCGCTGCCGTCTCCTCGACGGCAGCTTCGGGCAGGGATTCGATCGGCGGAAACTGCTCGCCGCCCTCGCTCGTGCGCGCGGGCGCGGGCCCCTTCATCGGCGCAGCCGTGCCGAAGCTCGGCCGCCCGCCGGCGCCTCCCATGCCGTTCCGTCGTCCAAACGCACCCATAAGCCAGCGAACCTTGCCGTTCCGGAGTTGAAATTTCCCTAGGTCGAAATGGTGAATAAGTCGGAAACTTTGACAAACACCTAACCCGGCCCGAAGGGGCGGCATGGCCGCGACGACCGCCCGAACCGCTCTGCTGATGGCGTTGGCCGGCTTTGCCATGCTCTCGGTCGGCGATGCCGTGGTGAAGACGATGGCTGGGCAGTGGGCGGGCAGCGCGATCGCGGCGCTGCGCTATGTGTTCGGCGCGCTCGGGCTCACTGCACTGGTGGCGTTGCGTTACGGGCGCGCCGGCTTCGTCTTTCCCCGGCCCATGCTTCAGTTCGGGCGCGGCGCGGCGGTGGCGATGGCGACCTGCGGCTTCTTTCTGGGCGTGATGGTGATGCCGCTGGCGGACGCGACCGCGATCGTCTTCACCAGCCCGGTCTGGACGGTGGCGCTCTCCATTCTCCTGCTGCGCGAGCGGGCGCCGGGCGGCATGAAGATGTCGATCCTGCTCGCCAGCGCCGGCGTGTTGTTGATCCTCCGACCCAATGTGCTGGCCTTCGGCGCCGAGGCGCTCCTGCCGCTCGTCGCCGCCGTGGGCATGGCGGCGCTCATCATGCTGAACCGGCGCGGAGCGGGACTCGCCCCCGTCTTCGTGATGCAATGGCTTGTCGCGCTGACGGCGGTACCGGTGCTGCTCGCCATGGCGCTGGCGGGGCATCTGTCGGGCGCCCCGTCGCTGACGCTCTCCCTGCCGGACTGGACGGTGGTGACGCGTTGCGCCGTGGTGGCGGTGACCGCGACGATGGGGCATTGGTTCATCTTCCGGGCGACCGAGCTTGCGACCGCGGCCACGGTGGCGCCGATGACCTATGTGCAGCTGCTGGTGGCGACGGCGGCGGGGATCGCGTTGTTCGGCGACGTGCCGACGACGGCCATGGCGGCGGGATCGGCGCTGATCGTGGCAGGCGGACTGTGGCTGTGGCGCGCGCAAAGGGCCCCGATCATCGCCGAAACACCGGATTGAGTTGTCCCAAATATTGTCAGGCGCGCCCTATCGTGCGACATATAAGCGGACAATATCGCTAGCTAGGGGAATTCCATGCGCAGATTCGCGTTCGCATTGGCGGCTGCCGCCATCGCCGTGCTGCCCGCCGCTCCCGCATTGGCCGGTTCGTCGGCTTCGGAAAATGCGGGCAACGACCGGTCCGATGCCGGCAACAGGATGATCTGTCGCCGGATCGAGCGGTCCGGATCGCGGATGAGCACGCAGCGGATTTGCCGCACCGCGCGGCAGTGGGAAGCGGCCCGCAACGGGCAATCCATCGACCAGGAGCTGGACGAAACCGTCGGGCAGCAGATGGATGTCGTCAGCCGGGACATGAACACCGGCTGCCTGGGCGGCATGACGGAACGCGCCGGACCGAGATAATCGCCCCCGAACGGGCGGGGCCGCGGTTCGTCCGGATCAGGCCCCGGCCTTCTCCGCGAGAACGGTCAGCCCCTTGTCGTTGACCTCGGCGAAGCCGCCCTCGACGCGAATGCGTTCCGGCTCGCCCCCTTGGGTCTTGTAGACCGCCAGCTCGGCATCGGCGCGGATCGTCGACATGACCGGCGCATGGCCGGCCAGCACGCCGAAATCGCCCTCCGTGCCCGGGACGACCACCATGTGGACGTCCTCGGACCGGACCAGCTTTTCCGGGGTGACCAGCTCGAAGTGAAGGTCGGCCATCTGCCTTACGCGTCCTGCGCCAGCTTCTCGGCCTTGGCGACCGCTTCCTCGATGCCGCCGACCATGTAGAAGGCCGCTTCGGGAAGGTGGTCATATTCGCCGTTCACCACCGCCTTGAAGCTCGCGACCGTATCCTCGATCGACACGAACTTGCCGGGGATGCCGGTGAAGACCTCGGCGACGTGGAAGGGCTGCGACAGGAAGCGCTGGATCTTGCGGGCGCGCTGGACGGTCAGCTTGTCCTCCTCGGAGAGCTCGTCCATGCCCAGGATCGCGATGATGTCCTGCAGCGACTTGTACTTCTGCAGCGTTTCCTGAACCTGACGGGCGGTCTCGTAATGCTCCTGGCCGACGGTGCGCGGCTCCAGCACGCGGCTGGTGGAATCGAGCGGATCGACGGCAGGGTAGATGCCCAGCTCCGAAATGGCGCGCGACAGCACGGTCGTGGCGTCGAGGTGGGCGAACGAGGTGGCCGGGGCGGGATCGGTGAGATCGTCCGCCGGCACGTAGATCGCCTGCACCGAGGTGATCGAGCCCTTGTTGGTCGAGGTGATCCGCTCCTGCAGCGCACCCATGTCCGTGGACAAGGTCGGCTGGTAACCCACCGCCGAGGGAATGCGGCCGAGGAGCGCCGACACTTCCGAGCCCGCCTGGGTGAAGCGGAAGATGTTGTCGACGAAGAAGAGCACGTCCTGGCCCTCCTGGTCGCGGAAATATTCGGCGATGGTGAGGCCCGAGAGGGCGACGCGGGCGCGGGCGCCCGGCGGCTCGTTCATCTGGCCGAAGACCAGCGCCACCTTGGAACCGTCCGGCGTCGGATTGCCGTCCTTGTCCTTGGCGATGACGCCCGCGTCGAGGAACTCGTGATAGAGATCGTTGCCCTCGCGGGTGCGCTCGCCGACGCCGGCGAACACCGAGGTGCCGCCATGGCCCTTCGCGATGTTGTTGATCAGCTCCTGGATGAGCACGGTCTTGCCCACGCCGGCGCCGCCGAACAGGCCGATCTTGCCGCCCTTCGCATAAGGCGCGAGCAGGTCGATGACCTTGATGCCGGTGACGAGGATGCTGGTCTCGGTCGACTGGTCGACGAACAGCGGGGCCTCGGCGTGGATCGGGGCGGTGAGATCGGTGTCGACCGGGCCGCGCTCGTCGATCGGCTCGCCGACGACGTTGAGGATGCGGCCCAAAGTGCGTGGGCCGACGGGCACGCGGATCTGCGAGCCGGTGTCGGTCACCGGCTGACCGCGGGTGAGGCCGTCGGTCGCGTCCATCGCGATCGTGCGGACGGTGTTCTCGCCGAGATGCTGGGCGACCTCGAGGACGAGGCGGTTGCCGCCATTGTCCGTCTCCAGCGCGGAGAGGATGTGGGGCAGCGCGCCATCGAAGGTGACGTCGACGACGGCGCCGATCACCTGGCTGACGCGGCCGGTGGCGGTGCCGGCGGTCGCGGCCGGCGTGGCGGCGGCCTTCTTGGTCGCGCGGGGCTTGGCGGTCTTAGCGGCGGTGGCCATGTTCTCGTTTCCTGCTCAGTTCAATTCGGGGTTGGTGTCGTCGCAGCGCGTCGGGCCGTCGATCCAGACCCACTGGCCTTCGGCGCGCTGCAAAATGGCGGTCTGTGGCGCCCAGCGCCCGTCCGCGCCCTGCGCCTCGTAGCGGCAGCTATACTGGACGGAGCCTTCGTCATCGAGCGTGCAGGCGATGTTGCGCGTCGCCTGGCGCGGCTGCGGGCAGGCGTCGGCCAAAGCGGCCTGGAACTGCGCGGCGGTCGGCGCCGCCGTCTGGGCGAACGCGGCGCTGGAGACCAGCGCGAAAGCGAGCACGGAATATTTCGTCATGTTACAGGGCCTCCGCTCCGGAGATGATCTCGATCAGCTCCTTGGTGATGGCCGCCTGACGGGTGCGGTTATATTCGATGCTCAACCGGTTGATCATGTCGCCGGCATTGCGAGTCGCATTGTCCATGGCGGTCATGCGGCTGCCCTGCTCCGAAGCGGCGTTCTCGAGCAAGGCCCGGAAGACCTGGACCGCGACATTGCGTGGCAAAAGCTCGGCGAGGATCTCGTCCTCGTCCGGCTCATATTCGATCGCGGCGGGAACGCCCTCGGCGGCCTTGCCTTCGGCTTCGACCGGCGGAACCGGAATGATCTGCTGCGCGACCGGCTCCTGGACCAGGGCCGACTGGAACCTGGCGTAGAAGAGATGGACGACGTCGATGCCGTCGGTCGTGTAGCGATCGACGATGTCGTTCGCGATCTCGGCCGCGTCGGCGAAGGAGACGAACTTGATCGCGCTGGTGTCGTGCTGGTGGATGATCTGCTTGGGGAAGACGCGCTGGATCACCGCGCGGCCCTTGCGGCCGACCAGGTAGAAATAGACGCTCTTGCCCTCGGCCTGCAGCTCCTCCGCCTTGCGGCGGGCGGCGCGCACGATGTTCGAATTGAACGCGCCGGCGAGGCCGCGATCGGACGTGGCGACGACGAGCAGATGCGTGTCGTCCTTGCCGGTGCCGGCGAGCAGCTTGGGGCTTTGCGGGCCGGGCTGGATCGAACCGGCCAGGCTCGCCATCACGCCCGCCATGCGCTCGGAATAGGGACGCGCGGCCTCGGCCGCCTGCTGCGCGCGGCGCAGCTTGGCGGCGGCGACCATCTTCATCGCCTTGGTGATCTTCTGCGTCGACTTGACCGACGCGATCCGGTTCTTGAGCGCCTTGAGGCTGGCCATCTATTCCTCTGTCGTTCCCCGGCGAAGGCCGGGGCCCAGTCCTAGATAAAGAACGGCGCGGGAGCGCCGCCTGGACCCCGGCCTTCGCCGGGGAACAGGATCAAGCAAACGTCTTCACGAAATCGCCGACGATCGACTTCAGCTTGGCAGAAGTGTCGTCGTCGAGCGTCTTGGTGTCGCGGATCGTGGCGAGCACATCGGCGTGATCGCTGCGGACGTGCGACAGGAGCGCGCTCTCGAAACGGGTGACCGCGTCGGTCGGCACGCTGTCGATGAAGCCGTTCACGCCGGCGAAGATCGACACGACCTGCTCCTCGACCGGCATCGGGCTGAATTGCGGCTGCTTGAGCAGCTCGGTCAGCCGGGCGCCGCGGTTGAGCAGGCGCTGGGTCGAGGCGTCGAGGTCGGAGCCGAACTGGGCGAAGGCGGCCATCTCGCGATACTGGGCCAGCTCCAGCTTGATCGAGCCGGCGACCTTCTTCATCGCCTTGGTCTGCGCCGAGGAGCCGACGCGCGACACCGAGAGACCGACGTTGATCGCCGGGCGGATGCCCTGGAAGAACAATTCCGTCTCGAGGAAGATCTGGCCGTCGGTGATCGAGATCACGTTGGTCGGGATGTAGGCGCTGACGTCGCCGGCCTGCGTTTCGATGATCGGCAGCGCGGTCAGCGAGCCGTTGCCATTGTCGTCGTTGAGCTTGGCGGCGCGCTCGAGCAGGCGGCTGTGGAGATAGAAGACGTCGCCCGGATAGGCTTCGCGGCCCGGCGGACGGCGCAGCAGCAGCGACATCTGGCGATAGGCGACGGCCTGCTTGGAGAGATCGTCATAGACGATGACGGCATGCATGCCGTTGTCGCGGAAATATTCGCCCATCGTGCAGCCGGTATAGGGCGCGAGGAACTGGAGCGGCGCCGGCTCCGAGGCGGTGGCGGCGACGACGATGGAATATTCCATCGCGCCATTCTCCTCCAGCGCGCGGACGATCTGGGCGACGGTCGAGCGCTTCTGGCCGACCGCGACATAGATGCAGTAGAGCTTCTGGCTCTCGTCCTTGCCCGAATTGACCTGCTTCTGGTTGATGAAGGTATCGAGCGCGACGGCGGTCTTGCCGGTCTGGCGATCGCCGATGATCAGCTCGCGCTGGCCGCGGCCGACGGGCACGAGCGCGTCGAGCGCCTTGAGGCCGGTCTGCACCGGCTCATGGACCGACTTGCGCGGGATGATGCCCGGCGCCTTCACCTCGACGCGGCGGCGCTCGGTCGCCTCGATCGGGCCCTTGCCGTCGATCGGGTTGCCGAGGCCATCGACGACGCGCCCCAACAGGCCCTTGCCGACGGGAACGTCCACGATCGTCTGGGTGCGCTTGACGGTCGACCCTTCCGTGATCGCGGCGTCCGAGCCGAAGATCACGACGCCGACATTGTCGGCCTCCAGGTTCAGCGCCATGCCCTTGATGCCGCCTTCGAACTCGACCATCTCGCCGGCCTGGACGCTGTCCAGCCCGTGAACGCGGGCGATGCCGTCGCCGACCGACAGCACGGTGCCGACTTCGGAGACCTGGGCCTCGGTGCCGAAATTCGCGATCGAATCGCGAATGACCTTGGAGATTTCAGCGGCGCGGATGTCCATTTCTAGCCTTTCATCGCTTGCGCGAGCGTGTTGAGTTTGGTGCGGATGGAGCCGTCGATCATCTGGCTGCCGACCTTGACGACCAGGCCGCCCAGGATGGCGGGGTCGACGCGCGATTCGACGGCGATGTCGGTGCCGTAGCGGCTCTTCAGATTGGCCTTCAGCGCATCCACCTGGCCCGCATCGAGCGGATAGGCGGAGGTGACTTCGGCGCTGATCTCGCCGCGATGACGGGCGGCGAGGAGATTGAAGGCGCGGATGATCGCGCCGAGCTGGGCGAGGCGCCGGTTGGTCGCCAGCACGCCGAGGAACTTCGCGGTGATGTCGTTCAGCTTCATCGCTTTGGCGGTCGCGGCGGCGGCCTGCACGGTCTCCTGCCGGCCGATCAGCGGGCTGGTCGTCAGCGCCTTGAAATCATCGGATTCGTCGAGCGCCGTGCGCAGCGCGGCGAGATCGGCCGCGACCGCATCGAGCTTGTTCTCATCGCGGGCAAGCTCGAACAATGCGAGGGCGTAACGGCCCGCGAGGCTTGCCTGAATGCCGCCGGAAATATCCACGCGCGTGTCGACTCCTGGATCGGATTTTTGGCCCCGTCGGGTTGTGAGCGCGCGCAGCGCCCCCCGTGGGTCGCGGGCGCCGTAGCAGGGGCTTTGCTGCGATGCAAGGCGGCGCGCTTTGAAAGCAAGCGCCGGGACGCGCGGGGGCGCGGGATCGGGCAGAAAGACGCCCTGACCCAAGGAGATTGAACCTCATGACCTACCGAATCGAAGGGCTGGCGCCGGAGGCTTTCGAGCCGCTGTTCGCGATGAGCGACGAGGCGCTGGCGGCCCGCAGCGCGCGGCGCGTCACGGCGGATTCGCCGACCGGCTATCCATGCCGGATCACGCTGGAGGACGCTCGCGAAGGTGAGACGCTGATTCTTCTGAACCACGTCTCGCACGACGTCGGTAATCCCTATCGCGCGGCTTACGCCATTTACGTGCGCGAAGGTGCCGATGCGTCCGCCGCCTATGTCGACGAGACTCCGCCGGTCTTCGTCGGGCGCCCGATCTCCCTGCGCGGCTTCGATGCCGAAGGGATGCTGCGCGGCGCGCTGCTCGCCCTGCCGGGCGAGGCCGACGCGAAGATCAGGGCGCTGTTCGAGCGGCCGGAGATCGCGACCATTCATGCCCACAATGCCGCGCATGGCTGCTTCGCGGCGCGGATTGAGAGGGATTGAGCGATGGCGACCCTTGCAACCCGCATCGATAGATATAGATCGCCTGCCGTGAACGATCCCGCGCCCATTTCCGACGAAAAGGCCTGGGCGGCCGTGATGGCGCGCGACCGGACGATGGACGGACGCTTCGTCACCGGGGTCCTCTCGACCGGCATCTATTGTCGCCCGTCCTGCGCAGCGCGGCATCCGAAGCGCGAGAATGTCCGCTTCTTCGCGACCGGGGCGGAGGCGCGATCGGCGGGGCTGCGGCCCTGCAAGCGCTGCGCGCCCGACGATGTGAACCGCGAGGAAGCGGCGCTGGCGCGGGCCTATGCGCTTTTCCGCGCTGCCGAGGAGGCGCCTTCGCTGGACGCGCTGGCGGCAGAGGCGGGCTATTCGCCGCATCATTTCCATCGCCTGTTCAAGCGGGCCACGGGCGTGACTCCGGCGGCCTATTACCGGACGCTGCGCGCGCGCCGGGCCGAGGCTGCCTTGGCCGACAATGGCCGGATCACCGACGCGATCTACGATGCCGGTTATTCCGGCCCGGCGCGCTTCTATGCCGAGGCGAAGGGGCGGCTGGGCATGACGCCTTCCGCCTGGCGCGACGGCGGGCGCGGCGCGACGATCCGCTGGGCGACCGCCGAGACCGATCTCGGCACGATGCTGGTCGCGGCGACCGATAAAGGCATCTGTCGCTTGTCCTTCGACGAGGAGGAGGGGGAGTTGCACCGCCGCTTTCCCAATGCCGTCATCGAGCCCGGCGGCGCGGCGCTGGCCGATCTGCTGTGCCGGACGGTCGCGGCGGTGAACGCGCCGGAAAAGCCGCACGACCTGCCGCTCGACGTGCGCGGCACCGCCTTCCAGGAGGCGGTATGGCGCGAATTGACGCGGATTCCGCCGGGCGAGACGCGCACCTATGCCCAGATCGCCGCCGCGGTCGGCAGGCCGAAGGCGGTGCGCGCGGCGGGCAGCGCCAATGGCGACAACGCTGTCGCGGTCCTCATCCCCTGCCACCGCGTCATCCGCACCGACGGCACGCTCGGCGGCTATGCCTATGGGCTGGCGCGCAAGGAAAGGCTGCTGGCGAAGGAGCGAAGCGCCTAGAGTCTGTTTCAGCTTTGCTGAAACAGGAGCGGCGCCGACTCAGCGAGGCTGAAAACGACTCTAGTCGCCCCGCTGATTCTCGCACTGGTAGACCAGCCGCTCGTTCGGCAGGCTGGGCAAAGCGGTGCCGATCTCGCGCTGCTGGTCGGTCAGGATGGCGCGCGCCTCGTCGTCGGCGCCGCAGGATTTGAGATCGACGCCGCGCCGCAAGCCGCGCACCCGCTCCATCTCCACTGCGCCCAGTTGATAGCGATTGACGACATATTCGCCGCGCGCCGGACGGAATTCGAGCACCGAGACGGCCGGCTCGCCGTCCGGCACCAGGATGCGGGTCCAGACATCGCCGGCCCGGGCATATTGCGTGCGGCCGTTGACGCAGCCGCTGTCCGACCATTCCAGCGTCACGTCGTCGGTCGACGACAGCGTGACGCGGCTGCGGTCCGGCACGAGGCGGCACAGATTGCGCCCGGCGAAGCGGCTTTCCGGCGCGGCTTCGGCGCTGTCGCCTTCGCGGGCCGGCGCGGCATCCGCATCGTCACGATTCGGCCTCGCGAGGAAGACGACGATCGCCGCGACGATCAGCAGCCCACCAATGCCGGCCAGGATCGCGGCAGGGCGATTCCGGTTCTTGATCCACAGGACGCCGGCCGCGCCGAACACGATCAGCGCCAGCGCCAGCATCAGCGCGGCGACGGCGAGCCCGGTTTCGCGCGAATCCTGTATCGCCGCGAGCATCTCGGCGCGTTCGTCGCGGGCGCGTTGGGCGGCGGCATCGCGCGCGCGTTCTTCCGCTTCGGCGCGATCGCGATCCTGGCTTAGCCGATCAGCCATGCTGATGCAGGGGCCGGAGGCGGCGGCGAACGGTTGCGCCGCGCCCTGCAGGAAGGCGGTCAGCTCGCGATTGGCCACCGCGAAGGCGAAGGACGCGTCGCCTTCCTGATTGCGGGTGATGAGCGTGTTGACGCCGAGCACCCGGCCGCACGGATCGAGCAGCGGGCCGCCGCTGTTGCCGCGCGCGATATTGGCGGTGTGGAGCAGGGTGGCGATGCCGTTGATCGTGCGCGCGTTGGAGAAGATGCCGGTCGACCGGGTGGGCGGCAGCGGCGTGATATAATCCTGTGCCGACTGGGCGGTGGCGAGATCGACATTGCCCGGATAGCCCAGAGCGGTGACGGCCGCCCCGTCGGCGAGCGGACCGGTATAGAGCGGCAGCGGCGGGAAGCGTCCGCCCTCGGCGATCTCGATCAGGGCGAGATCGCGGGCGGGATCGACGGTGAGGACGCGCGCGCGAAACGCCTGACTACCTTCCGACGGGACCACGCCGACGGCGACGTTCAGCCCCTCCTGCTGCTGCGCCGCCTGCGCCACGACATGGGCGTTGGTGACGATCCGGTTGGGCGCGACCGCGAAGCCGCTGCCATGGCCGAAGCCGACCACCTCGCCATCCTCGAACGCGACCACCACGACCCGCACCACCGAGCGCCCCGCCGCCGAAATATCGTCGGCGCGCGCGGGGGTGGCAAAAGCGAGCAGCATCGCCAGCAGCAGCAGGTAACGACCCATTCGACCTCCGTCGCCGTTTCTAGAGGGGCGTCCTACAGGAAGGAATAGGGATCGACATCCACCGCCACCCGCACGCCGCGCGGGAATTGGAGGGCGCCGAGCCACTCCCGGATAATCTCCTGCACCGGCACGCTGCGCGCGGCGTGGACGAGCAGGCGGTGGCGGTGGCGGCCGCGCAGCATCGCGAGCGGGGCGGGGGCGGGGCCGAAGACGATCATATTGTCCTGCGCCGGCGCGCTTCGGCCGATCAGGCGCGCGGCCTCGGCGGCCTCGGCCTGATCCTCGGACGAGACGATGATCGCCGCCAGGCGGCCGAAGGGCGGCATGCCCGCTTCGCGCCGCGCCGCGGTTTCGGCCGCGTAGAAGCCGTCCGCGTCGCCGCCGATCAGCGCCTGCATGACCGGCGCGGCGGGATCGTGGGTCTGGACGAGGACGCGGCCATGCTTCTCGCCGCGCCCGGCGCGCCCTGACACTTGTTGAATCTGCTGAAAGGTCCGCTCGGCGGCGCGCAGATCGCCGCCCGACAGGCCGAGATCGGCATCGACGACGCCGACCAGGGTCAGGTTCGGGAAATGGTATCCCTTGGTGACGAGCTGGGTGCCGATGACGATGTCGATCTCGCCCGCTTCCATCCGCGCGACGAACTCCGCCGCCTTGGCCGGGGACCAGATCGTGTCGGAGGTGACGATGGCGGTGCGGGCGTCCGGGAAGAGCGCGGCGACCTCGTCGGCGATCCGCTCGACGCCGGGGCCGCAGGCGACCAGGCTGTCCTCCTCGCCGCAATCCGGGCAGGCATGGGGGGCGGGCATGACATGGCCGCAATGGTGACAGGCGAGCCGGTGGGTGAAGCGGTGCTCGACCATCCAGGCGGTGCAGTTCGGGCACTGGAAGCGGTAGCCGCAATGGCGGCACAGGGTGAGCGGGGCATAGCCGCGCCGGTTGAGGAAGAGCAGGCTCTGCTCCTCCGCCGCCAGATTCTCCTCCAGCGCCTTGACCAGCTCCGGCGCGAGCCAGCGCCCGCGCGGGGGCGGATCGGCGAGCAGGTCGAGCGCCGCCATGTCGGGCAGGCGCGCGCCGCCGAAGCGGTCGGGCAGGCGCAATTCGGCATAGGTGCCGCTGTCCACCATATGCCGCGTCTCGATCGCCGGCGTGGCGGAGGCGAGGATGACGGGCGCCTCCTCCAGCTTGGCCCGCATCACCGCCACGTCGCGGGCGTGATACTGGACGCCGTCCTCCTGCTTGAAGCTCGCCTCGTGCGCCTCATCGACGACGATCAGGCCCAGATTGCGATAGGGCAGGAAGAGCGAGGAGCGTGCGCCGACGGTGACCAGCGCCTCGCCGCTGGCGATGGCGCGCCAGGCGCGGCGGCGCTGGGACTGGCGCAGGCCGGAATGCCAGGCGACCGGCTCATGCCCGAAGCGCGCCGCGAAACGCTTCAGGAAGGGCTCGGTCAGCGCGATTTCGGGGAGCAGGACGAGGGTCTGGCGGCCCGCGCGGATCGCCTCCGCGATGGCCTCGAAATAGACCTCGGTCTTGCCCGATCCGGTGACGCCGTCGAGCAGGAAGGGGGCGAAGGCGCGGGCGTCCACCGCCGCGCGCAGGGTCGCGGCGGCGTCGGCCTGCGCGGCCTCCAGCGCGGGCGGATCGTGATCGGGGTCCGGCGCCGGGAAGGGATCGTCGATCGCCACCTCGACCGCCTCGATCGCCCCGGCCTTGACCAGGCCCCTTATCACCCCGTCCGACACGCCGCCGACGATCGCCAGCTCGCGCACCAGCCCCTGCCGCTCGCCGATCCGCTCCAGCGCCTGCGCGCGCTGCGGGGTGAGGCGCTCGGGGATATGGCCGGTCAGGCGATATTCGGTGATCGACCGCGCGCCCTCCAGCGCGCCGGAGGAAGGCAGGGCCATGCGCAGCACGGAGGCGATCGGCGCGAGATAATAATCGGACGTCCATTCGATCAGCCGCCTGAGCGGCGCGCCGAGCGGCGGCAGGTCATAGGCGTGGAGCAGCGGACGCAGCCGATTGTCGCCGACCTCTTCCGCCGGCAGCCGCTCCGGCTCCCACACCACGCCGACGAGCTGGCGCGGCCCCAGCGGCGCGACGACGATCGACCCCGGCGCCACCGCCATGCCCTGCGGCACCCGATAGTCGAGCGGGCCGAGGGCCGAGTTCATCACGATCAGGCGGGCGCGGGACATGGGCGCCCTAGATCGAGTTCCGCGCGGCGAAAGGCAACCGGGGATTGTGTTCGTCGCTTATTAGTGTATTATGTAAGCAATACACATGGAGAATGCCATGAGCTATCGCGCCGCGCGACGCATCCATGTGCTGCTGATGAGCTGGCTGACGCTGGGCTTCGTCACGGCCTGGCTGCCGTTCGTGCGCGGCGCGATGGACGGGGAAAGTTATCAATGGGGCGCGGGCCTGTTCGGCCTGAACTTCGGCGGCGCCGGCATGAGCGGGGATTACTGGTATGCCGCGCTCATGGCGGGAACCGGCGTCGGTCTGCTCTGGTGGGGCTGGCGGCGGCCGAACGGCGCGTTCCGGATCGTGCTGATCGCCTGGCTGGCGCTGATGCTCGCCGACACCATCTACCACGTGGCGACCGCGCCGGAGAGCTATCGCTTCCGGGGCGACACGCTCGGCATCGACGTCTCGCTCGCGCTCGTCGCGCCGGCGGTGAAGGGCGCGGTGCTGGCGCTTGCCTTGTGGTGGTTCCAGTCGGGGCCGGCATTGCCGGTCCCTCCGCTTCGCCGGGCCAATGCCACGCTGATCGCGATGGCGGTGGCGCTGCTGCCGCTGCAATATGCGTTGCTGAGCCGCGGTCAGGGGCAGGAGACGGCGGATGTCGTCGGCGTCCTGCTCACGATGGCGGGCTGGGCGATCTTCAGCGCCGGGCTCGGCCTGTGGCGCAATCCAGCCACGCAGCCGCTGCCCGCGCGAGCGATCTAGGTTGCCGTCCGGGGAAGCGTTCGGTTAGGCGGTTCGGGAACCTCCCGCAGGAAGCCCGAATCATGAAATTCTTCGTCGATACCGCCGACACCGCCGACATCCGCGACCTGGCCGAGACCGGGCTGCTCGACGGCGTCACCACCAATCCCTCGCTGATCCACAAGGCGGGGCGCGATTTCCTCGAAGTGGTGAAGGAGATTTGCGGGATCGTCGAAGGCCCCGTCTCCGCCGAGGTGGTGGCGACCGAGCATGACGCGATGATGCGCGAGGCCGAGATATTGCGGAAGATCGCCGACAATATCGCGGTCAAGGTGCCGCTCACCGTCGACGGGCTCAAGACGTGCAAGAAGCTGACGAGCGACGGCACGATGGTGAACGTCACGCTCTGCTTCTCGGCCAATCAGGCGCTGCTCGCGGCCAAGGCCGGGGCGACCTTCGTGTCGCCCTTCGTCGGGCGGCACGACGATGTCGGCTATCCGGGCATGGAACTGATCGCCGATATCCGGCTGATCTACGACAATTACGATTTCGCGACCGAGATCCTGGTCGCCAGCGTGCGCAACCCGATCCACGTCCACGATGCCGCCAAGCTTGGCGCCGACGTGATGACCGCGCCGCCGGCGGTGATCCGGCAATTGTTCAAGCACCCACTCACCGACAACGGCCTTAAGGCGTTCCTCGCCGACTGGGAGAAGACCGGCCAGAAGATCGGCTGATCTGGAGCCGGACACCTAAGCCGGGTCGAGCAGCCCCAGCCGGCGGAAGCTCGACCAGCCGCCGCGCGAGATGATGATATGGTCGTGGACGCAGATGCCCATGATCCGCGCCGCCTCGACGATCCGGCGCGTCGCCTCGACATCGCCCTTGCTCGGCTGATGATTGCCGGACGGATGATTGTGGACCAGCAGGATGCCGGTCGCGCCGACCTCCAGCGCCCTCTTGACGATCTCGCGCGGATAGGAGGGTGCTTCGCCGACCGTGCCGTCCCAGACGAGATCGTCCGCCATCAGCTCGTTCTGCGAGGTGAGGAACAGGGCGCGGAACCGCTCGGTGAGCAGGTTCGCCATGTCGGCGCGCAGATAGTCGAGCAATTGTTGCGAGGTCGTGATCACCGGGCGCTCGGCGAGCGGCAGGCGCAGGCAGTGGAGCAATGCGTCCTGCACCCGGTCGAGATAGCGCGCGGCCGCGCGGCCGATCAGGCGGGCGCGGGCGGCGGAATTGGCGGCGAGCGCGTCCGGCAGCGAGCCGTATTCGGCGATCAGCCGGTCGGCCCAGGCCCCGGCCCGGTCGGGCCAGGCGGGGCGAAAAAGGGCGTCCAGGAGGAATCGGCACCGGTCCGTTTCAGCCGCCGCCGGTGGGCGAACGTTCCCGCCGCGATCAGCGCGAGGATCGGGTAGCTCCACATCGAAAGCACGACCGCATAGGCCCACGGAATCACGAGCGGGCGCAACATCATCGCCAGATGGCCCAGCAGCCCGAGCCCGAGCAGGGCGGCGACCCAGATCGGCCAATATCTGTTCGCGCGCAGCGCGAGCGCTGTGAACGCGCAGAAGGCGGCGACATCGACCGCAAAGATCCCGAACTCGACGTCCTGAAAGCGTCCGGCCGCGGACGACACCAGCCCGTAGCTCAGGACCGCATTGGCAGCCACGATTCCCATCCCGATACGTTCGGGCGCGGCTCCCCGGATGAAGGCGTAGGCGCAGCATAGGATCAGCAGGACCAGATAATGGATGTTGACGCCCATGCCCTGACCGGACCACGCGGCGCGGGCCCGGTCAAGGCACGCCCCCTCAGGCGACCGCGCGCAGCGGCGCGGCGGCGACGGCTTCGGGATCGAGCCCGGGCGGCTTGGGGATCAAATCCCCGCCATTCACCTCGCGAAGCCCGATCTGGGCCCGCGCCGCGTCGAGCGACTGGTGCGTCTCGACGATATGGCGCCGCGCCCGCACCAGCATGACAAAGGTCTCGGCCGCCTTGTCGAGCGCGTCCTGCCCGATCATCGCGGGCAGGCGGGCTTCGCCCCGCGCCTCCGGCATCGAGGCGTTGAGCTCGGCGGCGCGGGTCAATGCGGCGTCGATGGCGTTTTCGAGCGCGAAGAGGCGGTCCGCGACCTTCTGTGCGACCGCCTGGCGTGTCCTTGGCATGATTCCCCCCTTCCGCGCGGCACGGCATGGCCGGCCGACGCGGTTCGCTGTCGGTTGTCGTTTCCGCTTTGCTGCCGACTATCGACCGAGCCGGGACAGCGCCTCGAACCCGGCGACGAACAGGCCGAAAGCGAGGGCGATCAGCAGGATCAACGCGAAGATCCAGGCCAGGCGCCAGGCCGGACCGAGCTCGCTCGGGCGTCTCCCGCCGACCGGGAGGGGAAAGGGGAGGGAGGCGGGCGGTGGCGGCGCCGAAAAGCTGCCCGGATGGGCCATGTCTTCGTGCACCGCGCCGCCGATCGCCGCTTCCCGCCGATCCCCGGTCGATGCGTCCAGTTTCTCCGGATCGACGCCCGCCGCAATGTCCGACGGCTGGTATACCAATGGCTGGGCCGCATCCGCCTCATATTCGGCGAGCATCCGCGCCGCGGCGCGGCGGTCGCCGACGCCGAGCGTGCGCATCGCCGCCTTGATATACTGATCGACGGTGCCGGGCTCGACGTTGAGGCGCGGCGCGATCTCCTTGGACGAGAGGTGCGCGTAGACGAGGCGCAGGCATGCGCGCTGCTTGTCGGTCAAGCGGGCCAGGCGTTCGCGGTCCATCGGTGCGGCACTTATCGCCCGGTTCGCCGCGCCGACTCAACCCCCGCGCGCCGGCTTTTCCTTTTGCCCATCGCTTCTTAACCATATTGGGGTTAGGCTGGCGCTCATGGGACGGGTGATCAGTTTCGAGGATCGGGCGGTCGCGACCCTGCGGGCGCGCGTCGCGGCGGCGGAGGAGGCCAATCAGGACCTCATCGCCTTCGCGCGCGGCCATTCCGGCGCCGTCGCCTCGATCCACGAAGCCGTGCTCGCCGCGATCGAGGCCGAGGGGCTCGACCACCTGATCCACATCGTGACGCAGGAATGGCCGCAGATACTGGGCCTGGACGCCGTCGCCATGGCGCTGTGGGCGGGCGAGACGGGCGTGCGCGCCGACGCCTCGGGCCTGCAATTCGTCGATCCGCGCCTGCTGCAGCGTTCGGTCGGCGATCTCGACGGCGTGCTGCTGCGCGGCGTCGAGCGCGGCCATCCTTTGTTCGGCCCGGCCTGCGAGCTGATCCGCGCCGAAGCGCTGGTCCGCCTCGCCAGCGAACCGCCCTTGCCCTCCGGCCTGCTCGCGCTCGGCCAGCGCGGACCGCAATGTTTCGAAACGCCGCACGGCTCGGAACTGCTGCTGTTTCTCGGGCGGGTGCTGACCCGCTGCATGGGCCGGTGGCTGATCCCCTGAAATGAGCCGGGTGAATGATGCCCCGCATCATTCAGCCCTGTCCGGGGGACAGGGCGGCCCGGTTCATCATCCTGCGTCGGCGCTGGTGCTGCGCTGGCACGAGCATCTGTCCCGCGAGCGCCGCCGGTCCGAGCATAGTGTGCGCGCCTATGTGGCGACGGCGCACCGGCTGATCGCTTTCCTTGCCGAGCATCTGGGCGATGTCGTGAACGCCGACGCGCTGTTGACGCTGAAGCCGGCGGACCTGCGCGCCTATCTGACGCGCCGGCGCGCGACAGGGCTGTCCAACAGCTCGGCCGCGCGCGAGCTTTCCGCGGTGCGCGGCTTTCTCGTCTTTGCCGCGAGCGAAACCGGGCGCGAGGCGAATGTGCCGCGCCTCAAGGGGCCGAAGCGGCCGCGCAGCGTGCCCCGGCCCATTTCGCCGGACGAAGCGGTGTCGCTGGCGGAGCAGGCGGAAGAGGATGCGCAAACGCCCTGGATCGCGGCGCGCGATCAGGCGGTGCTGATGCTGCTCTACGGCTCCGGCCTGCGCGTCGCTGAGGCGCTCGCGCTGACCGGCGCGGCGCTGCCGCTGGGCGAGGCGCTCAGCGTGACCGGCAAGCGCAACAAGACGCGGATCGTGCCCTTGCTGCCGCAGGTGAAGGAACTGATCGAAGCCTATCTCGCGCTTTGCCCGTGGCGGGCGGAGAAAGACGCGCCGCTCTTCCGGGGTGCGAGGGGAGGGCCGCTGAGGGGCGAGATCGTGCGGCGCGCCGTCAGGCGGGCGCGGGCGACGCTGGGGCTTTCGGAACGCACCACGCCACACGCGCTGCGCCACAGCTTCGCAACCCATTTACTGGGGCGCGGCGCCGATCTGCGCGCGCTGCAGGAACTGCTGGGCCATGCCAGCCTGTCGTCGACGCAGATCTACACGGCAGTGGATGCCGCGCATCTGATGGACGTCTATCGCCACGCCCATCCGCGCGCCTGAGCGGACTCACTTCTCCGGGTGACGGCGCCGCCAGGTAAACTGGCGCCAGACATAAGCGAGGATGATCAGCGCGATGACGGCGACGGAGAGCGGACCGAGCACGTCGTCGACATCGGCATAATGGCTGCCGAGCAGATAGCCGGCGATGGCGAGGCCGCTGCTCCAGACCGACGTGCCGATCGTGGACCATATCAGGAAGGTCTTGAGCCGCATCTTGAGCAGGCCGGCGGGAATCGAGATGACCGAGCGGATCGTCGGGATCACCCGGCCGAGACCGACGATCGCGCCGCCATGCTTGCCGAACAGCCGCTGCGCCTTTTCCACGTCCGGCCAGTCGATGGTCAGCCAGCGGCCATAGCGATCGATGAAGGGGTGGAAACGCTCCATGCCGATGACGCGGGCGAGCAGGTACCAGAAGAAATTGCCGAACATCGCCCCGGCCGTGCCTGCCGCGATCACGCCCCACAGGCTCATCTCGCCCTGTCCGGCGCGCACGCCCGCCAGCGACATGATGACTTCCGAGGGGATCGGCGGGAACACCGTCTCCAGGAACATCAATATGGCGACGCCGACATAGCCCGCTTCGTCGAGCAGGCGGAACACCCAGTCGGTCATGCGCGGCCCAGTTTCGCTTCGATCGCGTCCCAGATGCGGGCGGGCGTGTCCGTGCCGTTGAACCGGTCGATGGCGACGATGCCGGTCGGCGAGGTGACGTTGATCTCGGTCAGCCATTCGCCGCCGATCACGTCGATGCCGACGAAGAGCAGGCCGCGCGCCTTCAGCTCCGGCGCGAGCGCGGCGCAGATTTCCTCCTCGCGCGGCGTCAGCTCCGTCTTGGCCGCCTTGCCGCCGACGGCGAGGTTGGAGCGAATCTCGCCTTCGCCCGGAATCCGGTTGACCGCACCGACCACCTCGCCATCGACCAGCACGATGCGCTTGTCGCCCTCGGCCACGCCGGGGAGGAAGGCCTGGAGCATGTGCGGCTCGCGGTACGCGGTGTTGAAGACCTCGATCAGCGAGGCGAGATTCTGTCCGTCCGCCCCGACCTTGAAGATCGCCTTGCCGCCATTGCCGTGCAGCGGCTTCACCACGATCTCGCCATGTTCCGCCAGGAACTTGCGGGCGACGCCGAGCGAGCGGGTGACCGCCGTCGGCGGCATGAAGCGGGCGTAATCCAGCACCCAGACCTTCTCCGGCGCGTTGCGGACGCTGGCCGGATCGTTGACCACCAGGGTCTCGCTCTGGATGCGCTCGAGCAAATGAGTCGCGGTGATATAGCCGAGGTCGAAAGGCGGGTCCTGGCGCATCAGCACGACGTCGATGTCCTTGCCGAGATCGAGGATACGCGGCTCACCCAGCCGGAAATGATCGCCAGCGACGCGCTGGACCGTGACCGGATAGCCCATCGTCCAGAGCCGGTCATGGACCCAGCTCAGATCCTCGGCGGCATAGTAGAAGAGCTCGTGCCCCCGCGCCTGCGCGCCCAGCATGATCGCGAAGGTCGAATCGCCTTCGATATTGATGCCCTCCAAGGGGTCCATCTGGACGGCGATGCGCAGGGACATAGGTCTCGAACTCCAAAGCCGTTCGGGCTGAGCCTGTCGAAGCCCTGTCCTTCTCTTCGGCCTCAAAGGAAGGACAGCCCTTCGACAAGCTCAGGGCGAACGGTGCGGGTGATTAGGCAAATGTGGGCGCCCTGTCATCCATGCCAGATATTTTCCACATGGCGGGGCCAGCGGCCCGGCACGATGAATACCGCGTCGATGCGGATCGTATCGCCCGGACGGCCGTGGCGGGCGGCGAGGGCTTCGGCGGCGCGCGCGACCCGGCGCAGACGATATTCGTCCAGCGCCAGTTCGGCTTCGGCGGCGGTCGCCCGCGCCTTCACTTCGACGAAGGCGATGGTCCGGCGGCGGCGCGCGACGATGTCCACCTCGCCGACCGGCGTGCGGGCGCGCGTGGCGAGGATGCGCCAGCCTTTCAGGCGAAGCCACCAGGCGGCGAGCGTCTCGGCCCGCCGGCCGCCGCGCTCGGCCGCCCGCCGGCTCATTTGAGCGCCTGCGCCCGCTCGTAGGCCAGCTTGCGCGGGATGCCGAGCCGCTGGGCGACTTCCGCGGCGGCGCGCGAAGGCGACAGCGTCTGAAGCGCTTCGCGCAGCGCCGCGTCGATATCGGCTTCGCCTGCAAGCGAAGCTTCGCCGGGTGGGCCGACGACGATCGCGATCTCGCCTTTTGGCGGTGCTTCTGCATAACGCGCGGCGAGTTGGACGAGGGTGCCGGTCACAGTCTCTTCGAAATGCTTGCTGATCTCGCGCGTCACCGCCGCCTCGCGCGCGCCCAGCCCTTCGGCCAGCGCGGCGAGTGCGGAGGCAAGGCGTGGGCCGCTTTCGTAGAAGACGAGCGTGCCCCGGAATCCCGCCGCCTCGGCGATCGCGTTGGCGCGCGCGCCCGGCTTGGCGGGGAGGAAGCCCAGGAAGGCGAAGCGGTCGGTCGGCAGGCCCGCGAGCGTCAGCGCGGCGATCGCGGCGCAGGGGCCGGGAATGGTCGTCACCGTCACCCCCGCCCGGCGGGCGTCGCGGACCAGCTTGTAGCCGGGATCGGAAATGAGCGGCGTGCCGGCATCGCTGACCAGCGCCACCGCTTCGCGCCCCATCCGCGCGATCAGGCCGGGCCGCACCTTGTCGGCATTGTGATCGTGATAGGGCGTCATCGGCCGCTTCGCGCCGATATGATTGAGGAGCTTGCCCGTTACGCGGCTGTCTTCGACGGCGATCAGATCGGCGCGGGCGAGGATTTCGGTGGCGCGGGGAGAGAGATCGGAAAGATTGCCGATCGGCGTCGCGACGATATAGAGGCCGGGAGCGAGGGGTTCGGACATGAGGAGTAAGGTCATGGCATCGCTGTCGCTGCGCGCGCAAGCCGACGCAGGATTTACCTGGGCATCGCTGGGGCGGCTGCTCGTCCTGCTGCTGCTCGCGATCGTCATCGCCGGCTGCGTCCCGCGCACCCGCCCTGGCCCGCCGCCGCCCGAGCCGGAAGCTCCCGATACGCGCCCCGACACATCGCGTCTGCCGCCGGACGAGACGCGCAACCGCGTTGCCGTGCTGGTGCCGCTGTCCGGCCCCAATGCGGGAATCGGCCAGGCGCTGCTCAACGCCGCCAATCTCGCTTTGCTGGACACGGGCGGGCAGCGCATCCGGATCACCGCCTATGACACGGCGCGCGGCGCGCAGGCCGCCGCCAACGAGGCGATCGGCGACGGCAGCGGCCTGTTCCTCGGTCCGCTGCTCGCGGAGGATGTGCGCGCGGTGGCGCCGCTCGCCCGGCGCGAGAACATTCCGGTGATCGCCTTTTCCAACGATGTGAGCGTGGCCGGCGACAATGTCTTCATCATGGGTTTCAATCCCGTCCAGTCGATCGACCGGGTGGTCGGCTTCGCCCGCTCGCGCGGAGCGCAGCGCTTCGCCGCGCTCGTACCCACCGGCGTCTATGGACAGCGCACCGGGCAGGCGTTGCGCGCCGCGGTCGAGGCGACCGGCGGCACGCTGGTCGCCATGGAGAGCTATGAGCGCGGCGGCGAAAGCCTCAATGCCGCCGCGACGCGGCTCAACACGCGCGGGCGCTACGACGCGGTGCTGATCGCGGACGGCTCGCGCGTGGCGCTGCAGGCGATCCCGATCGTGCGTCAGTCCTCGCCGCAGCCGCGCATCCTGGGCACGGAATTGTGGGGCGCGGAGACCAATCTCGGCGCCAATGTCGCGCTGCGCGGCGCCTGGTTCGCGGCGCCGTCCGACGCCAATTTCGGCACATTCCGCACCCGCTACCGGGCGCGTTATGGCTCGGAGCCGTCCTACCGGCTGGCGAGCCTCGGCTATGACGCGGTGCTGCTCGCTGTGCGGGTCGCGGCGGACTGGCCGATCGGCCGGCGCTTCCCGGAACGCGCGCTGCGCGAATCGACCGGCTTCTCCGGCGTGGACGGCGCCTTCCGCTTCGGCCGCGACGGTGTGGCCGAACGGGCGCTGGAGGTGCGTGAGGTGACGGCCGGCGGGACCAATCCGGTGTCGCCCGCGCCGCGCGGCTTCAACTGACCCGGACGATCTCGGCCAGCACCGAATCGAGCAGGAGCAGGCCGGCGTGGGTGGCGCGCAGCCGCGCTCCGTCGGTCGCGAGCAGGCCCTGATCGGCCAATCGCGTGACGGCGTTCCGGTCCACGGGATCGCGGCCGGCAAGTTTGGCGATCCGGTCAATGTCCACGCCTTCGGTCAGACGCAGGCCCATCAATAAAGCCTCGATGCCGCGTTCCGATGGCGCAAGCTCGCGTTCCTCGACAATGCCATGGCCGTTGCGCGCGAGCGCTGAGAGCCAGTTTTCCGGTTTACGATGCCGCTGCGTGGAAGCGTCATTTCGCCGTCCGTGCGCGCCGGGGCCGATGCCGGCATAGGCGCCGTAACGCCAATAGGTCAGGTTGTGGCGGCTCTCCTGGCCCGGTCGGGCGTGGTTGGAGATTTCATAGGCGGGGAGGCCCGCTTCGGCGGTGAGCGCGCCGGTCAGCTCGTAGAGTGCCGCGCTCTCGTCCGGATCGGCGGGAATGAGTTCGCCTTTGGCCGCCAATGCGGCGAAGCGCGTGCCGGGCTCGATGGTGAGCTGGTAGAGCGAGAGATGGTCGGTGCCGAAGGCGAGCGCCTGTTTCAATTCGGCCTCCCACGCCACGGCGCTCTGGCCGGGCAGCGCGTAGATGAGGTCGAAGCTGACGCGCGGAAAGGCCGACTGGGCGGTGCCGAGCGCCATCAGCGCCTCGTCCACATCATGGGCGCGACCGAGGAAGCGGAGCGTTTCGGCATCGAGCGACTGGACGCCGAGCGAGACGCGGTTGACCCCGGCGCGGGCGAGATCGGCGAAGCGGCGCGCCTCGACCGAGGATGGATTGGCCTCCAGCGTGATCTCGATATCGTTGGCGATGCCCCAGTGCCGCGATGCCGCGTCGATCAGTGCCGCCACCGTGCGCGGAGACATCAGCGAGGGCGTGCCGCCGCCGAAGAAGATCGAGGTCAGGCGGCGGCCGGGTGTCTGTGCGGCTTCATAAGCGAGATCGGCGAGCAGGGCGTCGCACCACGCCGCCTGATCCACGTCGTCGCGGACATGGCTGTTGAAGTCGCAATAGGGGCATTTCGAGACGCAGAACGGCCAGTGGACGTAGAGGGCCAAATCCCCCTCCCCTTCAGGGGAGGGGTCAGGGGTGGGGCTTGTTCTTTCGAGGCGGCCGGGTGTGACAGCCCCCACCCCAACCCCTCCCCTGAAGGGGAGGGGCTTCGTCACAACAAGGCCGCCACCAGCTTGCGGAAGGCGTCCGCACGGTGGCTGATCGCGTGCTTTTCGGCGGGGTCCATCTCGCCGAACGTGATGTCGTGGCCGGCGGCGACGAACATGGGATCGTAGCCGAAGCCGTTGTCGCCGCGCGGCGGCCAGACGAGGGTGCCATCCACCCGGCCCTCGAACCATTCGCTGTGGCCGTCCGGCCAGCACAAGGCAAGCGCGCAGATGAAGTGTGCGTTGCGGCTGACATCCTCGCCCAGCGCCTCCAGCTCGTCCTGCACGCGCCGCATCGCGACGCCGAAATCGCGCGCGCCCTCGACATGGCCGGGATCGTCGGCCGGCGCGACATGCGGATCGACGATCGCCCAGCGCGCCGAGAAGATGCCGGGCCGGTCGCCCAGCGCCTCGACGATCAGGCCGCTGTCGTCGGCCAGCGCTGGGAGCCCCGACAGGTCCGCCGCCTGCCGCGCCTTGAGGTCGGCATTGTCGATGAAGGTGACGCCCGTCTCGTCCGGCTCCGGCAGGTCCAGCTCGGCGGCGGAGACCGGCTCGATCCCATGGGGGCCGAGCAGGTCGCGAATCTCGCGCACCTTGCCTTCATTGTGGCTGGCGATGACCAGTTTGCCGGGCCGGAGTTTGTGGGTCATGCGCGAGACCTTTTCCGCATTCTGAACGAGAGCCCGGATTGGATGAGCAAGGCACGGATGCGGTCGGTCATTTCCGCGCCTATTTCACTTTTTGTGATCGGAACAAACATGGCGCGGTTTATGAAGAGGATGATTAGCCGCGGCGTTTCGTCCCACTGAATGACATCTTTCCAATCCGTTCGGAACGTGCCGGAATCCTGACTGAAAACAATATCCCGATCGCTGACGGTGATCGTTCGAGACTCCGACATAGAAGGCTGCTCAGCGTAGATCGCTCGCGCTTGACGGGGGATTAGCACAAATATGAAGATGGCCAGTACGACGAGGCCGACAGGAATAGCGAGAAGAACGCTTTTCAGCCCCGAGAGCCCATCTGCTGCTGCGGCAAGAACGGCTACCAACAGGATGCCAACCGCCACCCCCAGGCCAATGCGGCGGGCGCAGAGCCGTTGGTTGTAGGCGACATAATCATCTGCCGACAAACTGTAGTGGGCGCTCGCCATGCCTTACCGCCCTGTCGCCCGGTCCTGCGCGGCGAAAATGTCGGCGCAGCCGATCCGGGCGAGGCGGAGCAGGCGCAGCAGCCCTTCCTCGTCGAACACTTCGCCTTCCGCGCTCACCTGCGCCTCCACCAGATGGCCGTCGCCGGTGAGAACGAAATTGCCGTCCGATCCCGCCGAGCTGTCCTCGGCATAATCGAGGTCGAGCACGGCGGTTCCCCGATGCACGCCGCAGCTCACGGCCGCGACCTTCTGGCGGATGGGATCGGCCACGATCAGCTTCTTGGCGATCAGGCCGTCCACGGCGAGGCGCAGTGCCACCCAGGCGCCGGAAATGGCGGCGGTGCGGGTGCCGCCGTCGGCCTGGATCACATCGCAATCGAGCGAAATCTGGCGCTCGCCCAGCGCCTCGAGATCGACCACGGCGCGCAGGCTCCGGCCGATCAGGCGCTGGATTTCCTGCGTACGGCCGGACTGCTTGCCGCTCGCGGCTTCGCGGCGGCCGCGGGTGTGAGTGGCGCGGGGCAGCATGCCATATTCGGCCGTCACCCAGCCGCGCCCCTTGCCGCGCAGCCAGGAGGGGAGATTGGTCTCTACCGAGGCGGTGCACAGCACGCGGGTGTCGCCGAACGAGACGAGGCAGCTCCCCTCGGCATGGCGGGTGAAGCCGGGCTCCATCTGAATCGCGCGCATCTGGTCTGGCGCACGGCCTGAAGGACGCATATCATTCTCCGTTCAACGACAAGGGGCGGGCCTTAGCCAAAGCGGCGGGTCCATGCCAGCCTCTTGGGCAAAGGGGAACAGCAGCATGACCGGACGCCTTCTCTTCATCCTCGGTGGGATCGTCTTCGTCCTCGGCCTCATCTTCATGGCGCAGGGCGCGGGCTATCTCGCCTGGCCGGAAGGCACCGGCATGTACGGCGTCGCGGACTGGGTCTGGCGCGGCGCGATCGTCGCGGCGATCGGCCTGATCGTCATCGTGATCGGACGCCGCCGATAGGCGGTATTTGACCGGCGCGTGCGGCCGCCTACATCTCATCCCATGACGAGCAGCATCGGCGAGATGAGCGACCGCGCGCGCGACGTGTTCCGCCTGGTCGTCGAATCCTATCTGGAGAACGGCCAGCCGGTCGGCTCGCGCACCATTTCGCGCACGTCGCTGCTCAACCTGTCGCCCGCCTCGATCCGCAACGTGATGCAGGACCTGGAGGAGACCGGCCTGCTCGCCGCGCCGCATACGTCGGCGGGGCGGGTGCCGACGGAAAGCGGCCTCCGCCTGTTCGTCGACGCGATCATGCAGGTGGCCGAGCCCCGGGCCGAGGACCGTGCCGCGATCGAGAAGCTGATCGACCGGCAGGGGCCGATCGAGGAGGCGATCAGCAACGCCACGGCGGCCTTGTCGGGCCTCTCGGCCTGTGCCGGCATCGTGCTGGTGCCCAAGGCCGAGCCGGCGCTGCGCCAGCTCGCCTTCGTGCCCTTATCGGACCGGCAGGCCGTGGCGGTGATGGTCGGCAGCGACGGCAGCGTCGAGAACCGGGTGATCGACCTGCCGCCGAGCGTCACCCATGCGACGCTCGTGGAGGCCGGCAACTTCATATCGGCGCGCCTCTCCGGCCTGACCCTGACCGACGCGCAGGCGCGGCTGGCGGCCGAGATCAAGGCGGGCGAGGCGGCGCTCGACAAGGCGGCGCGCGAACTGGTGACGCGGGGCCTCGCGCTCTGGTCGCGCGACGGGGCACGGCGGCCGGTGCTGATCGTGCGCGGCCAGGCGAACCTGATCGACGAGAGCGTGGCGGCCGATCTGGAGCGCGTCCGCCAGCTCCTCGACGAGCTGGAGGGCAAGGAGGAGATCGCCCGCCTGCTCGGCCGCGCGCGGGAGGGCGCCGCGATGAAGATCTTCATCGGATCGGAGAATGAGCTGTTTGCACTGTCCGGTTCCTCGGTTATCGCGGCGCCCTATCGCGGGGCGGACGGCCGGGTGGTCGGCGTCGTCGGTGTGATCGGCCCGACCCGGTTGAACTATGCGCGGGTGGTTCCCATGGTGGACTTCACCGCCAAGGCATTGTCGAGATTGATGGCATGAACGAAGACGAGACGAAGACCGAAGACCTGCAGGAACAGCCGGAAGGCGCGGCGCCGGAGGAGGATCAGACCGATCCGCTGGCGACGCTGGAGAGCGAGCTGGCCGAGGTGCGCCAGCAGGTGCTCTACGCCCAGGCGGAGACGCAGAATGTCCGCCGCCGGCTGGAGCAGGAGAAGATCAACGCGGCCAGTTACGCCGCCACCGCCTTCGCCCGCGACATCCTCTCGGTGAAGGACAATCTGGAGCGGGCCTTGTCCGCCGTCCCCGCCGATCTTCGGGAAGACGAGAAGATGAAGGGCCTCGTCGCCGGCATCGAGGCGACCGGGCGCGAGATCGAGAGCGTGTTCCAGCGCCACGGCATCGCCCGCATCGAGGCGATGGGCAAGGCGCTCGACCCGAACCTCCACCAGGCGATGATCGAGGTCCCGTCCGGCGAGGCCGAGCCCGGCACGATCGTGCAGGAAATGCAAGCCGGCTACACGATCAAGGACCGGCTGCTGCGCCCGGCTCTGGTCGGGGTGGCGAAGAAGCCGTGACGCCAAGCTTGACAGGACGCCCGCGCGCCTCGATCATCAGGGCGATGCGCACGACCGTCATCTCGACCGTCTATTATTATCGGACCGCCCGGGCGGGACCGATCTGATGCGCGCCTAACAGGCCAGAGTTTCACGATCGCACCCCGTCCGGATTTCCGGGCGGGGTTTTTCTTTGTGCCCGAGGAGAAACCCATGACTTCCGAAACCCATATCGGTCTCGCCGGCGCCGCTTCGCCCCCGGACGCCGCAGCGGACTGGACGATCCCGCAGGACTGGACGCGCTTCACCGCCGTGGAGCACCGGGTCTGGGACCTCCTGTTCGCGCGCCAGCAGGCCTGCCTCGAGGGGCGCGCCGCGCGCCAGTTCTTCCGGGGGCTGGACCTGCTGCGCCTGTCCAAGCCCGGCATCCCCGATTTCGATGAGCTCAACGAGCGGCTCTTCGCGCGGACCGGCTGGGCGGTGGTGTCGGTACCCGGGCTGATTCCTGACCGGGTGTTCTTCGACCATCTGAGCAAGCGCCGCTTCCCGGCCGGCAATTTCATCCGCGCGGCGACCAGCCTCGACTATCTGGAAGAGCCGGACGTCTTCCACGACGTGTTCGGCCATGTCCCGATCCTCGCCGATCCGGCGGCGGCGGACTTCATCCAGCAACTCGGCCTGCTCGGGCTGGCGGCGGACGCGAAAGGGGAGCTGGAGCGGCTCGCCCGGCTCTACTGGTACACGATCGAGTTCGGGCTCACGCTGGAGGACGGCGCGCGCCGGATCTACGGCGCGGGCATCCTCTCCAGTTTCGGCGAGAGCGTCCATGCGCTGGAGAGCGCGGCGCCGCGCCGCCGGCCCTTCGACATCGCGCGGGTGATGCGCACGCGTTACCGCACCGACAGCTTCCAGCCGCTCTATTTCGTGATCGACGGATTCGAGGCGCTGCTGAAGACGGTCGAGCAAGGGCTCGATCCGGTCTATGCGGCGCTCCGGGGAACTCCGGACTTCGATCCGGGCGAAGATGATCTCATGCGGCTCGGCGCGGACTAGAAATGATCGTGCGCCATGTCGATCTCGCGCACGCCGCGCTTCTGGCGGGCGGTGTCGACGAGGCGGCGCAGATGCTCGCGGCGCTGGCGGGCGTCGGCGACGTGGGGGATGACGAGATCGCCGTGGCGGGTGGTCTCGTCGCTCGACGAGATGGCGAGCGTGCCGATCCCGGCCCATTGGTTAAGCAGGCTGAAATTGAGCTTCACGTCCTTGATCCGGTAAAGCTCGATCTCGTCCACCGCCTTGAAGATTATGCCGGTGCGGATGTTGAGCCGCTCCTCGGTGAAATCGTAGCTGGCGGCGAGATTCTTCACCCACACCACCACGACGATGACCAAAGCGGCGAGCGTGAGCAGCAAGGGCAGCGCGCGGCTGCCGGTTTCCACTGCGCCGACGCCGAGGGCGGTCAGCACGATGCCGGCAAGGCCGAGCGCGATCGTGGCCAGCCCGGCGGCGGTGCCGCGCAGCCAGCCCAAAGTGGAGGAACGGAACGTGTCGAGCGCCGGTTCGGTCATATGCGGTCCCCGAATTTGCGGCGTGGACGCTAGCACAAGCGGACGCGAAGGGAAGCGGGTTCGCCGCCGCGGCCGCAGAGGAACAAGTTTACTAAGTTGACAGGGTGGGGGGTGTTTCCCGGGGTCCCAAGGGCCGCGCGCAGCGGCGCGAAACTTCAGCTTCACCCATATGCGCGATGGTGAGCCGCGAGATTTTTTCGCGGGAGACGGGCGATTCAAAGAGCCGGTGAGCCGAGGCCGCAACCCCGATTCGGGGCAAGCGTGACAGAGGATTTCCTACATTGGAAGCGGTGGGCGGATGCCTGCTTTCGACCCGTTGCTGCCCTTCAGCCCCTCCCTTTCAAGGGAGGGGGGATTAGCGACCGTTTCCCACCCATAGTGGACATCCAAGGCTGTCTGTCGTGCGATCGGGCGCTTAGACAGACTTAAAGGGCAAGGCCGCCTCCAGTTCAGCCAGCGTGGCGACCCCCGACAATGCGACGGCGCGGCGGCGCAGGAAGACGTGGCGGACGATCTCGGCCTGTTGCTCCAGCCCGTAGCGGTCCAGCGCGCGGCCGGGGATGAAGGTGTAGGCGTAGCGGCAGAAGGGGTGGCGCATCAGCGGGAGATACCAGCGGCCCTTCGTCTGCGCCTGCCAGACATGGGTCATTTCGTGGATGAAGAGGCCCTGGAGCGGTAGGGACGCCCGGGCATAATCCTCCGCCCACTGATCGCCCTTGGGATGGACCCAGATATGGCCGTCGGGCGCCATCACCGCGCGCTTCGGATGGAGGAAGAACCATTTGCGGCGGTGGATGCGGACCGCGTCATAATCGATCGCGCCGCCGAAGATCGACGCGGCCATGGCGCGCTCGCCTTGGGTGAGCGGGCGGGAGGTCATGTTCCCGCCCGACGGTTATCAATGCCCGGCATGGCCGCCTTGGCCGGGGGCGCGCAGTTCGGCTTCGACGGTGACGGGATCGGCGCCTTCGAAGGTGAAGGTGAGCGGCAGGGTGCCGCCGGCCGCGAGCGCGGCGTCGAGGCCGAACAGCATGGCGTGCTTGCCGCCGGGCTCGAAGACGAGCGGCGCGGCGGGGGTGACGGTGGCGTCGCCGAGCGGGCCCATGCGGCTGACGCCGTCGGTCACGGTGGTTTCGTGCAGCTCGATCCGTTCGGCCTGCGGACTGGTGATGCCGGTCAGGGTGAGAGACGGCAGCGTGGTGCGGAGCGTGAAATAGCCGGCGCCGGGGCGGCCCGGCACGGCGGGCAAAGTCACGACCGCATCGTCGATCGCGACGGGCGCGTTTTCGGCGGGTGCGGCGGCGTTCGCCTGTGTGCCATTTTGCGGCGCCTGGCCGCAGGCGGTGACGAGGGAAAGGGCGGCGAGGAGGGCGAGGGCGCTTTTCATCCGTGCCCCATAGGCCGCGTGAGTTCTTGTCGCAACGGATTCGCCTCCTATATCGCCACCCGAAACGCCCGTTCGCGCAAGTTTTGCAAAGCGAGCGGGCGCAGCAATTTACGAGGGGCCAAGAGGAACGATTATGGCACGAGTGATCGGTATCGATCTGGGGACCACCAACAGCGCGGTCGCCGTGATGGAGGGCGGGAAGCCCAAGGTCATCGAGAATGCGGAAGGCGCGCGCACGACGCCGTCGGTCATCGCCTTCACCAAGGACGGGGAACGCCTCGTCGGCCAGCCGGCCAAGCGCCAGGCGGTCACCAATCCCGACAATACCGTCTTCGCGGTGAAGCGCCTGATCGGTCGCCGCTTCGACGATCCGGTGACGAAGAAGGACACCGAGCTGGTGCCCTACAAGATCGTCAAGGGCGCCAATGGCGACGCCTGGGTCAATGCCGGCGACAAGGATTACAGCCCGTCGCAGATCAGCGCCTTCATCCTGCAGAAGATGAAGGAGACGGCGGAAAGCTATCTGGGCGAGACGGTCACGCAGGCCGTGATCACCGTCCCCGCCTATTTCAACGACGCCCAGCGCCAGGCGACCAAGGATGCCGGGCAGATCGCGGGCCTCGAAGTGCTGCGCATCATCAACGAGCCGACCGCCGCGGCGCTCGCCTACGGGATGGAGAAGCAGGACGGCAAGACGATCGCGGTCTACGATCTCGGCGGCGGCACGTTCGACATCTCGATCCTCGAGATCGGCGACGGCGTGTTCGAGGTGAAATCGACCAACGGCGACACCTTCCTGGGCGGCGAGGATTTCGACGCGAAGATCGTCGATTCGCTGGCCGACAAGTTCAAGGCGAAGGAAAATATCGACCTGCGCCAGGACCGGCTCGCGCTCCAGCGGCTGAAGGAAGCCGCCGAGAAGGCGAAGATCGAGCTGTCGTCGGCGCAGACCACCGAGGTCAACCTGCCCTTCATCACCGCGCGGATGGAAGGCGGCGCTTCGACCCCGCTCCATCTCGTCGAGACGATCACGCGCGCCGATCTGGAGAAGATCGTCGGCGATCTCATCAAGCGCACGCTGGAGCCCTGCAAGAAGGCGCTGGCCGATGCGGGCCTCAAGGCCAACGAGATCGACGAGGTCGTCCTGGTCGGCGGCATGACCCGCATGCCCAAGGTCCGCGACACCGTGAAGGATTTCTTCGGCAAGGAGCCGCACACGGGCGTCAACCCGGACGAGGTGGTCGCGATGGGCGCCGCGATCCAGGCCGGCGTGCTGCAGGGCGAGGTCAAGGACGTCCTGCTGCTCGACGTCACGCCGCTGTCGCTCGGCATCGAGACCCTGGGCGGCGTCTTCACCCGGATGATCGACCGCAACACGACGATCCCGACCAAGAAGACGCAGACCTATTCGACCGCCGAGGACAACCAGAATGCGGTGACGATCCGCGTTTTCCAGGGCGAGCGCGAAATGGCGGCGGACAACAAGCTGCTCGGCCAGTTCGACCTGGTCGGCATCCCGCCGGCGCCGCGCGGCGTGCCGCAGGTCGAGGTCACGTTCGACATCGACGCCAACGGCATCGTCAACGTCCACGCCAGGGACAAGGGCACCGGCAAGGAGCAGCAGATCCGCATCCAGGCCTCGGGCGGCCTTTCCGACGCCGACATCGAGAAGATGGTCCAGGAAGCGGAGCAGTTCGCCGAGGAGGACAAGAAGCGCCGCGAGGGCGTCGAGGCGAAGAACAATGCCGAGAGCCTCGTCCACTCCACCGAGCAGCAGCTCAAGGAGCATGGCGACAAGGTCGATGCCGCGCTGAAATCCGAGATCGACGCGGCGATCGCCGAGACGAAGGCCGCCATCGAGGGCGAGGACGCCGAGGCGATGAAGGAGAAGGCCCAGGCGCTCGCCCAGGTGGCGATGAAGCTCGGCCAGGCGATCTACGAGAAGGAGCAGCAGGCCGCCGCTTCGCCGGGCGGCGACGCCCCGGCGGATGAGGCGGGCGCCTCCGACGAGGAGGTGGTCGACGCCGAATTCTCCGAGGTGGACGAAGAGAATAAGGGCTGACGCCGTGTCCCGCTCCGTTCGTCCTGAGCTCGTCGAAGGACTGTCCTTTCTTGCGGAAGTGAAGAAGGGCAGGGCTTCGACAGGCTCAGCCCGAACGGTGTGGGTCAGGGGGCGCTGCGACCACCATGGTTGAAACGGACTATTACGAGCTGCTCCAGGTCGAGCGGACGGCGGACGCGGGGACGATCAAGTCCGCCTATCGCCGGCTCGCGATGGAATGTCATCCCGACCGCAACGGCGGCTGCACCGACGCGGAATCGCGGTTCAAGGCGATCAGCGAGGCCTATGACTGCCTGAAGGACCCGCAGAAGCGCGCCGCATACGACCGGTTCGGCCATACCGCGTTCCGCAACAGCGGGATGGGCGGCAATAATGGGGCGCAGGATTTCGGCTCCTTCGCCGACATTTTCGACAATATCTTCGGCGAATTCATGGGCGGGCAGCAGGGCCGGCGCGGCGATCACCGGCGCGGCTCCGATCTGCGCTACGATCTGGAGATCAGGCTGGAGGATTCCTTCGCCGGCCGCGAGGTCGAGCTGCAGGTGGACACGACCGCGCCCTGCGATCCCTGCACCGGGACGGGAGCCAGGCCGGGGACGGGCGCCAAGGCCTGCCAGATGTGCGGCGGCCACGGCCAGGTCCGCGCGCGCAACGGCTTCTTCGTGGTCCAGCAGACCTGTCCGTCCTGCCACGGCGTCGGCGAGACGATCGCCGATCCCTGCCGTTCCTGCCGCGGCGAAGGCCGGGTCGAGAAGCGCAAGACGCTGACCGTCACCATCCCCGCCGGGGTGGATGAGGGCACCCGCATCCGGCTCGCCGGCGAGGGCGAGGCCGGGGTGCGCGGCGGGCCGTCGGGCGATCTCTACATCTTCGTCCATCTCGCGCGGCATCCGATCTTCCAGCGCGACGGCACGACCCTGTTCTGCCGCGCCCCGGTGAGCTTCACCACGGCGGCGCTGGGCGGCTGCATCGAGGTGCCGGGGCTCGACCGGCAGGTGCACGAGATCAAGATCCCGCCCGGCATCCAGTCCGGCAAGCAGCTGCGCCAGCGCGGCGCCGGCATGCCGGTGCTGAACGGGCGGGGGCAGGGCGACATGGTGATCGAGATCGAGGTCGAGACCCCGACGAAGCTGAGCGCCAAGCAGAAGGAGCTGCTCGAAGCCTTCCGCGAGACGGAGACCGGCGAGGAATGTCCGAACGCGAAGGGCTTCTTCCAGAAGCTCAAGGACGCGATCACGGGATAGCCCCGTCATTGCGAGGCGCGAAGCGACGAAGCAATCCAGCGGGACTCGGCAGTCGCACTGGATTGCTTCCCCCGGCTTTCGCCGGGGTCGCAATGACGGCTAGGGCTTCTTCGGAATCTCCAGACCGCGCTGGACGGCGGGGCGGGCGAGGCCCCGTTCCAGCCAGGCGGGGACGTGGCGCAGGCTGGCATAATCGATCAGCTCGCCCGCTTCGTAGAAGCCGATGAGGTTGCGGACCCAGCCGAGCGTCGCGATGTCGGCGATCGTGTAATCGTCGCCCATGATCCACTGACGCCCGTCGAGCCGCTGTTCGAGGACGCCGAGCAGGCGCTTGCTCTCATTGATGTAGCGGTCGCGCGGGCGCTTGTCCTCGATCTCGCGGCCGGCGAACTTGTGGAAGAAGCCGAGCTGGCCGAACATCGGGCCGATGGCGGCCATCTGGAAGAAGACCCACTGGATCGCCTCGATCCGCGCGGCCGGATCGGGGGGAAGGAACCGGCCGGTCTTCTCGGCGAGATAGACCAGGATCGCGCCCGACTCCCACAAGGCGAGCGGAGCGCCGCCGGGACCGTCCGGATCGATGATCGCGGGAATCTTGCCATTCGGGTTGAGGGAGAGGAATTCGGGCGTCCAGGTCTCGTTCTTGCCGATATCGACCAGGTGCGGCTCGTAGGCGAGGCCCGTCTCCTCGAGCATGATCGACACCTTCACGCCGTTGGGCGTGGGCAGCGAGTAGAGCTGGATGCGGTCGGGATGGACGGCGGGCCAGCGCCGGGTGATCGGGAAGGCGGAGAGATCGGTCATGCCTGCGGGGCTCCTTGCGATGCAAAGACGGGTTGCGGGCTAGATAAGGGCCGTGCGGGACCGGGCAAGCGCCGGCGCGATTTGCGCCAATTCTATGCGCCGAACACGCGCGCGAAGATCGTATCGACCTGTTTCAGATGGTAATCGAGATCGAACTTTTCCTCCAGCTGCGCGTCGGACAGCAGGGCCGTTACCTCAGCGTCCGCCTTGAGCAGGTCGAGCAGGGAAAGCGCGCCGTCGGATTCCCAGACCTTCATCGCGTTGCGCTGGACGAGGCGGTAGGCGTCCTCGCGGCTGGCGCCGGCCTGGGTGAGCGCGAGCAGGACGCGCTGCGAATGGACGAGACCGCCCATCCGGTCGAGGTTGCGCTGCATCCGCTCGGGATAGACGAGGAGCTTGTCCATGACGCCGGTGAGGCGGGCGAGGGCGAAATCGAGCGTCACGGTGGCGTCCGGGCCGATATAGCGTTCCACCGACGAATGGCTGATGTCGCGCTCGTGCCACAGCGCCACATTCTCCAGCGCCGGGGTCACATAGCCGCGCACCATGCGCGCGAGGCCGGTGAGGTTCTCGGTCAGCACCGGGTTGCGCTTGTGCGGCATGGCCGAGCTGCCCTTCTGACCGGGCGCGAAATATTCCTCCGCCTCCAGCACCTCGGTGCGCTGGAGATGGCGGATTTCGGTCGCCAGCCGCTCGACCGAGGAGGCGATGACGCCGAGCGTGGCGAAGAACAGCGCGTGGCGGTCGCGCGGGATGACCTGGGTGGAGACGGGCTCGATGGCGAGGCCGAGCTTGTCGGCGACATGGGCCTCCACCTTGGGATCGACATTGGCGAAGGTGCCGACCGCGCCGGAAATCGCGCAGGTCGCGACATCGTCGCGCGCGGCGATCAGGCGGGCGCGGTTGCGGGCGAACTCGGCATAGGCCTGGGCCAGCTTCAGGCCGAACGTCACCGGCTCGGCATGGATGCCGTGGCTGCGGCCGATCATGGGCGTGAGCTTGTGCTCCTCCGCCCGGCGCTTCAGCACGGCGAGCAGCGCGTCGAGATCGGCGATCAGGATGTCCGCCGCCTGCTTGAGCTGCACCGCGAGGCAGGTGTCGAGCACGTCGGAGCTGGTCATGCCCTGATGGAGGAAGCGGGCCTCCTCGCCGACATGTTCCGCGACCCAGGTGAGGAAGGCGATCACGTCGTGCCTGGTGACGGCCTCGATCGCGTCGATCGCGGCGACGTCGATGGCCGGATCGGTCGCCCACCAGTCCCACACCGCCTGCGCCGCCGCCTGCGGCACGACGCCGAGCTCGGCCATCGCATCGAGCGCATGGGCCTCGATCTCGAACCAGATGCGGTAGCGGTTCTCCGGGGCCCAGATGGCGGCCATGGCGGGGCGGGAATAGCGGGGGATCATGGCCACGGCGCCTAGCAATGGCCGGGCGCGCGCGCAACGGCGACGCAATGGCTTGACTCCCGCTTGATCGAGCGTTCAACTCCGCCTGTGATGACTCCGAGCCTCGCCCTGTTCGTTGCATTGCAGGCGGCCGCGCCCGAATCCGCGCCGCCGGCGCTTGCGCCGGAGCTCCAGCCGCTGGCCTTTCTGGTCGGCTCCTGCTGGCGGGCGACCTTTCCCGGCACGGCCATCGTCAACACGCACTGCTATTCGGCGATGCATGGCGGCCGTCATGTCCGCAACCGCCATATCGTGGAAGGCGCGCCCGGCCCTTATTCCGGCGAGACCATCTTCCGCTGGGACCCGGAGCGCGCGCAGATCCGCTACGATTATTGGGGATCGGACGGGGGCTACAGCACCGGCACGGTGGTGGCGACCGACGACGGCCTCTCCTTTCCCGAGGAAAGCTATCTGGGCGTGCGCGGCCAGCGGCTGACGATGCGCGCGGCGATGCGCGATGTCGGCCCGGAAGGCTATGAGGGATCGAGCGAGATGCGCGAGGGCGAAGGCTGGCGCGAAATGTGGCGGATGCGCTTCACGCGGATCGGACCTGCGCCGGCCGGGGATTAGGCTGTATCGACATTCATCCCTTAGCCCCTCTCCCTCAAGGGAGAGGGAAAAGAAGGTGAATGCCGATCCGGCTAGATCAGGCCCATCGCCCGCAGGCTCGCATGGCCGTTGGCGCCGACGATGATGTGGTCGTGCAGGGTGACGTTGAGATGCCGCCCCGCCTCGGCGAGGTCGCGGGTGAGGCGGATGTCCTGTTGCGATGGCGAAGGATCGCCGGACGGGTGATTGTGGACGATAATGATCGCGCTCGCCTTCAGGTCCAGCGCGCGGCGCATCACCTCGCGGATATGGACCGCCGATTCGTCCACCGAGCCTTCCCACATCGGCTCGTCGCGGATGAGGACGTTCCTGGCGTTGAGGAAGAGGATGCGGACCCGCTCGATCCCCTCATGCGCCATGTCGGCGCGCAGATAATCGAGCAGGGCCTGCCAGGAGCCGAGGATCGGCCGTTCGCGGATCTCGTCCTTGAGCAGGCGCAGCGCCGCGGCATGGGCGGTCTTGAGCGCGGCGGCGGCCGTCTCGCTGACGCCGCCGACCCGGGCGATCGCCTCGGCATCCGCCGTCATCAGCGCGCCGAAGCCGCCGAATTCCCTGAGCAGCTGCCTGGCGAGCGGCTTGGTGTCGCGGCGGGGAATGGCCAAGGCGAGGAGATATTCGACCAGCTCGTGATCGAGCAAAGCGTCCGGCCCGCCCTCGAACAGGCGCTGGCGCAGGCGGGCGCGGTGGCCGCTGCCGTCAGTGGAAGCCTCCCCCATAAGGTTGGATTAAGGCCGACCATGCGGTTACGCAACGTGACGGCGCCGGAACGCGATCGGCGCAAGTAGGTTGAGCCAGAGCGTGGACGAACAGGAGATCATCGACGAGGCCGCACCGCGCCGCCCCCGCCGGCGGTTGCGACGGCTGCTGCTCGCGCTCCTGATCCTGCTGATCGCCGGGCTCGGCATCCTCTGGTCGATGCGCGAGAAGCTCGCTACCGACTATTTCGAGGGCGAGCTGGCCCGCCGGGGCGTGCAGGCGAGCTATGAGGTGAAGCGGATCGGCTTCGGCTCGCAGATCCTCGAGAATGTCGTGATCGGCGATCCGGCCCGGCCGGATGCGACGATCCGACGGCTGGAGGTCGGCATCGCGCTGGGCCTGTACGGGCCGGAAGTGGGGACGATCACGGTGCGCGGGGTGCGGCTCCGGGGCAGCATCGTCGATGGGCAGGTCAGCCTTGGCCAGATCGACCGGCTGCTGCCCGAGCCGACCGGCGCGCCGTTCGCGCTGCCCGACCAGCGGATCGACGTCGCCGACGCGGGCATCGCGCTGGAGACGCCGGCCGGGCTGGTCGCGCTGGCGCTGACCGGGCGGGGCAATCTGGCGGACGGCTTTCGCGGGCAGATGGCGATGACGGCGCGCGCGCTGGAGATTGGCGGCTGCGCGATCGAAGCGCCGCGCGCGAACGTGGCGGTGGCGGTGGACGAATTGCGGCCGAGCCTGCGCGGGCCAGCGGCGGCGCAGGCGGCGCGCTGCGGCGACATGCTGGCGGCACGGCCGCGCGTGGCGCTGGCGCTGACCCTGGCGTCGACCATCGATTCGTGGCGCGGCGGCGGCGCGTTGCGGATCGATAGGCTGGCGGCCGGTGCGAACCGGGCGGCGAACGTCGAGGGGCGGCTGACCTTCGCCGGCAATGCGGCGCGCACGCAGGGGCGGGCCGATCTCTGGGCCGGCGCGCTCGACACTGACGGCGCGCGGACGGCGCGGGCGCGGATCGCCGGGCCCTATGCGCTGTCGCTCGACCGCGGCGAGGCGCTGTTCGGCGGCGAGATCGAGGCGGCCGGGCTGCGGCTCGGCGATGCGGCGCTGGGCGGCGCCGTCGCGTCTTTGCGGGGCGCCAGCGGAACGCCGGTCGGACCCATCGCCGAATCGCTGGCGGACGCGCTGGCGCGGGCCGGGCGCGAGGGGGCGGAGGCGCGGGCCCAGGCCTGGCTGGCCTCCGGGCCCGGTTTCGGCGCGGCGCGGGTCAACACGCTGCGGCTCGACGGCGCGGGTGGTGCGCGGCTGCTGATCGACGGCGGCAGCGGCGCGACCTATTTCTGGCCGGCGGGCAGGCTGCGGCTCGACGGCGATTTCGCATTGTCGGGCGGCGGCTTTCCGGAAACGCGCTTCACCTTGCGCCAGGCGTCGGCGGACGGGCCGCTGGAAGGCGCCGGCCGGATCGCGCCGATCCGCGCGGGCGAAACCAGCCTCACCCTGAGCGAAATCCGCTTCGCCGCGTCGCCGGGCGGGGAGACGCGCTTCCGCACCGCGGCGCGGCTCGACGGGCCGTTTTCCGGCGGACGGGTGCGCGGGCTGACCCTGCCGATCGACGGGCGCTTCGGGCGCGGCGGCTTCGCGCTGGGCGAAAGCTGCGTGGCGGCGGGGTTCGAGGCGCTGGAGGTGCAGAATCTGCGGCTCGGCGCGACGCGGCTGCCGCTCTGCCCGGAGGGACGGGCGATGCTGTGGCAGGGGCCGGGCGGATCGCTGCAGGGCGGGGCGCGGATCGACGCGCCGCGCTTCGCCGGGCGGCTGGGGTCCTCGCCGGTCGCGTTCGCCGCCGCGCGGCTGCGGGTCGGGCCGGACGGGTTCGCCGCGACCGATTTCGCGGCGCGGCTGGGCGAGGCCGATGCGGTCAACCGGCTCGACATCGCCAGCTTGGACGGGCGCTTCGGCGAGGGCGTGGCGGGGGATTTCGCGGGGCTTTCCGGCGATCTGGCGGCGGTGCCGCTGCTGGTGGACGGCGGCGCGGGACGCTGGCGCTTCGCCGGCGGCGAGCTGGTGGCGGAGGGCGGCATCAATGTCGCCGACAAGCAGGACCCGGTCCGCTTCTACCCGCTTATCTCGCACGATTTCCGCCTCGCCATTTCGGGCAGCGATCTCACCGCCACCGGCGGGCTCGATCATCCGGGGAGCGGCACGCGGGTGATGCGCGCGACGATCGTCCATGACCTGTCCAGCGGCGCCGGCAATGCCATGCTGGACGTCGAGGGGCTGCGATTCCACCCCGGCTTCCAGCCCGATTTGCTGACGCCGCTCACCATCGGCGTCATCGCGCTGGTGGACGGCAGCGTCACCGGGCAGGGCCGGATCGCGTGGGACGAGGCGGGCACCCGCAGCACCGGCACCTTCGCGACGCAGGGCATGAACCTCGCCGCGCCGTTCGGCCCGGTGCAGGGGTTGACGACGCGCATCGAATTCACCGATCTGCTCGGCCTCGCCACCGCGCCGGGCCAGACGGCGACGGTCGATCTCGTCCAGGCCGGCATCGACGTGTTCGACGGCGTGCTGACCTACCAGCTCCGGCCCGATTACCGGGTGGCGATCGAAAGCGCGCGATGGCCCTTCGCCGGCGGCACGCTGACGCTGGACCCGACCGCGCTCGATTTCAGCCGCGAATCGACCAAATATCTGACCTTCCGGGTCGATGGCCTGGATGCGGCGCGCTTCGTCGAGCAGATGGAGTTCGGCAATATCGCCGCGACCGGCACGTTCGACGGCGTGGTGCCGATGCAGTTCGACGAGAACGGATCGGGCCGCATCCTGAACGGCCGGCTGTCGGCGCGGCCGGAAGGCGGCACCCTGTCCTATGTCGGCGAGCTGACCGACCGCGATCTCGGCGCTTATGGCATCCTCGCCTTCAACGCGCTGAAATCGCTGCGCTACGACAAGTTCGACCTGATTCTGAACGGTGCGCTGGACGGGGAGTTCGTCACCGTCATCGACCTGGACGGCGTCGCCCGCGATCCCGAGGGCACCGCCTTGCCGTCCGGCGGGGGCATTCCCCAGATGGTGGCGGGCCGGGTGCTCGGCCAGCTCGCCCGCATCCCGTTCCAGTTCAACATCCGCATCCAGGGCCAGTTCCGGTCGCTGATCGCGACCACGCGATCGTTCAGCGATCCGAGCCTGCTCATCCAGTCGGTCCTGCCCCGCGCCCTCTCCGGAGAGCTCGAAACACCTGTCCAAGACGTTCAGCCTGAAGAAAGCGAGCCCGTGCGATGATCCAGCCCAACTTGACGAGGAAGCTCCGCGATGCGAGCCGGACGAACATGCCAAGACTGCTTCTCGCGCTCATCGCGGCGCCGGCGCTCGGCGCCTGCGTCCAGGTGAGCGCGCCGGATCGGCCGATCGAGATCAATCTCAACATCAACATCCGTCAGGAAGTGGTGGTGAGGCTCCAGCAGGACGCGCGCGAGCTGATCCAGAACAACGAAGGGATATTCTAGCCATGACCCGCCGTACCAAGCTGATGATCGCCGCCGCGCTCGGCCTCGCCGTCGCCGCGGGCGGCACCGCTTACGCCTTCCAGGCCGACGCCGCCGGCGCGCTGCGCGCGACCGGCCAGGCGGGCGAGCAGGCCGACGGCTATATGGGCGTGGTCGGCTCCGCGCCGGCGAACGTCCGCGCGCAGGTGGAGCAGATCAACATCCAGCGCCGGGCGGCCTATACCCAGCTCGCCTCGCAGCGCGGCGCGACGATCGAGGAGGTCGCCGCCGCCACCGCCTGCCAGATCTTCGCCGCCCGCGTCGGGCCGGGCCAATATTACCGCCTTCCCGACGGCGTCTGGCGTCAGCGCAACGGCAACGAGCCGGTGCCGCGCCCGAGCCATTGCGGGTAATTTCAGGCCGCTATCCTTCACCTTCCGGCCCGCGTCTTCGCGCCCATTGCTGCGGCGCGGCACGGCTGTTGACTTGGGCATTGGCGCTTCCTAAAGGGGCGGCGCCTTGGCGGGTTCGTTCGCCGGCATGTTCCTCGCGCGCGACGGGCCGCTCAGTCGGCGGCTTGCTTCCACGGGAGACGGCATGGCGGAAGACGAATCCAGGCAGGACCCAGGCCTTCCGGAAGATGCGCGGCTGACATCGCTCGACAGGCGGTTGAAAGAGGCGCAGGCGCGGGAGGCCGCCCGAACGGGGACGAAGGGCGCGGATTCCAACCGGGGACGATCCCAGGGGATGCGCATCCTTTCCGACCTGATCGGCCTTCCGCTCGGCAGTGCGCTGATCGGCTGGCTGATCGACGGGTGGCTGGGGACCCGGCCCTGGGTGATGCTGGCGATGCTGTTCCTCGGATTCGGCGCCGCCATCAGGAACGTGCTTTGGATTTCAAGACAGCCGCCGCGATAGGCGCTGCTTTAGACAAGGGCTTAGAGACGCGTGGCGGCCGAGCAATCCTCCTCCATAGACCCGATGCACCAGTTCCAGATCGATCCGATCGTGGACCTGCATGTCGGCGGCTACAATCTCGCCTTCACCAACAGCTCGCTGTGGATGATGATCGTGCTCGGCGCGATCCTGGCGTTCATGGTGGGTGGCATGAAGCGCGAGCTGGTCCCCGGCCGCTGGCAGCTGATGGTGGAAGGGATCACCCGCTTCATCAGCTCGATGATCGACACCAATATCGGGCCGGAGGGGCGCAAATATCTCCCCTGGGTCTTCACCGTCTTCATCTTCATCCTGTTCGCGAATTTGATGGGGATGATGCCGTTCGGCGTGCTCTCCCCGCTGGCGCCCTATGTGCCGGGCGTGAGCGCGCTGTCGCATCCGTTCACGGTGACGAGCCAGTTCACGATCACCGGCGTGCTGGCGATCGTCTCCTTCTCGATCGTGCTGATCGTCGGCTTCTGGAAGCACGGCTTCCACTTCTTCTCGCTGTTCGTGCCGCACGGCACGCCGGCGGTGCTGCTGCCGCTCATCTTCCTGATCGAGCTGCTGTCCTTCCTGGTCCGCCCGTTCAGCCTCGCGCTGCGACTGTTCGTGGCGATGATCGCCGGCCACATCCTGGTGAAGGTGTTCGCCAGCTTTGTGGTCAGCGGCCTCACCGCCGACGGCGCGATGGGCCCGGCGATCGCGCTGCTGAGCTTCCTCTTCATCGCCGGGGTGAGCGCGCTCGAGCTGCTGGTCTGCGCGATCCAGGCCTATGTCTTCGCCCTGCTGACGTCGCTCTACATCAACGACGCGGAAAACCTTCACTAAGTCACGGATTTCACAAAGGAGCTTAACATGGACTTCGCATCTGCTCAGGTCATCGGCGCCGGCCTCGCCGCCATCGGTGTGGGCGCCGCCGCCGCCGGTGTCGGCAACGTCTTCGGCTCGTTCCTGCAGGGCGCGCTGCGCAACCCGGCCGCGGCCGACAGCCAGCAGGGCCGCCTGTTCATCGGCTTCGCGGCCGCCGAGCTGCTCGGCCTGATCGCGTTCGCCGTCGCGATGATCATTCTCTACGCCCGTTAAGTTCAGGCACCGGCGGGCTTCGGCCCGCCGCTAGAGAAGAAAAAGGCCCGCAATGCCTCAGATCAACCAGCTCGCGGACGTCCTCCATTCGCAGCTCTTCTGGCTCGCGATCACCCTGGCGGTGATCTATTTCGGCATCGGCAAAGCGATGCTGCCGAAGATCCTGGGGACGATCGACGCCCGCGAAAGCCGCGTCACCGGCGATCTCGCCGCCGCTCAGGCCGCGCGCGAGGCCGCCGAGGCGACCGAGGAGGCCTATCGCGCCCGGACCGCGGAGAACCGCGCCGAGGCGATGAAGGTCACCGCCTCCGCCCGGCAGGACGCGGCGCGGGCGACCGAGGCGCAGGTCGCCAAGGCGGACGGAAAGATCCGGGCCAAGGTGGAGAAGGCGGAGGCGCGGCTGAAGGCCGCCACCGACGCCGCGCTCGCCGACATCGAGAGCGTCGCCGCCGAGGCGGCGCAGGACATGGTGACGCGCCTGGCGGGCGTCGCCGTCAGCAAGGCCGACGCGGCCAAGGCAGTGAAGGCGGCGCTGGCAAATGGCTGAGGCAACGATCCCCGCAACCGATACGCACGCTTCCACCGAGGCGCCGGGCGGCTACACGCCGCAGACCGCTCTGGGCTTCGGCTCCGACGGCTGGGTCGCGCTCGCCATGGTGGCGATCTTCGCGCTGCTGATCTGGAAGAAGGTGCCGGCCGCGATCGGCCGCGCGCTCGACAGGAAGATCGGCGCGATCCGCCAGCAGCTCGACGAGGCCGCGCAGCTGCGCGCCGACGCCGAGGCGCTGAAAGCGGAATATGAGGCCAAGTCGGCCGCCGCCGGCAAGGAAGCCGAGACGATGATCGCCCGCGCCCGCGCCGAGGCCGAGGGCATCGTCGCCCAGGCGGAGACCGACGCCGCCGCTTTGGTCGAGCGGCGCACCCGCATGGCCGAGGACAAGATCGCCGCCGCCGAGCGCGCCGCCGTGGACGAGGTCCGTGGCCGTGCCGCCGCCGCCGCGACCGCCGCCGCCGAAACGCTGATCCGCGAGAAGCTGGACGCCGCCGCCGACAAGGCGATGGTGGACGCGACGATCGCGGAGCTGGGGCGCTAAACCACTTCCGTCATTCCGGCGAAGGCCGGAATCCAGTCTATTTCCATTCCTTCCTTCGCGTCTTCGCGCCTTCGCGTGAAAAAAGCAGCTTTGGTTCGCGCGAAGGCGCGAAGACGCGAAGAAGAAAAGATGGATTCCGGCCTTCGCCGGAATGACGGTGGAGAGTTAGGCGGCGATATCCTAAATCCCCCTCGTGACCGAAAAGCCCGACGCTCCCACCCGCTTCAACGAGGAGAAGGCGACCTACGCGCTGCGTGGAGCCGATGCGCCGGACCTCGAGGCGGGGATCGCGGCGATCCGCAAGGTGGTGAAGACGCTCCCCGCGCGGCCGGGCGTGTACCGGATGCTCGATGCGCGCGGCGACGTGCTCTATGTCGGCAAGGCGCGGGCGCTGAAGCACCGGGTGACGAGCTACACGCAGGTGCCGCGCCTGACGAAGCGGCTCCAGCGGATGGTGGCGCAGACCCGGGCGATGCAGATCGTCACCACGCACAGCGAGGCCGAGGCGCTGCTGCTCGAGGCGCAGCTCATCAAGCGCTACCGGCCGCCCTACAACGTGCTGCTGCGCGACGACAAAAGCTTCCCCTTCATCCTGCTGCGCGAGGATCACGGCTTTCCGCGCGTCCAGCTCCATCGCGGCGCGCGGCGCTTCAAGGGGCAATATTACGGGCCGTTCGCCAGCGCCGGATCGGTGCGCGAGACGCTGAACGCCTTGCAGAAGCTGTTCCTGCTGCGGAGCTGCTCGGACAGCTTCTTCGCCAACCGCTCGCGGCCCTGTCTGCTGTATCAAATCCGCCGCTGCTCGGCGCCGTGCGTGGGGCGGATCGACGAAGCCGGCTATGACGAGCTGGTCCGCGACGCGAAGGACTATCTGGCCGGCAAATCGACCCGGGTGCAGCAGAAGCTGGGGCGGCAGATGTCCGAGGCGGCCGAGCGGCAGGATTACGAGCTGGCCGCCGTCTATCGCGACCGGCTGCGCGCGCTGACCTATATCCAGGGCAGCCAGGCGATCCACGCCGAGAAGCTGGGGGACGCCGACCTGTTCGCGCTGGCGGCGAAGGGCGGGCAGATGTGCATCCAGGCCTTCTTCATCCGGGGCGGGCAGAATTGGGGGCATCGCAGCTTCTTTCCCGCGCACACGGCCGATGTGGCCGAGGAGGAGGTGCTGCAAAGCTTCCTTGCCCAATTTTACGAGGAGGTGCCGCCGGCGCGGCTGGTGCTGACCGACCGGGCCTTGCCTGAGGCGGAGCTACTGGCCGAAGCCTTTTCCGAGCGGGCGGGACGCAAGGTGGCGCTCAAGGCGCCGCAGCGCGGCGACCAGATGCGGATGATCCGCCAGGCGAAGCGCAATGCGGAGGAGGAGCTGGACCGGCGGCTCGCCGAAAGTTCGACGACGCTGAAGAATCTGCGCGAGATCGCCGACCTGTTCGAGCTGCCTGAGCCGCCGCGGCGGATCGAGGTCTATGACAACAGCCATGTGATGGGCACCAACGCGATCGGCGCGATGATCGTGGCGGGGCCGGAGGGCTTCGCCAAGAACGCCTATCGCAAGTTCAACATCAAGCGGCCGGAAACCGCGCCGGGCGACGATTTCGCGATGATGCGCGAGGTGCTCGGCCGCCGCTTCGCCCGGCTGGAGAAAGAGGACCCGGACCGTTCCAGGGGCGAATGGCCGGACCTGCTGCTGATCGACGGCGGCAAGGGGCAGCTTTCGTCCGTGTGCGAGGTGATGGAGGATGCCGGCGTCCATGACGTGCCGGTGATCGGCGTCTCCAAGGGGCCGGACCGCAATGCCGGGCGCGAGACCTTCCACTTCCCGAACGGGCGGGAGATCACGCTGCCGCCCAATTCGCCGGTTTTGTTCTACCTGCAACGGCTGCGCGACGAGGCGCACCGCTTCGCGATCGGCGCGCACCGCCAGAAGCGGGCGAAATCGATGGTGACGAGCCCGCTCGACGAGGTGCCCGGCATTGGCCCGGGCCGCAAGCGGGCGCTGCTGATGCATTTCGGCACGGCCCGCGCGGTGAAGGCGGCGGCGCTGGAGGATCTGGAGAAAGTGCCGGGCATCAGCCGCGCGACGGCACAGGGCGTCTACGATTATTTCCATCCGAGAGGGTGAGATCGTGAGGGAGGCAGGCCGATGGCAATGATGAAAGGCGCGCCGGTGGCGGCCGATCCCGACGCTTATGTGGCCGCGCTGAGCGGCTGGCAGCGGGAGACGGTCGCGGCGCTGCGGGCGGCGGTGAAGGCGGCCGCGCTGCTCGACGAGCGGATCAAATGGACCCATCTCGTCTATTTCTCGAACGGCCCGGTGCTGCTGATCCGCGCCGAGGAGGCGCGCGTCCTGTTCGGCTTCTGGCGCGGCAAAAGGCTGCGCGGGATCGAGCCCCGGCTGAAGGCGAGCGGCAAATATGAGCTGGCCAACATCGTCCTGCGCGAAGGCGAGACGGTATCGCCCGATATCGTCGCCGCTTTGGTGCGCGAAGCCGTCCGACTTAACGCCGAGCTCGGCGACCCGACCCGTTTGTAACACCCGCTCTCCCGTCATTCCCGCGAAAGCAGGAATCCCGCTCTTCCTCTCCGCGATCCCTGCGTCTCTGCGCGCAATAAAATATGGTTCGCGCAGAGACGCGGAGGAAAGGGAGAAGAAGATGGATTCCGGCCTTCGCCGGAATGACGGGGGGAGAGGCGGCGCGGCATTTACGATTTCTTCCGGCCCCGTCGGTAAGGGCATAGGATGGCTTCGCCCGTTCTTCTCACGGTCGATACCGAGCTGACCTGGCGCCATTACAAGCCGGGCGATGGCTGGCGCGTCAATTTCGCGCGGAGCATCGAGCCGGCGGGGGTCGGCGTCTCGCACCAGCTCGAGGTGCTGGCGCGGCACGGGCTGAAGGCCTGCTTCTTCGTCGATCCGATGCCGGCTTTGCTCTACGGGATCGCGCCGGTCCGGGCGATCGTCGCGCCGATCCTGGCGGCGGGGCAGGAGGTGCAGCTGCACCTGCACGCGCAATGGCGCGAAGTGGCGGCGGGGCGCGATCCGGCGGGGATCGAGCTGACCTCGTTCGACCGCGACGGGCAGCGCGCATTGATCGCCGAGGCCCGCGATCTGCTTATCGAGGCGGGTGCGCCGCCGCCCATCGCCTTTCGCAGCGGCAGCTATGCGGCCAATGCCGACACGCTCGCGGCGCTGGCCGAGCTGGGCTTCGCCTATGATTCCAGCCACAATGGCAGCCATCGCCCGCTGAGCGCCCTGCCGCTGGCCGACGCGCAGATCGCGCCGTTGCGGGCGGGCAGCCTCGTCGAGATTCCGGTCGGCCAGTTCGAGGACAGGGCCGGGCGGCTGCGGCATTTGCAGATCTGCGCCGCATCGCTGGACGAGATGACCGGCGCGCTGCGCCATGCCTCGGAGCAGGGTCATCCGCTGACCGCGATCGTCAGCCACAGCTTCGAGCTGGCGACGCGCGACGGGCGGCGGCCGAACCGGCTGATCGTGCGGCGGTTCGAGAGATTGTGCGCATTCCTGGCGGCGCATCCCGACGTGCATCCGACTTTGCGCTTCGGCGAGCTGGGCGACATCGCGCTAAACGCGCCGGCCCGGCCGATGCCGCCGCGCCGGGCGCGGACCGCGCGGCGGGTGGTCGAGCAGCTCTGGTCCGGCACGCGCTACGAGCGGCCGGTCGAGGCGGCGACGGCGGGGTTCGGCTCATCGGTCGGCGGCGTCGAATTGCTGTTGCCGCTGATCGGGATCTAGCCGTGACGCTCGCCGTCCGCTCCAGCACCCTGCCGCTGCGCGTGGGCCGGCGGACCCTGTGGCGGTTCGAGAAACCGCTGGCGCGGCTGCGGCTGACGCTGGCGCAGGGGCTGGCGGGGGAAATGCCCGATGCCGGGGCGCTGCCGCGCGACGCCTCCGGGCTGCTGGTGACGGCCTTGCCCGCGGCGCTGCTGCCCGCCATGCGCGCCCGATGGCCGGAACTGAAGGGCTTCGTGCGGCAGAGCTATCCGCGCGCTTATGCGGCGCTCGATACGGATTTCGATGCCTATCTCGCGGGCTTTTCGGCGAAGAGCCGCTCGACCCTGAAGCGCAAGACCCGCAGGTTCGCCGAGCGGTCCGGCGGGGCGATCGACCTGCGCGCCTATCGCACGCCGGAGGAGATGGCGGAATTCCATGCGCTGGCGCGGACGGTGTCGGCGCGGACCTATCAGGAACAGCGCTTCGGCGCCGGCCTGCCGGACGGGCCGGAGGCGCTGGCGCAACTGCGCGACCTCGCCGCGCGCGACGCGGTGCGCGGCTGGCTGCTGTTCCTGGAGGGGCGTCCGGTCAGCTACCTTCACGCGCCGGCCGAGGGTGACACCTTGATCTACGCCCATCTCGGCTACGATCCGGACTTCGCCGATCTCTCGCCCGGCACGGTGCTGCAGTTCGAGGCGATGCGCGCGCTGATGGCGGAGCGGCGCTTCCGCTGGTTCGATTTCACCGAAGGGGACGGACAGCACAAAAGACTGTTCGCCACCGGATCGCTCGATTGCGTGGATCTGCTGCTGCTGCGCCGGACGGCGGGCAATCTGGTCGCCGGCCATGTGCTGAACGGGGTGGACGGGGCGGTCGCGGCGGCGAAGGGGGCGCTCGCCCGGATCGGCGCGGAAAGGCTCGTGCGCACGGCCCTGCGCTGATAGACGCACTCCCATGCGGATCGAGGCCGAAGCCACCATCGTCGCGGTGCGCGGGCATGGCGAACATGGCGCGATCGTGCGCGCGCTCACGCCCGGGGACGGCGTGCAGGCCGGCTATGTGCGCGGCGGCAAATCGCGGCGGCTGCGCCCGGTGCTGGTGCCGGGCAACCGCATCCAGGCCGAATTTCGCGCGCGCACCGAGGATCAGCTCGCGCATCTCACCGCCGAGTTGTCGCACAGCCGCGCCTTCCTGCTGTCCGAGCCGCTGGCGGCGGCGGGGATCGAATGGGCCTGTGCGCTTGCGGCAGCGGCGTTGCCGGAGGGGCAGCCTTACCCGGCTGTCCACGACGCGCTGGAAGGACTGCTCGGCGCGATCGAGGCGGCGCCGAGCGCGCGGGGCTGGTCGGCGGCGCTGGTGCGTTACGAGCTGCTATTGCTCGGCGAGCTGGGCTTCGGGCTGGACGAGGCGGCGCTGATGGCGTTGCCGCCCGCTTTGCGAACCGGCGACCGGGCGATCGACTGGCCGGCCCTGCGCGAGGGGCTGCGGCGGTCCGGGGAGCTGCTGGCGCGCGACCTGCTCGGCGACCGGCGGGCCGACGTCATGGCGGCGCGCGAGCGGCTGGTGGCGCGACTGGCGCGGATGGCCGGTTGACCTTGCGGCCCCGCCCCGACAGGAAGGGCTCGTGAAAGAACTTTTCCCGCATGCCGCCGCCACCGGCGACATCACCGTCCGGGTGTCGGTCAGCTTTTTGCCCGAGCAGTCCGAGCCGGCACAGGGGCGCTGGTTCTGGGCCTATCATATCCGCATCGAGAATGGGGGCGCGAAGGCGGCGCAGCTGATCAGCCGCGAATGGATCATCTCGGACGGGCGCGGCGTCACGCATGAGGTGCGCGGCGAGGGCGTGGTCGGCGAGCAGCCGGTGATCGGGCCGGGCGCGTCGTTCGATTATGTCTCCGGCTGCCCGCTCGGCACCCCGACCGGCGCGATGGAAGGCCGCTATTTCATGATCGGCGAGGATGGCGACACCTTCGTGGTGGACATCCCCCGCTTCCCCCTCATCGCCCCGGCGGTGACGAGCTAGAGGTTCAATTCCGGCCAGATCAGCCTGAGGCCCCAGGCGGCGGGGATCAGCAAGGCGAGGCCGATGGCGATGTCGAAGCCGCGGATCGGCCGCATCCGGCCGCTCGTCCCGCGCATGCGGATGTCGGAGGCGGTGATCCACAGGATCGAGACGCCGCAGAAGATCGTGACCGCGAGCAGCGCCACATAGGCGTAGAGCAATCCTTCCGGCCAGATCTCGATCGCAGAGATGGCGAGGAGCGCCGCGATGCCGGTGGCGATCCCGACCGTCGCGGCGCGCTGGATGGTCCAGCGTTTCAGCATCGCCCTACCAGTCCCGGAACCAGCCGGTGATCGCGTAGCGGCCGACCGGGGCGAAGGGCGGGACATAGGTGACGGCATGCTTTTGCGGCACGGCGAACAGGTTGAGCGCGTTGAAGCGCGGCCGGAAACCGGCGACCACGTCGCCGTCCTCGTCGTAGAATTGCAGATAGCCGCCCCATTCCGGGCGCCAATCGTCGATCGCCAGATTGAGCACATAGGCGACGCGCCAGCCTTCCATCACATGGCTGTCGTCGTGCATCGCCAGGAAATGGCCGGGCCGGTAGAGAGTCGCCTGCGCGTCGGCCTTCTTGAGCGAGGGGAAGCCCGTGACCTCGCGCACCAGGCTCATGAAGGGATCGGCATTGATATGTTCCATGAGCAGATCGTGCGGCGATCCTTCGTCCCATTTTTCCTGATAGGCGTTGAGCAGCGGATATTGCCCGTAGACGAAGGCGTAGTCGCGCCCGCCCATCGCCGCCATCAGCTTCCGGCCGATCGCGGCATTGTCCTGCGGGCCGGCCTTCGCCATGTCGGCGGCGCGCAGCGCGTGCGGGCCATCCCCCGCCGCTTCCCAGGCGACGCCCCAGTCGGTGCGGCGGGAAAGGATGTTGCGGACCTCCTGCGCGGTCCGCTCGGTCAGCACGTCGCGGATCTGGATGCGCCGGTCGCGCGCGAAGCGCCGGGCCAGCGCCTTGCGGTCCAGCGCCGGATTGATCTCGAACAGGGGAACGCCTTCGCTCATGCGTCGATCGCTTCCTCGTCCAGCTCGGCCGCGCGTGTCTGGATGAAATTGAATCGATGTTCGGGGTTCTTGCCCATCAGCTGATCGACCAGGTCCTTGACCGCGGCGCGGTCCTCGTAATCGGCGGGCAAAGTGATGCGGGTGAGACTGCGGCTCCTGGGGTCCATCGTGGTCTCCTTGAGCTGGGCGGGGTTCATCTCGCCCAGGCCCTTGAAGCGCGAAACCTCGACCTTCTTTCCCTTGAACAGCTTCGCCTCCAGCTCGGCGCGATGGGCGTCGTCGCGGGCATAGGCGATCGTGCCGCCGGCGGAGAGCCGGTAGAGCGGCGGCTGGGCGAGGAAGAGATGGCCGGTCTTCACCAGCTCCGGCATTTCCTGGAAGAAGAAGGTCATGAGCAGGGTGGCGATGTGGGCGCCGTCCACGTCCGCGTCGGTCATGATGACGACGCGCTCGTAGCGCAGATCGTCCACGTTGCAGCGCTCGCGCGTGCCGCAGCCCAGCGCCTGGATGAGATCGGCGATCTCCTGATTGGCGCGGATCTTGTCGGCGGTGGCGCTGGCGACGTTCAGGATCTTGCCCCGGATGGGCAGGATCGCCTGCGTCTTGCGGTCGCGCGCCTGCTTGGCCGAGCCGCCGGCGCTGTCGCCCTCGACGATGAAGATTTCCGTCCCTTCCGGATCGTCGTTGGCGCAATCGGTGAGCTTGCCCGGCAGGCGCAGCTTGCGCGCGGAGGTGGCGGTCTTGCGCTTGATCTCGCGCTCGGCGCGGCGCTTCAGCCGCTCGTCCATCCGGTCCAGCACGAAGCCGAGCAGGGCACGGCCGCGCTCCATATGATCGGCGAGATAATGATCGAAATGATCGCGCACCGCGGCCTCGACCAGCCGCGCGGCGTCGGGCGAGGTCAGCCGGTCCTTGGTCTGGCTCTGAAATTGCGGATCGCGGATGAAGACGGAGAGCATGATCTCCGCCCCCGCCAGCGCATCCTCGGCCTGCACGTCCTTCGATTTCTTGAGCCCGACCAGCTCGCCGAAGGCGCGGATGCCCCGGGTCAGCGCGGTGCGCAGTCCCTGTTCATGGGTGCCGCCGTCCGGCGTCGGGATGGTGTTGCAATAATAGCTCTGATTGCCCTCACCCCACACCGGCCAGGCCACCGCCCATTCGACGGACCCCTGGCCGTTCGGGAAATCGTGCTTGCCGGTGAAGGGCGTGTTGGTAGCCGTCTCCTTGCCGGCGATCTGCTCGGCGAGATGATCGGCGAGGCCGCCCGGGAACTGGAACACCGCCTCGGTCGGAATCTCATCGGAGATCAGGGCCGGATCGCATTTCCAGCGGATCTCGACGCCGGCGAAGAGATAGGCCTTGGAGCGGGCGAGCCGATAGAGCCGCGCGGGCTTCAGCCTGGCGTCCTCGCCGAAAATGTCGGGATCGGGAATGAAGCTGAGCGTGGTGCCGCGCCGGTTCTGCGTCGCGCCGATCGCGACCAGCGCGCTGGTCGGCAGGCCGCGCGCGAAGCTCTGGCGGAAGAGCTGCTTGTTGCGCGCGACCTCGACGATGGTTTCGGTCGAGAGCGCGTTGACGACGGACACGCCGACGCCGTGCAGGCCGCCGGAGGTCGCATAGGCCTTGTCGGAGAACTTGCCGCCGGAATGGAGCGTGGTGAGGATCACCTCCAGCGCCGACTTGCCGGGAAATCTGGGATGCTCGTCCACCGGGATGCCGCGTCCGTTGTCGGCGATGGTGAGCCGCCCGGCCGCGCCCTCGGCGGGCTCCAGGCCGATCTCGATGCGGCTGGCATGGCCGGCGACCGCCTCGTCCATCGCATTGTCGAGCACCTCGGCGGCGAGATGATGCAGCGCGCGTTCGTCCGTGCCGCCGATATACATTCCGGGCCGGCGCCGGACGGGCTCCAGCCCCTCCAGCACCTCGATGGCGGAGGCGTCGTAATCGGTGGTCGCGCGGGCGGAGGAAGCGAACAGGTCTTCGGACATGGCGAAGACCCTAGGAGGGGGCGAGTCCGGCGGCAAGATGGGTGGGCGGGGATATTCGCGGGGGAAGAGGGGTTGCGGAGATGCGGAGGTGCGTCAACCGGTAACGGCTTGCTTGTGCTTCGCCCGCGCCAGTCGTCCAAGGCGCCAGAAGGGTGGATCGCGCCCATCCGCTGCTTGTCGAATCGGAGTAAATAAGTTGATTCGATGCAATATTTCTTATGTACTTTCGAATTGAATTCGCAAATTCGATAGATATCATTATTAATGATATAAATAAGAATGAATATTGAAATATGAAATAATTCAATATTAACCTTATTACCGTAATTCTACTGGATAATCGACTATCTGTCGACTGGACAAAAATGTCGGTTCATCGCGATATCCACTCGAATGATCGCCGAAATGGCTAGCCGTGCTGGGTTCGTTCATCTGCGCGAAAGGTTGGGCCGAACACGGACGGATTTCTATCCGGCGTCGGGTGCGGCGGCATGTCGCGCATTCCCATGAAGCCGGATGGACGGGTTCCGGCCGCGCGCCTCGCATCATTCGGCGGCCGGACGAGAGCTGCGTTCGCAGGCCCGACGATCGATTTCGAAGGAATCAGCTCCATGCGTGTCATCTCCAAAAGTCCAAGCCTTCTCCTCCTCGCCACCCTTGCCGTCGCCGGGGCGGCCCCCGGCAGCCTGGCCGCACAGCCGCAGGATTCGTCCGACGCCGACCTCTCGGTTTCCGTGGGCGACCAATCCTACGACACGGCCGAGATGACCGAAGGGCCCGAGATCGACGGCATCATCACGTCGCGCAGCGGCGATCTGATGCAGGTCACCAGCCCCGACGGCATCAGCACGACCATCGCGATCAGCGGCGACACGCGGGTCACGGCCAGCGGGGGTTTTCTGGGGCTGGGCCGCACCGCGCTTGCCGCGGATTCGCTGCTCAACGGCCTGCCGGTCAGCGTCCGGACATGGCAATCGGGCAACGGCCTGGTCGCGCGCCGGATCGATCTGAGGAATCGGGACCTCCGGACCGCGACGATGATCCATGGCGGCACCGCCCAGCAATTCGCCGAACAGACCGCGGCGACGGACGCGCTGCGCGGGCGCATCGCCAGCATCGACCAATATAATGTCCGCAGCACGACGAACGTGAATTTCGACTTCGGCCGGGCGAACCTGTCCGAGCAGGCGAAAGCCGAGCTCTGCGCCACGGCCGCTTCGGCCGAGCAGACCGAGAACGCCCTGCTGCTCGTCGTCGGCTACACCGATTCGATCGGCCCCGCCGAGGTCAATCAGGCGCTCAGCGAACGGCGCGCGGGCAGCGTCGTCAATCATCTCCAGCAGGTCTGCGGCTGGCAGCCCTACCGCATGCTGACTCCCACCGGCATGGCCATGGCGGACCCGGTGGCGAGCAACGACACGCCCGAGGGCCAGGCGCAGAATCGCCGCGTCGCGGTGAGCATCCTGGTCAGCAAGGCCGTCGACGGCCTGTGAGACGTGCGGGGGTGGGCCCCGGCCCACCCCGTTTCCGGATCGGGATCCCCGGTGTCCCATGACGCATCGCGACCACGATGGCCTGGGCGATGCCCGCGCTCAAGCCCGCCGGCGGGATGCCGCCGAGAGTATGAGAGATTCAGCCCGGTTCAGCGCACCCGGGGGCCGCCAAAGGGCAGCGGGGGCGGCGGCTTGCGGTCGCGGCGGGGGAGTTGCGCCTGATAGGCGACGCCGCAATGCTCGACGCAATAGGGGAAGCCGGGATTGGAGGGCTTCCCGCAGAAATGGAAATCCGGCTCGCCGGGATGGCCCATCGGCCATTTGCAGATCCGCTCGTTGAGATCGAGCAGGCTGGTCTTGTCGGCAACCTCGGCGCTCGGCTTGGCGGGGACGAGGCGGCGGGGCGGGGCGGGCGGAATCGGCGCCTGCTGGTCGCTCGGTCCCTGCCGCACGAAGCCGCCGGGGCCGATCGAGCGGACAAGGGGCTGGGCGGGTTCGGAAGAAGGCGGCGCGGCGGGCGCGGCCTGCGGCGCGGATCGAACCGGCTCCGGCCGAGGCTCGGCGCGGGCCGGCGCGGCGGCCTTGGGCGCGGGCACGGGCTTTTCCGCCTTGGCCTTCGCCTTGGGCGCGGGCGCCGGATCGTTGGCCTTCACCGGAGACGGGCGCGATTGCAGCCCCAACCGGTGCGCCTTGCCGATCACGGCATTGCGCGAGACGCCGCCCAGCTCATCGGCGATCTGACTTGCCGTGACGCCCTGGCTCCACAGCTCCTTCAGGCGGTCGATCCGCTCGTCCGTCCACGACATAGGATTGTCTTCCTCAACAGCTTATCGCGGGCTTGCCCGTTACGGCGTCTGCCATTAGCGACAGCGCTCGTGAACGACCAGCCTTCGAATTGGGTCCGGACCGCTCCTGGCGTCCCTGTCATCAGGAACGTCAACTGGGGCGGCCTTGCGACCCTCTATGTGAAGGAGGTGCGGCGTTTCTTCAAGGTCCAGCTGCAGACGATCTGGGCGCCGGCCGTCACCACCATGCTGTTCCTGGTCATCTTCACCGTCGCTTTGGGGCGCGAGGGGCGAATAGTGATGGGCGTGCCCTTCGCCGATTTCCTCGCGCCCGGGCTGATCGTGATGGGCATGATCCAGAACGCCTTCGCCAATTCCTCCTTCTCGCTGCTGGTCGGAAAGATTCAGGGGACGATCGTCGACTATCTGATGCCGCCGCTTTCGGTGGGCGAACTGATCACCGGGCTGATCGGCGCGGCGGTGACGCGCGCCTTCCTGGTGGGACTGGCGGTCTGGCTGGTGATGCTCGCCTGGCCCGGCGTCCATGTCGCGCCGCGCCATGCCTGGGCGATCCTGTGGTTCGGGCTGATGGGGAGCACGATGCTGGGATTCCTCGGCCTCATCACCTCGATCTGGGCGGAGAAGTTCGATCATGCCGCGGCGGTGACCAATTTCGTCGTCGCGCCGCTCGCCTTGCTGTCAGGCACTTTCTACGCGGTCGATACGCTGTCGCCGACCTTCGCGGCGGTGAGCCACGCCAATCCCTTCTTCTACGTCATTTCGGGCTTTCGCTACGGCTTCATCGGCACGGCCGATTCGCCGGTGCTGCTCGGCGCCCTGCTCCTGCTGGCGATCAATCTGGCGCTGGGCCTGCTGTGCTTCGCGCTGCTCCGGAGCGGCTGGAAGCTGAAAGCCTGAACGGAACTTCGTTCATACAAGTTGCGACATTTATGAACGGATTCTGTCGCCGGTATTCAGCCGGCGGGCAGCCGGACCCGCGTAGACCTGCTCCTGCCTTTGTAGAAGGAGTGAAGTCATGCGTAAGGTTCTTGTTTCCATCGCCCTGGCGAGCGCCACTGTGGCCTCGACCGCGGTTGTCGTGTCGCCGGCCATGGCGCAGCCCGGCCGTGGCTATCAGCAGCCCAATCGGGGCCATCAGCAGGCGATCCATCGCGAGATCCGCCAGGACATCAACGAGCTGGAGCGCCGGATCCAGCAGGCGCAGCAGCGGCGCACCATCTCCCCGCGCGAGGCCCAGGGCCTGCGGCGCGAGGCGATCCAGATCCGCCAGCTCTACAACCGCTTCTCCCGCAACGGTCTCGACCGGCGCGAGGTGCGCGAGCTGGAGCAGCGGATCAACCGGGTCCATCGCCAGCTCCGCTTCCAGCAGCGCGACTGGGATCGCCGCTGGCGGTAACCGAACCGGGCGCCGCGTTCATTGACGCGGCGCCCGCCAAATCCCTATAGCGGGGAGCAGGGAAGGCGGCCTGTCGCGGGCCGCCTTTTCCCATGGCCGCAACGAGGATCGCCAAGATGACCATCACCCCGCTCATGCCCGTCTATCCGCGTTCGCCGGTGCGGCCGGTGCGAGGCGAGGGGGTCTGGCTCTATGGCGAGGGCGGCGAGACATATCTCGATTTCGCCAGCGGCATCGCGGTCAACCTGCTCGGCCACGGTCACCCGGTGCTGACCAAAGCGATCCAGGAGCAGGCGGCGACTCTGATCCACGTCTCCAACCTCTACGGATCGCCGCAGGGCGAAGCCTATGCGAAGCGGCTCACCGACCTCACCTTCGCCGACACCGCCTTCCTCACCAATTCCGGCGCCGAGGCGGTGGAATGCGCGATCAAGACGGCGCGGCGCTATCACCACCATCACGGCCGCCCCGAGAAGCACGAGCTCATCACCTTCTCCAACGCCTTTCACGGCCGCACGCTCGGCACGATCAGCGCGACCAACCAGGAGAAACTGCGCGACGGCTTCGCGCCGCTGCTGCCCGGCTTCACCGTCGTCGCGTTCGACGATCTGGAGGCGGCCAAGGCCGCGATCGGGCCGCACACGGCCGGCTTCCTGGTCGAGCCGGTGCAGGGCGAAGGCGGCATCCGCCCGGCCAGCGATGCCTTCATGAAGGGCCTGCGCGCGCTGTGCGACGCGCACGACCTGATGCTGGTGCTGGACGAGGTGCAGTGCGGCTTCGCGCGCACCGGCAGGATGTTCGCGCACGAGCATTACGGCATCGTGCCGGACATCATGGCGGCGGCGAAGGGGATCGGCGGCGGCTTCCCGATGGGCGCCTGCCTCGCCACCGAAAAGGCGGCGGCCGGCATGGTGATCGGCACGCACGGATCGACCTATGGCGGCGGCCCGCTCGCCTGCGCCGCCGGCCAGGCGGTGCTGGACGTCGTGGCGAATGATGAATTTCTGGCTCATGTCACGCGGATGGGCGAGCGGCTGCGCGGCGCGCTCGAGCAGATGATCCCCAATCACGACCATCTGTTCGAAAGCGTGCGCGGGCTCGGCCTGATGCTCGGCCTCAGGATGAAGAGCGACAGCCGCGCCTTCGTCACGCACCTGCGCGACCACGGGCTGCTGACCGTCGCGGCCGGCGACAATGTGCTGCGCATCCTCCCCCCGCTGGTGATCGAGGATTCGCATGTGGCGGAGTTCGTCGAGCGGCTGTCGGAAGCGGCGCGGAGCTACGAGGCGCCGGCGGCGTGAATCCGTTCCGCTGAATCGCTCGGGTCAGGATTCCGGGGCCCGAGCCTCGACAAGATGCCGGCGGAAGAAGGCGACCACCTCCCGGTTGAGTTCGCGATGGAACGCCGCCCGATCGAAGCCGGGTCCGTCCTGACAGATCACGGGCGGACTTTCGGGTCCGCAGGGCGCCAGGAAGGAGAGATGCACCGCCCCGGCGACATTGCGGTAATCGACCGGTTGCGACAGTGCCTGCCGGACCAGCGCCGCATTGGTGGCTTCCGGCACGGTCCGGTCGGCGTCGCCGGACCAGAGCTGCACGGGCACGCGGACATTGGCGAGGCTTTCGGGCGCGAAGGCGAAGCCGAGGCCCGGCGCGGCGAGGACGGCGGCGGCGATACGGCGATCGTGCATCCAGGCGGGCGTAGCAGCGTCCGCCGCCGACGCCGCCATGAGCTGGCAGACGAATTCGGGGGTGCGCGCGCAATGGACGGGTATGCGCCCCAGTTCCGGCACGCCGCCGATCGAAATGAGCGCCGTCGTCCCGCCCGCCGAGAAGCCGAAGATGCCGACCCGATTCGGAGCGAGGCGCGCGCGGCCGTCCCACCGGGCGAACATGAAATCGATGACCTTGCCGACGTGCCGCGCCCGGTTCGCCATCCATTCCGGCCTTCCGACGGCGCTGTCGTCCTGGAAATTGTCGCCCGGATGCATCGGCGCGACGACCACGAAGCCGGCCTGGGCCAGCGCTTCGGCGGTATCGATGTGCGCGGTCGGGCCGGCGCCGGTGCCGTGCGAGATGACGACGAGCGGCAGCGCCGCGCCGGCGGCCGGCGCCCAGATCGCGACCGGGATCGGCGCGTGGCCCGGATCGTCGACCCGCGCCTGTTGCATTGCGACTGTCGCCGATGCCGGATCGGCTGTCTGTGCCGGCGATCCGGCGGCGGGCAGGGCGAAGCAGGCGAACGCCGTCAGAAATTTCAGCAGTCTCATCGGATGGTCCCCAGCATCCGGGCCTCGGCCAGCGATCCGGCCCGCAATTGTCCTGCGGCGGCGTAACATAACTTCCCGCCGGCGGAGAGGATAATTCGCACACCGGCGCGGCCGGAGGAATCCGTCCCTGATCGGAGGAGGGGTATGCGGCTTGAACCCCGCGCCATCGTCGCCACATCGGCGCCATGCCCGACGATTCCGTTTCCCATCCGGCCGGGACCGTTCATCTCGACGCCGCGCTCGGCTTCGCGCTGCCCGGCCGCCATGCGCGCGGGCGGCTGGTGCGGCTGGGGCCGGTGCTGGACGAGATATTGTCAGCCCATGCCTATCCGGCGCCGATCGCAAGGGTGCTCGCCGAGGCGCTGACGCTGACCGCCCTGCTCGGCGCGCTGCTGAAGGACGCGGGCGGGCAGCTCACGCTTCAGGCGCAGACCGAGGAGGGGATCGTCGACCTGCTCGTCGCCGACTATCGCGGCGGCGAGCTGCGCGGCTATGTCCGATTCGATGCCGAGCGGCTGGCCGAGGGGCCGCCGCTGCCCGTCTTGTGCGACCTGTTCGGCAAGGGCTATCTCGCCCTCACCTTCGACCAGCAGGCGACCGGCGAGCGCTATCAGGGCATCGTGCCGCTGGAGGGCGACAGCCTGGCCGAGGCGGCGGAGAATTATTTCTGCCAGTCCGAGCAGATTCCGAGCCTGGTGCGGATCGCGGTGGACGACAGCGGCCATGTCGCGGGCGGCCTGCTGCTCCAGCATCTGCCGGAGGGCGAGGAGGGGCGCGAGCGGCTGCATGCGCGCGCCGATCATCCGGAATGGGAACATGTCCGCATCCTGGCCGAGACGGTGCGCGGCAACGAACTGGCCGATGCCGGCCTGCCGCTCGACGATCTGCTGTGGCGGCTGTTTCACGAGGAGGAGGAAATCCGCACGCTCGCGGAAACGCCGCTGGCGCGCGGCTGCCGCTGCGATCCCGGACATGTGCGGGGCGTCATCGCCCGCTTCCCGCCCGACGAACGCGGCGAGATGGCCGACGCGGACGGCGTGATCCGCGTCGATTGCGAATTCTGCTCGCGCGTCTTTCCGGTCAGCCTCGCCGATCTGGAGGAATGAGCGCGCGAACGCGCATCGATTCGGCACCGTAATTTTGCTATGCGCGGCGCAGCCGGGCGCTTTGGGGGGCTGCCGGCCGCTTTTTCGGGAGTGGCTGATGACGAGAAGCATTGCGTTTCGCCGGACCGCGATCGCCCTGGGCGCGGGTCTGCTGCTGGCCGGGCCCGCCGTGCCGCAGGCGCGGCCGGCGCTGCCGTTGCTGGACCGGCTCGAAGCCGGCCAGTGGGAATTGCGCGGCGCGGGCAACGCGCTGATCGCCGCGATCTGCCTGGGCGACCGCGCGGCGCTCGCCCAGCCCTATCATCGCGGCCTCGCCTGCCAGCAGTCGGTCATCTCCAGCGACGCGCGCTCGGTGACGGTGCGCTATTCCTGCCCCGGCGTGGGCTCGGGCCGCACCGAGATCCTCGTCGAAACGCCGCGGCTCGCGCAGATCGACAGCCAGGGGCTGGATCGCGGCGCGCCCTTCGCCTTGCGCGCGGAGGCCCGGCGGACTGGTGCATGCGCTTGAGTTTTCATCGTTAACCGCTTGTTTACCAAGTCTTTGCTAGGAAGGTCTTGTGCCGTTGGGCACGCTTTCCTCCCTAGCAGGCTTTCCAGCCTGAACTGGGCCGCTCCCTTCAAAAGGAGCGGCCCGTTCTTTTTGGGCGCGGCTTCGCTATATCGCGCGCCATGAACGTCGCCCCGCCCAGTGCCGCCTTTGCCGTCGTCCTCCTGTCAGGCGGCCTCGATTCGATGGTCGCCGCCGGCCTCGCCCGCGAAGCGGGTTTCCGGCTGCTCGCGCTCACGATCGATTACAACCAGCGCCATCGGATCGAGCTGGAGGCGGCGACGCGGATCGCCGCTCGGCTGGGCGCCGAACGCCATGTCGTGCTGCCGCTCGACCTGACGCAATTCGGCGGATCGGCGCTGACCGACGCGATCGCCGTGCCGAAGGACGGGGTGGAGGAGGGCGTGATTCCGGTCACCTACGTGCCCGCGCGCAACACGATCTTCCTGTCGCTGTGCCTCGGCTGGGCGGAGGCGGCTGGCGCGCGCGATCTCTTCATCGGCGTCAACGCGCTCGATTATTCGGGCTATCCCGATTGCCGGCCGGACTTCGTCGCCGCGTTCGAGGCGATGGCCAATCTCGCCACCAAAGCGGGCGTGGAAGGGGAGGGCTTCACCGTCCACACCCCGCTGATCGCGATGAGCAAGGCCGACATCGCCCGCGAGGCGGCGCGGCTCGGCCTCGACGCGGGGATGAGCTGGTCCTGCTACGATCCGGCGCCGGGCGGACGGCATTGCGGCCTGTGCGATTCCTGCCGCCTGCGCGCCAAGGGGTTCGAGGAAGCGGGGCTGGGCGATCCGACCCGCTACGCGGCGGCGCCATGAGCTACGCAGTCAAGGAGATATTCCTGACGCTGCAGGGCGAGGGGATGCAGGCGGGGCGGCGGGCCGTGTTCCTGCGCCTGGCGGGCTGCAACCTGTGGAGCGGGCGCGAGCAGGACCGGGCCGGGGCGCAATGCACCTTCTGCGACACCGATTTCGTCGGCATGGATGGGGAAAATGGCGGGCGTTACGGCGCGGCCGCGCTGGCGGACAAGGTGACGGCGCTGTGGGCCGGGGGCGAACGTCCGCTCGTCGTGATCACCGGCGGCGAGCCGATGCTGCAGCTCGACAATGTCTTGATCGACGCGCTCCACGCGCGCGGCTTCGAGGTCGCGGTGGAGACGAACGGCACGCTGCCGGCGCCGGACGGGATCGACTGGATCTGCGTCAGCCCCAAGGCCGGCAATGCGCTGGTTCAGCGCAGCGGCGACGAACTGAAGCTGGTCTGGCCGCAGGAGGGAATCGACCCGGCGGCGTTGGCCGATCTCGATTTCCGCCATTTCCTGATCCAGCCGATGGACTGCGCCGACGGCCAGGCGGCGCTGGCGGCATCGATCGCCTTCGTCCTGGCCAATCCGCGCTGGCGGCTCAGCCTCCAGACGCACAAACTGCTGGGGCTGCCCTGAATTCGGTCTAGCGGCGCCGTGCGCTCGGCGGGCGTTCGCAGTCGCGCCGCTGGCGCCGGTCGCGGATCTGGGTGCAATCGACGGTGAAGGTCATCGATCCCAGCGCGATCGGCGTGCGCGTGAACATATAGGTGTCGTAGGCCGGTGTCAGGCTGTTGCGCAGCTCGCGCATCCGGGCCGAGGCGACGGTGTAGAAGTCGCCGCGCCGGGTGGCGAGCAGCTCGCGCCCGATCCGCGCCGCCGTCTGGCAAAAGCCCAGTTGCGCGTGGAGCGTCGAGAAATTGTTGTAGGTCTGGGTGGAATAATCGTCGAACCGGCGCGGCCCGGCACGGCCGTGAACGCGGCGGAAATAGCCTTCCAGCGCGGCATAGGCCTCGCGCAGCTCGCGCGCATGATGATCGATCACGCCGTTATAATTGTCGACAGTGCGCAGGTACGGCGAAAACTGGCATTGCAGCGCCGCGACGTTGAGCCCGGAGCGCATGTTCCACATCAGATGGGCGCGCTGTTCGGCAGGATTGGCGCCCGGCAGCGGCACGCCGACCAGCGGATCGCCGGGCTCGATCGGCCCGGACGGGAATTGCGGATCGTACAGCAGCACCTGCGCGGCGGCGGGCGCGGCGGCCAGCAGGCCCGCGAGCCCCAGAGCGGCGGCCAGTTTCAGCTTCGGCGTGAACGACATGGCCTTTACTCCCCGCGACAACTCGGGCGCGAATCTAGCAAGCCGCCGTCGCGCGCCCCATCCTTCGCCGGCCCGTCCGTCGCGCGCCGGCCACGCCTCGTCACATGCCGGCGACGTCGTTGTCGACCGTGTTGCCGCCGGTGTCGCCGCCGCTGGTCTCGCCCGTCACCTCTGCCTCGCCCAGATTGGCGACGGGCGGGGCCGACTCGACCGGCTCCACCGATTCCAGCGCGCTCGCGTCGTTGCCGGGCGCGTCGAGCAGCAAGTTGCTTTCCATGTCGTTGGCCGCGCTTTCATTGACGGCGGTCTCGCCGCCGCCGCAGGCCGCGACGAACAGGGCCGATCCGGCGATGATCGAAATGCGGGTGGTGGAAAGAAGTTCGCGCATCTGGTCCTCCTTTATGCCTCTTGCGTCGGTCGGGGGCCTTATCGTCGCCCGTCGCGCGCCGCGCAAGCCGCGCGGAGCCCAAAAGGAAGGCCGCCGGTTTCCCGGCGGCCTCCCGCAACCCAGAAGGTTGAGCGTCCGATTACTCGGCGGCGGTGGTCGCGTTGGCGTCCGTCGCGGCCGCGTCGGTCGCGTTGGCGTCCGTCGCCGTGGCGTCGGTCGCGTTGGCGTCCAGCGTCATGTTGGTGTCCATGCCCATGTCGGCATTGGCGTCATAGGTCGCGTCCGCGCCCATGTCGTTGGTGGCGGTGTTGTCCGCCGTCGTCGACGCGCCGCCGCAGGCAGCAACGATCAGGGCCGCGCCGGCAATCATCGCACCGGTGGTCGCTTTCTTGAAGATGTCACGCATGTTGGAAGGTCTCCCTAGAGTAATGATTTGGTCGGGTTGGCCCCCTTTTAGCCCAAATCGCCGCGCACATTATACGGAAAGGAGGATGCCCTCAAGCCTGTGCGGATTCCGGCGCGAGCGTCGCCAGAAAGGCCGGCAGGCCATCCTCCAGCGCGCGATCCAGCGCCGGGCCGGCGTCGGACAGCCCCATCGCCGCGAGGCTCGTCACCGGAAATTCGGCGATGCCGCACGGCACGATGCCGGAGAAGTGCGACAGGTCCGGATCGACGTTGATCGCCAGGCCGTGCAGCGTCACCCAGCGCCGCACCCGCACGCCGATCGCGCCGATCTTCGCTTCCGTGTCCCCCTGATCGACCCAGATGCCGATCCGGCCCGGCGCGCGGCGCGCGGCGACGCCGAGCGCGGCCAGCGCGTCGATCGCCCAGCCTTCCAGTGCGTGGACATAGCGGCGCACGTCGCGTCCCCGCCGGTCGAGATCGAGCTGGACATAGGCGACCCTCTGGCCCGGCCCGTGATAGGTGTAGCGCCCGCCGCGCCCGGCGGCGTGGACCGGGAATCCCCGCGGATTGAACAATTCGGCGGGATCGGCGCTGGTCCCGGCCGTGTAGAGCGGCGGATGTTCCAGCAGCCAGATGCGTTCGGCGCCCGCGCCCGCGCGAATCGCCGCGGCGCGCGCCTCCATGTCGGCGAGCGCGTTCTCAAAGGCGGTCAGGCCGGGCGACAGCCGCCACTCCACGGCTTCGGCCGTCCCGGACCGGGCCGGATCGCCCATCGGATGCGTTGCGCCGTCCATCGCGCTCGCGCATAACCGCGTGGCCAGCAGAGGGGAAGCACATGGCGAATCTGTCGATCACGACGGCCTGGAACGAAACGGCCGGATTCGTCGCGCGCGAGGCGCGGCTGCTCTTCCCGCTGGCCTTCATGCTGGTCGCGCTGCCGGTGGCGGCGCTGACGGCGCTGACCCCGGCACCCGCCGGGCCGGCGGAGCTGCCTCCCATGGGCCTGTGGACGCTCGCCGTGCCGGTGGCGCTGATTGCCAGCACGATCGGCAATATCGCGATCAGCCATCTCGCCTTGCGCCCCGGCGCGTCGGTGGGCGAGGGTATAGCCCGCGGTACGGCCCGCTTCCTCACGCTCATCGTCGCCGTGATCGTCCTGGTCGTCGCGCTGATCGCGGCCTTCTTCATCGTGGCGATGATCGTCATGGCGCTGGTGCCAGGCGCGATGGCCGGCGCGCAATCGGGCATGCCCACCCCCGAACTCGAGACGGCGACCTGGCTGATGATGGCGCTGATGCTGCCGCTGGTCATCCTGCTCGCCGCGCGGCTGCTGGTGATGACGCCGGCCGCGGCGGCGGAGCAAGGCGGGCCGCTCGCCCTGATGCGGCGCAGCTGGACGCTGACGTCCGGCCACAGCTGGAAGCTGATCGGTTTCATCCTGCTGGTCAGCATCGCCCTGGGCGTGCTCGGCACGGCGATCCAGAGCGTCGTCGGCCTCGTCGCGGCGCTGCTGATCGGCCCGCTCGCGCCCGGCAGCCTTTCGATGCTCATCGTCATCTTGGCGATGGCGGGCGTGAACACGGTGATCGGCGCCTATCTCGCCACGCTGCTGGCACGCATCTACGCCCAGCTCGCCGGCACTGCCTAACCCAGGATCGGTACCTGCGGTGCGCAATCGCGGGGGAGCAGGCCGGCGAGGCGCGGATCGGGGAAGCTTTCGTAGGCGCGCGCATAGGCCCTGAAACCGGCGCGCAGATAGGAAGGCAGGGCCGCCGGGTGATCGAGACTGCAGGTGTGGACGCGCAGGCGGTTGACCCCCGGCGCCCAGGCGAGGCGCAGGGTCTGCGCGAACAGCCACTTGCCATGGCCCTGTCCGGCCAGCGCCGGCGTCAGGCCGAGAAAGCGAATCAGGCATTCGCCGGGCGTGGTGAAATCGAGCTCGAGCAGGCCGGCCGCGTCGCCGTCCGAATCGGTGACGGCATGGACCTCGGCGACCTTCGCCAGCAAGGTCGCATCGTCCATCGCGAGGCGCGAGAACCACAGCCAGCGCGCCCCGACCCGGCGGAACAGCGCCCGGTAGCGCGCCGGATCGACCGGGTCCCACCGCTCCAGCCGCAGCGGCGATTCGGGTACGGGCGCGGCGGGTGGCGGTGCGAGCATCTCCAGATAGGTCACGATCGCCGCGACATGGCCGTAGGGCACAGGGGTGAGCGCTGCGCTCACTCCCATGTCGCCAGCGGGGGGAGGCTCATCAGGATGGCGTCGACATTGCCGCCGGTCTTGAGGCCGAACAGAGTGCCCCGGTCGTAGATCAGGTTGAATTCGGCATAGCGGCCGCGCCATTCGAGCTGGCGGGCGCGATCGGCGTCGGTGAAGGGCGTCGCCATCCGCCGGCGCACCAGCTTCGGGAAGATGTCGAGGAAGGCCTCGCCCACGTCGCGGGTGAAGGCGAAATTCTCCTCGAAGGTCGTGCCTTCGCCGGGCGGCAGGCATTCGAGATGGTCGTAGAAGATGCCGCCGACGCCGCGATGCACGCCGCGATGGGGGATGAAGAAATAGTCCTCCGCCCATTTCGAGAAGCGACCGTAATAGGTCTGGTCGTGCGCGGCGCAGGCGGCGCGCAGCCGCGCGTGGAAATCGGCCGTGTCCTCGTCATAGGGGATCGGCGGGTTGAGATCGGCGCCGCCGCCGAACCAGCTGCGCGTCGTGCGCAGGAAGCGGGTGTTCATGTGGACGGCGGGCACATGCGGGTTGGCCATGTGCGCGACCAGGCTGATGCCGGTGGCGAAGAAGCGGGGATCGTCGCCCGCGCCGTGGATCGTCCTGGCGAATTCCTCGGAAAAGCGGCCGCCGACGGTGGAGACGTTGACGCCCACCTTCTCGAACACCCGGCCCTTCATCACCCCGCGCACGCCGCCGCCGCCCGGCGATCCGTCCGGGTCCGCGCGGTCCCAGGACGTGTACTGGAAGCGCGCGTCACCACCGGCCTCGGTCTCGATCGCCTCGAATTCGGCGCAGATCCGGTCGCGCAGCGACTCGAACCAGTCGCGTGCCGCCTGCTGCTGGTCGTCGAGCTCGATCATTCGGGCCACCTTCTCGTCTGTCTGAGCGCTTCGCCGAGCGCGATGCCCGCCGCGACCGCGATGTTCAAGGACCGGGTGCCGGAAACCTGTGGAACCCGCACCCGAAGATCGGCGCGCGCATGGACATGGTCCGGCGCGCCGCCGCTCTCGGAGCCGAATAGCAAAGTGTCGCCCGCCTCGAACTGCGCTTCGTCGAGGCGGACGCCGCCCGCCGTGGTGAGGAGGGCGATCCGGCCGCGTGCGGCGGCCTCGAATCGCGCCCAGTCGGCATGGCGCGTCACATTGGCGATCTCGGCATAGTCCATGCCCGCGCGTTTCAGCGCCCGGTCGCCCCAGGGGAAGCCGCAGGGCTCGATCACGTCCACCGGCACGCCCAGGCAGGCGGCGAGGCGCAGGATCGTGCCGACATTTCCCGCCTGGTCGGGCTGGTAAAGGGCGAGGCGCATGGGGCGGCGGATAGCGCATGTGGCAAGGCGTGTCGCGCTCCGGTCAAAATCGATGTTGGCAAAATGCGCATCGCGCGGCTATCAGGCCCGCGAGCCGCTGGGCCGGAAGGCCGCGCATGGGGGCGGTGTCCGTGTATTCGGGTTCATTGGCACGCGAAGGACGTTATGGCTGCGGTTGAACAAAGCGAGGGTTTGTCCCCTCAGGGCGAAGGCGTGCGACGCCGCGATTTCATCAATATCGCCGCGGTGAGCGCGGCCGGCGTCGGTGGCGCCGCTTTGCTGATTCCGCTGGTGAACCAGATGAATCCGTCGGCCGACGTACTGGCGCTGGCCCAGATCGACGTCAATCTGTCGGCGATCGAGGAAGGCCAGGCGATCAAGACGATCTGGCGCAAGCAGCCGATCTTCATCCGCAACCTGACGGCGGCCGAGATCCAGGCGGCGAACGCGGTCAACGTCGCGTCGCTGCGCGATCCGCAGACCCTGGCCGAGCGCACCAAGGAAGGCCATGAGAACTGGCTGATCACGCTCGGCGTGTGCACCCATCTGGGCTGCGTGCCGCTGGGCGCCGCCGAGGGCGAGAATCGCGGCGAATATGGCGGCTATTTCTGCCCCTGCCACGGCTCGCACTACGACACCGCCGCGCGCATCCGCAAAGGCCCGGCGCCCACCAATCTCGTCGTGCCGGACTATGAATTCACGTCCGACACCGCTGTCCGCATCGGCTGAGGTCAAAAGAGATGAGCTTTCCCTGGGCTGAGCAATATGTTCCCAAGCACCCGTTCATGCGCTGGATGGACGAGCGGCTGCCGCTGCCGCGCCTCGTCTACAATTCGGTGGGCAAGGGCTATCCGGTTCCGCGCAACCTGAATTACGCGTGGAATTTCGGCGTGCTCGCCGGGCTGGCGCTGGTTATCCAGATCGTCACCGGCATCGTGCTGGCGATGCATTACAACGCCAATGCGGACACCGCCTTCGCCTCGACCGAGCACATAATGCGCAACGTCAATTCGGGCTGGTTCCTGCGCTATCTGCACGCGAACGGCGCGAGCTTCTTCTTCATCGTCACCTATCTCCACATCTTCCGCGGCCTCTATTACGGCTCCTACAAGGCGCCGCGCGAGATGGTGTGGATGCTCGGCCTCGTCATCTTCCTGCTGATGATGGCGACGGCGTTCATGGGCTATGTGCTGCCCTGGGGCCAGATGAGCTTCTGGGGCGCGCAGGTGATCACCGGCCTGTTCGGGGCGATTCCCCTGGTGGGCGAGCCGATCCAGACCTGGCTGGTGGGCGGCTTCGCGCCGGACCAGGCGACGCTGACCCGCTTCTTCTCGCTCCACTATCTGCTGCCCTTCGTGATCGCGGGCGTCATCATCCTGCACATCTGGGCGCTGCACATTCCGGGCTCGAACAACCCGACCGGCGTGGACGTGAAGAGCCCGCAGGACACGGTGCCGTTCCATCCCTATTACACCGCGAAGGACGGCTTCGGCGCCGGCGTCGCGCTGATCGGTCTCGCGCTGCTGACCTTCTTCGCGCCGAACCTGCTGGGCCATGCCGACAATTACATCCCGGCCAACCCGCTCTCGACGCCCGCGCACATCGTGCCGGAATGGTATTTCTGGCCGTTCTACGCGATCCTGCGCGCCTTCACGGTGGATTTCATCCTGCCGGCGAAATTGTGGGGCGTGATCGCGATGTTCGGGTCGATCCTGATCCTGTTCCTGCTGCCCTGGCTCGACAAGTCGCCGGTGCGCTCGGGCAGCTACCGGCCGACCTTCCGCATCTTCTTCATCGTCTGGCTGGTCGCGCTGGCGCTGCTCTTCGTGGCGGGCGGCAAGCCGGCCGAGGAGCCCTGGGTGATGATCAGCCAGGTCGCGACGATCTACTATTTCGCCTTCTTCCTGATCATCCTGCCGATCCTGTCGATGGTCGAGAAGACGCTGCCGCTGCCGAACTCGATCTCGGAAAGCGTGCTGGGCGCCAAGGCGAATGACGGCACCGCGGCGGCCGCGCCGGCCGCGGCCGAATAAGGGGACGAGATTCACATGGTTCGCATTCTCGGCTTTCTGGTCGGTCTCGGCTTCTGCAGCGTCGCTGCATGGTCCCTGCTCTGGGGCGCGATCTCCTACATCCAGGAGCCGCCCGAAAAGCCGGCGGAATATGCCTTCCACGAGGAACCGCATCAGCCGCTCCAGCCTTATTCGTTCACCGGCCCGTTCGGCCGTTACGACAATCAGCAGCTCCAGCGCGGCTTCCAGGTCTATCGCGAGGTCTGCGCGGCCTGCCACGGCCTGCACTATGTCGCGTTCCGCAATCTTTCGGAGATCGGCTACAGCGAGGCCGAGGTGCGCGCGATCGCCGCGCAATGGCCGATCGAGGTGCCGACCGTGAACGAGGCGACCGGCGAGCCGGCGACCCGCCCGGCCATCCCGTCGGACCGCTTCCCCGAGCCCTATGCGAACGAGGTCGCGGCCCGCGCCGCCAACAGCAACGCCTTCCCGCCGGACCTGTCGCTGATCGTCAAGGCGCGCGAGGGCGGGGCGCCCTATATCGAATCGCTGCTGACCGGCTATCAGGATCCGCCCGCCGATCTGCCGGAAGCGAGCCGGCCGGGCACGGGGCTGCACTACAATCCCTATTTCGCGAACCTCAACCTGGCGATGCCGCCGCCGATCACCGCCGACGGCCAGGTGACCTACGCGCCCGGCAATCCGGCGCCGACCCGCCAGCAGATGGCGCACGACGTGGCCGCCTTCCTCACCTGGGCGGCGGAGCCCCGGATGGACGATCGCAAGAATATGGGCGTCGTGGTGTTGATCTTCCTGCTCTTCGCCACCGTGCTCGCCTATCTGTCCTACCAGAATATCTGGCACGCGAAGAAGCACGAGGGCGAGTAAGCCGGCTTCGGCATTATGAAATGCACGGCGGCGCGGCACCCCCACCGGGATGCCGCGCCGCTCTGCGTTTCGGGACGGGGATCGGGCCGGCTAAGCCGCCGGCCGGCGCAGCATCAGGACGATCGAGGTGAAGCGCATCACCGGCACGTCGTCCTGGTTGAACACGGTGACGTTGGAGCGGATCGAGCCGAGCTGCGGCTTGGAGCGGGACGGGGTCGCGTCCACCACCTCGGTCTCCACCCGCAACGTATCGCCCGGATAGACCGGCTTCAGCCATCTGAGCTCGTCCACGCCCGGCGAGCCCAGGCCGGCCTGGGGATCGGTGCCGAGATAGTCGACCAGCATGGACATGGTCATCGCGCAGGTGTGCCAGCCGCTCGCCGCGATCCGGCCGAAATGGGTCCTGGCCGCCGCCTCGTCGGACAGGTGAAAGGGCTGCGCGTCATATTTGCGCGCGAATTCGAGCACCTCCTCGCGCGTCACCTGATAGGCGCCGAAGCGCGCCTTGCGGCCGATTTCCATGTCCTCGAGATATCTCACGTCAGGCTCCTGTATCTCCGTTCTTCTTTGCAACCGAACGAACCGAAAGCAAGGCGTCATATGGGTGACATCCCACCCGTGTCATGCAAGATGCTGATCGGCCGTCTAGGGGAGCGGGAATGGGCGTGAAGCGGAGCATGTTCGGAATGCTGGCGGCATTGGCCGCCCTGTCCGCCTGCGCGACGCCGCAAAGCGCGCCGCGCGCCCCGGCGCCGGTCGAGGTCAAGATCATCGCCTTCAACGATTTCCACGGCGCGCTGGAGCCGCCGCGGATGAGCGTGCCGGCGACGACGGATGCGGGCACCGTGCAGGTGCCGGCCGGCGGCGCGGCCTATTTCGCCACCGCTGTGCGGGCGCTGCGCGACGCCAATCCCAATCATGTCGTGGTCGCGGCGGGCGACCTGATCAGCGCCTCGCCGCTCGTCTCCGCCCAGTTCCTCGACGAGCCGACCATATTGGCGATGAACATGATCGGGCTCGATTTCAACGCGCTCGGCAATCACGAATTCGATCGCGGGCGCGAGGAGCTGCTGCGCATGCAGCATGGCGGCTGCGAACGGCATACCGCGTTGCAGCCCTGCCGCATCGATGCCGATTTCCCGGGCGCCAGCTTCGGTTTCCTCGCCGCCAATGTGCGGACCGAGGACGGCAATACGCTGTTCCCCGCTTACGCGATCCGACGCTTCGGCAGTGGCGCGGGGGAAGTGGCGGTGGGGATCATCGGCCTGCCGCTCAAGGAGACGCCCGCCCATGTGACGCCCGCCGGTGTCGCCGGCCTGACCTTCGACGACGAGGCCGACAGCATCAACGCGCTCATCCCCCGGCTGCGGAGCGAGGGGGCGGACGCGATCGTCGTCGTCATCCATCAGGGCGTTTCGACCGAGGCGGGTTATGAGGATCGCACCTGCCGGGGCATGGACGGCGAATTGATGCCGATCCTGGCGCGGCTCGATCCGGCGGTGGACCTGGTCGTCTCCGGCCACACCCACAATGCCTATATCTGCGACTATGGGCGGCTCGATCCGGCGCGGCCCTTTTTGGTGACGAGCGCGGGGCGCAGCGGCACGATGCTGACCGACATCACGCTGACCATCGATCCGGTCGCCGGCCGGGTCGTTTCGCGCCGCGCGGAGCCGGTGATCGTGCAGGGCGAAGGCTATCGCGGCAGCGCGGGCGAGGTGGCGCTGACCGACGCCCGGCCGCGCTTCGCCGCCGACGCGCCCGTCGGCGCACTGGTGCGGCGTTATGCCGCCGCCGCCGCGCCGATCGCGGCGCGCACCGTGGGACGGCTGGCCGGCCCGGCGCCGCGCGGACCCAATGACGCGGGCGAATCGACGCTGGGCTATCTCATCGCCGACGCGCAGCTCGCCGCCACGCGCGCGGCGGAGGCGGGCGGCGCCCGCATCGCCTTCATGAATATCGGCGGGGTGCGCACCGATCTCATCCCGGGGGCGGACGGCGGCATCAGCTATGGCCAGATTTTCGCGGTCCAGCCCTTCGGCAACGGCCTGGTCGTGAAGACGATGACGGGCGCGCAGATCCGCGCCTTGCTGGAACAACAGTTCGTCGCGCCCAATGGCGGGGACCGTCCCGCGATCCTGATGCCGTCGCACGGCTTCACCTACAGCTACGACATGACCCGGCCGCAGGGGCAGCGCATCGTCAGCGTCTCGTTCGATGATGCCCCTTTGCGCGACGACGCCAGCTATCGCGTGACCATGAACAGCTTCCTCGCCACCGGCGGCGACGGGCTGACACTGTTCCGCGAGGGCACGGATGCGGTGGGCGGCGCGCAGGACGTCGATGCGCTGGAAGCCTATCTGAGCGGCACCGCGCGCATCGCGCCGCCGGCCGGGGGGCGAGTCACGCGACTGGATCGCCGTTAGCGGAGCAGCCCCGCCGTGGCCGCCGCATCGCCCTGATGGGCATTGGGCGGAAAGCCGACCAGGCGGGCGAGCAGCGGATAGATATCGACCGAATTGAGCTCCGCCGGCGCCGCGCCGCGCGCGAGGCGGGGGCCGCTGGCGATGAAGATGCCGAGCATGGTGTCGTCCCGATTGTCATAGCCGTGCATCCCGCGCGTGAAGGGGGCTTCCGGCGCCCGCCGCTCGATCAGCCAGCCGGTGTCGGCCAGGCAGAAATGCGGCGGCACGCGCCGGTGCGTGCCGTACAGGAAGCGCGCCGGCAGCGTCTCGCGGGTCCAGCACTGGACATGGGCCGGTGGGACGGCGAGGCGGGCGGCGAGCTCGGCCTCGCGCCCCGGCTGCGGCGCGAGCGAGAGAAACGCGCCGGAGGAGATCAGGTGATAGGTCTCGCGGTCCAGCCAGTCGTCGATCAGGACGACCCGCTCGGAGCTGGTCTCCGCCATGCCGTGATCGGAGACGATGACGAAATCGGCCGGCTGGCCGAGTTCCGCGAGCCCGGCGACCAGGCGGCCGAGCAGCGCGTCCACATTGCGGATCGCGGTGCGCACCTCTTCGCTGTTCGGGCCATGATCGTGGCCTTCCCAGTCCACCGTGTCGAAATAGAGCGTGACGAAGCGCGGCCGGATGTCCGCCGGCCGCCGCATCCAGTCCAGCACCGTTTCGATCCGCTGCCCTTCGGTGACGTTCATGTCGTAGCGGCTCCAGGCGCTCGGCCGGATGCCGTCATGCGCCACCTCGGCGCCGGGCCAGAACATCGTCCCGGTGCGAATGCCGGCGCGCTCGGCGGTGGTCCAGGCCGGCTCGGCGTCGCGCCACCAGAAGGGATCGAGCGACATCTGCTGGTCGCCCAGCGTGAAGCGCCGCCGCGTCCATTCGGGGTCCTCCATGTTGTTGTCGACGATCCCGTGCCGGTCCGGATGCAGGCCGGTGACGATCGTGTGGTGATTGGGGAAGGTCTTGGTCGGGAAGGACGGGCGCAGCGCCGCCGAGGCGCCGGCATCGGCGAGCGCGTCCAGATGCGGCGTATCGCCGCGCCCCAGATAGGACGGATGCGCGCCATCGATCGAGACGAGAATGGTGACGGGCGCGCGCGCCTCGGCCTGGGCGGCGGGAAGCGCCAGCGCGAAGAGAGCGGCAAGCAGGCGGGCGAAAAGAAAGTCCCTCATGCCCATTCCCTTCGCACGGCTCCGTTACACGTTGAAGCGGAAGAGCAGGACGTCGCCGTCCTGCACGACATAGTCCTTGCCTTCGGAGCGCAGCTTGCCCTTGTCGCGCGCGCCGGCCTCGCCGCCGCAGGCGATGAAATCGTCAAAGGCGATCGTCTCGGCGCGGATGAAGCCGCGTTCGAAATCGGTGTGGATCACGCCGGCGGCCTGCGGCGCCTTCGATCCCTTCTCCACCGTCCAGGCGCGCGCCTCCTTCGGCCCGGCGGTGAAATAGGTGATGAGATGGAGGAGGTCGTAGCCGGCGCGGATGATGCGGGCGAGGCCGGTCTCGGCAAGACCGAGATCGGACAGGAACTCGGCCCGGTCCTCCGCCGGCATGGTCGCGATCTCCGCCTCGATCGCCGCCGAGATGACGACCGCCTTCGCCCCTTCCGCCTCGGCCCGGGAGAAGACGGCCGCGCTGTGCGCGTTGCCGCTCGCCGCGTCGCCCTCGTCGACATTGCAGACATAGAGGACCGGCTTGGCGGTCAGGAGCTGCGCCTGGGCGAGCGCGCGCGCCTCCTCGGCGTCCTTCGGCTCGGTGAGGCGGGCGGGCTTGGAGACGCGCAGCAGCTCCAGCGCCTGGCCGAGCACGCTGGCCTGGATTTTCGCCTCCTTGTCGCCCTGCGCCGCCTTCTTGGCGAGATTGGGGACGCGCTTTTCCAGGCTTTCCAGATCGGCGAGCATCAGCTCGGTCTCCACCGTCTCGGCGTCCGCCACCGGATCGACGCGGCCCTCGACATGGGTGACGTCGCCGTCCTCGAAGCAGCGCAGGACATGGACGATCGCGTCCACCTCGCGGATATTGCCGAGGAACTGGTTGCCCAGCCCCTCGCCGGTCGAGGCGCCGCGCACCAGCCCGGCGATGTCGACGAATTCGAGCTGCGTCTCGATGATCGCCTTCGATCCCGCGATCCGCGCGATCTCCTGCAGGCGCGGGTCCGGCACGGCGACGCGGCCGACATTGGGCTCGATCGTGCAGAACGGATAGTTCGCCGCCTGCGCCGCCGCCGTCTCGGTCAGCGCGTTGAACAAGGTGGACTTGCCGACATTCGGCAGCCCGACGATTCCGCAACGAAAGCCCATGATCCGTCCTGAAATGTGGGTAAGGCCGGGCGAGAGCCCGCGCGAGAGGTCCGTTAGACGTTGCGCTCGCCAAATGCCAGCTTAGTCTCCCGCGCCAACCAAGGGGGTCTTTTCATGAAGCTGCGTCTCGTCTGTCTGCTGCTCGCCACCGCCATGCCCGCCGCGCCGGCGCTGGCCATCGATCCGCCGGCGCAGGTGCTGGCGGGCACGACGGCGCAGGAGGGGCTGCTGCCGGTCCATGTCGATCGGCGGCGGGGCCGCATCCTCATCGCCTTGCCAGCGCCGGACGCGCAGGGGATTTCGGGGCGTTTCCTCTATGTGACCGGGCTGGAGACGGGCCTGGGCTCCGCGCCGATCGGGCTGGACCGGGGGCTGTCCGGCGGCTCCAAGATTCTCGTCTTCCGCCGGCTGGGCCGCAGGATCGTCGCCGAGATCGAGAATGACCGCTTCCGCGCCTCCACCGGCACGGCGATGGAGCGGCGCGGCGTTTCCGGCAGCTTCGCCTATTCGACGATCTGGATGGGCGATGTCGCGGCCGAGACGGCGGACGGCGGCATGCTGGTCGACATCTCCTCCTTCATCGCGCGCGACGACATGAACGTCGCGCAGCGGCTGCGCGGCGCGGGCGGGGAGTTCCGCTTCGCCAGCGAACTCAGCGCCGCCGATCCCAATGCGGTGCGGGTCTTCCCCGACAATATCGAGCTGAGTGCGCGGCTCACCTTCGTCGCCGCCAGTTCGACGGCGGAGGTCAACAACATCTCGCCGGTGAACGGCAATCTGAGCTTCGTCGCGCGCCATTCGCTGATCCGCCTGCCCGAGGCCGGCTATGCGCCGCGCCGCTTCGATCCGCGCGCGGGCGTATTCGGCACGCAAGTGGTGGACTATGCCCAGCCGCTGGGGCGCGAGATCGTCTACGAGCTCGCCAACCGCTTCCGGCTGGAGAAACTCGATCCGGACGCGCCGCGCTCGCGCGTGCGCCGGCCGATCGTCTTCTACATCGACACCGCCGCGCCGGAGCCGATCCGCACCGCGCTCTACGAAGGCACGGCCTGGTGGCGCGATGCCTTCGAAGCGGCGGGCTTCATCGACGCCTTCCGCGTCGAATATCTGCCCGAGGGCGCCGATCCGCTCGATATCCGCTACAACGTCGTCCACTGGGTGAACCGGGCGACGCGCGGCTGGTCCTATGGCCAGGTGATCGAGGATCCACGCACCGGCGAGATCATCCGCGGCCAGGTGCTGCTGGGCTCGCTCCGGGTACGGCAGGACATGCTGATCTTCGAAGGGCTGGTCGGCGCCGACCGGACCGGGACGGGCGGGCCGAACGATCCGATCCAGGCCGCGCTCGCCCGCATCCGCCAGCTCGCCGCGCACGAGGTCGGCCACGCGCTCGGCATCGCCCACAATTTCGCCGGCAGCTTCCACGGCCGCTATTCGGTGATGGACTATCCCGCGCCGCGCATCGGCCTGGTCGACGGCGTACCGGACCTTTCGGACGCCTATGGCGTCGGCATCGGTCGCTGGGACCGCTTCGCGGTGGACTGGCTCTATGGCGCGGGGACCGATGCCGAGGGCGACGCGCGCATGACCGCCGCCTTGACCGAGGGGCTGCGCTTCGTCGGCGACAATGACGCGCGGCCGGCCGGCGCCGCGCATCCGTTCGGCAGCCTGTGGGACGATTTCGCCGATCCGGTGGCGGAGCTGACCCGGATGATGCAGGTGCGCCGCGCCGCCGTTTCGCGCTTCGGGCCGCGCGCACTCTATCCGGGCGAGGCGGTGTCGAACCTCAGGCGCAAGTTCGTGCCGATCTGGCTGCTGCATCGCTATCAGGTCGAGGCGGCCGTGAAACTCGTCGGCGGCGTCGATTTCGCCTATTCGCGCAATGGCGACGGGCAGGAGGCGGCGCAGGTCGTCGCTCCCGCCGCCCAGGCCGCCGCGCTCGACGTCTTGCTCGCTACATTGTCGCCCGACGCGCTCACCGTGCCGGCGAACCTGCTGCCCTATCTTTCCGCCGGCTGGTCGGGCGGCCCGAACCGGCAGGAGACGATCGAAATCTTCCGCACCGCCGGCGGGTCGATCTTCGATCCGCTGGTCGCCTCGGAAACCGCAGCGGCGGTGACGCTCGCCGGCCTGCTCGCGCCGGAGCGGCTCAACCGACTCGAGCTGCAGCATCAGGCCGATGCGCGGCAGATGACGCCGCAGGCCCTGATCGAGCGACTGCTCGCGCAGGTGCTCGATACGCGCGGGCTGGACGCCGCGCAGGCGGCAGTGCAGCAGCGGGTGGCGACCACGACCATCCTCGAGCTCGCCCGCGTCCAGCGCCATGCGGCTCTGTCGCCCACCATCGCGCTGGCCCTGTCGGACCGGCTGGACCGGCTCGGCCGCCAGCTCGCCGGTGCGTCGGGGAGGGGCGTGCAGGCGGAATGGGGCCGGGGGCTGGGCCGCCTGCTCGGCGACTCCGACGCGCTCGCCGCCGCATTGGCCGACCGCAACCGCGTGCCCCAGATTCCGCCCGGCATGCCGATCGGCGGCGCGGACGAGGGCTGGCTGGGGGAATAGCCGAGCCTATCGAACGAGAGTTTACTTTCTCCGGTGCCCAGCTAGTCTTGCGCCGGACAAAGTGGTTGGGGGGGACATAATGAAGCGCAGCCATGTGCCGTTTATCGGCGCAGCCGCTTCTGCGGCGGTTCTGTTATGCAGTCCTTTACAAGCTCATGCGCAGGGCAGAGTCGAAATGACTGATGCCGGTTTCCAGAACAGGATCGATCCGGCGACAATCGATCTGCCAAATCTCGATTTCACGCCCGACCCGGACATCGAAAGCAATTACGACAAATATTATTATTTCCATCGCGCGGATGCGGATTTCGATACCGCTTATATGGATATTCTGGAATGTGACGGCTATGCGCGGGGGTTGACGCACCGCGTGCCCTACCAGCCTGTGCCCTATGCTTATGCGGGAACGATCGGCGGTGCGATCGGCGGCGCCATCGGCAATGCCCTGGCCGACGCCATATACGGATCGGCCGAACGCCGCCGCCAGCGGCGCTACAACATGCGCACCTGCATGGGCTTCAAGGGCTACCGCATCTACGGCCTTTCCAAGCCGCTTTGGGAGGCCTTCAATTTCGAGGAAGGCAACCGCCGGATCGATGAGGGCGAACGGCTGCGGCTCTTGCAGATTCAGGCCAGGGTCGCGTCGGGGCCGACGCCGCGCCAGGGGGAGATCGTCGAATGAGAAGGCTCCTTCCACTGGTCGGCGCAGTGCTGGCCCTGCTGGCCCATGTCCATGTGGCGCAGGCGCGCGACCAGCTCGGGCAGCGCGATCCGGTCGTGATCGATCCGCAGAAGGCCTATATCTTCTTCCGGTCGAATATCCGGGCGGACCTGCGCCTGTTGCGCGAAGTGACGCCGGCGCAGGCCGAAGCGCATGCCGCGGCGCGCGAGACCGCCTTCGCGCGCGCACACGACCGGCAGCAGCGCCGCATCGTGCAATGGGAGCGCCTGCAGAGCAGCTGTCGCGACAATGCGCGGCTCGCCTATTGCGCCGATCCGCGGCCCGATGAGATGATGCGGGACGCATTCGAGGCCAGCTATCCGCCGCCGGAGATGGGCAATTTCGTGGACATCATGGGGGGGCGGCTGTTCGCCCGCGACGGCGACAATCGCGGCTATTTCATGACGCTCGAACCGGGAGTCTACACCATCTACGGCGACATGATCGCAAGCGCCAATGGCGTTATCGGAACCTGCCTGTGCATGGGCAGCGTCACCTTCGAGGCGCGCGCCGGCGAGATCGCCGATCTGGGTGAAATCGGCTATCCCATCGCCGAGGCGATCAGGGCGGGGCGATCATATAATCCGGGCATCAGCAACCTCACGGCGATGTCGCTGACGCCTTATACCGAAAGCATGGCGAGCCCGGACCGGCTGGCTGGACATTCTATCGTGCCGGCGCGGTTCCGGGCGGCGGACAAGATGCCCAATTATTTCGGCATATTGGTCAGCCGCATGACGCCCGTGGCGGGCGTGCTCGGCTATGAACGCGATCGGGTGATCGATGTGGCGTCGGCCGGGACGGAGACGGCGACAAGCGACTGACGCACGATGCCGACGTGCGCCCTCAGGACCGGTAGTTGAAGCTGATGCTGATCCGGTCCCGTTTCGCCGTGCCGGGCACGACCTCGTGGCGCAGCCAGCTTTCCCAGAGGAAGACCGTGCCGGGCGCGGGCGCGGCATAGACGAAGCTCTTGAGGTCCTCCGGCGCGTCCGCCCGGCGCGGCGGGGCGGCCATCAGCATCGGCAGCCGCGGGTCCTCCAGCTTCAGCGCGCCGGCGCCCGGCGGCACCGCGACATAAAGGGTGCCGGAGACGACGCTGTGCGGGTGGATATGGCCGCTATGCGCGCCGCCGGGCTTCAGGACGTTTACCCACAGGCTGTCCAGCTTCAGTCGCCGCCCGCCCAGATCGAAGGCGCAATCTTTCGCGAAGGCGGCGACATGGCGGTTCAGCAGCTTCACCAGATCGCCAAAGCGCGGATCGCGCAGCGGCAGGTCGTTCAGCGAGGCATAGGAAGTGTAGCCGCGATAGCCGTGCGCCCGGCTCCAGCGCTGCCCGGCCTCGTCCTGTTCGGCGAGGTCGCGGCAGGCGCCCTCCAGCTCCGCGACCAAAGCGGGATCGCCCAAAGCGCCTTCGTAGAAACGGGTGGCGAAGAGCGCGCGACCGGCCACGCTCAATCCTCGTCCTGCATCCTGAGCGCCACATCGCTCATGAAACGGGCGTCGTCGCCTTGGGCCAGCCGGGGCACCTCGGCGGCGATGGCGGCGAGGAGGTCGCTGAGCGGCTCGGCCTCCGCCTTGGCGTAATTGCCGAGGACGTGGCCGGTCACCCGGTCCTTGTGGCCGGGATGACCGATGCCGATGCGCACCCGGCGGAAGGCGTTGCCGATATGGGCGTCCAGCGAGCGCAGGCCGTTATGCCCCGCCGTGCCGCCGCCGGTCTTCACCTTCACCTTGAACGGCGCGAGATCGAGCTCGTCGTGGAAGGCGGTGACGTCGCCGACATCCTTCTTGAAGAAATCCATCGCGGCGCGCGCGGCGCGGCCGCTGTCGTTCATATAGGTGGCGGGCTTCAGCAGCAGGATGCGCTGGCCGCCGATCCGGCCCTGCCGGGTCCAGCCGTGAAAGGCCTTCTTCGCCGGCTCGAAATCGTGAATCTCGGCGATGGCGTCGAGCGCCATGAAGCCGACATTGTGCCGGTGCATCGCATATTGCGCGCCGGGATTGCCGAGGCCGACCCAGATCTGCAACGGAACGAAATCCCCCCAATCCTCAACGTCCGGTGCCGAGGCGGGCTGGCCCGGCACCTCGACGGTCCGCAGACCGAAGAGGGAACCGAACCAGGAAATTCGCGACAATTACTCGCCGCCCTCGGAGGCTTCGGCTTCGGACTCGCCGACGGTCGGCACTTCGTCCGCCGCCGGGGCCTCTTCGCCGGCCTCGGCCGCCTCGGCCGCCGCGGCTTCCGCCGCCTCGGACTTGACGCCGGACGGGGCGACGATCGTGGCGATGGTGAAATCGCGGTCGGTGATCGCGCTGGCCGTGCCCTTGGGCAGGGCGACGGCGCTGATGTGGATCGAATCGCCGATATCGGTACCGGCGAGATCGACGATGACGTCTTCCGGAATCTCGGCCGCGTCGCAGACCAGCTCCAGCTCATGGCGCACCGCGTTCAGCACGCCGCCGCGCTTGATGCCCTTGGAAAGCTCGTCGTTGACGAAGCGGATCGGCACCGCGACGGTGACGGTCGCGTGCTCGGAGATGCGCAGGAAATCGACATGCAGCGGCCGGTCGGTGACCGGATGGAACTGGACGTCCTTCGGCAGGGTGCGCACCGGCTTGCCGCCGGCGTCGATCATCACCACCGAATTCATGAAGTGGCCGCCGTGCAGCATCTTCACCAGCCCCTTCTCCTCGACGTGGATCGAGAGGGGGGCTTCATTGTTGCCGTAGACGACGGCGGGGACGCGGCCTTCGCGACGCAGGACACGGGAGGCTCCCTTGCCAGCCCGTTCGCGCGTCTCGGCCGACAGCGTAAGCTGCTCGCTCATTGCATGTCTCCAAGTTGCGGGTTCGAATAAACCCCGCTCACGCCTCCAGGGATGACCATGAACGGGAAGGCGCGGCCTATAGGGGAGGAGAGGGGAAGAGGCAAGGACGGTATTTCCGCCCCGGCAAGATGCCGGGGCGGAAATCAGCGCGCCACGCGCTCGCTGGCGATGCCGCGCGCGGCGAGCATCGTCTGGACGCTGTCATTGCCCGCCAGATGGCCGGCGCCGACCGCCAGGAACACGGTGCCGGGGCGCTGCATCCGCTCCACGATCCAGTCCGTCCAGTTGGCGTTGCGCCGGGTGAAGAGGAGGTCGTGAACGGCGGGATCGTCGGCGCTCATCTGGTTGATCATCTCGACCAGCCGCTCGACGTCGCCGGCCGACCAGGCGGCGAGCATGGGTGCGAGCATCCGCGGCAGCTCGTCCAGATTGTCGAGCGCCTGCTGCAGCATGGCGAGCTGCTGCTCGGGAGGCAGGCTGTCGAACAGCGACAGCTGGAACTCCATCGTCTCCAGCGCCCCGATCGGAATGTTCCGTGCGCGCGCGGCGGCGGTGAGCAGCTTCTCGGTACCCTGCGCGGCATCGATGCCGAGTTGCTGCGCCGCCAGGTTCGCCAGCGTAATCGCCACGAACCAGGGCTTGAACCGTTCGAACGCGGCCGCCGGCGCGCCGGCCGGGGCCAGCGCGCGGGCAAGCGCCGCGTTCTGCTCGGCCGTCAGCCGTTCGGACAAAGGCGGGCCGTCCTGCGTCAGCGCATGGCGCAGGACGATCGGCTGCAATTCGGCCGGATTGTCCGGAATGATCGCCTCGATCACCAGCTCGTCCGACGCATCGAAGGCGGTGCGGATCTCGTCGTTGAACCAGGGCCGCCCGTCGAGCAGGTGGAAGGTGCCGAACAGGTAGATGGTCGTGTCGTCGTCGCGGATCACCCAGAGCGCCGGATCGGCGTCGGGCAGCGGGGCGGCGACGGGCGCCGGGGCGGGCTGCGCCTGGGCGAAGGCCGGCAGCGGGCTGAAGCCGATCAGGCCGGCGGTGAGGGTGGCGAGCAAGCGACGGATCACATCGGACTCCTGCTAAAGGGGCGACGCTATTGCGCGCGGCGCCGGAATGGCAAGCACGACTTCAGTCGATGCGCGCGACGGTGAAGCCGCGCGCTTCCAACATGGCCTGGACCGAATGTTCGCCGGCCAGATGCCCGGCCCCGACCGCGAACAGCACGGTGCCCGGCCGCTCCAGCCGGGCGATCAGCCAATCGGTCCAGGCCGCGTTGCGGCGGGTGAGCAGCGCATCGTAGAGGTCCGGGTTCATCGCCCGCATCTCCTCGGCGATCGATTCGACATCGCCCGAAACCCAGCCGCTCTCGTTGGGATCGAACGCCGCGCCTGCGCCGCTCGCATGGGCATCGACCATCTCCTCCAGCATCTCGCGTTGCGCGGTGAAGGACATGGAGCCGAAGAAGCTCATCTGCTCGCCGACGGTTTCCACCCCGGAAATCGGCTTGCCCCGTTCGCGGAAGGCTGCGGTCAGCGCGTCCTCCGCGCCCGACATGTTGGCCATCGCCTCCTCGATGCTGCCATCCTCCGCGTGCCCGGCGACCAGCTGGGCGACCGAAAGCGTCATCGTCGCGGCCCAGGTCTGCATCTGATCGAGCATCAGCGGCTGCAGGCCGCTGTCCGCGACCATCGCGCGCAGCGCCGCGCGGCGGTTGGGCGACACCCGCCATTCCAGCGGCGCGGTCTTGCCCAGCATCATGGCTTGCAGCGCGGCGGGATCGGGCTGCTCCATTTCGTCGGCGGCGATCTCCAGCACCAGCTCGTCGGCTTCCCCGATCACCCTGTCCAGCGCGGCGGAGCGCCATTGCAGCTCCGGCGGCAGGATATGAACGGTGCCGAACAGGTAGATTTTCGTGTCGCCCCGGCTGAGCAGCCAGATGGCGGGACGCGGCGCACTGGCCGTGGCGGCCGGCGCCGTGACCGCGTTCGCCCGCCCCGCTTCGTCCTGCGCCAGCGCCGGCGCGGCCTGAAAGCACCAGGCGAGGATCAGCGCGAACGCACCCGTCAGCCGCGCCCAGATCGAATCGATACGCATAACCCGCTCCGCCTTCCTTGACCCTTGCTTACCCATGCGCCAAAGCGGCGCCACCTTATTGTTGCACCCGCGAAGGCGAGAGACCGGGCTCCATGGCACTGTCCTTCCAGCAGCTCATCCTGACGCTCCATCACTATTGGAGCGATCGCGGCTGCGTGATCCTCCAGCCCTATGACATGGAGATGGGCGCGGGGACTTTCCACCCGGCGACCACCTTGCGCGCGCTCGGCCCCGATCCGTGGAACGCCGCCTTCGTCCAGCCCTGCCGCCGCCCGACCGACGGCCGCTATGGCGAGAATCCGAACCGGCTCCAGCATTATTACCAATATCAGGTCATCCTGAAGCCGAGCCCGAGCGACCTGCAGGAGCTCTATCTGGGCTCGCTGGCCGCGATCGGCGTGGATTTCACGAAGCACGACATCCGTTTCGTCGAGGACGATTGGGAGAGCCCCACGCTCGGCGCCTGGGGGCTGGGCTGGGAGGTCTGGTGCGACGGCATGGAGGTGACGCAGTTCACCTATTTCCAGCAGATGGGCGGTTTCGATTGCAAGCCGGTCGCGGGCGAGCTGACCTACGGGCTCGAGCGGCTCGCCATGTACATCCAGGACGTGGACAGCGTCTACGATCTCGCCTTCAACGATGCGGGCGTCACTTATGGCGACGTCTTCCACGAGAACGAGGTGCAGATGAGCACCTGGAATTTCGAGGTGGCGGACACCGAGCGCCTGTTCGACGCCTTTAAGAAGGCGACGGCGGAATGCGAATTGTGCCTGGAGCGCAAGCTGCCCATTCCCGCCTACGAGCAGGCGATCAAGGCGAGCCACGTCTTCAACCTCCTGAACGCCCGCGGCGTCATCTCGGTCGCCGAGCGCCAGGCCTATATCGGCCGCGTCCGCGATCTGGCGAAGGGGAGCTGCCAGGCCTGGATGGAGCATCAGGGGTGGGCGGCGTGAGCGATTTCCTGCTCGAGCTCCTCTCCGAGGAAATTCCCGCGCGGATGCAGGACAAGGCGCGCGCCGATCTGGCGCGGCTGTTCGCGGCGGAGCTGGAGAAGGCCGGCCTCAAGGCGGGCGGGATCGTCACCTATGCGACGCCGCGCCGCCTCGCTTTGGTCGCGCGCGATCTGCCGGGCGAGACCGAGGCGGTGTCCGAGGAAGTGAAAGGCCCCCGCGCTTCCGCCCCGCCGCAGGCGCTGGAAGGCTTCCTGCGCAAGACCGGCCTCGCGCAGGAGCAACTGGTCGAGCGCGATGGCGTGCTGTTCGCGCTGATCGAAAAGCCCGGCCGCGCCACGTCCGCCGTGCTCGCCGAGGCGATCCCCGCCATCGTGCGCGCCTTCCCCTGGCCGAAGTCGATGCGTTGGGGCGAAGCCTCGCTCTCCACCGAAAGCCTGCGCTGGGTGCGTCCCTTGCAGGGCATCGTCGCCCTGTTCGGCGACGACGTGGTCGATTTCGAGATCGCCGGCATCCGTTCCGGCGCCGCCACGCTCGGCCACCGCTTCCACCATCCCGGCCCGATCACGATCGGCGGCGCGCACGATTATGTCGAGAAGCTGCGCGCCTGCCATGTGATCGTCGATCAGGAGGAGCGGAAGGAACTGATCCGTCAGGGCGCGGCCAAGGCCGCCGGATATGCTGACGTGTTTCCCGACGAAGCCCTGGTGGCCGAAAATGCCGGGCTGACGGAATTGCCGGTGCCGCTGCTCGGAAAATTCGATCCCGCGTTCCTCGAGGTTCCGCCCGAAATCATCCAGCTCACGATGCGAATTAATCAGAAATATTTCGCATGCGGCAAGGACGGTGAACTTTGGTCGCACTTCGTGTTCGTCTCGAACATCGAATCCAGCGATCCTTCAGCTATCGTCGCCGGCAACGAGAAGGTCCTCGCCGCCCGCCTCGCCGACGCCCGCTTCTTCTGGGAGCAGGACGTGAAGGTGCCGCTGGAGCAGCAGGCGGAGAAGCTCTCGCAGATCGTCTTCCACGAAAAGCTCGGCACCGTCGCCGACAAGGTCGAGCGCGTCGCTAGGCTGGCGCGCTGGCTGGTCGAGGAGGGGATCGTAAAACCCTCTCCCCTTGCGGGAGCGTCAGGCCGCCCGTCCCCCGGACGGGCTGAGGGCAGCCGGGGGCTGTCCTCACCTGACGCTGGTCGACTCGCCGAAGGCGAGCGGGGTGAGGGAAAGGCGGGCGAAGGACAGGCCCTCACCCTCCCACCCGGCGCTGCCGGGCGGGCCCCTCCCTCTCCCGCAAGGGGAGAGGGGCTAAACCTCGCCGACCTCGCCGAACGCGCCGCGCGGCTCGCCAAGGCCGATCTCGTCACCGGCCTGGTCGGCGAGTTCCCGGAATTGCAGGGCGTCATCGGCGGCCACCTCGCCCGCGCCCAGGGCGAACCGCCGGAAGTCGCCGACGCGATCCGCGACCATTACAAGCCGGTCGGCCAGGGCGACGACGTGCCCACCGCGCCGGTCACGGTGGCGGTGAGTCTGGCGGACAAGCTGGATACTCTCGTCGGCTTCTTTACGGAGGACATGCCCCCTACTGGATCAAAGGATCCTTTTGCGCTTCGCCGCGCAATGCTGGCCTTGGTCCAAATCGTTGTGGCAAACGGCCTCCGGCTTCGCGCCAAGGACCTTTGGTTTGAGAGTCGAAGCCAGTTTATCGAGCAGATAAGAGACAAGGCAGTTGCAGATCTCTGGCCGGCTATCTTGGACAATCATGAGAGGGCTCGAGATGTGGCAGCCGAACTGGCAGCCATCGAAAAAGGACCTGTGCATCACGTTGCGGCGATCTGGCGCGAGATGGAAGAACAGGCCGGCACGCTGAGCCTTACGGAAGACCAGGCAAAGGACTTGGCCGCAGCGTACGTCGCTCGTGAGAGTCAGCTACTCTATGGATCAAGCATTCCCGTATACGATGAGCTGTCTCGGTTTCTCGCCGACCGCCTCAAGGTCCAGCAGCGCGAGGCCGGGGTCCGGCACGACCTGATCGACGCGGTGTTCGCGCTCGGCGGGGAGGACGATCTCGTCCGGCTGCTCGCGCGGGTGAAGGCGCTGCAGTCCTTCGTCGAGACGCCCGAGGGCGCCGATCTCCTCGCCGGCTACAAGCGCGCGGCGAATATCCTGAAGAAGGAGGGGTGGCCTTCCACACCCTCTCCCATTTCGGGAGAGGGTCGACTCGTCGAAGGCGAGCGGGGAGAGGGAATGGTGGGCGAGGAACAGGCCCTCACCCTCCCACCCGGCGCTGCCGGGCGGGCTCCTCCCTCTCCCGCAAGGAGAGAGGGGCAAAAAGGGAACAAATCCCTTTCCTACACGCCCGAAAATGCGGAAGCTGCCCTCATCGCCGCGCTCGATTCGGCCGGGCCGCGTGCCGAGGCAGCGGTGGCGGCAGAGGATTTCGAGGGGGCGATGGCGGCGCTGGCTTCGCTGCGCGCGCCCGTGGATGCGTTTTTCGACAAGGTGACAGTCAATGATCCCGATCCCGACAAGCGCGCCGCGCGCCTCGATCTGCTCGCCCGGATGCGCGACGCGGTGCATCGCGTCGCCGATTTCTCTCGGATCGAGGGCTGAGTCCATTTGGGAAAGAGGGGCCGCCCCCCGACGTAGCGTCAGGTTAGTCAACTTCCGGAGGGCCACGGGCCGATGAGCCAATATGTCTACCGCTTCGGCGGCGGCGTCTCGGACGGCAAGGCCGGCGACAAGGCTTTGCTCGGCGGCAAGGGCGCGAATCTCGCGGAGATGGCCTCGATCGGCCTGCCCGTCCCGCCCGGCTTCACCGTCTCGACCGAGATGTGCGACCGCTATTATGCCGAAGGCGAGCGCATCCCGGACGATGTCCGCGCCGAGATCGCCGCCGGCATCGCCCATATCGAGCAGGTGACGGGCAAGACGTTCGGCGATCCGGCCGATCCGCTGCTCGTCTCGGTCCGCTCCGGCGCGCGCGTGTCGATGCCGGGCATGATGGACACCGTGCTCAATCTCGGCCTCAACGACGAGACGGTGGCGGGCCTCGCCGCCGCGTCGGGCGATCCGCGCTTCGCCTGGGACAGCTATCGCCGCTTCGTGCACATGTACGCCAATGTCGTGATGGGCGTGCCGCACGACATGTTCGAGGAGGCGCTGGAGATCGCCAAGGAGGACAAGGGCGTCCATCTCGACACCGATCTGGGCGCCGCCGACTGGGAGAAGCTGGTCGCGCGCTACAAGGAGATCGTCGACGAGGAGCTGGGCCGGCCCTTTCCGAGCGATCCCAACGACCAGCTTTGGGGCGCGGTCGGCGCGGTGTTCGGTTCCTGGCAGGCCGACCGGGCGAAGACCTATCGCCGGCTGCACGACATCCCGAACGACTGGGGCACGGCCGTCAACGTCCAGGCCATGGTGTTCGGCAATATGGGCGAGACGAGCGCCACCGGCGTGGCCTTCACCCGCGATCCCTCGACCGGAGAGCGGGCCTATTATGGCGAATATCTGATCAACGCGCAGGGCGAGGATGTCGTCGCCGGCATCCGCACGCCGCAATATCTGACGCTGGCGGCGCGCGAGAAGGCCGGGGCCAGGGCGCCGTCGATGGAAGAGACGATGCCGGAGGTGTACGGCCAGCTCGCCGAGGTGTTCGACCGGCTCGAGCGCCATTATCGCGAGATGCAGGACATCGAGTTCACCGTCGAGCGCGGCAAGCTGTGGATGCTCCAGACCCGCACCGGCAAGCGCACCGCCAAGGCGGCGCTGAAGATCGCGGTGGACATGGCGGGCGAGGGGCTGATCTCCGAGCCCGAGGCGGTGCTGCGCGTCGATCCCGCGGCGCTCGACCAGCTTCTCCATCCGACGCTCGATCCCGACGCCCCGCGCGAGGTGATCGCCAAGGGGTTGCCCGCCTCGCCGGGCGCGGCCTGTGGGCGTGCGGTGTTCGATGCCGATACGGCCGAGAAATGGGCGGAAGCCGGCGAGAAGGTGATCCTGGTGCGGGTCGAAACCTCGCCGGAGGACATTCATGGGATGCACGCGGCGCAGGGCATCCTCACCGCGCGCGGCGGCATGACCAGCCATGCCGCCGTGGTCGCGCGCGGCATGGGCCGCCCTTGCGTCTCCGGCGCCGGTGGCCTCGCGATCGATTACAAGGCGAAGCTGATGCGCGTGGGCCAAGGCGAATCGGCCCGCGAGGTGAAGGAAGGCGATATCGTCACCCTCGACGGCGGCACCGGCGAGGTGATGCTGGGCGAGGTCCCGACCGTGCAGCCCGAGCTCAGCGGCGATTTCGGCACTTTGATGGCCTGGGCCGATGCCAGGCGCCGCCTGCGCGTGCGCACCAATGCCGAAACCCCCGCCGATTGCCGCGCCGCGCGCGAGTTCGGCGCCGAAGGGATCGGCCTGTGCCGCACCGAGCATATGTTCTTCGATGCCGAGCGGATCGCCAATGTTCGCCAGATGATCCTCGCCGACAGCGAGGCCGGCCGCCGCGCCGCGCTCGACAAATTGCTGCCCGCCCAGCGCGGCGATTTCGCGGAGATTTTCCGGATCATGGCGGGCCTGCCCGTGACCATCCGCCTGCTCGATCCGCCGCTGCATGAATTCCTGCCGCATCATGAGGAGGAATTCGCCGAGGTGGCGCGCGCCTCCGGCCTCGACATCGAAACGCTGCGCCGCCGCGCCGGCGAGCTGGCGGAGAGCAATCCGATGCTCGGCCATCGCGGCTGCCGGCTGGGCATCACCTATCCGGAAATCTACGAAATGCAGGCCCGCGCCATCTTCGAGGCCGCCGTCGCGGTGGCCGGGGAGGGCGGGGAGGCGCCGATCCCCGAGGTGATGGTGCCGCTCGTCGCCACGAAGGCGGAGCTGGCGATCATCAAGGCGCTGATCGACAGGACCGCCGAGGCGGTGTTCGCCGAAGCGGGCAGGCGCCTCGACTATCTGGTCGGCACGATGATCGAGCTGCCCCGCGCCGCCCTGCGCGCCGGGGAGATCGCCGGGGAGGCGGAGTTCTTCAGCTTCGGCACGAACGATCTGACGCAGACCGCCTTGGGCGTCAGCCGCGACGATGCCGGGCGGTTCCTCACCCATTATGTCGACAAGGGCATCTTCGCGCGCGACCCCTTCGTCAGCATCGACGTGGAGGGCGTGGGCGAGCTGATCGCCATCGCCGCCGAGCGAGGGAGGGCCGTCCGCCCCGGCCTCAAGCTCGGCATTTGCGGCGAGCATGGCGGCGATCCGGCCAGCATCGCCTTCTGCGAGGCGACGGGCCTCGATTACGTCTCCGCCTCGCCCTACCGCGTGCCGATCGCGCGGCTGGCGGCGGCGCAGGCGGCGCTCAGGGCGGGTTAGAGCGGCTCCTCGTCCCGGCGTCGGCGGGCTTCGGCTTCGTCGGCGCGCGCTTCGGCGGCATCGCGCTCGGCCTCGGTCTCCAGCCGCCGCCGCTCTTCGTCCTTGGCGGCGGCGTGGCGCAGCGTATCCATCTCGGCGCCGTCGCGCCGGAGACGCTCGTTCTCGGCCTCCACTTCCTCGCGCCGCGCCGCCTCCTCGCGGTAGCGTCGCTTCCATTTCGGGCTGGCGAGGAAGGCCATGCCGAGGAAGAGGCCGAGCAGGAAGACGAGCAGCAGCACCAGCCACTGGTCGGGCGTGAAGAAGGTCATCGCGGTCGCTCCGTCGATCGTTACGCACGATCAACGGCGCGGGCGGCGCGAGGTTCCTAGCCCGAAAGCAGCGCGTCGTTGATCGAGCAGGCCGCCGGGCCGAGGATGACGATGAACAGCACCGGCAGGATGAACAGGATCAGCGGCACGGTCATGATCGCCGGCAGGCGCGCGGCCTTCTCCTCGGCGCGCATCATCCGCTCGTTGCGGAATTCGGCCGAAAGCACGCGCAGCGCGCTGGCCAGCGGCGTGCCGTATTTCTCGGTCTGGATCATCGTGGTGACGACGCCCCGGATCGAATCGAGGTCGATGCGCGCCGCCAGATTCTCGAAGGCCAGGCGCCGTTCGGTGAGGAAGCCCAGCTCGATCGAGGTCAGCGCGAATTCGTCGCCCAGCTCCGGATAGGCCTTGCCTAGCTCCTTGGCGACACGGCCGAAGGCGGCGTCGACGGTAAGGCCCGCTTCGGCGCAGATGACGAGCAGGTCGAGCGCGTCGGGCAGGCCCTTGCGGATCGCTGCGGTGCGCTTGTCGACCTTGTTCTTGATGTAGAGATCGGGCGCCTTGTAGGACAGCAGCAGCGTGCCCGCGACGAGCGCATATTTCTTGAACGCGCCCCATTCCGGAAACCAGTCCAGCACATAGACGCCGACAATGGCGACGCTGCCGAACACGATCGGCAGCACCAGCCGGCCGAAGATCACGACAAAGGCGAGGTCCTTGGAGCGGATGCCGGCCTGCATCAGCTGGCGCTGCGCCTTCAGCACCTGCTCTTCTTGGAGCATCTGCAGCGAGGACAGGAAGTTGCGGACCTTGTCCGCGACTTCGTTGCGGTTGGTGATATTCTTGCGCCGCTTGGAGGTGGAGGCGACGATGCCGGCCTTCAGCTGCTCGCGCCGCTCGTTAAGCGCGCGCACGCGCTTGGCCATCGGATCGCGCACCGTGGTCGCGGTGTAGAGCGCCACCAGGACGAAGAAGGTCGCCACGGCGGCGAGCCCGCTCGCCACCATCGTGATGTCGATGCCCATGATCGTCGGACCGGTCGCAGGTGCCATGATCTTCGCGCGCCCCTCAAATCTCGAAATTGATCATCTTGGCCATGATGAACGCGCCGATGCCCATCCACACGATGCCGCCCGCGCCGGTGATCATCAGCCGCGGATCGACGAAGAAATTCTGCATGTAGCTGCCGTTGATGAACCAGATCAGCCCGAACACGATGAAGGGCAGCGCGCCGATAATGTAGGCGGATGCCTTGGATTCCGACGACATGGCGCGGATCTTCAGCTTCATCGCGGCGCGCTTGCGCAGCACGTCGGCGAGGTTCGACAGCGTTTCGGCGAGGTTGCCGCCCGTCTCGCGCTGGATCTGCAGCGAGATGACGAAGAACTGGAATTCCGGCGTGCCGAGCCGGTCCGCCGTATCCTGGAGCGCCGCTTCCATCGTCCGCCCGATCTTCATCTTGTCGGCAACGGTACGAAACTCGATCCCGACCGGATCGGGCAGCTCGTTGCCGACGACACCGATCGTTTCTGAGATGGGCAGGCCCGAGCGCAGGCCGCGCACCATCAGCTCGATCGCGTCCGGGAAATTGTTGGTGAACTGCGCGACCCGCCGCTTGATCAGGAAGCCGACGACCATGTGCGGCAGGCCGACGCCGGCGAGCAGCCCGACCGGCAACGCAAATGTCGCCGGCAATCCGCGCAGGACGAGAAACAGCAGCACCGCAATGGCGATGCCGGCCGAAGCGATCACATATTGGGCCAGTGTCCACGGCCGCCCGGTCTGCTCGAGCCTGAGCCGCAACAGCGCCGGATTGGGAATGAACCGCTGGGCGAAGCTATCGACCTTGTTCTGGCGGGCGGCGAAGATGCGCTTCATCTGCGCCTGGGCGGCGACCTCGGACGATTTGGAATAACGCTCGCGCACGCCTTCGAGCCGCTTGGCCTGCGCGCGCGCCGCCGACGGCCCGGAAAAGGCCGCGACCAGCATCAACAGCGTCACCGCCGCGCCGCCGAGCAGGACCAGCATCGAGAAACCGGGCATCATGCCTCCTCGCGTCCAGGGCCGTCCGCCGACGTCAGGCGGCCGCCGCGTCCTTGGGCTTCTTCGCCATCAGCGCCTTGATATTGCCGAGCTTGCCCAGCAGCGAACCGCCAGCGGCCGCCTCCGAACTCTCCTCGCCGCCAGCCTGTTCAAGCGTAAACGTGAGAATCTGATTGAGCGGCTGCGACAATTTCGACGCATTGGTGGCCTTGGCGAGCGGCTGGCCGAGCTTGGCGGCCTGCATCGCCGCCTTGGGATCGAACGGGATGACCACATCCACCTTGCGCTCGATCGAATGTTCGAAATCCTTGCGGGTCACCTCCTGGCCGGACGACAGGGCCTTGTTGGCGACGACGACGACCTTCGCCTGCGGCGCGTTCGTCTTCAGCCAGGACAGAATGCGGATCGCATCGCGCGTCGCGGCGAGCGTGAACTCGACGACCAGCACCACCACCTGCACGTCATTGAGAAGGTGCGGGAACTGGACCAGCATCGCACGCGGCATGTCGATCACCGTGCCTTCGAAAGCATGGCGAATCTCTTCCTCGAGCTGGAAGAAGGCGGAGCCGTCGCTCAGCATCGACTGGTTGATCGGCGCCTCGGCGGAGAGCACGCAGAGCTTGTCATTGGCGCGCACCATCGCGCGTTCGATGAACAGGCCGTCGATACGGCTCGGATTCTCGATCGCGTCGGTGAGGCCGCGACCCGGCTCCAGATCGAGCCCGAGCGCGCCGGTGCCGAAATGCAGGTCGAGATCCAGCAACGCCGTCGAGCGGCCGGCCTTGTCGCCCATCAGCCAGGCCAGCGACGAGGCGATGGTCGATGCGCCGACGCCGCCGCGCGTGCCGACAACGGCGGCCATGACGTTCGGCTTTTCGCTCACCGCTTCGTTGAGCCGGGGCCCCGAGATGGTGAGCTGGGCATTGGCGAAGGCATCGCGCAGCTGATCGGGCGAAAAGGGCTTCAACAGATAATCCTGGATGCCGCTGGCGACCAGATCGCGATAGAGGCGCACGTCGTTGACCTGGCCCGCCGCGATGACGACGGTGCCCGGCTCGCACACTTCGGCGAGCGCGTTGATGTCGCTCAACGGATCGCCGCTTTCAGAAAGATCCACGAACAGGATGCTGGGACTCGCCGAGACGGACAGCGTCTGCACGGCGTTCCTGAGACCACCCTTGTTGACCTTCTCCGGCGACCAGCCGTGCTCGACCGCGATCGGCCGCAGCAGATCGGCGGTGGCCTCGTCGCAGACGAAAGCGGTGAAGGGATCGCGAAGCGATGCCGCGCGCGCGGCGCTGAAGGGCGCGTTCATTACTGGTTCCCACCCTGCGTTGTGGAGGTTTGCTGAAGACCCTGGGTGCCGGTCGGCTGGCCTTCGCGGTAGACGCGAATGGCGCGCGACGCGGTCCGGCCGGTCCCGTTGGCCGAAGCATCGCGGCCGACCACCAGATCGTCCGGATTGGCGATCATCGCCGCCAGGTTCGAATTGACCGCGCAACCGAAGTTGCTGGACGTGCCCTGCGGCGCCAGCATGCCGTTGCCTTCCGCATCCCAATTGGGACAGCCCGGCACATTCGCCGTCGAACGGCTGGCGACCACGCGGACCGATCCGGCCGGAACGGCACCGGCGGTCACCGGTGCGCCATCGGCGAGCAGCAGGCCGTAGCGGGCGGCCACGCGGGCAACGTCCGCACGGGCGTTCGGCGCGGCGTAGCCGGTGCCTTCGTCGACGGCGATGCTATCTCCGTAGCGCAGCCCGATCGAGCGAAACCAGCCATCGAGTCGATCGAGCTCCCCGGCGGAAACGCCATTGCCGGCGACGGCCACGTCGAACACGAAATCGGTGCGCTGCACGATCGGTTGATGGACCGAATAAATGCTCGGATTGTTGGTCGCCGAGAGCGGGCCGGTGGTCGGCGCGCAGGCGGCGGCGCCCAGCCCGAGCACTGTAATGGCAGCGAAGGTCGTGAGGCGAGACATGATCGTTACGTCCTTTCGAGCGCGGGCGGTCATCAGAAATCGAAGCCGGGCTGGGCCGACGGGGCGGAAGCCGCCGCGACCTGCTGGCTGGGCTGAACGGGGGCGGTGCTGCCGGTGACGACGCCATCGACGCCGGGCGTCACGGTGCGCGGCTCGGCGGCGCGGGGCTCGGGACGGCGTTCGCCGGTGCGGCCGTCATGCTCCTGGCCGAGCAGCAGGCGTTGCGGATCGTTGGCCGAGCGATAGCCGTCGGTCGGCAGCGCGATCTGGTTGGCCGAGACCGGCCGCACCAGATAGGGCGTGACGATGATGACCAGCTCGGTCTCCGCGCGGCGGAACCGGTTCGACCGGAACAGCGCGCCGATGATCGGCAGGTTGCCGAGGCCAGGGGCGCGATCGATCGTGTTGGAGTTCACGTTGCGCAGCAGGCCGCCGATCATCAGGCTCTGGCCCGAGCCGAGCTCGACCGTCGTCTCCGTCCGGCGAGTGGTGAGCGCCGGCACGTCGAAGCCGTTGAAGCGGATGCTGCCCTCGGTCGTCAGCTCCGACACTTCCGGACGGACACGCATCGAGATGCGGCCGTCCTCGAGCACGGTGGGCGTGAAGGCGAGACCGACGCCATATTGCTTGTACTCGATCGTGACCGAGCCGAGCGACTGGGAGATCGGGATCGGGAATTCGCCGCCGGCAAGGAAGCTCGCCGTTTCGCCCGACAGCGCGGTCAGCGTCGGCTGGGCGAGCGTGGTGGCGAGGCCGTTATTTTCGGCGAGATCGAGCGCGCCGGCGATGTCCAGGCCGAACAGGCGGCCGGCGCCTTCGATCGCCCAATTGCCGTCGGCGATCCGTTCAAAGGCGTTGATCGGCAATTCGGTGAGCGGATCGGTCGCCGTGCCGCGCACGCCGCGGAAGACGCCGAAGTTGAAGCCGCCGGTCGTGTCCTGCGTGATCAGGTTCATGCCGACATTGCGGACGAAGGAACGGTTCACCTCCGCGATGCGAACTTGCAGCATCACCTGCTGCGGCGTCGCCGTGCGCAGACGGCTGACGACCTGGGTTGCCTCGCCGACGAACGTCTGGACCAGCCGCTCCGCCTCTGCCGCGTCATCGGGCTGCGCGACCGTACCGGTCAGCAGCACCATGCCGGACAGGGTCGTCGCACGGATATCGGCGTCGGGCATGGCGAGCTGCAGCAGCTCGTCCACCGAGCCCAGATTCTGGCCGACCCGGACATTGGCCGAATAAACCACGCGCCCCGCGCGATCGGTGGCGTAGACGGTGGTGTTGCCCGCCGCCTTGCCGAAAATGTAGATCTGGCTGGGCGAGCGCACCTGCACGTCGGCGATCGAGTCGTTGGCGACGAACAGGTCGGTCATCGTGCCGTTGAGGCGGACGAGCCGACCGGCGCCGACGGACAGGGTCACGTCGTTGGTGGGGGCGACGGCACCAGCAGGCTGGGCATGCGCCGGGAAGGGCAGGGCGGCGGCGAGTCCCGCCGCCAGCGCGGCGGCCAGCGCAGTGCCGAGCGTGCCCCGCTTGATCGCGTTGATCGTCATCATCTTATCGTGCTCCCACCGGAACGAGCGTCACGCTGTTACCGCGCGCCACCCGAACGACCGGACCGGCCGGCCGGCCGTCCACGCCGGACGACACGCCGCCCTGCGCATTGTTGTTGCCGCCGCTCTCGCTGCGCGCGCGGCCAGGCACTGTGCTGCGCTGGAAGCGCGAGACATCGGCGCCAACCGTATAGGTCGAGTTGGTGTCGATCGGACGATTGGCGATGGCGAGCAACATGCGCCGCTCGGCACGCGGATCGTCGCTTTCCGGCACCTGCACCTCGCCGGACGCGATCGCGCGCTCCAGCTCGGCGGTATTGTCGGCGAGGCTGCGCAGCGACAGCGACAGCTGGCCGATGGTCTGCGCGACCGCGATCTTCTCGGCGATCCTCGGGGTCGCTTCGAATGTGACCGTCGAGGTGTTCTGGGCGACCTGATTGCCCTCGGCGTCGCGCGCATCGAGGCGCTGATCGACGGCAAGGACGCGGATGTTGCGAACGAAGGTTTCCGAGACGCGCAACGGCGCACCGTCGCCGCCGCCAGCCACTTCCTGCGCGAGTACGAGATCGACGCGGTCGCCCGGGAAGATGAAACCGGCGACGCCGCTGGTCGAGGACACGCCCACCGTCACGGCGCGCATGCCCGGCCCCAGCGCCGCGGCGAGGAAGCCGCGCTCGCCCGGGCGAATCAGCGAGCCCTGGGTGACGGGCTGGCCGGCGGTGATTTCGGTGCGCACGACCGTGCCGATCAACGTGGCGGGATCGGTCTCGCCATCGCCGCCACGGATGAAATAGGCGTCCTGCACGAGGCCTTCGGGCCAAGGCTGATAGCGGAAGGCTTCCGCGTCAATGATCGTTCCGACTGGCAGGGTGCGGGTCGCGACCAGCACCTGCGGTCCGGCGGGCACGGTGGCGGGCCCGGCGACGGCCTGCGGCGCCGAGGCGCCGGTGAACATGTTCTTGGCCATCACGGCGGTGACGACCGCGATGAGCAGCGCGCCGACCAGCAGCACGATTTTCTTGACGTCCATGGCGGTCTTCGCCTCCCCACTGGGCACAAAGAGAAAAGTCAGCGCTTACTCTTCAGCCAAATTGGTAAAGAAACCGTTCGCTAAGCAGCCAGAGACCACCGAAGGCGATCGCGACGCCATAGGGAACCTCGATCGGTTCCTCCCGTTTCGCGAGTCGACGGCGGATCACCATCGCGGCGGTCAGGGCGCCGCCGGCCAGCGACATGATCACCAACAGCATCACCACCGCCTGCCAGGGCAGCCAGAGCGCCAGCGCGCCGATCATCTTCACGTCGCCGCCGCCCATGGCGCCGAATGCGAAGGCCGCGGCGAACAGGGCGAAGACGAACAAGGCGACGCCGATCTGCAAGGCGATGTCCGGCCAGACTGCCAAGCCGATGGCCCACCAGAATGGAATGGCGAGCAGTGCGATGGCGAGATTGAGGCCGTTGGGAATGTTGCGCGACTTGAGATCGCACCAGGCTGCGGCCAGCAGCAAAGCCGCCAGCGCGCCGAGCAGAATCCAGGAGAGTGTCGCGGTCATCGCGTTAACCCTCTAGACGGCGTTGCTTTCCAAACCGTAACCGTGGCCGCGATGATGAGCGGGTTCGATATTCGCAGGGCACATCCGCCGGGCGCGGTCTTCTCGACCTGGCGGGCGCCGGACGGCTGGCCGTTGCGGCGTATGGACTGGCGGCAGCCGAACGGGCGGCCGGCGCGCGGCAACCTGTTCTTCGCCGCCGGGCGCGGCGACTTCATCGAGAAATATCTGGAGAGCCATGCGCACTGGCACGCGGCGGGCTGGAACGTCACGACCTTCGACTGGCGCGGGCAGGGCGGATCGCGCGGCGATATCGTCGGCGGCAATCATGCGAGCTTCGATCCGCTGGTGAACGACCTGGGGGCGTTGATCGTCGATTGGCGCGGGGATTCGACGGGGCCGCACGTCGCGATCGGCCATTCGATGGGCGGGCATCTGCTGCTGCGCACGCTCGTGGACCGCGCCCCGGCGCTCGACGCCGCCGCGCTGATCGCGCCGATGCTGGAGGTGAACGCGAAGCCGATGCCGCCCGGCCTGGCGCCGTGGATCGCCGCCGTGATGTGCCGGCTGGGCCGCAGCGACGCGCGGGTCTGGAAGGCGCCGCCGCCGGGCGACCGGCGTCAGCGCGCGCTGACCGGCGGATCGCCCGAGCGCTATGCCGACGAAGGTTGGTGGTGGGAGCGCGAACCGGGCTTCAACATCGGCCCGCCGAGCTGGGGCTGGCTCGCCGCCGCCTATCGTTCGGCGGCGCGGGGCTTCACGCCGGAAAAGCTGGCAGGAGTGAAGCTGCCGGTGCTGCTGCTCGCCAGCGCGACCGACCGGCTTGTCGGCCTTGAAGCGATCGAGCGGGCAGCGGGCCTGCTGCCCGATGCCACGCTCCACGTCTATCCGCGCGCCGGCCACGAAATCCTGCGCGAGGCCGATCCGATCCGCGACGACGCGCTGGCGCGGATCGCCGCTTTCTTCGACGAGCATGCGCGGTGAGGCGCTACGACGTCGCCATCATCGGCGCCGGCATGGCGGGCGCGAGCCTGGCGGCGGAAATCGCGGGCCAGGTTTCGGTGCTGCTGCTGGAGGCCGAAGCCCGGCCCGGCTATCACAGCACCGGACGTTCGGCCGCCTTCTGGTCGGAAAGCTATGGCGGGCCGCTGGTCCAGCCGCTGACCACCGCCTCCGGCCCTTTCCTGGCCGCGCCGCCGCCGGATTTCGCGGCCGCCCCGCTTCTCGCGCCGCGCGGCGCGATCCATCTCGCCGATGCGGGCGGCGAAGGCGCGCTCGACGCGCTGGCGGCGGAATTCGCCGCCTCGGCGGTGCCACTGCGCGACATGCGACGCGACGCACTGGCGGCGGCGATCCCGAACCTGCGCGCCGGCTGGGATCGCGGGCTGGCCGAGCCGAGCTGCGCCGACATCGACGTCGCCGCCTTGCACGCAGCCTATTTGCGGCGCGCGCGGTCGCTTGGTGCGAAGCTCGTGACGGATGCGCACGTCGCAACGGCCGCGTTCGATGGCGCCTGGCGGATCGAGACGATCGCGGGCGGCTTCGCGGCCGGCCTGCTGGTCAACGCGGCGGGCGCCTGGGCGGACGAGGCGGCGGCGCGTTGCGGCGTGACCCCGCTGGGCATCCAGCCCTATCGCCGCACCATCGCGCAGCTGCGTATCGATCCGCCCGCGCCAGCCGGGTTGCCGCTGATCGTGGACGCGCGCGGGCGCTTCTATTTCAAGCCGGAGGCGGGGGGGCGACTGTGGCTCAGCCCGCATGACGAGACGCCCTGCGATCCGGGCGATTGCGCTGCCGAGGAGATCGACGTGGCGGTGGCGATCGACCGGCTGGAGCAGGTCGTGGACTGGCGCGTGAAGCGGGTCGAACGGCGCTGGGCGGGGCTCAGGAGCTTCGCGCCGGACCGGTTGCCGGTCTATGGCTTCGATCCGCGCCAGCCCGCTTTCTTCTGGTGCGCGGGTCAGGGCGGCTTCGGTATCCAGACCGCGCCGGCGGCGGCGAAGCTGGCGGCCGCTCTGTTGCTCGGCCAGGCGCCCGACCCGCTGGTCGCGCATATCGATCCGTCACCTTATGCGGCGGCCCGGCCGGCCCTTCGACCGGACTCGCCTTGAGGCGGGGACGGCTTTGCCGTTACTATCCCGCCCGATCTGTCCCGCCGAATAAGGGGGAGGGGATGCAGGCGCGACTATCGACGGGACGCCGCCGCGCGACGATCGTCTTCGCCGCGGCGCTGGCGCTGGGCGGTCTTGCTCCGGCCGCGGGTCAGGCTGATGTGCCGCCGGTCGAGGAACCGGGAGAAGACGCCATCACGGTCACGGGCGCGCGCGACGAGCCCGTGCGCACGGACGCGACGGGGTCGCGCATTCTCCGGAACGACGAGGGCATCGGCTTCCTGAACGTGGCGACGCGGACCGGCGTGGCGGGGCTGGTGCCGGGCAGCGGGATGGACCCTTTCGCAGGGGGGACGCGCGTCATCCGGGAAATCTCCTGCCGGGCCGACGATCCGCGCATGTCGCCGGACGCCGCCTGTCGCCTTCATGCCGTGCAGCAATTGCTCGCGGCCGGCGCTCATGACGAGGCGCGGTCGGCGCTCGACCGCTTCCTGGCGTCCGAAGACGTCGCCGACGAGGAGCGTTATATCGCGGCGGGCCTCTGGTACCGGCTCGGCGAATTGACCGGCGATCCGCTGGACCGCGAAGACGCGCTGCTGGCCATGCTGCGCACGGCGGCCATGCCCGGCGAGGAACGAGTCGCCGCCTTGCGGACGCTCGCCGCGCTGGCCCTGCGTCGCGACCGGCGGCTGGACGCGGCCGGCTATTTCGAGCAGGTGCTCCCGCTGGCGCGCGACGACGCGCGTAGCCGCGCCAATCTCGCGGGCATTTACGCCGAATTGGGCCGCGCCGAGGAAGCCGCGGGGCTGGTGGCGGAAGCCATCGCGATCGTTCGCGCGCGCGGCGAGCCGGTGCCGGACGAGTGGCTCGCCTTCGCGGCGGGCGGCTGAATCCCGCGCCCTATTCGGCGTCGCGCTTCGCCTGATCCAGCGCGGCGGCGCAGGCCAATGCGTCGGCACGCTCGTTTTCGGGGTGGCCGGCATGGCCTTTCACCCAATGCCATTCGACCCGGTGCGGCTCTGCGGCGGCGAGCAGCTCCTGCCACAGATCGACATTCTTGACCGGCTTCCTGTCCGCCGTCTTCCAGCCGTTGCGGCGCCAGCCGTGTATCCATTTGGTGATGCCGTCGCGGACATAGGCGCTGTCGGTATAGAGCTGCACCCGGCAGGGGCGCTTCAGCGCCTCCAGCCCGCGGATCGCCGCCATCAGCTCCATCCGGTTGTTGGTCGTCTCGCCCTCGCCGCCCGACAATTCCTTCTCGCGCCCGCCCGCGCGTATAACGACGCCCCAGCCGCCTGGCCCCGGATTGCCCTTGCAGGCGCCGTCGGTGAAGAGCTCGACTTCGGTCACGCGCAGAGAATCAGGCGGCTTCGAGCCCGGCCGGGAGCTTGAACACCATCCGCTCCTCGACGCCGTCGACCGGCTCCTCGGTCACGTCATAATGCTCGGCGAGCCGGGCGACGACTTCGCGCACCAGCACTTCCGGCGCCGAGGCGCCGGCGGTGATGCCGAGCGTGCGCACGCCGGCCAGCCAGCCGAAATCGACATCGGCGCCGCGCGCCACGAGCATCGAACGGGCGCCCTCGCGTTCCGCGACCTCGACGAGACGGAGCGAATTGGAGCTGTTGGACGCGCCGATCACCAGCACCGCGTCGCAGCGCGGCGCGATCGCCTTCACCGCCGCCTGCCGGTTCGACGTGGCGTAGCAGATGTCCTCGCTGCGCGGCACCTGGATGGCGGGGAAGCGGCGGCGCAGGATGGCGACGATCTCGGCGGTGTCGTCCACCGACAGGGTCGTCTGGGTGAGGAAGGCGAGATTGTCGGGATCGGCGACCGCGACATTCTCCGCATCCTCCGCCGATTCGACCAGGGTCATCCGCCCCTCCGGCACCTGGCCGAACGTGCCGATCACCTCGGGATGGCCGGCATGGCCGACGAACAGGATGTGGCGGCCGCCCGCGATCAGCCGTTCGGCCTGGCGATGCACCTTGGAGACGAGCGGGCAGGTTGCATCGAGATAGTTGAGGCCGCGCTCCTCCGCCTTGGCCGGCACCGCCTTGGGCACGCCATGCGCGGAGAACACGACCGGCACGCCGTCCGGCACTTCGTCCAGCTCGGGCACGAAGACCGCCCCCTTCGCCTTTAGCGTCTCGACGACATATTTGTTGTGGACGATCTCGTGACGGACATAGACCGGCGCGCCATAGCGTTCCAGCGCCACCTCGACGATGCGGATGGCGCGATCGACGCCGGCGCAGAAGCCGCGCGGTGCGGCGATCAGCAAGGTCAAAGGCGGCTTGGCCTGGGTCACGCCCGGCGCTCTACGCCGAACCGGCCGCCGCGTCCACCGGCCGCCGGTCTTCCCGGCCATTGCGGAGATCGAGCGCGGCCCGTAAAGCAGTGGCGTTAAACCGCCATCTCACGTTCGAGGGTATCTTGCGCCTGTCCCAATCCAAAGCGGCCGTCGCCGCGCTCATCGCCCTCGGCCTCGCCGGCTGCGCCCGTGAAGGCGATATTTTCCAGACCGGCATCCTGACCAGTTACACTGCCTGCCCGCCGGTCGCGATTCCCGCGCCGACCGGGGATCTCACCCTGTTCGATCCGGCCGGCAGCACGGATGCCGCAGCGATCGACGTGGTCGCCAGCATCACCAATGTACGTGCCACCTGCGACGAGACGGGCGAATATATCGTCACTACCGCGACCTTCGAGGTGCAGGCACGCCGTCGGGACAATCGCGGCGCACGCGACGTCTCGCTGCCCTATTTCGCGACCGTCGTGCAGGGGAACAACAATGTCGTCGCCAAGCGGGTGAGCCGGGTCGGCCTGCGTTTCGAGGATGGCCAATATCGCGCCTCGACCACCGGCCAGGCGACCTCGCAGGTGTTGCGCTCCGCGGCGACCCTGCCCGAGGATATCCGCCGCGAGATCACCCGCGAGCGCCGCCCGAACGATCCACGCGCCGCGCTCGACCCGCTCTCCGATCCGGCGGTACGCGCCGCCGTCGACCGCGCGAAGTTCGAGCTGTTCGTCGGCTTCGAGCTCACCGAAGACCAGCTCCGCTACAACGCGACCCGGTAACAAGCAGAAATTGTCACCCCGGACTTGATCCGGGGTCCACCTTTTCTTTGTCCTGACGTATCGGTTAGGCTCATCGCATGGAACGCGATCCGGCCGTCTATATCATGGCGAGCGGCTTTCACGGGACGCTGTATACGGGCGTGACCTCGATCCTTTTGCAGCGCATCGCACAGCATCGCGCGGGCGCATTCGGCGGCTTCACCGCTGAATATGGCTGCAAGCGGCTGGTTTGGTTCGAAATGCAGGGGACGATGGAGTCGGCCATCTTGCGCGAGAAGCAGATCAAGGGCTGGAAGCGGGCATGGAAACTCGCGCTGATCGAGGAGGGGAATCCGACCTGGCGCGATCTCGCGGAGGATTTCGGATTCGAGTCGCTGATTGAGAAGAGCAAGAATGGCCACTCGTAGTCTCTTGAGCATCCAAATGTATGGGTTTTGAATTGTCGCCATAAGAAACATAAGAGGGAGGGCGTAATGGGTGGATTCTCATTATGGCATTGGCTGGTCGTCATAATGGTGGTTGCTTGGGCGTTCGCCGTTGGCAGAATTCTCAAGCGATTAGGTTTTAGCCCGTGGTGGGCTGTGTTGGCAGCTTTCCCCCTTATCAGCTTTATTGGAGCCTGGATTGTCGCTTTGATTGATTGGCCACTCGAGCGGCGAGCCAATTCAATTCAGGAAACCTTCGAGTAGATGGTAAAGGCTAAAGATTGAAGGTGGACCCCGGATCAAGTCCGGGGTGACGAGTGGGGGCTGCTCCGGCTTGAGATTCTCGCGTTGACTCGGGCCATTCGCCCGGCCACAGCAAGGGCGTCCGGGCGGTCGCGGAGACGAGACCGCCGGGGACGCGCGGGAGAGGCTTCGGATTCGTCCGGAGCGCCGAAGGAGCAACCGCCCCGGAATCTCTCAGGCAGAAGGACCGCGCGTTCGGGACGCTCTGGAAAGCGTCCGCCAAAGCCTCGGGCGGCGGCGGGCCACCGAAGGGGTAACCCGCCATAGCCTTGCGCGAAGGTGGGGAAAGCTCTCAGGTCAAAGTGACAGAGGGGGCATTGGCGGAAGGCGCGGGGAGTCCCGCGCGTTCCGGACGATGCCTTTCTGGAGCCGGCCATGAGCGACACCGAAAAGACCCTCCCCCTGGATGGCTGGCACTGCGCGGCGGGCGCGCGGATGGTGCCGTTCGCCGGCTACCGGATGCCGATCCAGTATGAAGGCATCCTCGCCGAGCATCGCTGGACCCGCGAATCGGCCGGCCTGTTCGACGTCAGCCATATGGGCCAGATCCTCATTGCCGGCGCCGAGGCCGAGCAAGGACTGGAAGCGCTGCTCCCCACCGATTTTTCCATCCTCAAGGATGCCCGGCCCAAATATTCGCTGCTGCTCAACGACGAGGGCGGCATCATCGACGACCTGATGGTCACGCGGCGCGGCGACCATTTCTACCTGGTGGTCAACGGCGCGACCAAGGACGGCGACATCGCGCACATGGAGGCGAAGCTGCCGCGCGGCGCGGTGCTCGATCATATGAAGGAGCAGGCGCTGCTGGCGCTGCAGGGGCCGAAGGCGGTGGACGCGCTGGCGCGGCTGGTGCCCGGCGTCGAGGAACTGACCTTCATGACCGCGGGGAGCTTCGAGCTGCTCGGCGGGCCGGTGTGGATCAGCCGCTCGGGCTATACGGGCGAGGACGGGTTCGAGATTTCGGTGCCCGCGCGGGCCGTCGAGGATGTCGCGACGCTGATCGCCGACCAGCCCGAGGTGAAGCCGATCGGCCTCGGCGCGCGCGATTCGCTGCGGCTGGAGGCGGGGCTGCCGCTCTACGGCCATGATCTCGATCATGACACGACCCCGGTCGAGGCGGACCTCGTTTTCGCGCTCTCCAAGCGGCGGCGCGAGGAAGGTGGCTTCCCCGGCTGGCATCGCATTGCGCAGGAACTGGCCGACGGGCCGGTGCGCAAGCGGGTCGGGCTCGCCGTCGAAGGGCGCCAGCCGGTGCGCGAGGGCGCGCTGGTCGTGGACGGCGAGGGCAATGAGGTCGGCAAGGTGACGAGCGGCGGCTTCTCGCCCTCGATCGAGGCGCCGATCGCCATGGCCTATGTGCCGACCGCTTCGGCCGCGCCCGGAAGCGACATATTGCTGTCGCAGCGCGGCAAGCTTTTTCCCGCGAAGGTCGTCGCCATGCCCTTCGTCCCCCACCGCTATCACCGCAAGGGAGCGCCGAAATGAGCGTCTATTATACCAAGGAGCATGAATGGGTCCGCGTCGAGGGCGACAGCGCGACCGTCGGCATCACCGATTTCGCGCAGGGGCAATTGGGCGACGTGGTGTTCGTCGAGGTGCCGGAGGCGGGCCGCGCGGTCAGCCGGGGCGGCGACGCGGCGGTGGTCGAATCGGTGAAGGCGGCGAGCGACGTCTATGCGCCGGTGAGCGGCACCGTGACGGAGGGCAACCAGGCGCTGGTCGACGATCCGGCCTTGGTCAATTCCGATCCGGAAGGCGAGGGCTGGTTCTTCAAGCTGACGCTCAGCGACAATCACGAGCTCGGCGATCTGATGAGCGCGGAGCAGTATCGAGCTTATTGCGACACGCTATGAGAATTTTTCTCGTCCTGGCTACCCTGACTGCCTGCGCTCCGATGCAGGGAGATTTCGATAGGCCTTCGGGCTCGGCTTTGTCCGTGACCGACGTGATTTACGGACAGCGGGATTTGATCGGAACGCGTATCGTCGTGCGCGGCCGACTCTCCAGATGCCAGCCGCTAAGCTGCGTTTTGCATGGTGTCGACGAGAATGGCCGGGAGCGATTCCTTTCAATCGGTTTCAGCGAGGCGTTCGACGCTGTGGCTCGGCGCTATGGCGGCCGGACCGTCGAGATCGAGGCCCAGCTAACCGACCGCTGCCTACCATCCCGCGATCCGGACATCATAACGGCATGTGCTGATCGCCCGGCCACCTTGGCCGATCCTATCTTCATTCGCCTCCTCTGAACGGAGAACCGATGCGTTACCTACCCCTGTCCGATCATGACCGGCGCGACATGCTGGCCGCTGTCGGGGCCAAATCGATCGACGATCTGTTCACCGACGTACCGGAGGCGGCGCGGCTCAAGGGCACGATTCCGGGATTGCCGGACCATGCCAGCGAGCTGGCGGTCGAGCGGCATATGGGCGCACTGGCCCGCAAGAATATGGTGGCGGGAGACGTGCCCTTCTTCCTCGGCGCGGGGGCCTATCGCCATCACATCCCGGCGAGCGTCGATCATATCATCCAGCGCGGCGAATTCCTGACCAGCTACACGCCCTACCAGCCGGAGATCGCGCAGGGCACGCTCCAGGCCCTGTTCGAGTTCCAGACGCAGGTCGCGCGGCTCTATGGCTGCGAGGTCGCCAACGCCTCCATGTATGACGGATCGACCGCCTGCTGGGAGGCGATCGCCATGGCCGCGCGGGTGACGCGGCGGAAGAAGGCGATCCTGTCGGGCGGGCTGCATCCGCATTATGTCTCGACCGCGAGGACAATGGCGAAGTTCACCGGCGACGTGCTGGAGACGGCGCTGCCGGAGCTTTCGGCGGAGACCGATCTCGCCCGGCTGGCGACGGCGATCGACGGCGAGACGAGCGCGGTCGTCGTGCAATATCCCGACATCCTCGGCCGGATCGAAGACCTGTCCGATCTGGCGGCGAAATGCCATGCGGCGGGCGCGCTGCTGATCGCGGTGGTGACGGAGCCGGTGGCGCTGGGCGCTTGTCGGGCGCCGGGCGAGATGGGCGCGGACATCGTGGTGGGCGAGGGCCAGGCGATCGGCGTCGGCCTCAACTTCGGCGGGCCTTATGTCGGCTTGTTCGCGACGCGCGAGAAATATGTGCGGCAGATGCCGGGGCGCCTCGCCGGCGAGACGGTGGACGCGGCGGGCAAGCGCGGCTTCGTGCTGACACTCTCCACCCGCGAGCAGCATATCCGGCGCGAGAAGGCGACCAGCAACATCTGCACCAATGCGGGCCTGTGTGCGCTGGCCTTCTCCGTCCACATGACCCTGCTCGGCGAGAAGGGCTTGCGGCAACTGGCGGCGGTCAATCATGCCAAAGCGGTCGCGGCGGCGGAGCGGCTGGCGCGGGTGCCGGGCGTGACCCTCGTCAACGAGAGCTTCTTCAACGAATTCACGCTGAAGCTGTCGAAGGAGGCACGGCCGGCGGTACGCGCGCTCGCCGATGCGGGCGTGCTGGGCGGCGTGTCGCTCGGACGGCTCTATCCGGGCGAGGCGGCGCTGGCCAACGGGCTGATCGTCGCTGTCACGGAAACGGTGACGGACGAGGATGTCGAAGCCTTCGCCACGACGCTGGAAGGAGTGCTGGCATGACGATCAACCGGAGCGGCTGGCGGCCCGAAACGAGCGCGGCGTCGAACGACGATGCCGGCGCGACCTTCACGGGCAATCGGGCGCTGATGCTCGAGGAGCCCTTGCTCTTCGAGATCGGTGATACGCGGACGACGGGCGTGGATTTCGATCTTCCCTCTCCCCTTGCGGGAGAGGGACAGCCGGCGCGCAGCGACGGCAGGGTGAAGGAAACTTCATCTGTCACATCCCCTCACCCCAACCCCTCTCCCGCAGAGGGGAGAGGGGCTAGCCGCCTCGGCGGCCTCGATCGCAACAAGGAGATCGGGCTGGCCGGGCTGACCGAGCCGCAGACGGTCCGGCACTATACCCGCCTCAGCCGGCAGAATTACGCGATCGATCTCGGACTGTTCCCGCTCGGCTCGTGCACGATGAAGCACAATCCGCGATTGAACGAGAAGGTCGCGCGGATGCCGGGCTTCGCGGACGTGCATCCGCTCCAGCCGGTCGATACCGTGCAGGGCGCGCTGGGGGTGATCAACGAGCTGGCCGTGTGGCTGATCGAGCTGACCGGCATGTACGGCGTGGCGATGACGCCCAAGGCCGGGGCGCATGGCGAATTGTGCGGCATATTGTGCATCAAGGCGGCGCTGGAGGCGCGGGGCGAGGACCGCAAGGTCATCCTCGTCCCCGAAAGCGCGCACGGCACCAATCCCGCCACCGCCGCCTTCGCCGGCTTTTCCATCGAGAACATTCCGGCCAATGCCGACGGGCGAGTCGATCTCGATGCGCTGAAGGCGCGGTTGGGGCCGGACGTCGCGGGGGTGATGATCACCAATCCGAACACCTGCGGCCTGTTCGAGCGCGACATGAAGGCGATCTCCGACGCGGTCCACGCGGCGGGCGGCTATGTCTATTGCGACGGCGCGAACTTCAACGCGATCGTCGGCCGGGTGCGGCCGGGCGATCTCGGCATCGATGCGATGCACATCAACCTGCACAAGACCTTCTCCACCCCGCATGGCGGCGGCGGGCCTGGCGCCGGGCCGGTCGTGCTGTCCGAGGCGCTGGCGCCTTATGGGCCGCTGCCCTTCACCGAGCGCTATGCGGACGGGCATATCACCCTGGTCGAAGAGGAAACGGTCGGCGACCGCCATCCCGACAGCTTCGGGCGGATGAGCGCGTTCCATGGCCAGATGGGCATGTTCACCCGCGCGCTCGCTTACATCCTGAGCCACGGCGCGGACGGGCTCAAGCAGGTCGCCGAGGACGCGGTGCTCAACGCCAATTACGTGCTGAGGAGCCTCGAGGGCGTGCTCGACGCGCCGTTCGGGGCGTCGGGGCCGTGCATGCACGAGGCCCTGTTCAGCGACAAGGGCTTCGCGGGCGGCCTCTCCACGCTCGATCTCGCCAAGGGGCTGATCGACGAGGGCTTCCACCCGATGACCATGTATTTCCCGCTGGTCGTCCACGGCGCGATGCTGATCGAGCCGACCGAGACGGAGGGCAAGGCCGCGCTCGACCAGTTCATCGGCGCGGTGAGGAGCGTGGCGCAGCGCGCCAAGGCGGGCGACGGGCGCCTGAAGGCCGCGCCGGTCTTCGCGCCGCGGCGGCGACTGGACGAGACGCTGGCGGCGCGCAGGCCGGTGCTGGTCTACAAGGAGCCGGTGCAGGCGGCGGCGGAGTAGTACGAGACACATCTGCTTCGGGCGATGCCGCGAACCATGACCGCCGGCCAAAGGGGGGAGCCATGCGGACGACAATCTTCGCGATTCTGGGGCTGATCAGCGGGGCGCTCGTAGGCATTGCCGCGGCGTTTCTTCTCGTCGCGATCTGGTACGACGTGCTGGGATATGGCGCACAGGGCGGCGACGGCCTTTCGGGCCTGTCCAGTTTCATGGCGCTGGCGCTCCTGCTTGGGCTGGGCGGCGGCGCGGGCGGCGCGATCTGGCTGGCCCGGCGGGCCGGCGGCGGCGGACGGGCCAGATGGGTCGCTCCCGCCATCGTCGTGGCGCTGCTCGTCGTGGTACTGGGCCGCATACTCTTCGTCGGCATGATTTGAGTGTGACCGACGATGCCCGCCGCTCCGCGCCGCACGTTGCGCGCAATGCCGGGCCGATCGCCGATGTGCTGCGCGATGTCCTGCCGGCATACGGGCTGATGCTGGAGATCGCGAGCGGAACGGGCGAACATGCGCTTCATTTCGCGCGGACCTTCCCGAAACTGCTGTGGCAACCGAGCGATCCCGACCCGGCGGCGCTGCGCTCGATCGAGGCCTGGCGGGCGGAGGAAGGACTGTTCAACCTGCTCCCCGCCCTATCGCTCGACGCGCGCGCGGCCGAATGGCCGATCGAGGCGGCGGACGCGATCCTCGCCATCAACATGATCCACATCAGCCCGTGGTCGGCGACACAGGGGCTGATGCGCGGGGCGGGGCGGCTGCTGGCGGCAGGCGCGCCGCTCTATCTCTACGGCCCCTATCGGCAGGCGGAGGTCGAAACCGCGCCGAGCAACGAGGCGTTCGACGAATCGCTGAGGGCGCGCGATCCGGAATGGGGGCTGCGCGATCTGGCGGACGTGGTCGGCGAAGCCGAACGGCACGGCTTCGTTCTCGAAGGCGTGGTGCCGATGCCGGCGAACAACCTGTCGGTGCTGCTCAGGAAGAGCTGAGCGGCCGATCGAGGCGGTGGCCGGACAGGCGCAGCATCAGCAAGGTCCAGGCGAGGCCGAAGCTCCAGCCGGCGATCACGTCGGTAGGCCAATGAACGCCCAGCATGACGCGGGTGACGCCGATCGCCAGCGCCAAGGTGGCCGCCGCCCACATGGCCGTCGTCCGGCCCCGCGCGCCAAGCGGCAGCAGCACGGCGAGGCAGAGCCAGACCATCAGCGCATTGGCGGCATGGGCGCTGGGGAAGGACAGGTTGCTGATCATGACGAGATGTTCGGTGGAGTCCGGGCGCGGCCGGCCGATCAGAAGCTTCTGCATCTCGACCAACACGCGTCCGGACAACGTGATCGCGATCAGCAGCAGCGCCCCGCGCCCGTCGCGCCGCCAGGCCAGCCAGGCGGCGGCGAGCGCGGTAACGGGCAGGAGTATCGCCGCGCCGCCCAACTCGGTCAGCCAGCGCGCGGCGAAAGCGAGACCGGGATGCCCGCCGGCATAAGCGAATTCCAGCAGGTCGCGATCCGTTGGCGTGCCGCCGATCAGCAGCATCACGCCCCAGGCGAGGGCCAGGCCGGCAAGGGCGAAGGGCATCAGCCCGGGCGGACCGCGCGCCAGGCGGGTCCGGTGCCCACCGCTTCGATCGCCGCGCCGGTGACGCGGCCTTCATAGGTCCGCCGCCCGTCGCCGAGATCGGTGACGAAACGGATGCGATCGCCCGCGATCCGGCCATGCTCGATCCGCGCCGTGGCATCGCCGGCCGTCGCGGTGCCGCCGAAAGTCTGGAAGCTCTGGTCGATCGCGAGCGTGGCGGTGCGCCCGTTGGCGGTCAGCGTCCAGTTCCCGGCGATCCGGGCGGGCACGATCCACAGATAGACGGTCGAGGCGCCGACCGCCTGTCGCTGGTCGGCGCGCCAGTCGCCCATGTCGAAATCGTGGCTGACGACGCGCGCGCCGGGCTGCATTTCGGCAAGGATGCGCGGCCGGAGCTGCCGGTTGATCTCGCTGGAAAGATAGAGCGTAAGCACCTCCGCGTCGCCGAGCGGCGTGGTGAACAGGTCCTGGCGGCGGAATTCCACCCGACCGGTGACGCCCGCCGCGCGGGCATTGTCGTTCGATTCGCGGATGCGGGCCGGATCGATGTCCACGCCCAGCCCATGCGCGCCATGGCTGCGCGCGGCGGCGATCAGGATTCGCCCGTCGCCCGATCCCAGGTCGATCACGTCGTCGCCGGGGCGAATCTGGGCGAGCGCGAGCATCGCATCGACGACTTCGTAATCCGTAACGACATAGGCCGCGTCGAGATCGGGGCGCTCGCGCACGAAGCGCGCCGGGTTGAACTCGGCCGGCGCCTGCTCCGCCGGACGCGATGGGCGGAGCATCGCGAAGCCGGCCAGCACCGCCGATATGATGACCGCCCCCGCCAGAACGGCGCGAACCAACGGTCTTGAACGCATCGGCGACTCCCTTTGTGATGCAAAGACCTCTTTCCCTGCCGCGCGCACAATGTCACGACAAGCATTGTCGCAAGCGGGAGGACGAAGCGTGCAGGCGGACGAAACATCCGGTGAAGCGGGCGGGTTCCGCGAGGAAGCGCGGCTGACGCCGCTCCACTCGGACCAGATCAAGCTGCTGCGCATCCGCTTCGTGCTGGCGGCGCTGGCGGTGCTGGCTCCGATCGCGCTGCTCGATCTGGCGCCTTTGCGCGAGACGGCGCTGCCCCTGGGCCTGGCCCCCGGCATCGTCGCGTCGCTCGCTTTGGTCGCGGTCGCGATCCTGCCCGGGCGGCGCTACCGGGCCTGGGGCTATCGCGAGGGCGCGGACGAGATTCTCATCCGCTCCGGCCTGTTCAAGCGGGTGAAGACGGTCGTGCCGTTCGGCCGCGTCCAGCATATCGATATCGCGCAGGGGCCGGTCCAGCGGCGCTACGGTCTCGCCACGCTCATTCTCCACACCGCCGGGACGCGCGGCGCGGCGGTGCCGTTGCCCGGCCTCGCTCTGGCCGAGGCGGAACGGATGCGTGATGCGATCCGCGCCCAGATCCGGCAAGATCTGCTGTGAGCGACAAGATGGCCGAACCGCGCCGGCTTCATCCTGCGACGCTCGTCGTCCGCTGGCTCAAGATCGTGCCGCAAATGCTGGCGGCGTTTATCGGCCTCACCGTGGCCGTGATGAAGGAAGGGGTTGGCGGCGCGCTGCTGACGGCGGTGCTGCTGCTCCTGGCGGGCGGCGTCTTCGTCGCGCTCGCCTGGTGGCGCTTCACCTATCGGGTCGAGGCCAACGAAATCGTTATCGAGAAGGGCGTGCTGCAGCGCCAGCGCCGGGTCATCCCGTTCGATCGGGTGCAGGACATCGCGATCGAGCAGCCCTTGCTCGCGCGCATCTTCGGCACGGCCCGGGTGACGGTGGAGACCGGCGGATCGGACAAGGAGGAAGGCCGGCTCGACATGATCGGGCTGGGCGACGCGCGGGCGCTGCGCGACCGGGTGCGGCGCGGCAAGGCGGGGGCGCCGGCGGCGGCGGACGCGGTGGACGCGCCGCCCGCCGAGGAGCCGCTGCTGTTCGCGATGGATGTGCCCCGGCTGCTGCTCGCCGGTTTGTTCAACTTCTCGCTGGTCTTCCTGGCGGTGATCGGCGCCGTCCTGCAATATCTCGACCAGCTCGGGCTGGTGGAATGGAACCAGTGGTTCAACTCCGAGCGGGCCGATCAGGCGCTGCACATGGCGACGATGGGGACGGTGGCGATCCTGGCGGTCGCCCTTATCCTCGCTGGCATGGTCGCAGGCGTGGTGCGGATGGTTTCGGCCAATTTCGGTTTCCGGCTGACCCGGGCGGCGGCAGGCTTCCGGCGCAAGCGCGGGCTGGTGACGCTGACCGACGTGGTGATCCCGCTGCGGCGCACGCAGGTCGCCCTGATCGAAAGCGGGCCGTTGCAGCGCCTGTTCGGCTGGCACGCCTTGTCGTTCCAGACGCTCGGCGCCGACCGCAAGGAGGGCGGCGTGCAGATCGCCGCGCCGTTCGCACGGATGGCGGAATTGCTGCCGATCCTGGCCGAAGCGGGCTTTCCCGCGCCGCCGCCGCGCACGGAATTTCACGGGGTGCCGCGCCGGGCGCTGCTGCGACGGGCGGGGCCGTGGCTGGCGTTGGCGGCGATCGCGACCGGCGCGGCCTTCGCGATCGAACCGCTCGCGGGGCTGGGCGGCGCGGCCTTGCTCGCTCTCGCTCTCGCCGCCGTGCTGCGCTGGCGCAAGCATGGGCATGCGCTGGACGATCGTGCGCTGTTCGTGCGGCATGGCTTTCTCACCCGCCGGCTGTGGATCATCCCGTTCGAGAAGGCGCAGACGATCAATGTGTCGCGCGGCCCGCTGCAGCGCCCGCTCGCGCTGGCGAGCCTGCTGGTCGATACGGCGGGTGGGTCCGGCCTCTACAATCAGGCGATCGTCGATCTCGATGCGCGGGATGCGGAGCGGCTGGCCGACCGGCTGCTCGCGCTTTTCTATCCGGCGCGGGCCAGGGCGCGGTTGCAACCGCAATGAAACGGGACTGAAATAGGGGGCGATGGCCGTGATGCGTGCCTTGCCTTTCCCTCGCGCCGCCGAACACGGCTTCACGCCCCTTCGGCGTTCCGCCGAACACGGCTTCACGCCCCTTCGGCGTTCCGCCGAACACGGCTTCACGCTTGTCGAAATGATGGTCGTGCTCGTCATTCTCGGTCTCGCGGCGGCGGCGGTCGTGCTGGTCATGCCGGAACCGGGCGGGAGCGTGCAGGCCGAAGCGGAGCGCTTCGCGGCGCGGGCCAAGGCGGCGCGCGACATGGCGATCGTCGAGGCGCGGGCGGCGGCGATCGAGGTGGGCGGCAATGGCTATGTCCTGTCGCGCCGGCAGGAAGGCGAATGGCGCGAGACGGCACGCTATGAATGGATACGCGGCACCAAAGCTGAGGGCGGGCGCACCCGTTTCGACACGACCGGGCTGGCCGATCCGCTCTACGTGATGCTGCGCCGGGGCGATGCTCGTGCGGCGATCGAGATCCGAAGCGACGGGACGATCCATGTCCGGCGATAGGCGCTGCGAACAGGGCTTTACCCTCATCGAGATGCTGGTGGCGCTCGCGATCTTCAGTCTTGCGGCCTTGGCCTTGCTCCGGCTCGGCGGGGCGACGGCGGCGAACAGTGCGCGGATCGGCGAGCAGAATCTGGCCCGGATCGTCGCCGCCAATGTCGCCGCCGAGACGCTGACCGATCCGGCCGCGCCCGCCTTCGGTACGATGACCGGCGAGGCGCTGAACGGCGGCCGGCGCTGGAGCTGGACGCGCACCGTCGCGCGCTCGCCCGAGGCACGCATCCAGCAGATCGAGATCGCCGTCGCCGACCTGGACGGCGGCCCGGGCCGGGCACGGCTGACGATCTTCCGGCGGGCGGACCGATGAGGCCCAACGGCTTCGAGTCTTCTCGGCGTTCCGCCCAACAGGGCTTCACGCCCCTTCGGCGTTCCGCCGAACACGGCTTCACGCTGGTGGAAATGCTGATCGCGCTGGCGATCTTCGGGATGCTGACGGCGGCGGGGGTGGCCCTGCTGTCGGTCAGCGCGCGGACGCAGGAGACGGCGGACCGGCTGCTCGCCGAGACGGGCGAGGTGCGGCGGCTCCAGGCGTTGCTGACTGCCGACATGGCGCAGGCGGCGCCGCGCATCCATCGCGACGGCGACGGGCGACCGCAGCGCGCTTTCACCGGGGCCAGCGGCGAGCAGGAGATGCTCATGGCCTTCGTCCGGCGCGGCTGGAGCGCGGGCGACGAGGGCGCGGCGCTGCAGCGGGTCGGCTATCGGCTGCGCGGCGGGGTGCTGGAGCGGCTGGCCTTCGAACGGGTCGACGGCGGCGGCGGGGCGACGATCGTGCCGCTGATCGACGGCGTAAGCGTGGCGCGGCTGCGCTATCGCGATGATCGCGGCGAATGGCGCGATGCCTGGGACCCGGCCGACGGCACGCGGCTGCCGGCGGCGATCGAGCTGGTGACGGACAGCGCGCGACACGGGCTGCTGCGGCAGGTCTTCGTGGTGGGGACGGGCCGGTGAAGGTGCCGTGGAAAGAGCGCGGCGCGGCCCTGCTGGCAGTGCTGCTGCTGGTCGCCGTTACCGGCGCGATCGCGGCGGCGGCGATGGAGAAATTGCGGCTGTCCCGCGCGGTGGCGGCCAATACCTATGCGCTCGATCAGGCGCGGGCCCATGCGAACGGCATCGCCGAGCTGGCCCTGCTCACCATCGACGATCTGCAATCGCAGGACCGGGACAAGACCACCTTGGCCGGTGGCTGGCAGGGGAGCGTGCGGCAAATTCCGCTGCCGGACGGCGGGCTGGCGAGCGTGCAGGTTCGCGACGGCGGCAATTGCTTCAACCTCAACAGCGTGGTCGAGGGCGATCCGCGCACAAGGCTGGTCCGGCGCAATACCGGCGTGTCGCAATTCGCCGGGCTGATGATGCTGACCGGCATCGGCGAGGGCGAGGCGCGGCGGATCGCCGAGGCGGCGGCGGACTGGGCGGACAGCGATTCGATCTCCGCGTCCGCCGGGGCGGAGGACGCGGCCTATGGCGGCGGTGCGGCGCCGTTCCGTGCGCCCAACACCTTGTTCGCCGATGTCGGCGAGGCGCGGGGGCTGGCGGGGATGACTCCTGAGATTTTCGCGCGGCTGCGGCCGTGGCTGTGTGCGCTGCCGGTGGCGAGCCTGTCGCCGCTCAACGTCAACACGCTGACCGAGAATCAGGCGTCGCTGCTGGCGATGTTGGCGCCCGGCCAGATCGACGTGGCCCGCGCCCGGCGGATCATCGCGGCGCGGCCGGCGGCGGGGTGGGACACTATGGTCGATTTCTGGCGCACCGAATCGCTCAGCGAGCTGGCCGTGCCGCTGGACGCGCAGCTCCAGCCGCAGGTGAAATCGTCCTGGTTCGCGCTCGACGTGCGGGTCGCATTGATGGGCGCCGAATTCGCCGAGGACGTGCTGGTCGATGCGCGGATGGCGCCGGTGCGGCTGTCGGCGCGAAGCTGGCGCGAGTAGATCAGCCCCGCGCGTCGAGCCTGCGGCCCAGCGCGACGAAGAGGGTGATGAACACCGGCACCATCACGATCGAGAGCACCACCTTCGCGACCATCTGACCCGCCAGCAGCCCGGCGATCGGGAAGATGCCGTAAAAGGCGATGGTGATGAACAGGAAGGTATCGACGATCTGGGAGAGCACGCTGGCGATCGCACCGCGCAGCCAGACCCAGGAGCCGACACCCGGCGCGCCGTCCGCGCCCTTGCCGCGCAGGGCGGTGAAGATGGTGACGTTGAGGATCTGGGAAATGCCGTAGGCGATGATGCCGGCGAGCCAGATGCGCGGTGTCGCGCGCATCATCAGATCGAAGGCGGCGAGGCGGTCGGGCGCCATTTCCGGCGAGGCGGGCAGCGCCAGCACGAGCGTCGTCAGCAGCATCGAGAAGAGCAGGGGCACGAAGCCGATCAGCACCAGCTTGTTGGCGACCGGGCGACCATACAGCTCCGCCACCGCGCTGGAGGTGATGACCAGGAAGAGGAAGGCGAAGATGCCGGCCTCGACCGCCAATGGTCCCAAGGCGACCTGCTTGTTGCCGAGCACGCCGGCGATGCAGACCATGCCGCCGTAGAAGATCGCGAACCAGAAGAGCGCGGGGCGCATCGGCAAGGTGGAGCTGTCGTTCATCACGACGACGTAACCGCTTTCGCCGCGCGCAAAAAGGGCTTTCCGTTCCGCCCGGTTCCGGCCATCTAGCAGAGGTGATTGAGACGAGACTGGATGTGCTGGCGATCGGCGACGCCGTCGTGGACGTGATCGCCACCGCCGAAGACGATTTCCTCGCGGAAGAGGGGCTGGTGAAGGGGTCGATGCAGGTGCTCGACGCCGCCGGCGCGACGCGCCTCTATGCGCGGATGAACCAGGCGCGCGAGACGAGCGGCGGATCGGCGGCGAACACGATGGCCGGCGTCGCGGCTTTGGGCGGGCGGGCCGGCTTCGTCGGGCAGGTGGCGAAGGACCAGCTCGGCGAGATTTTCGCCCACGACATCCGCGCCCTCGGCGTCGAATTCGCGACCCCGCCGATCGATGCGGGCGAGCCCACCGGCCGCTGCCTCATTCTGGTGACGCCCGACGCGCAGCGCACGATGAACACCTTCCGCGGCGCGGCGCACCAATTGTCGGCCGACGCGCTCGACGAAGCGCAAATCCGCGGCGCGGCGATCCTCTATCTGGAAGCCTATCTGTGGCGCTCGCCCGGCCCGCGCGCGGCGATGGAAAAGGCGATGGCGATCGCCCATGACGCGGGCCGCAAGGTCGCCTTCACCCTCTCCGACATCGCCTGCATCCAGCCGCACCGGGCCGAGATCATGGCGATGCTGCAATCGGGCGCGATCGACATGCTGTTCGCCAACGAGGCGGAAATCCGCTCGCTCGCCGACACCGACGACAATGAGGCGGCGATCGCGGCGATTGCGGCCACGGTGCCCTTGCTTGTCGTCACCTGCGGCGAGAAAGGCGCGCTGGCGGTGGCGAATGGGCAGCGGGTGTCCGTGCCGATCGCGCGGATCGGCCGGGGCGTGGTCGATACGACCGGCGCGGGCGACCTCTTCGCCGCCGGCTTTCTGGTCGGTCAGGCGCAGGGCAAGGATCTCGAGGCATCGCTCCGCATGGGCGCGATCGCGGCGGCGGAGGTGATCTCCCATTTCGGCGCGCGCCCGGAGGCGGACCTGCGCGAGCTGGTGGCGGCGGCATGAAGCGTTTGGCCGTTTATTGCGGGGCCTCGATGGGGACCGATCCGGCTTTCGTCGAGACGGCGCATGTGCTGGGCCGGATCATGGCCGCGCGGGGCATCGGCCTGGTCTATGGTGGCGGACGGCTCGGGCTGATGGGCGTGGTCGCCGATGCGGTGATGAAATCGGGCGGCGAGGCTTATGGGGTCATTCCCCGGGCGCTGATCGATCTGGAGGTCGCGCATACCGGTCTGACCGAATTGCACGTCGTCGACACGATGCACGAGCGCAAGGCGCGGATGACCGATCTCGCCGACGCCTTCGTCGCCATCCCCGGCGGCATCGGCACGCTGGACGAATTGTTCGAGGCGTGGAGCTGGAACGCGCTCGGCTATCATGCCAAGCCTTTCGCCCTGCTCAACGTCGCCGGTTTCTGGGACGGGATGATCGGCTTTCTCGATCATGTGACGACGAGCGGCTTCATGTCGCCGGCGCGGCGCGGGCAATTGCTGGTCGCCGACGGGATCGACGAAGCGCTGGACAAGCTGGACGGCGCGATCGCGGCGGCCGAACGCAAGATGGTCTGGTAAAAGCCGGGCCGGGGGGAGGGACCATGAACCGCTATCTGATCGGCATTGCCGGCATCGCCCTCATTCTGGGCATCGCCTTCCTGCTCTCCTCCAATCGCAAGGCGATCCGGCTGCGCGTCGTCGGCGCGGCTTTCGCGCTGCAGGCGGGCCTTGCCTTGCTTGTGCTCGGCACGCCCTGGGGTCAGCGCGTGATCGGCGCGATGTCGGCCGGCGTCTCCAACCTGCTCGGCTATGCCAAGGCGGGCACCGACTTCATCTTCGGCCCGCTCGCTTCGCCCGAAATGGGTGCGAACAGCTTCGCCATCGCCGCGCTGCCGGTCATTATCTTCTTCGCCTCTTTGATCTCGATCCTCTATTATCTCGGCATCATGCAGCTCATCATCAAATGGGTGGGCGGCGCGATCCAGCTCGTGACGGGGATCACCAAGGTGGAATCCCTGGGCTCGGCGGCGAACATCTTCGTCGGCCAGTCGGAAAGCCCGCTGGTCATCAAGCCCTATCTCGCCAACCTCACCCCGGCGCAGCTCTTCTGCATCATGAGCGTCGGCATGGCGGGCGTCGCCGGCACGATCCTCGGCGCCTATGCCAGCATGATCGGCCCGCACCTGCTGCCCTATCTGCTCGCCGCCAGCTTCATGTCGGCGCCGGGCGGCATCCTGATGGCGAAGATCATCATGCCGGACGATCCGGCCTCGGTCGGCATCGAGCCCGAGCCGATCGACGAGGCCGAGCATGGCGAGGAGCGCCCGGCCAACATCATCATGGCCGCCGCGATGGGCGCGCAGACCGGCGTCAAACTGGCCGTTGCGGTTGGTGCGATGGTACTCGCCTTCGTGGCTCTGGTCGCGCTGGCCAACGGCCTGCTCGGCGGGATCGGCGGCTGGTTCGGCTATCCCGAGCTGTCGTTTCAGCAGATCCTCGGCTGGGTGTTCCAGCCGGTCATGTACATGCTCAATGTGCCGTGGAACGAAGCGGGGCAGGCGGGCGCATTGTTCGGGACCAAGGTGGTGCTGAACGAATTCGTCGCCTTCATCGATCTCGGTGCGGCGCAGACGGCGGGAACGCTGTCGCCCGCGACGATCGCGATCGTCACCTTCGCGCTCTGCGGCTTCGCCAATTTCAGCTCGATCGCGATCCAGATGGCGGTGACGGGCGGGCTGGCGCCCAACCAGCGTCCGATGATCGCCAGGCTCGGCCTGAAGGCGCTGGCGGCGGGCAGCCTTGCCAACCTGATGAGCGCGGCGCTGGCCGGGCTGATCCTGTCGGCCTGATCGGGCCGGCATTGGAATCGGCGCCGCAAAGGACTAGGGTCCGGACTCATAACTGGCAACGGCCGTGACGGGATGGATTTCGGGTCGGGGCAAGGAGCGAGGAGGGAGCGATGCTTTCGCATCGTGACCGACGAGCGACGCAGCCCTGGCGCGAAAGCCGCCCGCCGCTTCGCGGTCGTCCGGAGAAGGCCGCCGGCCGCGTCGGTCGGCTGGACCGGGCCACCAGCCCGGCCTGCACCGCTCTCCTTGCCGGCGGCCTTCTCCGGACGATCCCGGCCATTGCCAGTTATGAGTCCGGACCCTAATTTCGCACCATGACCGATATCGCTTCCGCTCCCGCCACCGTGGCGTCCGTCTCGCTGCTCGATTCCGCCCGCGACCCCGAGGGTTTCGCCGAGCGGCTGGGCGGCTCCTTCGCCCGCTACGGCTTCGCCATCATTTCCGATCACGGCATCCCCGCCGATTTGATCGCGCGCGCCGAGGAGAAGGCCAGGGCCTTCTTCGCTTTGCCCGAGGAGGTGAAGCGCACCTATCACATCGCCGGCGGCGGCGGCGCACGCGGCTATACGCCGTTCGGCATCGAGACCGCCAAGGGCGCGAACGCCTACGATCTCAAGGAATTCTGGCATGTCGGGCGCGAGCTGCCCGAGGGCCATCGCTATGCCGACGTGATGGCGCCCAATCTGTGGCCGAAGGAAGTGCCGGGCTTCAGGGAGACTTTCCTGGAGCTCTATGCCGCGTTCGACACGGCGGGGCTGCGCATCCTGGAGGCGATCGCCCGCTATCTCGGCCTCGCGCCGGACTGGTTCGAGGACACGGTGGCGGACGGCAATTCCGTCATGCGCCTGCTCCATTATCCGCCGACGCCGGGCGACGGGCCGAACGTGCGGGCCGGCGCGCATGAGGACATCAATACGATTACCCTGCTGCTCGGCGCCGAGGAAGCGGGGCTGCAACTGCTCGACCGCGACGGCAACTGGCTGCCGGTGACGCCCAGGCCCGGCGAGCTCGCCGTCAATATCGGCGACATGCTGCAGCGGCTGAGCAACCGGAAGCTCGTCTCGACCACGCACCGGGTGGTCAATCCGCCGCCCGAGCGGCGCGGCTTCTCGCGCTATTCGATGCCCTTCTTCCTGCACTTCCGCCCCGATTTCCTGATCGAGACGTTGCCGAACTGCATCGATGCGGAACATCCGGACCGGTTTCCGGAGCCGATCAGTTCGCACGATTATCTTCTGGAGCGGCTCCGGGAGATCAAGCTGGTCTAGGCCCCATCCGGCCTTTGTCCTTCGGCGGCGCTCGGCTTCCCTCCGGCGGCTTGCGCTGACCCAGCCCTTGGAATGTAGGATTTCCTCTGTCATCGTTGCTGCGAATCGCGGGCTCTGCCCCGCGCGGCTCCTTGAACTGTTCCTCCCCACATTCCTTGCCCTGGATACCCTTGCGGGGGAGAGGCCCCTCCCCGACGTGGCGTCAACTTAGTCAACTTCCACACGCTCCGAAGCGGGGGGAGGCCGCGAGGCGGATGCCGGCCGAGCTAGCCCGCGTCCTTGAGGTTGGCCGGACCGAAGCCGTGCGGGATCAGCTCGGAGATGAGATGGATGGCCGTTTCGGTGCCGTCGCCGTCGGAGGATACCACCTCCAGGTCGCGGCCCGACAACTGGGCGGCTTCCAGGATCGACTGGCGGCAGCCGCCGCAGGGGGTGACGAGCGCGGCGCCGTGGAGCGCGCCGTCCGCGCCGACATGACCGCCGGCGACCGCGATGCGTGCCACCTTGTCCAGACCGAAAGCCTGGCTGGCGGCGGTGAGGGCCGCGACCTCGGCGCACACGCCCAGCCGGTAGCAGGCATTTTCCATGTTCGATCCGACGACGATCTCGCCGTCCACCGACTCGATCGCGCAGCCGACCGAGAAACGGGAATAAGGCGCGTAGGCGGCGAGCGCGGCCTGGCGGGCGCGGGCGACGAGCGGATCGGTCATGCGTGAACCATAAGCATCGCGCGGGCAAAAAGAAGGGGCCGCCGCGAGTATCCCCGCGGCGGCCCCGATCTCTTGTCCGAAGCGGCGACCTAGAAGCCGACGACCAGGGTGCCCATGATCGCGCGCGGCGCGCCGATCTGGGAGAAGGGCACGGCCGTATCGAGCAGGTTGGCGCCGAAGCCGCCGACATAGAGCTCGTCGAACACGTTGCTGATGTTGAGCTGGAAATAGGTGTCGTCGTTGAGACCGGCCCAGCCGAGCGGTACGCGCACGTCGAGATCGACGATGTTGTAGGCCGGCGTGCGCGTCGGATAGACGATCGTGGTCGTGCCGTTGCAGTCGATCGAGTTCACGAACGAAACGCTGCACTGGCGGATCGGCTGGTTGACGTCGTTCACGTAACGGCCGCCGGTGCGCTTGAACTGAACGCCGACCTCGACCGGACCGAGCGTGCCCTGGATACGGCCGCCGAAGGTGTAGACCGGCGCGCCGCCTTCACGCTGTCCCGATGTGAGCGCGAAGATCGGCGAGCCCGCGCTGCCCGACGGGCAGCTCGCGCTGACCGTCGCCGAGCAGACGCCGACCTGGACGTCGTCCTTGATGTCCGACCACAGATAGGAGCCGAAGACGTAGACCTGCAGCTGCGGCAGCGCCTGCCACATCACATAGGCATCGAGACCGTATTTATCGACGGTGCCGAGGTTGCGGTAGACGTTGCGATCGAGCTCCGGATCGTAGGTCGTCGCCAGGCGATCCTGGAAGCGGGTGAACCAGAACGAGCCCTGGGCGACGATGTTGCCCGAACGATAGCGAAGGCCGACGTCGAAATTGTCGGTCGTCTCCGGCCGGGGCTGCGCTTCCGGCGTGTTCGCCGGGAAGAAGAAGCTGTTGTAGAGATTGTCCGTGCCCGGCACCTGCAGGCCGCGCGAATAGTTCGCGAAGATGTTCGCGCGCGGCATGAACTCGTAGGTGAAGCCGATATTCGGCAGGATTTCGTCATATTTCAGCACGCGACGCTGCGGGCCCTGCACCGGCTGGATGCCGCCCGCGCCGGTGTTCACGGTCGGGTTGTTGGCCAGCCAGGCCTGCAGGCCGGCCGTGTTGGTGCCGAAACATTCGACGAAGCCGGTCACGCTCGACGTGGCGCAGAAATTGTTCAGGTCGCGCTCGAAGAAGGGCGCGCGCAGGCCGGCATTGACCACCAGGCGCCCGTCCGCGAATTCGCCGCGATATTCGCCGGCAATCTGATGCAGGGTCGCGAAGGACAGGCGATCGCGCTTCTGCAGGATGTTCCCGCCGCCATCGGCCAGGGGGTTGTTGACCGGGAAATAGGGGCCGACGCCATTGATGTTGAGCAGGCCGACCTCGCCGGTCTGGCGATGGCGGGCGCGATCGTAGCTGTAGGCGATGCGGACCGTGTGATCGTCGCTGATGTTCCAGCGCAGGCCGGCGATGACGCCGTAACGATTGGTCTGCGTCTGGCTGGGCGCGAGCACGCGCACGGTGTCGAGCAGATCGCCGTCGCCGTTGAGATCGCGGCCGAAATAGGGCGCGCCGCCGATATAGCCGGTCTGACAGCTGGTGTTCACCGCGCCAGGGTTCAGCACGCAGAAGTTCGGCGTCGCGGTGCCGCCGGCCGGATTGACGTCGCGGAAGCCTTCCTGGCCGACGACGGTGCCACCGCCATTGGCCTTCACATACTGGAAGCTCGGATCGACGGTCAGGACAAGGCCGTCGGCCAGCGTGAAGCGCGAATTGATGCGGATGTTGCCGGTGTTGGACGGGTTCCAGCGCTCGTCGAAGGTCGAACCGCAGCTGTTGGCCACGTCCTGGATACCCTGGCGCGCGACCTGGTTGGTCGTGCAGGCCGCGACGTTATAGAAACGCTCGTCCTCGGTGATCGGGAAACGCCGCGGCGGCGAGCCGGGATTGCCGATCGCGCCGTCGATGCGCAGCGGCACCGAGCCGAAGAAATTGTTGCGGTTCTGATTGTAGTGCGCGGCGATCGAGACGAAGTCGCCGTTCGAGCCGATCGGCTGGTAGACGCGCGCGTTGTACTGCTGCTTATAGATCTGACCGAAGCCGTTATAGACATTGTCGTTCATCGCCATGCTGGCGGAGAAGAAGGCGCGGGTGTCGAGGGGACCGAACCGGCCCGTGTCGATCACGCCGAAGGTGCGGAAGAAGCCATATTCGCCCACCGAGCCCTGGATGCGGACGCGGAAATCCTCGAACGGCAGGCGGGTACGATAGTTGACGGTCGAGCCGGTCGCGGCCGCCGTCGGGCTGTCCACGTCGGTCGAACCGAGGCTGACATTGACCTGGGTGATCAGCTCCGGATCGAGCTGCTGGTTCGAATAGAGCGCGTAATTGCCCGAGTCGTTCAGCGGCACGCCGTCGAACGTCTGGCTGATGCGCGTCGAATCGAAGCCGCGGATGTTGAGCGTGCCGCCGGCGGAGCCGTAGGGATCGTTGTTCTGGAAGCTGACGCCGGGCAGCGCATTGATCACGTCGTTGATGGTCTGGCCGGGCGCCTGGCGCTGGATGAATTCGGAGCCCAATGCGGCGCGCGAGCGCGAGGTCGCAGGCGCCTCGACGCCGCCGACATCGGAAGAGCGCGTGCCGGTGATGACGATCGCGCCTTCGTCTTCGAAGTCCACCGTTCCCGTGGATTGAGCCCATGCGGCGCCGGGCATTGCGATAAACGTGGTCGCACAGAGTAGAGCAAATTTTTTCATGATGTGATTCCCCCAGCGCCGATATTGGCCTGTTGCGGGCGCCTTTAACAATAGCTTTTTTACGGTTCAAAGACTCATGCCGCGATGCAGCAAGAATCTCCAAGGTGTGGCATTTGCGCCGCGCATTTGCAGCCCCCTTGCCGGATCAACGGAAGGGCGGTTCGTCGAATGCGCGCAATTTGCGCGAGTGGAGCGTGGCGCCGTCGCGCTTCAGGATGCGCAGCGTCTCAATGCCGATTCTGAGGTGCTGGCTGATCGCCCGCTCATAGAACGCATTGGCCTGGCCGGGCAGCTTGATCTCGCCGTGCAGCGGCTTGTCCGAAACGCACAACAAGGTGCCGTAGGGGACGCGAAAACGATAGCCCTGTGCCGCCACCGTCGCGGATTCCATGTCGATCGCCACCGCGCGCGACTGGTTGAAGCGCCTTGCCGAAAGCGTGAAGCGCAATTCCCAGTTGCGGTCGTCGGTGGTGACGACAGTGCCGGTGCGCAGGCGCCGCCGCAGCTCCTGTGGCGTCTCGCCGGTCACTTCTACCGCAGCCGCCGACAGCGCCTGCTGCACCTCGGCGATGGCCGGGACCGGCACTTCGATCGGCAGCACGTCGTCCATGACATGATCGTCACGCAGATAGGCGTGGGCCAGCACATAATCGCCGATCGACTGGCTAGGCCTGAGTCCCCCGCAATGGCCGATCATCAGCCACACTTCCGGCCGCATCACCGCGAGATGATCGCAGATCGTCTTGGCGTTGGACGGGCCGACGCCGATATTGACGAGCGTGATACCGCCGCCATTGGGCGCGATCAGGTGATAGGCCGGCATCTGGTGGCGCCGCCAGCCGCCCTCGGCGACCTGGGCCACCGCGTCCGGCATGTCCCTGGTGACGAACACGCCGCCCGCCGCCGATAGCGCCTCATAGGGGCTGTCCGGCTGTTTCAACTCGTCGACCGCCCAGCGGACAAATTCGTCGACATAGCGGACATAGTTGGTGAACAGCAGGTAGCGCTGCGTGTGCTCCGGCGGCGTGCCGGTATAGTGCTTCAGGCGTGCGAGGCTGAAATCGACGCGCGGCGCATCGAACAGCGACAGCGGGCGCGCGCCGCCCGGCCCCTCGACCCACTCGCCGTCGGCCAGTTCGTCGCCGATATGGGAGAGCTCAGTGGTTGGGAACCACAAGGCCAGATCTGCCGCCCGTGCGCCGTCGAGACGCAGATCATCGGTGCCGTCGAGGACGTAGGGATAAGGGATCTCGCTCACCGAGCGACCAACCGAAATGTCGATGTCATGGTCCGCGATCAGATAGCCGAGCTGCTCGGCCAGATATTTGCGGAACAGCCAGGGCCGCGTCACGCTGGTTGCATATTCGCCCGGCTGGTTGAGCCGGCCGAAAGCACGTGGCGGGAAATCGATCGTCCCGCCCTGGCGATGGACGATACGCAGCTCGGGATAGGCGAAAATCCCGTCCGCGCGCGCCGCCGGGTCGGGGCGCTCGCCCGACGTCAGGTAACGAGCCAGCGCACCGCGCAGGCTGGCGACCGATTCGTCGTAGATGGCGCAAAGCCCGTCGATCAGGCCCGGAATGTCGTCGATGCTGGTGGGCAAGCCCCATATCTCCCTGTTTCGCTCCCAATTCGGCGCGGCGCGCGCGCATGTCAAATCGCGCGGCGCGGCGTGTAAAAAATTTGATCTAGGTGAGAAAGGAAAGTGGTTAACGCGAGACTAAGCCAGGGGAGGGCCTGAGCTTGCGCAGATATCGCTACCGTACCGCCGCTTTGACCGGACCTTGGCGTGAGTCGCCGGACCTCGCCCTGCGCGACGCTGCCCGCGCGCGCCAGGCCCGGATCGAGGAGGGGTCGCCGCCCCGGGTGGAATGGACCGTTCCGGGCCGGATCGAGGAAGGCCGGGACGAGAGCGCCTCAGCGCGCTGACCCGTCCGCCTCGGCGGCAAGTCGCGCCTCCAGCCGGGCTTCGAACGCGTCGGCATAAGCGCGGCAGGCGACGGGATCGACATAGGGGTTTGGCGTTCGTCTCTCGCGCAGGCGCGCCAGCTTCTCTTCGCCGTCGGATTGGCCCGGATGTGCAGTCAGCAGGATATCGCACGGCACGGTCCGCAATCGCTGGAAGGTGGTGCGAAAGGCAGTCAGCGCCGCCGCATTGCGGGATTCGGAGAAATCATAGCCATCGGCCGCCAGCGGATTGAGGCTGGCGCCGAAAACGATATCGAGACAGACATCGCCCTCGCAGGAACGCCAGGACCAGCTCATGCTGCCCGGCGTGTGGCCGGGCGTGGCGCGCGCGACGATCTCGACATCGCCCAGCCGCAGCGTCTCGCCGTCGGCGAGCGCGCGCAGCCGCTGGACCGGCGGGAAGTCCACCAGCCAGGCCGCCTGCGGATCGTCCGGCCCGCTGCGGCCCCGGCGCAACACTTCTGCGGCCGCCATGCTCGCCACCACCGTGGCACCGCTGTCGCGCGCCAGTGCGGCGATGCCGCCGGCATGATCGAGATGCGGCTCGGTGCTGAGGATGTAGCGTATGTCTTCCGGGCGAAAGCCGAGCCGGCGGATATTGGCCTGGATCTCGCGCACCGCCTGCGGCACCGCGCCGTCGATCAGGATCAGGCCGTCGCCGCTGTCGATCAGCGCGATGTTGAGCCCCGCGAAGCCGACCAGATAGGTGTTGCCGTGGATGCGGATCGGTTCCTCCGGTCCGACCAGCCAGCGGGCCGCAGATTCGGGTGCGATCGGGCGGAGGAGCGGATCGTCGGCATCCGGCGCCTGTGCTGCGACGCTGGTGAAACTCGCCACACCGCATAACGCCAAGCCCGCAATCCACTTCATCGCCTATTCTCCTCGTCCCGGTTGATGCGGAAAGACTGGTCTTGGAGGCGTCGGCGCGCAAAGCATCATATCTCGACAGGGGCATGAAATTGATTCATGTTTGGGCATGGACCGTGCCCAGCTGCCGCTCAACGCACTGCGCGCCTTCGAGGCGGCGGCGAGGCATCTCAACTTCACCCGAGCGGCGGACGAATTGTGTGTGAGCCAGGGTGCGGTGAGCCACCAGGTCGCGCGGCTGGAGACGCGGCTCGGCGTGGCCCTGTTTCGTCGCCTGCCGCGCGGCCTGGCGCTGACCGACGAAGGGCAGGCGCTTGTACCCGTTCTGGCTGATGCCTTCGACCGAATGGGGGCGACGCTGGAGCGTTATGCCGACGGACGGCTGCGCGAGGTATTGACGCTCGGCGTGGTCGGCACGTTCGCGACCGGATGGCTGCTTCCCCGGTTGGCGGAGTTCGAGCGCGCGTTGCCGCATGTCGACCTGCGCGTGATGACCAACAACAATCGCGTGGACTTGGCTGGCGAAGGGCTGGACCTTGCCATACGCTACGGCGACGGAGCGTGGCACGGTACCCATGCCGAGCCGTTGATGGATGCGCCGCTGACGCCGCTCTGCGCCCCTGTCGTCGCCGAACGGTTGCGCGAGGCCGGTGCGCTGGCGCGGGAAGCCCTGCTCCGCTCCTATCGCGCCGACGAATGGCCGCGATGGTTCGATGCCGCCGGCCTGCCGTGCCCGAAGCTGTCCGGGCCGGTGTTCGACAGCTCGGCGCTGATGGCGGCGGCAGCGATCTCAGGCCACGGCGTTGCGCTCGCGCCGCCGGCCATGCTCTCGCGCGAATTGGCGGCCGAACGCCTGGTACGCCCGTTTGACATCGTGGTGACTCTCGGCGGTTACTGGCTTACCCGCCTCAAGTCACGGGCGGAAAGCGCAGCCATGCACGCCTTCCGGGACTGGCTGAAGCAACAGATCGCAATGATGCAAGGCTGATCCCTTGCGCTCCCGCAAAGACCGCGCCCCGATCTTTACCGAAAATTCAACAAAGGCCCGCATCATCGGACGCTGTTGATTATCGGTTTAGGGGAACCGCGATGACGCCCATCCGGGACGCGGACGCAAGCACGAAGGCGGATGCCGCTCTGATCGAAACGCTCGAGGACGGATCAGCCAGGCTGCGTGCCGCGGCGCGCGAGATCGAACATGCGCTGGCCGCGATCGACACCGCCATCGCCCTGGCCCGCCAAGCCTCGCTGCCCGCGCCGGACCGCGCGCTGGCGAGCCTGCTCGACGCGCAGCATGATCGGCTGGCGCGCACCTTGCTGCGCGCGCTGGGCAAGGATGAGGGTGCTTCTGAAGCCGCTCCCGCCGGCGCCTATCCCTTTCGCATGGACCCGGAGCAGCGCCTGGCACGGATCGGGCGGCGGCGCATCCCGCTGACCGAAAGTGAATATAAGGTGCTGGAACTGTTGTGGGAGCAGATGCCCTCGCCGGTCTCGCGTCTGACGATCGGCGATCGGCTCTATGCCGACCGCGAAGGTGTCAGCGAGGCCGTGATCGACATGTTCATCTTCAAGATCCGCTCCAAGCTGCGCAACGCCGGCTGCGCCGACGCCGCAATCAAGGCGATCCGCGGCAAGGGCTGGGTGCTGGACCTCGGCGACGGCGCGATGGAAGGCGATGCGGGAGAGGGATAAAGTCCGCATCCCATACACTTAGCCGTCACCCGACGGCGCGGCGGAAATTGTCATATCGAGAAATCGCTGGTGACCCCTACGGGACTCGAACCCGTGTTTTCGCCGTGAGAGGGCGACGTCCTAGACCGCTAGACGAAGGGGCCGTGCGCATGCGCTTTGCGGATGCGCGCATATGGGTGCGCGCGGTCCGCTGTCAAGCGAGTGTCGCGCGCGCCTCGCGGATCGCGGCTCAGTTTGCGGGCTTGTCTCCGGCGGCGGCTCCGTCGGAGGGCGGCGTGCCGCCGTCACCGGCCGGCATGTCGACCGGTGCAGCGCCGGCATCGGAGGGCTTGTCGCCCATCGCCTCGGCGGCATTGTCGGTGGCCGTTGCGAGATTCTCGGTCGCGGCGGCGGCATTTTCGGTCGCGGCGGCGAGATTGTCGGCGCTGTTGTCGGCCGCTTCCTGGCTGGTGCAGGCGGCGAGGGCGAGGGCGGCTGTGCCGGTGAAAGCGATGATCAGGCGATTCATTGTCGATCCCATTCATTGAGAAAGAGGATGCGTATTTAGCGCGAGCACGGGGCGGAAGGAAGAGGATGACGCCGCGTCGGGCTATAGCGGCTTTATCGCCAGCCTAAGCTGTGCTTAGATGCAGCACTTCATCGGCCCGGGGGTTCTTTTGATGAGAAAGCCGATCCATCGCCGCACATGTACGGGCGTGCCCGCGCGTCCGGCGCGGGCCTCCGGCAGCTGATCGGCACCATGGAGATCGTCCCCTTCCGCATCGAAAGCGGCGCACGCACACATGAAGGGCGCGTGCGCGATCATAACGAGGACAGCTTCTACGCCGCCGAGACCAACGGGCTATGGGCGGTGGCCGACGGCATGGGTGGGCATGAAGGCGGCGAATGGGCTTCCGCCAAGATCGTCGAGAAACTGGGCGAGATCGAGCCGGCCGAGGATTTCGACGCGGCCTGCGACGCGATCGAGGCGGCGATCCACAAGGCCAACCGGGCGATCCTGATCGAAGCGGGCAAGCGGCAGCGCCAGATGGGCTCGACGGTCGTGACATTGCTCATCCACGGCGGGCGCTACGCGATCCAGTGGGTCGGCGACAGCCGCGCCTATGTCCTGCGCGACGGCGAGCTGATCCAGCTCAGCCGCGATCACACCCAGGTCCAGGAAATGGTCGATCGCGGCATCATGCGGCCCGAGGAGGCGGTCGGCCATCCGATGGGCCACATATTGTCGCGCGCGGTCGGCGTGCGCGACGAGATGCAGGTGGACCGGGTGACCGGCGAGGTCGTGCCCGGCGACGCCTTCCTTCTGTGCAGCGACGGGCTGCACGGCTATGTCGAGGAAACCGATATCGGCCGTCTCCTCACCCGCGGCTCGCCCGACCGCGCGACCAGCGAGCTGGTTGAGTTGACACTCGCCAATGGCGCGCCGGACAATGTCACGGTGATCGCGATCTGGGCCAATGAGCCCACCCTCCTCTCCTTTCCGGAACCGGTGAAATCATGAGCGAAGACAAGGACAAGAAAGCGCCCGACGACGGCGAGGAACGCACCGTGTTCATGCCGTCCGGCGCGCTTGACGGGGCCGGGGCCACGCCTCCCGCGCCGGAAGGGGAGAGTACCGGACCGGAAGTGCCGACCGAAGCTGACGCGTCGGAAACCCCGGCATCCGAAGAATCCGAATCGCCGGCAACCGAAAGTCCGGCGGAGACGCCCGTCGATCCCGCACCGGCCCCGGCGCCGCCGCAGACCAGCGCCGGGGTGAGCCCGACCAATTTCACGCCCGTGGAAGGCGCGCGCGCGATCCAGATCGGCGACGTGCTCAATCATATCTTCGAGGTGAAGCGTTTCCTCGCGCGCGGCGGCATGGGCGAGGTGTTCGAAGGCGTGAACGTCAACACCGACGAGCGCGTCGCGATCAAGGTGATGCTCCCGGCGATGGCGGCGGACGAGAAGGTCGTCGCGATGTTCCGCAAGGAAGCGCGCACGCTCACCAAGCTCCAGCACGAGGCGCTGGTCTCCTACCGCGTGCTCGCGCAGGAGCCCAATCTCGGCGTGCTCTACATCGTCACCGAGTTCATCGAGGGCGTCGAGTTGGCCGACGTGCTCGGCAAGGTCGAGCGCTCGCCCGATGAGCTGGCCGGCCTCTTGAAGCGCCTCGCTTCCGGTCTCGGCGCCGCCCACAAGCTGGGCGCCATTCACCGCGACATGTCGCCGGACAATGTGCTGCTCGCCGGCGGTGACGTTCACCAGGCGAAGATCATCGATTTCGGCATCGCCAAGGATCTCGATGCCAGCTCTGCGACGATCGTCGGCGACGGCTTCGCTGGCAAGCTGAACTATGTCGCGCCCGAGCAGCTTGGCGATTATGGCCGCGAGGTCGGACCGTGGACGGACGTCTACAGCCTGGCGCTCGTCGTTCTGGCGGTGGCGAGCGGCAAGAACGTCAACATGTCGGGCTCGCTGGTCGATGCCATCGACAAGCGCCGCAAGGGGCCGGACCTGGCGGCCATTCCCGCCAATATCAAGCCGACCATCGAGGCGATGCTGCGGCCCGATCCCAAGGAACGGCTGCGCTCGATGGAAGACGTTATCGCGATGCTGGGCGGTGCGGCGGTCGCACCGCCGCCGCCCCCGCCGCCCGCGACGGGCCGGCAATCGGTGGCGGCGACGCCGAGCGGAGGGGGCGGGGCGTCCAAGGGCCTGCTGATCGGCGGCGTGCTGGCCGCCGCGCTCGCGGTCGGGGCCGGCGCCTGGTATCTGATGGGCGGCAATACCGGCGGCCTGATCCCGGGCATGGGAAACCAGGTCGCGGTCGCCAATCCCGGCGATCCGGTCGAGGCGGCGCGCGCTGCGGTCAATTCCGTCCTGCCGTCGGTCAGCTGCACCTGGCTCGACATCGCCGGGGTGGAAGGCGGCGCGGACGGCGTCCGCATCGCGATGCGCGGGGTTGCCGGCGATGCCGCCGCCGCCGAGCGCGAGATCGGCCAGGCGCTGACCGGCGCGGGACTCGCCAATGCGCGGCTCGATTTCGGCGATGTCGCCCCGATCACGCCCGCGGGCTGCGCCACCCTCGACACCTACCGCCAGGTGCGCGCCTCGTCCGACTATAAATTATCGGTGCCGCAGCCGCGCTTCGAGATGGTGATGCAGCCGCCCGGCACGCCTTATGCCGGCGAGAATGCCTCCAACACGGTGATCAACTTCAACTTCGCCGATGCCAGCCAGGATTTCGTGATCGTCGGCATTGAGCCGTCGGGCGTCATCACGCCGCTGATCCCGAATCGCGCCGGATTCGATGCGCTGGTCGCCAATTCCACCAATGGCCGGCCCATCACCAATGACGGCAATGGCCGCTACCGGCTCAACATCGATCTCGACCATCAGGGCTGGTCCGGCATCATTCTGATCACTGGCCAGGGACCGTTCGACGCCGCGACCGTCGCGCCGCCGGTCGGCGCGCGCGGGCCGTCCTGGCAACAGCAATTCCTGTCGGCCGCCGCGCAGGGCAATTGGCGGGTTGAGATGGTCTGGTTCGAATCCGTGGACCGCGAAGCGAACAGCGGCGGGCCGGTACTCGACACGATGGGAGGCACGCCGCCCTCGGACGGCAACAAGGACTAAACACCCAGGCCCGCATCCGGCGTTCGCAGCGGATGTCCGCGCGAGAGCCCGGCGGCGCGCGGAAGTTGACTAAGTTGATGCTACGTGGGGGAGGGGCCTCTCCTCCCCAAGGGCATTCACGAACGGAAAAGGGGAGCTCACGGATCAAAGAGCCGGCGAAGCGGAGCCGATGCTCCGAGTCGCGGGCGACCCTGACAGAAGAAATCCTACATTTCCAGCCGCCGGGGCTCAGCGTTCCCGGTCGCCGAAGCCCTCGCGGAGCTGGCGCTCATAGGCCTTGCGGAACTCCTTCGAGAAGACCTCCATGAAGGCTTCGTCGGATTCGTTCTTCACCTTCACATATTCCTTCTCGTAGTTCCGCCACAAGGCGGCGTCCTGCAATGAAGGCATGATGCGGGCGAGCACGCCGGCCTTAGCGGCGCGGCGGCGGATCGATCCGGGCGAGAAGCGTTCGAGCGTCGCCCGCAGCGCGCCGGGAATGGCCGACAGGGTCGCCACCTGATGCGACTGCAGGTCGAGATAGGCATCCTCGACCGCCTTGTCGGCGTCCATGAAGCCGCTTTCGGGCGGATTGAGGAGCTGGGCCAGGGCCTGCTCGGGCGAACGCGCGAATTTGAGCGGATTGTTGCCGTCGAGCTGGAGCGCGGTTGCCTCGGCCCCCATTTGCGCCTTGGCCCGGGCCCGCGCCTCGACCATCACGATCAGGCCGGAGACGAGCCGCCGCAGCAGCGAGCCGCCCTTGCGGATCAGCTCAGGCGAGCGCTGGACGTCGCGATCGCTCAGCGCGGTCGCGGCGACGAAGGCCTCGATCAGCCCGTCCGCCGTGTCGGTGTCGACGGCTTCAGCCGTCGCATCCGTCGTGCCGAAGCCGCCGCGCGCCCAGTCCACCTTGTTCATGTCGGCGAGCGAATCCCACATCACCGTCACATTCTCGGGTACCCGGTCTTCTTCTTCGGCCGGAACGGCGGCTTCGGCGGCAAGTGCCGCTTGTGCCGTTGATGCCGTTTCCGGCTCGGGCGCCGGGGGAGGTGGCGCCGGAGGCGGTGGCGGCGGTGGCGGCGGAGGAGGCGGAGGAGGAGGAAGTGGCTCCGGTTCCGGTGCCGCACCGGTCTCCTCGAACGAGGCAATTACCTCATAATGGCCGATGCGCAGCACATCTCCGGCGGCGATCGGATGTTCGCCGCTCATCCGCTCGCCGGCATCGTTCAAGAAGGTGCCGTTGGTGCTGATATCCTTGAGGACGAAGCCGTCTCCTTCGCGCCGAATCTCGCAATGGCGCGAGGAAATGACATTGTTCGAATCGGCCAAGTTCCAGTCGCAGTTGCGGGAGCGGCCGATCATGGCGAAATCGCCGTCCAGCGCGAAACGGGGTTCAATCCCCTCGCCGATCGCCTCGGCGTTACGGATGGTCAGGATCAGGGTCATGCGGCCGCTCGCAAACCTCGCGATTCTAATGACTTGGCCGACCCAGGGCGGAGCCGATGGCAACCCGGAGCCGGGGACGACGGGCCGCCCGGCCCGCTCCGCGCGGGAAACTAGCAGGGTCGTTCTGGTCAAACAATGTTCAGATATGGGGGTCTATTGGAGCGCGTATCGGTCGCGGGCGAGGCTTGCCTTGTTGGCCCGCACGACATGGAGTAATGAAGCCCCAATACCGAACGCACCCATCGGGGGGGTGTTGACTTCTTTCAGGAGGCAATATGCGTAAGATCGGTTTGACCCTTTTGGTCTCCGCCATGGCGGCTCTGCCGCATGCGGCGCTCGCCCAGGATGCGGCGACTGCCGACGATTATGTCTGCGCATTCACCGGCGAATGCGCCGATGAGCAGGCGGACGAAACGCCGCAGCCGACAGCGACCACGCCGGAAGGCGGCCGCGTCAGCGCATCGCGCGGCTTCTCGCTTTCGACCAGTTCGCCCAGTGCCGGCAACACCGCGCGCCGCCCGGCGCCGCGCGCGCGTCCTTCGGCGCAACAGGCCGCCCGCAACACCGCGCGCGCGCCCCGCGTCATCAGCCGCCAGCCCGGTCGGGTCGATCTCAGCCTGAGCTTCGGGCTGGGCTCCGCCGTGCTGTCGCCGGCCGCCCAGGCGCAGATCCGCGCGTTCGCCGAGGCGCTGCAGCGTCCTCAGCTCGCCACGATGCGGGTGGCGATCGAGGGGCATACCGACAGCTCGGGCAGCCGCGCGACCAATGTCAGCCTGTCGCAACGTCGCGCCCAGGCGGTCGCCGACTATCTCGTTGCGCAGGGCGTGGCGCGCAGCCGGCTCGATGTGCGCGGCTATGGCTATGACCGGCCGCTGCAGGGAACGCGCGCGTCCGATCCGGACAATCGCCGCGTGGAGGCGGTCAGGGTTTCCTGACCGCGTTCAACTGGCGATCAGGCGGCCGCGCTTCCTGACGGAGGCGCGGTCGTTCCCTTATGAGGGGTTGGGCACGCCGAGTTCGGTGCCGGCGGTGCGCAGCCGCTGCTGGGCCGCGGCGTCGCCCTGGAAGGCGGCAAGACCTGATTGCAGCGCCGCGCGCGCGGCATCCCGGTCATTCAGCACCATCCGCGAGCGCATCAGCATGATCCAGCCATCGGCATCGCGCGGATTCTGGCGTAGTCGCGCTTCCAGGCGGCTCACCATGTCCTGCGCCATTTCGCCCTGCTGGGTCGGCGTAAGCGCACGGGCGGCCTCCATGTCCTGACGCGTCGGGCCCGGAATGGCAGCGGTCGCGGTGGACTGTACCGGCTGGCGCGGCGCGGGCAGGCGGCCTTCGATGTCGATATTGTTGGCGACGGCGATACCGGTCACCGCCTGACGCACCTGCGATTCCCAGATCGCGCCTTCAGGCGCGTCGTTGAGCAGGGCGATCAGATCGTCCACCGCGCCGCGATGGTCGCCGCGGACATCGCGGATCGTCGCCAGATAGTAGCGCGCCTGAGCATTGCCCGGCTGCAGCTCCAGCACCCGACGCAGCAATTGTTCCGCTTCAGGCGGCGGCGAATTGCCGCCGCGCAGCAGCAGCGCTTCGGCGAGATAGGCGCGATAGTCCGCATCCTGCGGCGACAATTCCATAGCCCGGCGGAAGGCCTGCTCGGCGGCGGCGTGATTCCCGCTCTCGCGGCTGGCCAAGCCGAGCAGGAACCAGTCGCGGTGATTGTCCGGATCCTGGCGCACGCGCTCCTGCAGGGCGGCGATCATGTCCTCGATCGATTCCGCTTCGCTTCCGGCGGCCACCGCGGCGGCGTTGACCTCGGGCGGGCCGGCATCGCCGTCGCCGCCCGCCAGCAGACGGTAGCCGAGCGCGCCTACGACCAGGATCGCGGCGCCGCCGAGTGCGAGGCTGGCGGCGGAAAAGCGCCGCGCGGGAGAGGGTTGTGCGGTCATTTGGCCAGCGATCATTACGGCAAAAAAGCCAACGTCAAGTCTGGCGTCTCCTAAAGAAGCTGCTAGACTGAAACAGGCTGCCGGTTCCGCGCGTCTCGAGTGTCGTTTTCGGCTCGGGGACCGGCCGAGTGGGGGAGCGACGGAGCAAGTGGCGTCGGCGTTCAAGATTGCCATTGTCGGATCGGGCCCCGCGGGCATGAGCGCGGCGGGCCGCGCGGCGGCGCTCGGGCTCAGTCACGTTCTCCTCGAAAAGACGGATCACCTCTCCGATACGATCTACAAGTATCAGAAAGGCAAGCATGTCATGGCGACGCCGAGTCAGCTCGTGCTGCGCTCGGACATGAATTTCGATGCCGGCAAGCGCGAAAAAATCCTCGGCATCTGGGACGACGAGGTGGCCGCCCAGAAGGTCAATGTGAAGCACAATGCCGAGGTGAAGAAGATCACCGGGCAGAAGGGCGACTTCACACTGGCTCTCACCAATGGCGAGGAAATCAAGGCCGAATATGTGATTCTGGGCGTCGGCACGCAGGGCAATCCGAACAGGATGCGCTGCGAGGGCGGCGACCTGCCGCACATTCAGTACACGCTCGACGATCCCGGCGAATATGTCGATGAACATATCACCGTCATCGGCTCGGGCGACGCGGGCATCGAGAATGCCGTGGGCCTTGCCGCCGATCCGGAGCAGAACAACACTGTCACCATCCTTAATCGCAGCCCGGAATTTTCCCGCGCGAAGCAGGGCAATATCGATCTGATCCTGGAGGCCGGGCGTACCGGCCGCGTCAACGTGATGTGCGAGACGACGCCGTTGAAGGTGGCGCCGGGCTGGCTGTTCCTCGAAACCCGCGACGGCGAGCAGAAGATCAAGTGTGATCGCATTATCGCGCGCATGGGAACGTCGCCGCCGCGCAAGTTCGTCGAAGATTGCGGCATCGCCTTCACCAGCGACGACAAGGACGCCTATCCGGGTCTGTCGCCGCAATTCGAGACGAATGTCGAGGGCATTTATGTGATCGGCGCCCTAGCCGGCTATCCGCTGATCAAGCATTGCATGAACCAGGGCTATGACGTCATCGAGTTCATCAACGGCAATGCCGATCTGAAGCCGGCGGACGAGCCGATCCTGGAACAGAAGTTCGCCGCGCTGCCGGGCGCGCGCAGCGTCACCGAATGGCTGGCCTTCCTGCGCCGCCGGGTAACGATTCTCAACGATCTGTCGATGCTGCAGATGCGCGAGTTCCTGCTCGATTCCGAGCCGCGTGCCTATCGGGCCGGCGACGTCGTTTTCCAGCGCAATGAGCCGGGCGCGTCGCTGTTCGCCATCGCCGACGGTTCGCTGCTGGTCGAGATCGATCCCAACGATCCGTCGAAGACGGTGCCGATCGAGCGTGGCTCGATTGTCGGCGAGGTCGGCCTGATCTCCGGCCGCAAGCGCGGCGCGACGGTGCGCACCGCCGAGGGTGCGATCGTCGTCGAGATTCCGCGCACCGCCGCGCTGAAGCTGATCGCCACCAACAATGCCGCGAAGAAGGAGATCACCCGGATCGCGACCGAGCGGCAGCTTCTTCAGATGTTCGGCGGCACTACGCCCGACGATCTCAAGGAGGTGTTGGAGACGGCCGAGATCAAGTCGATCAGGGCCGGTCAGACGATCATCGACGAAGGCGACGAAAGCTACGACATCTTCGTCATCCGCCAGGGCTCGATGGTGGTCGAGAAGGCGATCGGTGGCAAGCCGGTCTTCCTCTCCTATCTGCCGGCCGGCTCCTATGTCGGCGAGATGGCGCTGATCGACGGCGGCCGGCGCACCGCGACAGTCCGCGCCGCGATCAAGTCCGAGGTGATCAAGCTGGACGGCGAAGCATTCCGCCGCCTGCTGGAGCGCAAGCCCGAGCTCAGAGCGCGCTTCAAGGAGGACATGGCGGCGCGCCAGCAGACGACCGGCTTCATCGAGGCACGCAAGCAGAGCTTCGGCGGCGTCGTCGACATGTATTCGGAGGTTGCCGGTTTCCTGGTCGAGAACGGCATCGGCGAGGCGACCGATGTGCTGCTGATCGACGAGAAATTGTGCATCGGTTGCGACAATTGCGAGCGGGCCTGCGCCGACAGCCATGAGGGCCTGTCCCGCCTCAACCGCGAGGCGGGGCGAACCTACGCGCATCTCCACGTCCCGACCTCGTGCCGGCATTGCGAGCATCCGCACTGCATGGCCGATTGCCCGCCCAACGCGCTCAATCGCGGGCCGGACGGCGAGGTCTATATCAACGATACCTGCATCGGCTGCGGCAATTGCCAGCGCAACTGCCCCTATGGCGTGATCCGCATGGCGAAGCCGCCGCCGAAGAAGCCGAGCCTGCTTTCCTGGCTGTTCTTCGGCAAGGGGCCCGGGCCGGGCGAACCGGACAAGAAATGGACCGACGGCAAGGTCGGTTCGGAAACGCCCAAAAAGGCGATCAAATGTGATATGTGCTCCGGCATAGAGGGCGGACCGGCTTGCGTGCGGGCCTGCCCGACGGGGGCGGCGATCCGCGTATCGCCGGAAGAGTTTCTGACGGTGGCCAGGATGGGACAGGGGGGCTGACCAGTGGCGAGCAGGGGGTTGGACAGAGCGGAATTCGGGGATGCGGCGGCCCATGAAAGCTTCCTGAGATACAGGCGCTTTCGCTGGTTCAAGATCGGCGCGGTCCTCTCGCTGCTCACTATCATCGTCTATTTCCTGGTGGACGTGCAGCCGCGCCACAATGGCGGGAGCTGGCTGGGCTACACCCTGGGCACGATCGGCGCGCTGCTGATCTTCTGGCTGTCGATTCTCGGCATCCGCAAGCGGGCGATGACGCGCGGGCGCTGGTCGCTGAAGGCCTGGACGTCGGCCCACGTCTATCTCGGCCTGGCGCTCATCATCATCGGCACGCTCCACACCGGCTTCCAGTTCGGCTGGAACGTCCACACCCTTGCCTATGCGCTGATGATGCTGGTGATTATCTCCGGCATCTACGGCATCACCGTCTATGCGGTGCTGCCCCAGGGCCTGTCCGACAGCCGTTCGGAAATGACCGGGCCGCAGATGATCGAGGCAGTGAACAGCCTCGACAAGCAGATCCAGATCTCCGCACAGCCGCTCTCCGACGAGGACAGCGCGGTGGTGCTCGGCTCGCTCGGCGAGGACCCGTTCGGCGGCGGCGCCTGGCGGCGACTGTCCGGCAATTATCCCAAATGCGGCAACCGCGCCGCGCTCGCCTATATGCGCCAGCGGCTCGATGAGACATCGGGCAAGCAGCAGCTCGCGGTCGAGCAGGTCGTCCAGCTTTTGGAGAAGAAGGCGGCGGCCCTGGCCCGCCTGCGCGGCTATATTCAGCGGCGGGCCTTGCTTGAGGTGTGGTTGTTCGTCCACATTCCATTGACGTTCGTTCTGATCGCCGCGCTCGTCGCGCATATCATCAGCGTGTTTTTCTACTGGTAGGGGGAGAGTAGAAAAATGGCGTTCCTCCTGCGGAATATCAGCCTCAGCGCCGATGGGCGCGAGATCGTGCGCACCTCGCGGATTCGCGACGACCTCTTGAAGGTCGGCCGCGATCCCGATTGCGACATTCGCCTGAACGACCTGGCGGTCGCGCTGCACCACGCGACGCTGGAGCAGATTTCGTCGAGTGTGATCGGTGTGTCGGCGGAAGCCGGGCTCACGGTCGAGATCGACGGCAGCACGACCCAGTTCGGCCAGATCGACACCGTCACCGGCGGCACGATCAAGGTCGGCCCGTTCCTGCTGCGCGTGCTCGCGTCCGAAATGGGCTCGGACGACGTCGCGATCGACGTCGCGCGCGCCGATACCGAGGAGCAGGAGGACAAGTTCGACACCAGGCGCTTCGCGCTCGCCACGGTCATGCCGGGCAAGCGCGCCATCGCCTGGACGCTGGGCATCGTCGTGGTCGGCCTGTTCCTCGTCTGGCCGATCTGGTCCTTCTACGGGCAGCGCGATCGGGGCGACGTGCTCGCCCAGGGCTTCCATGCCGATCAGATGTGGAGCGCCGGCGCGCTGTCGCGCTCGCACGCGGCGCTGGAGCAGAATTGCGTCGCCTGTCACGCCGCGCCGTTCCAGCCGGTGCAGGACGCGTCCTGCGTCGCCTGCCACACGTCGGTCCACGACCATGCCGACGCCGCGCGGCTGCAGCAATCGCGCCCCGATCTCAACCTGTGGGGCCGCTTCCAGCTCGCCGCCGGCAACATGTTTGGCCACATTCCGGGCCGCTGCGTCGATTGCCATACCGAGCATGAAGGCCCGCAGGAGATGGTGCCGACGCCGCAGCAATTCTGCGCGGACTGCCACACCGACATCCAGGCGCGGCTGGCCGACGCGCCGTTCGGCTCGGCCGCGAATTTCGAGACGGACCATCCCGAGTTCCAGCCGACAGTGCTGATCCGCTGGGACGATCAGACCCCGCGCATGCAGCGCGTGGCGCTGGGCGCCGAGAATGCGCGCGAGGCGAGCAACCTCAAATTCCCGCACGCGCTCCACCTCGATCCCAATGGCGGGGTGGCGCAGATGGGCCGCCGGCTCGGCGCGCAATACGGCTTCGGCCAGAGCATGGAATGTTCCGACTGCCACGTGCCGACGCCGGACGGCGTGCGCTTCCAGCCGGTCGACATGGAAGGCGATTGCGGCATGTGCCACAGCCTCGCCTTCGAGCAGATCGGCGGCACGGTGCGCACGCTCCGTCACGGCGAGCCGAACCAGGTCGTCGCCGACATCCTCTCCTTCTACCGCACCGCGCCGCGCGAGCGGGTCGGGCTCGACACGCAGGGCCGGGCGCGGCCGGGCGACGCCAATCAGGTGCGCGCGGCCGTCCAGGCGGCACGGGCGCGCGCGGCCGGCGGCGGGCGCGCCGAACAGGCGGTGCGCCAGGTCTTCTCGCCCGGCGGCGCCTGCTTCGAATGTCACCAGGTGGACGCGCCGGCGGCGGGATCGCTAGCCTACAATGTCCGCCCGGTCGCCTTCCCGACGCGCTACATGCTGCACGGCTGGTTCGATCACCGGCCGCACCAGTTCACCCAGCGCCCCGGCGAACCGCGCCAGGAGGGCTCCGCCGCCTGCCTGAGCTGCCACCAGGCGCAGAATTCCAGCGAGGCGACGGACCTCATGCTGCCGGACCTGGCGAGCTGCCGGACCTGCCATGGCGGGGAGACGACCCGGCTGCCGGTCGCATCCAGCTGCGCCATGTGCCACGACTACCATTTCGACGACGGCGTGCCGGCGATGCTGCTGCGTCAGCAGGTGCGCGGGCGGCGCTGGCAGACGACGGAGATCCGGGTGGAGCCGGAACGGGCGCCGAGGCCGCGTGCGCGGTAAGGCAGAAGTGACCGAAACGGGGGCGGGAGCGGGCTGAGCGCATGCTGCTGGCGCAGATCACCGACCTTCATCTGGGCTTCGACGCCGACGATCCGGACGAGTTCAACCGCCAGCGCTTCGATCAGGCGCTGCGGGTGCTGATCGAGCTCAACCCGCTGCCGGACCTGCTCATCGTCACCGGCGACATCGCCGACGACGGCGACGATCGCGTGTCCTACGCCCGCTATCGCGAGGCGATCGCCGGCCTGCCCTTTCCGGTCTATTCGGCGATGGGCAATCACGACAGTCGCGACGCCTTCCTCGCCGCCTTTCCGGACGCGCCCCATGCCGGTGACGGCTTCATCCAATATGTCATCGAGGGCCATGACCTGCGGATCGTCGTGCTCGATACGCTGGAGCCGGGACGGCATGGCGGCGCCTTCTGCGCGGCGCGGGCGGCCTGGCTGCGCGCGCGACTGGCCGAGGCGCCGGATCGGCCGACCCTCATCGTGCTGCACCACCCGCCGATTGACACCGGCATCGGCTGGCTGACCGAGGACCCGGAATCCGCCTGGGCGAAGCGGGTGCTGGGCGCCGTCGAAGGCTTCGGCAATGTGGTCGGCTACATTTCCGGCCACGTCCACCGGGCGATCGTCGCGCAATGGGCGGGGCGGCCGCTGGTCGTCTGCCCCTCGACCGCGCCGCAGGTGGCGCTGGACCTGACGCCGATCGATCCCGAGCGGCCCGACGCGCGGCCGATGATCATCGCCGACCATCCTTATTACGCGCTCCACTGGTGGAACGGCGAAGCACTGGTGAGCCATATCGACACGGCCGAGGACCATGAGGTGCTGGCCCGTTATACGCCGGACCTGCAGCCGCTGGTCCGCCTCGTGACGGACGAGCAGAAGGACGCGTAGCGCGCCAAGGCCGGCGCGAAGCGGTCGGTCCCGCCGCTGTTTTATCGACAGGGCAGGGCGGCGAAAGTTCATACAGAGCATGAACGTGGAGCCTTACGAAGTTTACGCCCTTCCCAAGTGTTTTGGCGTTCTGTTCACCCCTATGCGCGATGGCGTGGCCGCGAGATTTCTTCGCGCGAGACGGGCGTTTCAAAGAGCCGGCGAGGCAGGCCGGAACCCCGGTTCGGGGCGAACGTGACAAAGCATTTCCTACATTGGAAGCGATGAGCGGCCGTTCCGCTATCGACCCGTTGCGGCCTTTCAGCCCCTCCATTTCAAGGCAGGGAGAATAGCGACCGTTTCACCACCCATAGCGGCCATTCCGCCGCGACCGCCGTCCCCGATCAGCGCGAAGCCACACGCGGGCGGGGGCCGACCCAGTCGTCCATCGAACCGCGGTCGTTGACGCGGTAGGGGAGGCCGCGGCGGTTGAGGAACAGCCGCTCCATCTCCTGCCGGTTGAACGGGCGGGAGCCGAGACGGCCGAACACCGCGATCTGGCCGCCCGTTTCGTCCACGCCGCGATCGCGATCGAGGCCCTTGGAGAGCGAGATGGCGGGCGAGGGCGTGCGCGCCCAGGCGATCAGCTCCGGCCGGGGAATGGGCGAGAAGCCATAGACCTGGTTCGAGGTGGCGAAGGAGGTGAGCTGGATCACCTTGAGCCCGTTCCGGCCGTCCGCGACATAGGCGTACAGGGCCGCATTGGTGCTGGCGACGACCACGTCCTCCACGTCCGTCATCTGCTGATCGAAGGTGACGAAGCTCGGCGCGCCGGGCGCTTCCGGATTGGTCACATCGACGATCGCCAGGCCCTGATGCTTGGCCGCGACATAGGCGTAGGTGCGGGCGAGATAGACGCGCTGGGCGTTGTCGAACCGCACGGTGGCCTGCGGCATCGCGACCGGATCGGCCATCCGCGTCACATCGAACAGCTTGAGGCCGTCCGCGTCGGTGACCCACAGATAGCGGAACTGCAGCGCGCTGGCGCGGCCGTCATTGAGCGGCAGCGTCGCGGTAAGGCGCGGCGCCAGCGGATTGTCGAGATCGACGACGACCAGGCCGGCATCGGCGATGACATAGGCATAATGGCCGGCCAGTGTGATGTGGCGCGCGCCGTTCAGCACGCCGTCCGGGTTCCAGGCGTTGCCGCCCGTTTCCAGCCGGGCGCGGCGCAGGAAGTTGTTGCGCGGCTCGCCGTCCGCCATCGTGTCGACATTGACGAGGATGAGGCCCTCCTCGGCGTCGGTGACGACCGCATAGCGGTAGATTTCGTGGAAGCGCTGCTCCTGATTCTCCTCGAGCAGGCTGATCGTCGTGCCGTCCGGCTGCTGGCGCTGGGTTTCGGCCATCATGTCGTTGCGGTCCGGCCGGATCGGCTGGTTGGTCGGCAGCGCCATGCAGGTCGCGTTGCGCGAGCGCACGCGGGTGTTGTGGCCGAGCGGCGAGAAGGGCGCGGTCACGATCCGCTCCGAGAAGCCCTTATTGCCGATCGAGGCGATATCATAGACCATGAAGCCGCCCCGGCCTTCGGCGACGAACATATATTCGCCGCGCATCTGCAGGCAGCGGGTCGGCCCGCGCGTGCCCTGGACGACATTGGCGAATTCCTCGAGCGCGCGGGATTCGCCGCTGAACCGCTCGTCGAAGGTCCGCCCGCGCACCCAGTTCCTGAGCTCGCGACCGTTCTGTTCGACATGCAGGCGCCAGTAATCGGGATAGGCGTAGCGATGCAGGTAGGAGCCGATCACCGCCTGCGGCTCGTCCCATTCGGTGACGCGGGTCGCCTGGAAGCCGTTCTCCAGGCCCGACCAGGCGTGCATGCCGACGAAGTTCACGAAATTGGTGCCGTGCAGCAGCAGCTGCGCCATGATCGCGTTGTTGTCGTTCGCGTCCGAAAGGTGGCAGTCGGTGCAGGCCTTGGTTTCCGTCCGGCGCACCGTGTGCGGGAAATGCGGCGCGAAGGCCTGCGACGAATAGCCGGAGGCCGAAATGGGCGGCTGCTGCACGTAGATGCGCTCGCGATTGACGTTGGTCGATGACAGGATCAGCGCCGAGGTCGACCGGATCGGGGCGATGATGTTGCCCTTGGTGGTCTGGTGCCGGCCCAACTGGAACATCTCGTCGCGCGCGACCTGCGGGTTGTAGGTCGCGAAATTGCGCGTCTCGTCGCCGTCATAATGGTGGATCGTGGTGCGGCTGTTCGCTTCGATCGGCAGGTGGCAGCCGGCGCAGCTCGTCGTCCAGGACAGGTGGCAGGTGAAGCAGGCCATCTCGTTGTCGGGATGGGCCAGCTCCCCGTCCGGCACGCCCTGGCCGAACAGGTAGCGGCCGGTCTCGGCGCCGGTGCGCGACAGCAGCTTGGCGCGGGCGGAAAGCTGGTTGAAGCAGGGACCCGGAGTCGGCTGATCGCCGCGCGCCTCGCAGGGGGGCAGGCTGGGATCGGCGCTGTCGCGGACCTGGCTGACCTCCCATTCGAGGCTGGGATCGACGATCGAGCGCTGGATCAGCACCCGGCGGCCGTCGCGCTCCACCCATTCGAAGCGGCGGCGGCCGTCCTCGTTACGGATCAAGGCGAGATTGGTGCCATAGGGCGGCGCGGCCGGGCCGGAGGTGAGCAACGTGGCGAATTCGCGCGCCGTGCCGTGACAGTCCTTGCAGCCGATCTCGATCGCGTTGGCGACCTCGCCATAGAGGAAGCCGTTGCCATGCGAATCGCGGGCGAAATGGCAATCGGCGCATTGCAGGCCGCGCTCGGCATGGATGTCCATCAGGTGGACCGAGCGGCCCGGATTGACGCCGACCGGCACGAACAAGCCCTCGCCCTCGCGCCGGAACATGTCCGGATCGTCGGCGGGGATGATGTTGCCATCGGCATCGACCGGATTGCCCTGGCGGTCGCGGCGCAGGATGGCGCGGAAGTTCCAGCCATGGCCGTGATAGTCGGCGAACTGGGTCTGGCGGGCGAGCGGGTTCACCCGATCATAGACTTCGCGCAGGAATTCGGGATCGGACCACAGGCCGCGCACCGCGGCGCCTTCGGGATTGCGATCGAGCACCCGGCGCAGCTCGGCCTCGGTCGGATAGGCCTGGTTGCGGAACCGCCGCTCCTCGTCGGCATTGCGGGCGGGCAGGCGGTTCTCCGGCCCCGGCCACATCAGGTCCGCGTCGGATTCGTAGTCCCACATCGTGTAGCCGAGATAGGAGTTCAGGAAGATGTTCGGCTGGTGCATGTGGCAGTTCATGCACTGGGCGGTCGGGATCGCCCGGGTAAAGACGTGGCGGATCGGGTGGCCGCGCTCGCGCACCGCCGCATGATTGCCGTCCGCCGGCGCGTGCGCGCCCGGCACGGTCTGGCGCGCCTCTTCGGCGGTGTCGGCGCCGCCGACCGGCTCCGCGCCCTCCTCGGCATGCGCTTCGTCGCCATGGGAATCGCCGCCATGGCCGCGGTCCTGGGTCAGCCGGCTGATCACCGGATCGACCGTCGCCGTCTGGCCGTCGCGGCCATATTGGGCATAGGTCAGGCTGTGCCGCGGCTCGCGATCATTCGCATAGACGACGTGGCAGCCCGCGCAGCCCGAATGGCGATAGTCGCCGGGCTGGTCGTTCGTGCCCATGAACCACATGAACGGATCGTTGAGGCGCGTCTTGTGGATGTTGAGCACCGGGATCGACACGCGCAGGCCGGTGGCGGGGCCACGGTTCGACTGGCGCAGGTCCGGACGGCCCGGCTCCTCGAGGCGCTGGATGATGCCGGTCGGGTTGGGCAGGCCCACTTCCGCGAACTGGCTGTTGATGTTGCGCCCGCCACGCTCGAACACGCGGAAGATGTCGCCCGGCGGCACGACATGCCAGGTCGGCAGCGGGTACATTTCCGCGATGATGCCGCGCGCCCGCTGCTCTGCGGTCAGCTCACCCGAGATCGGCGACTGGATGCGCGCGGGCAGGCCGTCGCGGGTATAGGCCTCGCCCAGCAGGTAGTTCTTGAAGGGCAGGATGCCGTTATTGTAGGAGCCGCCGCCCCACAGCATCGCGCCGGTCGCCATCAGCGAACGCTCGGCGGCCTCGATCACCTCCATGTGGCAGGCGCCGCAGGAATCGCGCACCGCGCGATAATCGGACGGATTGATGAAGCGCACATATTCCGGCGCCTCGATGTTCAGCAGGGTGTAGGTACGCTGCGGATTGGCCGAGGAGGGCCAGTGCCAGGCCGCCGGGAAGCGCGGCAGGACGTGCGCCGCGTCGCGCGCGGCGACATAGGCCGGATCGGCATGCGAATCCGGCGTCGATCCGGCCGGTGCCGTGACCGTCGGATTGCCGCCATGACAATCGACGCAGCCGAGCACGACGGCCGGCGAGCGGTGCATCGTGTGCGCGTCGCTGTCGGTATGGCAGGACTGGCAGCCGGCGCTCTTCGCCCGCGCCTCGTCCCAGTCCTGGGTGCGCGGCGCCGGCGAGGCGCGCACCAGGCTGTAATCGCGCACCACCGGCTTTTCCTTCGCCGCCGCGCCGAGCTGCGACGCGCCGAACATCGCCGACGCTGCCAGCGCCGCTCCGATCAGCGTGAATTTCGCAAGCTGGCCGACGCGCATGCCCCCCACCTCAGTACGTCAGGATCGCATTGAACAGGATCGAATAGTAACGATCGTCCCGGGGGACGTTCGTGAACAGATCGCGGAAGCCCGTGCCCGGCTGCAGCACCGCGCCGGAGACGCGGAAGACCACGTTCTGAATCATCGTCGGCCGCCAGATCACCGCGGCGGACAGATCCCAGCCGAGATCGCGGCGGATGGTCTGCTGCTGACGCAGCACGTTGAGCGCGCCGGTCCGGTGGAACCACAGATGATTGGCGTTGGCGGAAAGGCGCAACGCCGGCGTGAGATCGAAATCGGCGCCGACGCCGAGCAGCATAGTGCCCGGATTGACGAAGTTCGACTGGCCCTGCTCCTTCGATGAGCGCAGGCTGTTCAGGATGCCGTTGCGGCCGTTCAGCGAGACGGCGCGGGCGCCGCCAGCGAAGGGGATGGTCTGGCGGATCCAGTAGCTGGTGTCGGCGCCGGCGAAGATCGGATTTTCGAAGATCGCGTCGAAGCCGCGCTGGACGTTGTCGAACGGATCGTCGTCGCCGCTGGCGAACAAGGCCGCGCCGCGCAGGCGTACCCAGTTGAAATCGTAGGACGGCTCGGCCGCGGCGAAGAAGGCGCGGATGTCGGCCGGCTCGCCAGTGAAAATGTTGTTCCGGTCCGTGCCGAACAGGGCATAGGCCGACGCGCTCAGGTTCATCCGGCCGATGCGGCCATCGACATTGTAGCCGAAATAGAAGGCGTCGTAATTGCGCGCCTGGAGATTGCCGATCAGCGCGGGGCGGACCGGGAAACCATTGTCGTCGACCTCGATATCGTCGCGCTCGCGATTGATGTTCCAGGTGACGCTCGCCTCGCTGGTCAGGCCGACGAACGGGAAATCCTGGCGATAGACGTTGGCGTGCAGCACCCAGTCCTGACGCGGCGTCTGGAACAAGTTGTTGAGACCGGAATTGGTGTCCTTCTCCAGCCGCCAGATCGCCGCCAGATTGAACTGCCAGCGATTGTTGTCGCGATTGCCGAACAGGCGGAAGCCGAGCTGCTGATCCTGGAACAGGAAGCCGCGGAAATCGAGGTTGAACGGCTGGATGCCGACGCGGATCGACCAGAAATCGTAGCGATAGGAGGTGTTGATGACGTGATAGTCGAGAAACGCCTCCTGCACGCCCAGCGCGTAATCGAAACGGTTCGAGCCCACCGACGGGCGCACGTCGAGTACGCGCCGCTCCGGCACGTCGACATAATTGGCCTGCGCCGCCAGCGTGATGCGCCATTCGACGTCGGGCGGCTTGTAGGCGGTCGAGCCCTTGATGAGGGCGGCGCTGAAGATGAAGGTCTGGGCCAGCACCAGGCTGTTGTTCCGGCCGAACACGTCGTTGCTGTCGGGCCGCTGCGTGTTCTGCTCGCCGCCCGGGATCGGGAAGGAGCGCGGCTCGATCACCGTGTCGGAGATCGCGCTACCGACGAAGAACCAGTCGGGCCCGGTGAGGCCCAGGATGCGCGGCGTGGCGCAGCGCGGGATGCCGGCGGCGCGGCGGCGCTCCTGCTCCTCGTCGGTCGGGATGCAGAGCGGCCGGTCGCCCTTCAGCGTGTTCTGGTTGTAGGGATCCCACCAGCGTTCGCGCACGATGCCGAGCGACTGGATCAGCCGCCAGCGATCCGGGATCGCGATATGGTCGGTCGGAAAGGCCTCGGGCGGCGGCGAACGGACCGCGCCCGGATTGAACTGGTCGATCGGGTCCGGAAGCGGGCGGACGATGTCCGGGCGGCGGCGCCCGTCGATCAGGGTCTCCTCGACCGGCGTCGGCGGCGGCTCGCTCCGCTCGTTGGGGGGCGCGGCGCGTTCGGCTTCGCTCTCCTCGGCCGGGGCCGGATCGGGCGGCACGTCCTGCAGCACCGCGGCGAGCCAGGCCATGGTCAGCGCGCTGGTGCCCGACTGCGCGACCGCGACGGACGGGATGGCGGCCGCCGGCGTCGCCACGACCGGCGCGGCGAGCCCGGCGGGCGCCACGGTCGTCGCGAGCGACAGGAAGGCAGCGCCGAGCGTCATTTGTTCTGGCACACATTCTGCTCGTTCGAGCCGACGAACGGCGCGAACGGGCAGCGCACGTAGCGCAGGTTGGACGAACCGCTCGGCAAGGGCACGTCGATGCGGTCCGAGCGAATCGCGTTGGGCGCATTGCCGATCGCGCCACCGAGGCGGATGCCGGCATTGTGCAGGCCAAGAAAGGCGATCATGTCGCTCTGGTCGTTGCCGTCGCCCGATGCCGCGATCGCGCCGACCAGCACGCCGTTGCGGTAGATCGGCACGCCGCCGGCGAACAGGGTGAGGCCGTTGTTGATCCGGTTGAAGCCCGGGCGGATTTCCGGCGAACGCGTGCAGCTTTGCGGCACGTCGGTCGCGTTGACGCCGAGGATAAACAGGATGTGGTCGATGATGTCCTGCTCGATCAGGCGCGACTGCAGGCCGGTGTCGAAGATGCTGAACCGCTCGATCGGCACGGAGAGCGGGCCCGGCGGCCGGCCGAGCTCGCCGTCCGGGAACCAGGGCCGGGAGATGTTGCCGATCGCGCGCAGCGAGAAGGCGGTGCCGCCGGTCAGCGCATTCGGATCGCCGAGGAAGGTGCGGACCGCGGCGACATAGGCGTTCACCTGCGGATCGGGGTGGGCGAGCAGATAGGCGGCGGCGGTGGGGCTGGAAAAGAAGACGGTGGTGCGCGCCTTTTGCGGCACGGCGTCGATCGCGTCGGGCAGCGCGTCCGGACCCCGCACCAGCCCGAGAATCTCGCCATTGGTATCGACCACGACGACGGTGTTCTGCGCGCGCGCCTCGGCCTCGCCCGGCGCTTCGATCCTGAGCTGGGCGCGAGCGGCGCGCTGGACCAGGAAGGCTTCCTCGAGCAGGGCGCGCACCTCGGCCTGGGTCAGCGCGCCTGCGCCGTCCGTGCCCGCGCGCGGCGGGAAGCGGTTGTTGCCGGCGCCGTCGCTGACGATCCAGGCCTCGGGCGTGCTGAACTCCGCCGCCGTGGCGGGGCGGACGCCCGATTCCTCGGAGCCGTAGATCGTGCCCGGCAGGATGCCGCCGGCCGCGTCATAATAGCCGCGTACCGACACCAGATTGCCCACCGTGCCGTTGATCGAGGCGAAACTCGGCGTCGTGCCGGCGCGGAAATCGGCGGTCGTCGCATCGGAGTAGCGCAGCAGGAAACCGTCCACCGTGACCCGATTCGCGCGGATCGAAGGATCGGGCTCGAAGCCGCGCGTGGCGGAGAGGGCGATGACCTCCTCCACATTACGGTCGTTGTCGCGATATTCGGTGTCGAAGCCATAGACCCCGTCGCCGACCACCGCGACCGCGCCGACCACCGCGCCGTTCTTGTAGAGCGGGAAGGAGCCGGGATCGGCGCCGGCGCCGAGCGGGCCGCGATGCGTGCCGGCCCGATTCGGGAAGCGGGAGGAGACGTCGGAGCAGGGCAGCTGGCTGAACTGGACCGAGAAGAGCGGGCCGCTTTCCAGCCCCTGCGTCGCGGCGGACGGCGGCAGCGTCTCCTGGACGATGTCGTTGGCGGTGCGGGTCGAGAAGGCGGCGCCGACCGACGAGAAATAGGAGGAGGTAAGCGCCTTCGAGATGCCACCGGCGAGCGCGGCGGGGGCGGGCAGGTTCAGCCCCTGCAAGGTGCCGTTCTGCCCGTTCGGCGCCTGCGGCGTGCGCAAGGTGAGATCGGCGCCGTTCATCGCGAAGACCGCGAGCACATTGCCGACCCGGTCAATCACGACGAAGCCGGACGGCTGGCCTTGCGCCTGCGCCTCGGCGACGCCCTGCGAGATGATCCTCTGGATGTCCGCGACGGTCAGTCCGACCAGCGCCGGCGTCTGGAAGACCGGCTGGCCGGGATTGGGCGGCGGATTCTGTGTCGGCGGTTCGGGCCCCGTCGATCCGCCGCCGCCGCCTCCACAGGAAGCGACGATCAGGGCGGCGATGGCGACAACGGATACGCTGCTACGCTTCACCTCAATCTCCGGATGGCCGCCGCGGCGCGGCCCAGGCTGACGCGGAATTCCCCCGGACTATATGCATTGGGATCGCGCACCGCGCGATAGGCGCCGTTGATGTCGACCCGGATCGAATTGGCGGTCCGCTCCGGCACTTCGCCGCTGCTGACCAGCGAGGACAGCAGGGTGTCCGTCGCCATCACCGCCTGGACGCTGCCGGCATAATCGGTGAAGCGCGGGCTGATCGCCTCGCTGGTGATCGCATCGATGATCGCGAAGGTCGTGGCGCGGCCCATATTGGCGGTCGAGAAGGCCTGCGACAGCGCCCGCGCGCTTTCGCGCAGGCGGCCGGCGGCGGCGACCGCCGTGTTGCGGTCGCGCGCGATCGCCTGATGGAAGGCGCGGCTGTCGGTATCGAAGCGTTGGGCGAGCTGCGGCGCGATCACCCGCGCAGCGGCCGAGAGCATGATCATGTTCTCGTCATTATAGGGAGGCATGCCCGACGGGATCGGGCGGCCCGGATTGGCGACCGCGCTGGGCCGGTAGTTCACGTCGTCCGTGATCTGCCGGTGGCAGGAGTGGCAATCGAAGAAGAAGAATTCGGGCCACGCGCCATCCGTGCCGCGCCCGGCGCTCGCATAGAGCGAGAGCGAGCGTTCCAGCGCCATCGCCTGGCCGACCGCCCAGGTCCTGAGCGCTTCGGAACGGCCCTTACGCTGGCGGTAATCCTCATCCTCCTGGTGATGCGCCTGCAGCGTCGTGAACAGGTCCAGCTCGAACGAGATGCGCGGATGGCCGGCGGCCATGATCCGGTGCGTGACGAACTGACCCTCCTGTGCGCTGCCGAAGTGGCAATCGAGGCAGACGGCGGCGCGCGCGCGCGGATTTTGCAGCGGGATCAGGCCGCGCGACACGTTGTTCGCGTTCGTCGCACCCACCGCATAATGGCTGGACAGATAGCCGGAAGCGGCGCCGTGGCAGGATTCGCAGCCGACACCGTCGGAAAGCTGGAAGCGCGGACCGCGCTGCCCGGCCGGCGCGGGCGTGGCGTGACAACCCAGGCACATCGGCGCGCTCGTCGCCTCGCCGATGCCGAGGCGCTGCGCGATCACCTGGCTGCGCGGGTCGCGCAGCACCGCATAGGCCCGGCTGTGCGCGCCCGCGGCGCTCGCCGGATCCTGCCACAGCATGATTTCGTCCTGGCGCACCACAGCGCCATCCGCCTCGCTGCGGCCATGGCAGGTCGAGCCGCCGCAGGTGGCGACGCCGACGAAGCTCGCGCCGGCGGCCTGCGGCCCCTGCGCGATCGCTTGTGCTCCGTCCGGCTTGAACAGCAAAAGCGAGAGCGCGGCGCATAAGCCCGCCACGCCCAGCCCGACGGCGATCTTCCGGCTGCCCCCCATCTGCCCTCCCTGCCGCCCAGCTGCACTGGGGCGGTCAAAGAACGTCCGACCCGAACTATGGACCGAAACGCCTCCGCCATGCAACCACAAAGCCTGCCCCGATCGCCTGTGGGCAGTCGAAGGGGTCGCCCGCAAGCGGTTGATGACAGCCGAAACAATCCCCGGTACAGCTTGGGCTCGCGCGGGGGGCGCGCCGCCGGGTCCGGCGACCGGCGCCTTCCGCCGGCATCAGCTCAACCGATCGGAGCCGGCGACATGACGAAAGCCTCGGACCTTTTCATCCAGTGCCTCGAGGAAGAAGGGGTCGAATATATATTCGGCGTGCCCGGCGAGGAGAATCTGGACATGCTGGATTCGCTCTCCCGATCGAAGCAGATCAAGCTGATCCTCACCCGCCACGAACAGGGCGCCGGCTTCATGGCCGCGACCTATGGCCGCCATACCGGCAAGACCGGCGTGTGCCTGGCGACTCTGGGGCCGGGCGCCACGAACTTCGTCACCGCCGCCGCCTATGCGCAGCTTGGCGGCATGCCGATCCTGATGGTGACCGGCCAGAAGCCGATCAAGAAATCCAAGCAGGGCCGGTTCCAAATACTCGACGTCGTCGCGATGATGGGGCCGATCACCAAATATACCCACCAGCTCGCCTCGGCCGACAATATTCCGAGCCGCATCCGCGAGGCTTTCCGCCTCGCCGAGGAGGAGAAGCCGGGGGCGACGCACCTGGAATTCCCGGAGGACGTGGCCGACGAGCAAACCGATTCGACGCCGATCAAGCCGAGCCTGGCGCGCCGTCCCTCGGCCGAGCCCAAGGCGGTGCGCGCGGCGGTGAAGAAGCTGGAGGAGGCGAAGGCGCCAGTGCTGGTGGTCGGCGCGGGCGCGAACCGCAAGATGACCGGGCGGATGCTGCTCCAGTTCATCGAGAAGACCGGCATTCCCTTCCTCACCACCCAGTTGGGCAAGGGGGTGATCGACGAGGCGCATCCCAAGTTCCTGGGCTGCGCGGCCCTGTCGTCGGGCGACTTCGTCCACAAGGCCATCGAGGCGGCGGACCTGATCGTCAATATCGGCCACGATGTGATCGAGAAGCCGCCCTTCTTCATGAAGAATGGCGGCACCGAGGTGATCCACATCTCGACCCGCTCGGCCGAGGTCGATCCGGTCTATTTCCCGCAGATCGAGGTGATCGGCGACATCGCCAACGCCATCTGGCAGATGAAGGAGGACATCGTCCCGTCCGGCCGCTGGAATTTCGACAAGATGCTGAAGGCGCGCGCGGCGGAAATCGCGCACACCGAAACGATGTGCGACGATCCGCGCTTCCCGATCTACCCGGCCTGCCTGGTGAAACGGGTGCGCGAGGCGATGCCTTCGGACGGCATCATCTGCCTAGACAACGGCGTCTACAAGATCTGGTTCGCGCGCAATTATGCGGCACGCCAGCCCAATACTGTGCTGCTCGACAACGCGCTGGCGACGATGGGGGCGGGCCTGCCCTCCGCCATGGCCTCGGCGATGGTCTATCCCGACCGCAAGGTGATGGCCATCTGCGGCGACGGCGGCTTCATGATGAACAGCCAGGAGATGGAGACCGCGGTCCGCCTCGGCCTCAATCTCACCGCGCTGATCCTCAACGATTCGTCCTACGGCATGATTCGCTGGAAGCAGGCCAATATGGGCTTCAAGGACTGGGGCCTGGAGTTCAACAATCCGGATTTCGTCAAATATGCCGAAAGCTACGGCGCCAACGGGCACCGGGTGGACAGCTCCGACGATCTGCCGCGGCTGCTCGCGCACACGCTCAACACGCCGGGCGTCCACCTGATCGACTGTCCGGTCGATTATTCCGATAACGACCGGATATTGAACAACGAGATCAAGGAGCTGAGCGCGAAACTCTAGCAATATCCCGCTCCTCCCTTTCAGGGGAGGAGATCAAGGGGTGGGTGCGATTGCCGCGAGGCAATCGCTGGCGAAGCCACCAAGACGGCCCCGTCAGCACGCTCGCTCCGCTCGCGACCCACCCCAACCCCTCCCTTGAAAGGGAGGGGCGAAGGAAAGAAGCCATGGTGAAGCTCAAGGACGTCTATCCGCTCTATCTCAACAACAAGGCGGAGCAGCCGAACGCCGATCTGGAGGTGACCGATAAGTTCACCGGCGAGGTCGCGTTCCGCTGCGCGCAGGCGGACGCGAAGACAATCGACGCGGGCATTGCCGGCGCGGTCGAGGCGGCGGAGCCGATGGCGCGGATGGCGAGCTACGAGCGCCAGGCCGTGCTCCAGCATTGCGTCGACCGCTTCAAGGAGCGGTTCGACGAGCTGGCCTATGCGCTGTGCGTCGAGGCGGGCAAGCCGATCAAGGATTCGGAAGGGGAGGTGAGCCGGCTCATCGACACCTTCCGCATCGCCGCCGAGGAGGCGGTGCGGATGACCGGCGAGGTCCAGCCGCTCGATATCTCGCCGCGCGCGAAGGGCTATCAGGGCATCTGGAAGCGGGTGCCGATCGGGCCTTGCTCGCTGATCTCGCCGTTCAACTTCCCGCTCAATCTCGCCGCGCACAAGATCGCGCCGGCGATCGCGGTCGGCTGTCCGTTCGTGATGAAGCCGGCGAGCCGCACGCCATTGGGCGCCATCATCATGGGCGAGGTGCTGGCCGAGACCGACCTGCCCCGGGGCGCCTTCTCGATCCTGCCCGCCCACCGCGAGGGCGCGGACCTGTTCACCGAGGACGAGCGATTGAAATTGCTCAGCTTTACCGGCTCGCCCGGCGTCGGCTGGGATTTGAAGGCCAAGGCCGGCAAGAAGAAGGTGGTGCTGGAGCTGGGCGGCAATGCGGCGGTGATCGTCGACAAGGATGCCGATCTGGCAGACGCGCTGGAGCGGGTGATCTTCGGCGCCTTCTACCAGTCCGGCCAGTCCTGCATCGGGGTACAGCGCATCCTGATCCACCGGCAAGTCTATGACGAATTCCGCGACATGCTGGTCGCCAAGACGAAGACATTGGTCGCCGGCGATCCCAAGGACCGCAACACCTTCATCGGACCGATGATCTCCGAGGGCGAGGCCAAGCGCCTCGATTCGTGGATTCAGGAGGCGGTGGGGAAGGGCGCCACCCTGCTCTGCGGCGGCAAGCGCGAGGGCGCGATGCTGGAGGCGACCCTGCTGGAGAATGTCGATCCGGCGACCAAGATCAATGTCGAGGAGGCGTTCGGCCCCGTCGCCTTCCTGATCAGATTCTCGTCCTTCGGCGAGGCGCTGGAGATCGTGAACGATTCGAAGTTCGGCCTCCAGGCCGGCATCTTCACCCGCGATCTCTTCCAGATGTTCGATGCCTGGGACCGGCTCGACGTCGGCGGAGTCGTCATCAACGACGTGCCTTCCTACCGCGTCGACAACATGCCCTATGGCGGCGTCAAGGATTCCGGCCTTGGCCGCGAAGGCGTGCGCTTCGCGATGGAGGACATGACCGAAATCCGCAACCTGGTGATCCGGCGGACCTAAACGGCTGGCGCCGGACCGCTTCAGTTGATGCCCGTCTCCGCGATGATGAGCGGCTCCGCATCCCGGGTCAGATCGAAATATTCGACCCGGGCCCGCGGTGAGCGACGCAGGATGCGCGATCCGGTCTGCTCCTCCCATGCCGCCGTATAGGTATAGCGTTCCAGCCGGTAGGTGGGCTCATCGTCGCTGCTGGCGGTATAGACACGCTCGCGCATCGCGGCGAGCAGCGGCGCCGCCCAGGTAGAGGAGCCGCTTTCGCGCACGATCTCCAGCTCGCCGACGCGGCCGTTCGGCTGAATCCAGAAGCCAACGTCGATCCAGCGATCCTCGAAATTGTCGGTCAGGCGCGACGTGATGCTGGCCGTCGAGCCCGGTTCGTAGATTTCACGCTGAACCAGGCTGAACGGCGGCGCGAAGACAAGCCGGCGCTGGCCGGTGAAGGTCCGCGCAACTTCGTTGACCAGCTCGTCGGAGCGCGCGGCATTGCCTTCGTCGCGGTAGAGCTTGGCCAGCATCATCCGCGCGCCGATCCGCAGCACCGGGCTCAGCGAATCGCCGCGCCGGGAATATTCGATCAGCCGCGCCCGGGCGGGCCCCTGGCGATCCTCGATCAGGGCGAGCCAAAGACCGCGCAATTCGGCCAGCGCGGCGACGTCCGGGCGGCCGGCGCGGGCGGCCCGACGGCGCAGATCGTCGAGCATGTTGCGCGCGCCATTGAGATCGCCCAGCGCGAGCTGCATGTCGGCGATCTCGAACCGCGCCGTGAAGTGACGATGGTCCTCGGTGGGGATGCCCGCCTCCAGCGTGCGCAGGATTTCCCAGGTGGATCGGCGCGCCTGCCGATCGCGGCCGAGATGGCGCGCGAGCCGGGCATCGGCACGGTACAGGCCGGACACGGGCTCCGGATAGGAGGTGGCGTGGCGCCGGTTGCGATCGATCGACGCGCCGGTGACGCGCTTGGCTTCGTCGAGCTCGCCGGTCACGAGCAGGGCCTCGGCCAGCGCGGCCGTCGCGGCGATGTCCTGATCGGGCGGGCAGGCGCGCGCCAGGCATTGGGCGAGCCGATCGCGGAAATCCTGGATGCGCACGCCGGTCACGACGATCGGCGGTTCCGCCTCGCTGCGCGCGCCCGGTTGCTGAGCCGATCCAAAAGCGGGCGAGCACGCAAAAATCGACCCCAGCAAGAGTGGCATCACCCGACGCATGGCTTCTCTCCTGTCAATCGCGCTCCTCGACGTGTTCATATCCTACCACGACCCCGCCCGCTTCGGCGAGAGCACGATTGCTGGCCCTGAGCTTGGCCTTGAGCGCGGTGGCGAAGCCGTGTTCGATGGCGCGGCGAATGTCCTCGTTCGCCTCGACATAGGGGCGCAGATCGTCCGCCGCCGCGCACCAGAAGCGCGCGGGGCCGGCAAGGATGACGGTGGCGCTCGCTTTCTCGCCCGACAGGACGGTGAGCTCGCCGATCAGGTCGCCGGGGCCGCAGCGTCCGACCTGCCGGTCGCCGTTCATCACGCGCGCTTCGCCCTCGGCCAGATAGTAAAGCTGCGCGACCGGCTCGCCTTCGCGGGTCAGCACGTCGCCTTCCTTGCCGGACAGCCACACGCCCTGATCCATCAGATGCCGCGCGCTGCCGTTCGAGATGCCGGCGACCAGTCCGTCGAGCAGCGCCCGTTCCTCGGCGGTGAAGCGAATGCGGCGGCTGGTCAGCAGATTGCGCGCGAGCAGATAGAGGCAGAGGACGAGCAGGATGCCCGCCCAGACCGCGCCGGCGCTGTCTTGCGTCCAGACCAGCGCCCGTGCCAGCCAGGCCGCCGCGGCCAGCGCCGCCAGCACGCGCAGGTTCGTCGGCCGCGCGACGAGAACCGCCGCGACGAGTAGCGCGTAGCCGAGATGGAGCAGCAGGGCTTCGACCGGCGGCATGTGTCTCCCATCTGGTGTGCGCGCATCATGCGTCAAACCATCGAGGTACGGAAGGCCCGGCGGCGTTGCATCGCCGCCCGTCTTGCTTCACTATCACAGCTTCAGCGCTGGCGCGAAGCAGCGCGCCAGCGATTCAGGCAAAGATGGAGAAACGAAGGTGAAGGCGATTTTCCTTGCGAGCGCGGCGGCCCTGGCATTGGGGGGTGGCGCGGTATCGGCACAGCAGACCGGCGCGCCGGCGGCTTCGGCGACGACGGCCGTGCCCGACAATGTGCTTCTCGCGGACTGGACCGGCGACCATGCCGGCGTGCCGCCGTTCGACCAGGTCCGGCCGGAGTTGTTCGGCGAAGCCTTCCAGTTCGCGCTCGACGAGCGCCGCCGAGAGATTCAGGCGATCACCCGCCACCGCGCCGCGCCGACCTTCGAGAACGTCATCGTGCCGTACGAGCGGGCCGGCCGCCGGCTCAACCGGGTCTTCGCCGTATGGGGCGTGATGACCGGCAACATGACCACCCCGGCCTATCAGGCGCTGCAACGCGAATGGGCGCCGCGCCTGGCCGCCGCGACCGACGAGATCTACCTCAATCCCGAATTGTTCGCCCGGGTGCGTGCGGTCCATGAGGCGCGCGAACGATCCGGCCTCGACGCCCAACAGCAGCGGCTGGTGACGCGCATCTACGAACAGTTCGTTCAGCGCGGTGCCGCCTTGTCCGCCGAACAGAAGCAGCAGCTTTCCGCCTACAACCAGCAGCTTGCCGGATTGTTCGCCGAATTCAGCGAGAAAGTGCTGGCCGACGAGCAGACCTATATCGCTGCGACCGAGGCGGAGCTGGCCGGCGTGCCGCAGGACGTGCGCAACGCCGCCGCCGCCGCGGCCCGTGCCCGCAGCCTCCCGGCCGGGCAGTTCGCGATCGTGAACACCCGCTCGGCGGTCGATCCGGTGCTCACCTTCGCCGACGACCGGGGCCTGCGCGAGCGCGTCTACAACGCCTTCATCAACCGCGGCGACAATGGTGACGCCAACGACACGAACGAGACGATCCGCCAGATCGTGCGCGTCCGCGCCGAACGGGCGCGGCTGCTCGGCTATGAAAGCCATGCCCACTGGCGGATGCAGGACACGATGGCCGGCACGCCGGAACGCGCGCAGGAGCTGATGATGCGGGTCTGGCCCGCCGCCGCCGCGCGGGTGCGCGAGGAAGTGGCCGACCAGCAGGCGATGGCCAATCGCCTGGGCCACGACATCACCATCGAGCCGTGGGACTATCGCTATTACATGGAGAAGGTCCGGCAGGACCGCTACAGTCTCTCCCAGGACGAGATCAAACCCTATTTCGAGCTGGGCAACATGATCCAGGCCATGTTCCACATGGCCGGCGAGCTTTACGGGCTGCGCTTTCAGGAGATTACCGGGCAGGTGCCGGTCTGGCATCCGGACATTCGCGTCTGGCAGGTGACCAACACGGCCGGCGAGGATGTCGGCGTCTTCTACGGCGACAATTTCGCGCGCCAGGGCAAACGTTCCGGCGCCTGGGCGACCACCTATCGCAGCCGTTCCGGCCTGCTCGGCGATTCGCTGGTGCTGGGCTCGAACAACAACAATTTCACGCGTCCCGACGACGGCCAGCCGGCCTTGCTCAGCATCGACGATGCCGAGACCCTGTTCCACGAATTCGGCCACGCCATCCATTATTTCCTGTCGAACACGCGCTATCCGAGCCTCAGCGGCACGCCGCGCGATTTCGTGGAATATCCGAGCCAGGTGCACGAGAACTGGCTGCTGACGCCGGAAATCCTGAACCGCTTCGCGCGCCATCACGAAACCGGCGCGCCGATGCCGCAGGAGCTGGTGCAGCGGATCGAGGCGGCGGCCCAGTTCAACCAGGGCTTCGCGACGGCGGAATATCTGTCGTCGGCGCTGGTCGACATGGCCCTGCACGTCCGGCCGGACGGCGATGTCGATCCCGACGCGTTCGAGCGCGAGACGCTGGCCGCGATCGGCATGCCGCGCGAGCTGGTGATGCGGCACCGCCTGCCGCAGTTCAACCACCTCTTCTCGTCAGACGCCTATTCGGCCGGCTATTATTCCTATCTCTGGTCGGACACGATGGGCGCGGACACCTGGGCGGCGTTTGTGGAAACCGGCAATGTCTGGGACCCGGCGACGGCACGGCGCTTCGCCGAGACATTGCTCTCCACCGGGAACGAGACCGATCGGGCGGAAGCCTATCGCGCGTTCCGCGGCCGCGACCCGGGCGTCGAAGCCTTGTTGCGGACGCGCGGCTTCCCGACGGGCGAATAAGCAAAAGGGCGCCTCTCGCGAGGCGCCCTTTTCAAATCCGCCGAAGCGACGGCTTCAGATCATTCGGCCGGCGCGCTGTCGACCAGCAGGTCGAGCTGCTCTTGGCAGCCATTGGCGATCAGCGCCTGCGCCACCGCCTGCATGTCGCCGGGCGCGGAGGCCAGAGTGCGGAAGGTGATGTTGGTCGGCACTGCGGTGCCGGCCTGGCTCAACTGATAGCGCGCGCCATTGGCGATCGGCAGGTCGCTGGGCCAGGCGGTCGTGACATTGCCCGCCGGCCAGCTCAGGGTGCGCGACGCGCCGCTGCCGGAAATGGCGAGACTGGCGGTCTGGCTGGCGTCGGGCCGCCACAACGTGACTTCGCTCGTGTTGGCGAGGCAGACGGTGCCGCCCTGCGACACGTCGATCTGCCAGATCGAGCTGGGGCTGGCCGGCACGATGCCGGCGCTGCGCACCGCACCGATCCGGGCGCGGCGATTGTCGGCGGTCTGCGCGACGCGCGGGCCCGCCGCCGCGGCGCTGGCCGGCGTGAACGTGCCGGGGCCGCGGAAGGTGCGGGTGCCGCGCGCGTCGAGCACGACCAGCGTGTCGCCGCCGCGCAAGGTGATGCGCGCATCGTTGGGCAGCGAACGGCCGGCCGGATAGGTCGACGCGGACGGTCCCGAGGCACGGACGACGAGGACATCGGCGGACGCGGCGGTCGCGCCGGAAAGGAGAAGGACAGTGAGCGCGAGACGGCTCACGCGACGCTTACTTTGATCCCAAGACAAAGTGACCTCCCGGACCTGCTTCACGGGCCCTATAGACGAATTCCTGCATTGCTGCATCCTCCTTATCGGAGTCGGCTATTTCGGAAAGCTGAACGAGCGCTCCAGCGTCGCCGCCGTCGAACCGTTCCCAGAGAGCGGCGAGGCGTGCGCGAGCTTCGGCGTCCATTTCCGGGACGGGTTCCCAGACCTCCACGGGGGTCGCGCGGCCGCTCAGCACCACCCGGCCCATCGGTCGAAAGATGTCGAGAGTCGATTGGTCCTTCGCCTCCTTGCTGACCAATGCCCGGGTCTTGAGCGCCTTGTTGGCGGATTCGAGCCGCGCCGCCGTATTCATGCCGTCGCCCAGCGCGGTATATTGGATGCGTCCCTCGCCGCCGAAATTGCCGACCACCGCCTCGCCGCGATGCAGGCCGACGCGGGTGATGCCGATCGGCGGCAGATCGGCGCCGCCCTCGGCCGAGAAGAGATTGCCGGCCTCGTACATCTCCACGGCCGCGCGCACCGCGCGGTCGGCATCGTCGGGCCGGGCGATCGGCGCCCCCCAGAAGGCGACGACCGCGTCGCCGACGAACTTGTCGATCGTGCCGCCATGCTTGAGGACGATGTCGCTCATCCGGTCGAGATAGCGGTTGAGCAGATCGGAGAGCTGTTCCGGCGAGATCGCGTGGCTGAGCTTGGTGAAGCCCTCGAGATCGGTGAACAGGGTGTAGATCTGCTTCTTCTCGCCCTTGAGCGCGAGCTGCGAGGGATCGCGCATGATCTGCGCGGCGATGTCGGCGGGGAGATATTTGCCGAGCGCAGACTGGGCGAAGCGGCGCTGTTCCGAGCCGACCGCGCGCGCCGCCATGCCGACCGCGACGAAGGCGAGCAGCCAGCCCGCTCCCCAGCCGAAGGCGGGCAGATCGATCGTGTCGATGCCGGTCCCCTGGAGATGGAAGGGGAGATAGCCGAACAGGCCGGCCTGGGCGGCGAGCAGCAGCGCCAGCTTCCAGCCGCGCAGCTCGACCAGATTGGTCAGCGCCCCCGCAGCGACCACGCCCACCGCCAGCAGCCACAGCGCCCAGGGGGCGACCGGCGGCTTCATCCGACCGTCGAGCAACTGGGCGAGGATATGGGCGTGGACCTCCAGTCCCTTCATCCAGCGCCCGGAGACGCGGGTCATCGGCGTCTCGTAATCGTCGAGATCCTGGATGTCGCCGCCGATCAGCACATAGCGCCCGGCGATCATGTCGCGCACGCCGTCGGGAAATTCGGCGACGAACTGGATCGGCAGGTTGGTGAAGACCGGCACCTCGTCATTTTCAGCGGTGCCGGGCAGGCGGAAATCGATGCCGCGCGTGTAGCGGCGGAATTCGGGATGCACGCCCGGCGCCATGGCGTTGGCGAGCAGGGGCGGGAGCGCGGCCGGCTGATCCGGCCAGCGGCGGATCACGCCGTCGGCGAGATCGGGCTGGAGCCGGATGCTCGCCGGGCGGACGGGGCCAGGCGCGACCTCGCGCATCATGGTGTCGAGGAAACCCTGCTGCCAGTGCAGCATCTGGTCCGGATTATATTCGGCCGAGGCATAAGCGAGGAAGGTGGGCGTGCGCATCGCCCGGAAGGTCTCGATCAGCTCGGCATCCTCCGGCTGGGCCTGATCGATCAATATGTCGATGCCGATCGCGCGCGGGCCCATGGCGTCGATCGCGCGCAGCGCCCGGGCGAGCAGGGCGCGGTCGAGCGGTGAGCGCTTGCCGAGCTCGGCAAGCGTGTCGTCATTGTACGTGACGAGGACGATGCGGTCGTCCTGCGCCATGACCCGCTCCGCCTCGCGATCGAAGCGGATGTCGTAGAGCGCGCGCTCGGCATCGGCGGCGAGCGGCATGTCCCAGGCGAAGCGCGCCGCATAAAAAGCGAGGCCGAGGCACAAGAAGGTGACGACAAGCCGCGCGGCGCCGATCTGCTTGAGATCGCGCTTCAGCTTCCCCCGCCAGCCGCTTCCCGTCTCCGGCATGAGTTCCCCCGGTCCCCCCGGCAGGTTAGGCAATCCGTCTAGCGCGCGCCAGCCTTCTTCGCCTGTTCCCACGCCAGGTCGGCGAGCGGTTCCAGCGCAGCGGCCATCGAGGCGGCGTGGGCGGAGGCGGCGGTGCCGCGCGCGAGGCGGCCCTTGATGCCGTGGACGATGCCGGCCAGCCGGAACAGGTTGAAGGCGACGTAGAAATCGAGATTCGCGATGCCGTCGCGCCCGGTGCGGCGGCAATAAGCCGCGACATATTCGTCCTCGCCCGGAATGTTGAGCGCGGCGAGATCGGCGCCGGCCAGGCCGGTCGTGATGCCGGCCGGCATCCGGTACATCATCAGGTGATAGGTGAAATCGGCGAGCGGATGGCCGAGCGTCGACAGCTCCCAGTCCAGCACCGCGAGCACGCGCGGCTCGGTGGGATGGAAGATCATGTTGTCGCAACGATAGTCGCCGTGGATGACCCGCGCGCGCGGCTCGTCGGCTGGAATGTTGGCGGGCAGCCATTCGACCAGCCGGTCCATCGCCGCGACCCGGCCGGCCTCCACATCGCCTTCATATTGCTTCGACCAGCGCGCGATCTGGCGGGCGAAATAATTGCCCGGCTTGCCATAATCGCCGAGGCCCGCCGTGTCCGGATCGATCATGTGGAGCTGGGCCAGCGTGGCGTTCATCGCATCGAAATGGGCCGGCCGGCCGGCGGCGCTCACCTCGGAGAAGGTCGTGTCCCAGAAGATCCGCCCCTCCACCATCTCCATGACGTAAAAGGGCGTGCCGATGACGCTTTCGTCGGTGCACAGGCCGTAGGCACGGGCGACCGGGAAGCCTTGTGCGCCGAGTGCGGCGATGACGCGATATTCGCGGTCCACCGCATGGGCGCCTGGAAGCAGTTCGCCCGGCGGCTTGCGCCTGAGCACATAGGAGCGGCCGGGCGTCACCAGCTTGTAGGTGGGATTGGACTGACCGCCCCTGAACTGCTCGACGGCGAGCGGCCCGGCATAGCCTTCGACATGGGCCGCAAGCCACGCCGCCAGCGGCGCGGGATCGAAGCGGTGCGCTTCGCGGACCGCGCCGGTGCCGCTGTTCCTGGCGCTGCGATCGTCGGCCGAATTCATCCCCTTTTGGCTAGGCGAGGCACGGGGCGCCGTAAAGCGCGCGATTATTTTTCATTTCAAAACAATGACATGCGAATTTTTTTCGGGTCATGGTAAAAAAATTTTTAACCATGCAACATGAATCCGCGCGGACCGTGACTATTGATGCGGGAAAGGTTGAACCGTCGTCCCGGTCGGCCCGCAAGGGAAAGGACCGGCAGTTTCTTGGCCGAGCTGAAGACGGATCGTCCCGACCCTGCCGGTACCGGCATATTCCAGAGGGGAATTGTGATGAAAAAGAAGATCGACATCGCGGCCATTCCGGAGCTGAACACCAGCGTCGGGATGCACGGCTCGGTCAGGCAGCAGGAGGTCGGTGGACCTCTCTGTCTCGGCGTGGTCGTCGCGGTCCTGCTCGCGCTCTGAAAAGCGTGCTATGGAAGCTGGGGCGGGGGCGCTTCGGCGCCGCCGCCCCATTTCAGTGTATGCGGGACCGAATGACATGATTTCAGGCGCGGCGATGAAGGCCTGGTTTGCCGACCGCGAGGCGCAGAACCGGTCGCACGAAGGCGTCGAGGCCATCGCGCGCCACTGGGGCCGGTCCGCGCTGATGACTCAACTCGAACGCGAGCTGACCGAATTGCCCGAGCGCGCGCCGCATGCCGTGCTCGATGCCGCGCGGCGCTTCCTGGACAAGGCGGGCGACATCGAGGCGCTGATGCACGATCTGATCGCCTCCAGCCGCGCCGATCCTTTCTTCCGCCCGCCCTTCCACCCGGTGTCGAGCGAAATTCACACCGGCCTGCTGCTCTTCCACAATGACGACCTGTCCATGGCGCTCGGCGTCACCGGGGTGGAAATGCTCGCCGCCAAGAAATCCGGCGCGCGCGGCGCGACCTCGTTGGGCTTTACCGGCCTGCTCACCATGTTTCGCTATGTGAAGGCGGGCGGCGCCATCGTCTCCTTCTGGGAAGCACCGCCGATCGGCGACAATTTCGTCGCCGCCGAGGCAGGCAAGGCGCGTTTCGTCGAGCGCCGCCGGATCGAGGACGGCGAAGAGATCGTGATCGACGGTCGCCACCAGAGCTTCGTCATCGAGCATGCGACGAGCGACATGGTCTATTTCCAGGCGCTGGTCCGCACCGGCGGCGCGCCGCTGGCCGCCGAATATGACAGCGGGTCGCTCGCGCTGGTCGGCGCGAGCAGCACGGACGAGGCGAGCTCGCGCATCCAGATGATGGTATCGTTGCTGCGCGCGATGGAGCGCGACGATGCTTTCGCGCTGATCGAGGAGACGCTGAACGCCTCCCCGCATTTCTACACGCGCTGGCACATCATGCGCGAGATGCTGGCGATGGATGCGGACGCTTCGCTGCCGGCGCTGAAGCGGATGGCCGAAGGCGATCCCCACCCGGAGATTCGCGCGGCCGCCCGGCAGACGCTCGGCCTGTTCTTCGCGGACGCCGCCGATGCCGTGGGAGACGTCCTGTGCCGCGCCTGATCGACGCCCCGGCGCAGGAAAGCTGCGAGCTCGGCGACCTGATCGAGCGGCTGGAGACCAGCGATTTCGACGCCCGCGACGAAGACGGTTTCGCCGCCTGGGGGAACGAGCTCAAGAAGCTCGCGAACAACCGCACTTTCCTCGCCGACATGATGATCGCCGAGCTCAAGCGCCGCTGCGCGGGGCAGGTGCGCGACAATCAGTACAGCGCGCAGGTGGTGCTGCTGCACACCAGTTCCCAGCGGTTCATCATGCGCGCCAATTTCTGGCCGGCACTGAAGGACAGCGTCGTCCGTCACAGCGGCACCGATCCCTTCTTCTACGGGGTGCCGCACGATCACAATTTCTCGTTCCTGACCGTCGGCTATCTCGGGCCGGGCTATTGGAGCGACTATTACGAATATGAGTATGACAAGGTCGTCGGCGTGCCGGGCGAGAAAGTGGACCTGCGCTTCGTCGAGCGCGCCAAGCTCGATCCCGGCAAGGTGATGCTCTATCGCGCGCATCGTGACGTCCATCTGCAGCTGCCCGCCGACGAGATGTCGGTGTCGCTCAACATCGTCGAGACGTCCCACGCCGCAACCTTCCGCGACCAGTATCGCTTCGATGTCGAGCATGCCCGGATCGACGGGATCATGACGCGCACCTCGCTGGAGCCGCTGCTGGCGCTGGCATCCCATTATGGCGGCGACGAAGGGGTCGATCTGCTCGACGAGTTCGCCGCGCGCCATCCCAGCGACCGCATCCGCTGGCGTGCGCTCCATGCCCGCGCCGGCACCGCGCCGTCGCTCGCCGCGCGCATCGCCGTTCTGGAGGAAGGCACGAACGGTTCCAGCCTGCTGGTCGCCGGCATGGCGCGGCGCGAAATCGAACGACTGGAAGCCGGGCGCGCTTGGATCGAGGGCGCCGCGTCGGCGGAGACCGAAGCGTCGGCGGCCTGACAAGGCGGTTCGCGCCGCCGGTGCGGGATGGTGTCGCTCCGCCTTCCATGATACAAGAAGCCAGGTGGGCCGTGGTTGAGGGAGTCGACTATGGCTATCATGCGATATGTGATCGCGGCCGCGCTCGCGGCGTCTCCGGCCTTCGCACAAGCTGGCGTCCGCACGCTCGGCAGCAGCGATGCGCGTGGCTGCTACCTGGCGGCGGAGTTGCGAAGAAATGTCGACATGCGCGATCTCGTCCGCTGCGACGACGCGCTGCGGGTCGGCGGGCTCGATATCCGCGACACCGCGGCCACGCATGTCAATCGCGGCATATTGCGGATGCGGCTGGGGCACATCGACGCGGCTATCGCCGATTTCGACGCGGCCTCGGCGATCGATCCCGGTCAGCCCGAAGCCTATCTCAACAAGGGCGCGGCGCTGATCGTCCGCCAACAGCCGGGCGAGGCCGCGCGGCTGTTCACGGTCGCGCTGGAACGCAATACGATGCGTCCCGAACTCGCCCATTACGGTCGGGCCGTCGCGCACGAGACGCTGGGCGATGCGCGCGCCGCTTATGCGGATTATCGGCGTGCCAGCGAACTGGCGCCGCGTTGGAGAGAACCGAGAGCGGATTTGACGCGCTTCCGCGTGACGCGCTGAACGCCGGCGTCTCTCGCGGGAAAAATCCTGCGCAATGCCGGTTTTTTGGCGACCCTTTCCCGCTTCGCCGCGTTAAGGTGGTGAAGCGAGAAAGGAGATGCGCGTCATGGCTTTCAGGCTGCCCGACCTTCCCTATCCCAAGGACGCGCTCGGCGAGTTCATGTCCGCCGAGACGTTCGATTATCATCACGGCAAGCACCACAAGGCCTATGTCGACAAGGTCAATGGCTGGATCGACGAGAAGGATCTGAAGGGCGCCTCGCTCGTCGAGGTAATCGCGCGTGCCAAGGACAAGGGCGACACGGGCCTGTTCAACAATGCCGCGCAGATCTGGAACCACAGCTTCTTCTGGCAATGCCTCGCGCCCGCCGAGGGACAGCAGCCGGGGGGCAAGCTGGCCGGTCTGATCGACGAGGCGTTCGGCAGCACCGACGCGCTGCTCGCCAAGCTGAAGGACGAGGCGGTCAGCCATTTCGGCAGCGGCTGGGCCTGGCTGGTGCTGAACGGCGGCAAGCTGGGGATCACCTCGCTCCACGACGCCGACACGCCGGTCGTCCATGACGGCATGAAGCCGCTGCTCACGCTCGATGTGTGGGAGCATGCTTATTATATCGACTATCGCAACGCGCGGCCGGTCTTTGCCGAAAAGGTGCTCGGCAATGTGATCAACTGGGACTTCGTGGCGCGGAACCTCGACGGCGAAGGTGCCAGCCGGGCCGATCAGGAGCAGTAGAGTTTTTTTCCTCCCCACCAAATCGTGGGGAGGGAATCAGGTCTTCAGCCGGTAGCCGGTCTTGAACATCCAGGCGATGATGGCGAGGCAGAGGAAGAAGAAACCGAGCGTGGCGGCGAGGCTGATCTCCACGCCGACGTCCGACGTGCCGTAGAAGCTCCAGCGGAAGCCGCTGATCAGATAGACGACCGGGTTGAAAAAGGTGATCGTCCGCCACGGCTCGCCCAGCATTTCGAGCGAGTAGAAGGCGCCGCCGAGGAAGGTGAGCGGGGTCACGACCAGCATCGGCACGAACTGGATTTGCTCGAAATTCTTGCCCCAGATGCCGATGATGAAGCCGAACAGGCTGAACGTCGTCGCGGTGAGGACGAGGAAGGCCATCATCCAGAGCGGGTGAACGATCTGGAGCGGCACGAAGAAGGCCGCCGTGCCGAGGATGACGAGGCCGAGCACGATCGACTTGGTCGCCGCCGCGCCGACATAGCCGATCACCGTCTCCAGCGGGGAGATGGGCGCGGACAGCAGTTCGTAGATCGTGCCGATGAACTTCGGGAAGAAGATGCCGAAGCTGGCGTTGAAGATGCTCTGCGTGAAGAGCGAGAGCATGATGAGTCCCGGCACGATGAAGGCGCCATAGGGCACGCCGTCGATCTCCGTCATGCGCGAGCCGATCGCCGCGCCGAAGACGATGAAATAGAGCGAGGTGGTGATGACCGGGGTGACCAGGCTCTGCCAGAGCGTGCGCAGCGCCCGCGCCATCTCGAAGCGGTAGATCGCCCAGATGCCGTAGAGATTGATGCTCATGCGGCGTCCTTCCGGTGTACGAGACTCACGAAGATGTCCTCCAGCGAGCTTTGCTTCGTGTTGAGATCCTTGAAGCCGATGCCGAGGTCGCTCATCCGGCGGAGCAAGGAGGGCACGCCGGTGCGCTCGGCATTGGCGTCGAACGTGTAGCGCAGCTCGTGGCCGTCGGCTTCGAGTGTCACCTTCCAGTCGGCGAGCTCGGGCGGGATGGCCCCCATCACCTCGGCCAGATTGAGCGTCAGCTCCTTCTTGCCGAGCTTCTTCATCAGGGCGGTCTTCTCCTCGACGACGATCAGCTCGCCCTTGTTGATGACGCCCACCCGGTCGGCCATCTCCTCGGCCTCCTCGATATAATGGGTGGTGAGGATGATGGTGACGCCGCTCTCGCGGAGCTGGCGGACCAGCTCCCACATGTCGCGGCGCAGCTCGACATCGACGCCGGCGGTGGGCTCGTCCAGGAACAGGATTTCAGGCTCGTGGCTGAGCGCCTTGGCGATCATCACGCGGCGCTTCATGCCGCCCGACAGCTCCATGATCTTCGCCCTGCGCTTGTCCCAGAGCGACAGCTCCTTCAGTACCTTCTCGATATGCGCGGGGTTCGGCGGGCAGCCGAACAGGCCGCGGCTGAAGGTGACGGTCGCCCAGACGCTCTCGAAGGAATCGGTGTGCAGCTCCTGCGGCACCAGCCCGATCTTGCGCCGCGCGGCGCGATAGCCGGACTGGTGATCGTGGCCGTCCACCGTCACGGTTCCGGCGCTGGGCGTGACGATGCCACAGACGATCGAGATCATCGTCGTCTTGCCGGCGCCGTTCGGCCCGAGCAGCGCGAAAATCTCGCCCCGGCGGATATCGAGGTCGATCGGCTTCAGCGCCTGCAGGCCCGATGCGTAGGTCTTGCTCAGCCCTTTGATCGAGATGACGGAATCCATTGCGTTCAGGCTCACTGGCTCGGGGGGATGGGAGGCTCTTCGGCCGGCGTTTCCAGCGCGAGGCCGTGGCGCAGCAGCATGGGGATGTTGGCGGCGGCGAAGAGGAAGGTGACGGGCAGGAAGAACCACAGCTTGAAGCCCACCCAGAAATCGGTGGTGGTCGAGCGCCAGACCGCTTCGTTCGCCACCGCCATGACGAGGAAGAAGATCGCCCAGTTGCGGGTGAGCAGGTGCCAGCCGCGCTCCGACAGGCCGGGATAGGCCGTGCCCAGCACCATCTTGAGCAGGTTGCGGCCGGTCTTCATCCCGAAGATCAGCAGGGCGGCGACGATCGTGTAATAGATGGTCGGCTTCACCTTGATGAAGGTCTCGTCGTGCAGCCAGATCGTGATGCCGCCGAGCACGACCACCATGACCCCTGAGAACCAGAGCAAGGGTGAGATGTGGCGGTATTTGAGCTGCGAGACGAGCATCGAGATCATCATCGCGACCATGAATGCGCCGGTCGCGACGAAGATCTTGAGCGTGTCCGGCACCGGCGCGAAGAAATTGGCCAGGAAGAAGACCAGCAGCGGGCCGAGATCGATCAGCAGGCGCGCGCCGGCCGACGCCTGCGGGTATTTAGAGGGTATATCCCTTGGCGCGATGTTCATGCACTCACTCCCGCAATGGCCCGGGCCGCCTCGGCCGGATCGAACGGGCGGAAATCGCCCATGCCCTCGCCGACGCCGATGGCGTGGATCGGCAGGCCGTAGCGGTCCGCCGCCGCGACCATCACGCCGCCGCGCGCCGTGCCGTCCAGCTTGGTGACGACGAGGCCGGTGACGCCCGCCACCTCGCGGAACGTCTCGATCTGCGAGAGCGCGTTCTGGCCGGTGGTCGCGTCGAGGACGAGCACCACGTCGTGCGGCGCGGCGGGATTGAGCCGGCCCAGCACGCGGCGGATCTTGGCGAGTTCGTCCATCAGGTCCTTCTTGTTGTGGAGTCGCCCGGCCGTGTCGACGATCAGCACGTCGATGCCCTCGGCGGTGGCCTTCTTCACGCCGTCGAACACGATGGCGGAGCTGTCCGAGCCTTCCGGCCCCTTGATGACCGGGACGCCGGCGCGATCGGCCCAGATCTGGAGCTGCTCGATCGCCGCCGCGCGGAACGTGTCGCCGGCGGCGAGCAGCACGGAATAATCCTGCTCCATGAAGAGATGGGCGAGCTTGGCGATGGTGGTCGTCTTGCCGGAGCCGTTGACGCCGACGACGAGGATCACCTGCGGGCGCGGGAAGGCGTCGATCTCCAGCGGCTCGGCGACGGGCGCGAGGATCTTCTCCAGCTCCTCCGCGACCACGGTGCGCACCGCCTGATCGGTGAGGCCGCGCTCGAACTTCTCGGACGTCAGCCGGGCGCGGACCTTGGCGGCGGTGCTGGGGCCGAGATCGGAGGCGATCAGCGCCTCCTCGATCCCGTCCAGCGTCGCCTCGTCGAGCGCCGCCTTGGTGACAAGGCCGGTCAGGTTGTCGCCGAGCCGCTCGGAGGTCTTCTGGAAGCCGAGCCGCATCCGATCGAACCAGGAGGTTTCGGTCATGCGGGCGTCCCGATCAGGCTGTCATTCTCGAACGCGGTGATCTCGACCTCCAATATCCCTTCGCCCGTCCCCGATAGACGAACCGGCGCGAAATTTTCCGCATGGCCGCGCCCGCCTTTTTCGACGAGCACCCGCTGGCGCGTGCCGACCAGGCTTTCCAGCCAGCCGCCGCGCCGCCGGGCGCTCGCCCCGCGCAGCCGCCGCGCCCGTTCCTTCGCGATTGCAGGATCGACCTGCGGCATGCGTGCCGCGGGGGTGCCCTGCTTCGGCGAGAAAGGAAAGACGTGGGCAAAGACGATGTCGCATTCTTCGACCAAGCGCAGCGAATTTTCGTGCATCGCCTCGGTTTCGGTCGGGAAGCCGGCGATCAGGTCCGCGCCGATCGCGATCTCCGGGCGCACGGCCTTGAGGCGCGCGACCGCCTCGATCGCCTGGGCGCGGCTGTGGCGGCGCTTCATCCGCTTCAGGATCATGTCGTCGCCGGCCTGGAAGCTCATATGAAGGTGCGGCATGAAGCGCGGCTCATAGGCGGCGATCTCGAACAGGCGTTCGTCCAGCTCAATGCAGTCCAACGAGGAAAGGCGGAGGCGCGGCAGGTCCGGCACGTGACGCAGGATGCGTTCGACGAGCTGGCCGAGCGTTGGCGCTCCGGGGAGATCGGGGCCGTAGCTGGTGACGTCCACGCCGGTCAGCACCACTTCGCGATAGCCTTCGCCGACCAGGGCCTTGATCCGATCGACGACGCGGCCGGCCGGTACGGAGCGACTCGGCCCCCGGCCATAGGGGATGATGCAGAAGGTGCAGCGATGGTCGCAGCCATTCTGCACCTCGACGAAGGCGCGGGTATGCTCGGAAAAGCCCGCGATCAGGTGCGGCGCGGTTTCGCGGACGGACATGATGTCGGAAACGCGGATTTCGGTTTCGGCGACCTCCCAACTCCGTTCGGAGTGGGTGAAGCTGGCCGGATCGAGTTTCTCCCGGTTCCCCAGCACCCGGTCCACCTCCGGCATAGCCGCGAAACTTTCCGGCTCGACCTGGGCGGCGCAGCCGGTGACGAAGATGCGGGCGTTGGGGCGGGCGCGGCGGGCGCGGCGGATCGCCTGGCGGGCCTGGCGCACCGCTTCGTTGGTGACGGCGCAGCTGTTGACGATGACGAGATCGTCGGCATCGGCGGCCAGCGCGCGCATCGCCGCGCTTTCGGCGAGGTTGAGACGGCAGCCCATGGTGATCACCTCCGGGCCGCTCACAGATCGGTCTCGCCGCTGAACACATGGGTGGCTGGGCCGCTCATGCGGATCGTTCCGCCCGGAGCCCATTCGACGGTCAGCGCGCCGCCGGGCAGGAGCACCTCGACCGGGCTCGCCGCGATGCCCCGCCGGATCGCCGCCACCGCGGTCGCGCAGGCGCCGGTGCCGCAGGCCCGGGTAAGGCCCGCGCCGCGCTCCCAGACCCGCAGGCGGATCGCATCGCCCTCGCGGGAGGCGACATTGACGTTCACCCGGGCGGGAAAGAGCGGGTCATGCTCGACGATCGGGCCGAGCCGCTCGAGATCGACCGCATCGGCATCGTCGACGAAGAAAACGACATGCGGGTTGCCGACATTGACCGCGAGGGGCGCGTCCAGCTCCTCCCAGGCGACCGGTAGCTCGGCGGTGTCGAGCGGGTAGGCGAGGGGAATGTCCTCCCAGTCGAAGTGAGGTGCGCCCATGTCGACGCTTGCCCCGGCGCCGTCCAGCCGCCCTTCAAGCACACCGCCCTTCGTCTCGATCATGACGTCGCGGGCCTCGAGCAGCACCACGCAACGCGTCGCGTTGCCGCAGGATTCCACTTCGCCGCCGTCGGCATTCCAGATGCGCATCCGGACGTCCGCGACGTTCGAGGGTTCGAGCACGATAACCTGATCGCAGCCGATGCCGGTGCGCCGGTCGGCGATGGCGCGGGCGCGGGCCGCATCCATCGCCGCCCCATCGACGCGTGCGTCGATAACGACGAAGTCATTGCCCAGCCCGTGCATCTTGTGGAAACGCAGCGTCATCGTGCGGCGATCTAGGTGTTGCGTGGGGCCAAGTCCACCTTGGCCGCGAGTTGCGCCCTCCGCTCCGGCACCTTAGGGTCCGGTGCGAGAAGGGGGACGCATGGCAGCGCGCGCACATCAGATGTCCGATCCGGTCTTGTCGGCGCGCCGCGATCGTTCGGTGATCGTTTTGATAGGCGGCTTCGTGCTGCTGATCGCCGCCGTGTTGGCGACGGTCTGGCTCGCCGTCGAGCAGCAGCGCTCGGCCGAACTGGTCAAGCACACCCTGCGCGTCGAAAACCAGCTTTCGGGCCTGCTTTCCAAGCTGCAGGATGCCGAAACGAGCAACCGTGGCTTCCTGCTCACCGGGCGCAGCGAATTCCTGCAGCCTTATGACGATGCCGTGTCCACCATCAATGCGGACTTCGGTCAGTTGCGCGAAGCGGTCGCGGACAATCCCCGCCAGATCGAGGCGCTCGACCGCTTCGCCATCCATGCCCGCGAGCGGCTGAATTTCCTGCGCCTTTCGATCGAAAACTACTGGCGCAGCGTGCCGACCGCTCCCGAGCATTTCTTCCGCGGCAAGGCACTGATGGACGAAGCGCGCGGAGTCGTCGCGGAGATGAAGGCCGAGGAGGAGCGGCTGTTCGCGCTCCGCAGCGATCGGGCGCGGCAACAGGCGAGGATGGTGACCGGCGCGCTGGCCGCGAGCATCCTGCTTGTCCTCATCCTCGGTCTCGTGACGGTGCGCAGTCACCGGCGTCGGCTCGCCGAAGCGCTTTCCGCGGGCAACGTGCTCGCCGAGACCAATCGCCTGCTCGTCGCCGAGGCGGAGAGCCGCGAGGAGGCCGAAGGGCGGCTGCGCCAGATGCAGAAGATCGAAGCGGTCGGCCAGCTCACCGGCGGTATCGCGCATGACTTCAACAACATGCTGACGCTCGTCATCGGTTCGCTCGATCTGGCCCAGCGGCGCATGGCCGGCGGCGACATCGCCAAGGTCGGCAAGTGCATAGGCAATGCGATGGAAGGCGCGCAGAATGCGGCGCAACTGACCGCGCGGCTGCTCGCTTTTTCCCGCCAGCAGCCGCTGGCGCCGCAATCGATCGACGCCAACAAGCTGGTCGGCGGCATGTCGGAGCTGCTGCGCCGTACTCTGGGCGAGCAGATCGAGGTGGAGACGGTGCTGGCCGGCGGGCTGTGGCGCGCCTTCGTCGATGCCAACCAGCTCGAAAACGCGATCGTCAATCTGTGCGTGAACGGACGGGACGCGATGCCGGACGGGGGCAAGCTCACCATCGAGACCGCGAACGGCCATCTGGACGACGACTATGCCGCCGCCCATCCCGGAGTGGAGCCGGGCCAGTATGCGGTGATCTGCGTCACCGACACCGGCACCGGCATGACACCCGACATCGCCGAGCGCGCCTTCGACCCTTTCTTCACCACGAAGGGGCCGGGCCAGGGCACCGGGCTGGGCCTCAGTCAGGTGTTCGGCTTCGTCAAGCAATCGCGCGGCCATCTGAAAATCTATTCCGAGCCCGGCCATGGCACGACCGTGAAAATCTACATGCCGCGCTTCCTGGGTCAGGAAGAGAGCGGCACGGCGGTCGCGTCGGACGGGGCCGGCGATCTGCCGCGCGCCCGCGACGGCGAGATCGTGCTGGTCGTCGAGGACGAGGAGCGTGTGCGCCACGTCTCGGTCGATACGCTGCGCGAGCTGGGCTATACGGTGGTCCAGGCTTCCGACGGGCATCAGGCGCTCGCGGTAATCACTCTCCAGCCGCGCATCGATCTGCTGTTCACCGACGTGGTGATGCCCGACATGAACGGACGCCAGCTCGCCGAACGGGCGGTGGCCGAGCGGCCGGGGCTGAAGGTGCTCTATACGACCGGCTATACCCGCAACGCGATCGTCCATAACGGCATGCTCGACGCCGGTGTCGCTTTCCTCGCCAAGCCGTTCACGGTGGAGCAGCTGGCGAAGAAGGTGCGGCAGGTGCTGGACGAAGGCGAGGCCGGCTAAGCCAAACTTGCGTTCCGGAGCCTTTCCCGGTACAGGCCGCGCATCCCGATTGGGGTAAGCATCAAAGCGCCACGCGCGCACGCTGGCCGGTGAGATTCACCCGCCGGCGTTTTTCGCGTTTGGCGCCGGAATTCGAGGAGCGCACGCATGTTCGAAAGCCTGGGAGATCGCCTGTCCGGCGTGTTCGACCGGCTGCGCGGCCGCGGCGCGCTCAACGAGGAGGATGTCCGCGGCGCGATGCGCGAGGTGCGGATCGCCCTGCTCGAGGCCGATGTCGCGTTGCCCGTCGTCCGCGAATTCGTCGATCGCGCCACCGAGCAGGCGGTTGGCCAGCAGGTGCTGCGCTCGGTCACGCCGGGCCAGCAGGTCGTCAAGATCGTCCATGACGCTTTGGTCGAGATGCTGGGCAGCGAGGAGGAGGGCCTGAACCTCGCCGTCGCGCCGCCGGCCGTGGTGATGATGGTCGGCCTGCAGGGCTCGGGCAAGACGACCAGCACCGCCAAGATCGCCAAGCGCCTGACCGAGAAGGACCGCAAGAAGGTCCTGATGGCCTCGCTCGACGTCAATCGCCCGGCGGCGCAGGAGCAGCTCGCCGTGCTCGGCCGGCAGACCGAGATCGCCACCCTGCCGATCGTCGCGGGCCAGCCGCCGGTCGAGATCGCCCGGCGCGCGCTCAACGCGGCGAAGCTGCAGGGCTATGACGTGCTGATGCTCGACACGGCGGGCCGTCTCCATGTCGATCAGGCGCTGATGGACGAGATGAAGGCGGTCGCCGAAGTCTCGCAGCCGCAGGAGGTCCTGCTCGTCGCCGACGCCATGACCGGCCAGGACGCGGTCAATGTCGCCAAGAGCTTCTCCGACCAGATCGATTTGAGCGGCGTCGTCCTCACCCGGATGGACGGCGATGCGCGCGGCGGCGCGGCGCTGTCGATGCGCGCCGTCACCGGCAAGCCGATCAAATATGCCGGCGTCGGTGAGGGCATCGACAAGATCGAGGCCTTCCATCCGGAGCGGGTGGCGGGCCGCATCCTCGGCATGGGCGACGTCGTCAGCCTCGTCGAGCGGGCGCAGGAGACGATCCAGGTCGAGGAGGCCGAGGCGCTCGCCAAGAAGATGGCGAAGGGCCAGTTCGACCTCAACGACCTGCGCGCCCAGCTTCAGCAGATGCAGCGCATGGGCGGCCTCGGCGCGCTCGCCTCGATGATGCCCGGCATGGGCAAGATCAAGAACCAGATGAACGCGAGCGGCGTGCTGGAAGGCAATGTGCTCGGCCGGCTCGACGCGATCATCAGCTCGATGACGCCCAAGGAGCGGGCCAAGCCGGACCTGATGAACGCCAAGCGCAAGATTCGCGTCGCCAAGGGCTCGGGCACGACGGTCCAGGAAGTGAACCGGCTGCTCAAGATGCACCAGGAAATGTCCACCGCGATGAAGAAGATCAGGAAGATGGGCGGGCTGGGCAAGCTCGGCGCGCTCTTCGGCGGTGGCGGCGGGCTCGGTGGTCTGGGTGGCCCCGGCGGGCCGGCACTGCCGCCCGGCGGCTTTCCCGGTCTTCCCGGCGGCCAGGGCGGTGCCCCTTTCAATCTTCCGAACAAGTTCAAGAAATAAACGTAACACTCAGAAAGGAATAATAAATGGCAGTTGCAATCCGGCTGGCGCGCGGTGGCGCGAAGAAGCGGCCTTATTACAAGATCGTCGTCGCCGACGCGCGCAATCCGCGCGACGGCAAGTTCATCGAGCGCGTTGGCAGCTACAATCCGCTGCTCGCCAAGGACAATCCCGAGCGCGTGAAGCTCGATGCCGACCGGGTGAAGCACTGGCTCTCCGTCGGCGCTCAGCCGACTGACCGTGTCCACCGCTTCCTCGACGCCGCCGGCATTCTGGAGCGCGCCGCGAAGAACAATCCGAAGAAGGCCGAGCCGGGCGAGAAGGCCAAGGAACGCGCCGAGGAGCGGGCCGCCAAGGAGGCCGAGGCCGCCGCCGCGCCGGCTGAGGAAGCTCCGGTCGAGGAAGCCGCCACCGAGGCCCCGGCCGAGGAAGTCGTCGCCGAGGAGGCTCCCGCCGTCGAGGAAGCCGCTCCGGCCGAAGAGACTGCCGCCGAGGAAGCGCCGGCTGAGGAAGCTCCCGCCGAGGCTGCTGCCGAAGAGGCTCCCGCCGCTGAGGAAGCCGCGCCGGCCGAGGAAACGGCCGACGAGGCTCCTGCTGCTGAGGAGGCTCCGGCCGAAGAAGCTGCCCCCGAAGCCGCTGCCGAAGAGGCTCCCGCCGAGGAAGGCACCGAGAAGGCCGAATAAGCCTTGTCGGATCGGGTCATCCTCGCCGCCGTCGCCGGCGCGCACGGCGTCGGCGGCGAGGTGCGCCTGAAGCTCTTTGCCGAGAGCATCGACAGCCTGAAGGTCCACAAAAGGCTGTTCGCGGGGGAGCGCACGCTCACCCTCAAATCGGTGAAGCCCGGCGGGAAGGCCGCGATCGCACGCTTCGCCGAAATCGCCGATCGGGGCGCCGCCGAGGCGCTGCGCGGGACGACTCTCTCGGTCGCCCGCGACGAACTGCCCGCGCTGGGCGAGGGCGAATATTATCATGCCGACCTGATCGGACTGCCCTGCGTGGATGCGGATGGCGCCGCGCTCGGCACGGTCGTCGCGGTCGAGAATTTCGGCGCGGGCGATCTGCTTGAGATCGAGCGGCCGGACGGCAAGCGCGCGCTGATCCCCTTCCGTCCCGGCATCGCCGACCTCGCCGAGGGACATATCGTCGCCGATCCCGCTTTTCTGACTTGAGGCGACGCTCCGGGCTGGGTTTACTGGCAGGAAACCCCGGGAGGATCATATGCGCCGCGCCCTGATTGCCGCTCTGTTGTTCGCGACCGCCACGCCGGCCTGGCCCCAGGCCGCCCGGCCCGCGTCGCCGCCCGCTTCGGTCGAAAGCCTGGCCCCCGCGCTCGACGGTCCTTTCCGCCAGTTCATGGAGGAGCGTCACGTCCCCGGCCTGGCCTGGGGCATCGTGCAGAACGGGCGGCTGGTTCATCTCTCGACGATGGGCGTGCAGGATCTGGAGCAGCGCCGTCCGGTGACGGGCGACAGCACATTCCGCATCGCCTCCATGTCGAAGGTCTTCACCGCGCTCGCGATCCTGAAGCTGCGCGACGAGGGGCGGCTCTCGCTCGATGCGCTCGCCGAAACCTATGTCCCGGAGCTGCGCAACTGGAGCTATCCGACCACGGACTCTCCGCGCATTCGGGTGCGCGACCTTCTGTCCCACACGGGCGGGCTCGTCACCGACAATCCCTGGGGCGATCTGCAGCAGGATCTGCCGGAGGCGGATTTCACCCGGATTCTGGCCGAAGGCGTGCCGATGAGCCGCGCGCCAGGTACAGCCTTCGAATATTCCAATTTCGGCTATGCCCTGCTCGGCCGGATCGTCACCAACGTCTCCGGCCGGCCCTATGCCGAGTATATCGAGCAGGAGATCATGCGCCCGCTCGGCATGGCGTCCACTCGCTATGAAGTGGCGGACTCCCCGCGCGAGCGCCGCGCGCTCGGCTATCGCTGGGAGAATGACGCGCACTCGCTGGAGCGCGACATGGCGCACGGCGCGTTCGGCGCAATGGGCGGCGTCGAGACCAGCGCGAACGATTATGCCCGCTGGCTCGCCTTCCTCGCCTCCGCCTGGCCGGCGCGCGACGGGCCGGAGGAGGGGCCGGTGCGGCGCGCCACGGTGCGCGAGCTGGCCCAGGGCCTCAATTTCGCGCGCACGAGCGAGCGGCCGGGCCTCGACGGCGCGCCCGCCTGCCGTTTCGCCGTCGCTTATGGCATGGGGCTGAGCGCGGCGCAGGATTGCGATCTCGGCCTCCTCCTGTCCCACAGCGGCGGCTATCCGGGCTACGGCTCCTACATGATGGTCCTGCCGGATTCGGGCACGGCCCTCTTCGCTTTTGCCAACCGCACCTATGCCGCGCCGATCCCGACGCTGACCCGGACCGCGCTGGAACTGCGCCGCGCGGGTTTCATTCGTTCGCGTGTGGAGCCGGTCACGCCGGCCCTTGCCGAGGCTTATGCCGGCGCGGGCGCGGCCTGGCGCATGGGCAATCTCGGTCCGGTGGAGAACCGGCTGGCGATGAACTTCCTGCCCGATCGTTCGGCGGAGAATTGGGCGCGCGAATTCGCGCGGCTGAGCGGAGAGGTGGGCGCCTGCGCCACCGATGCGCCGATCACCGCCACCGGCGCGATGTCCGGCACGTTCGAATGGCGCTGCGAACGGGGCATCCTGCAAGGTTATCTGCTGCTCGCCCCGACCAATCCGCCGTCGATCCAGGAATTGCGCCTCCGCGTCGCGCCTTGAAGCGACGCCGGGTGCGATGTATATACAGCACGTATATACGGAGGCCGAGATGGGCAAGGAATATCGGGCGAAGATATTCAAGTCGGGCAATTCGCTGGCGCTACGCCTGCCGAAGGAACTTGGCCTTGAGGACGGCGACGATATCGCGATCGCGCGCCATGCAGATGGCAGTTTGTCCTTCTGGAAGGAGGCCGAAACTCTGAACGTCCTCATGAGCCTTTATGGTGCCTTTTCACCGGGCTTCATGACGGAGGGCAGAGGCGATATCGAGCAGTCGGATTATGACTGGCGCGAGACCTCCTCGCATGGCCGGGCAGCCTGACGCGTGTATCTGCTCGACACGAATGTGTGCATCGATTTCGCTCTCGCGCGCAGTGACGCTCTGCGCGACAGGATTCGTGACGGCTTTTCCCGGGGACTTGCCATTTCGACAGTGACACTGGCCGAGCTTCGGGTAGGGGCGCGGCACCGAGACGCCGATCCTGAAGACGACAAGCGCCTGGACAAGCTGGTGCGTGTGCTGACCGTCCATGATTTCGACGCAGCGGCTGCCGAGGCCTATGGCCGCATCGCGCGGCGCATCGGCATCAGACGCCGCAGCTTCGATCGGTTGATCGCAGCCCATGCGGTCTCGCTCGGTTTGACGCTCGTAACGCGGGACGAGGCCGACTTCGCCGATGTGCCGGGCCTGAAGGTTGAGAATTGGACGAAAAAGTGACCTGGCCGGCGACCGTTCTCACCCTCTACCCGGAAATGTTCCCGGGGCCACTCGGCCTCAGCTTGGCGGGGCGCGCTTTGGAGGACGGCATCTGGTCGCTCGACGCGGTGCAGATCCGCGATTTCGCGACCGACAGGCATCGCTCGGTGGACGACACGCCGGCCGGGGGCGGGGCGGGGATGGTGATGCGTGCGGACGTGCTGGCGCGGGCGGTGGACGAGGTGCTGGCGCGGCGGCCGGCGGCGCCGATGCTGGTCATGACGCCGCGCGGCGCGCCGCTGACGCAGGGCTTCGTGCGCGAGCTGGCCGCCGGTCCCGGCGTCTCGATTCTGTGCGGCCGGTTCGAGGGGATCGACGAGCGATTGTTCGAGGCGCGGCCGCTGATTCCGGTGTCGATCGGCGACTATATCCTCTCCGGCGGCGAGATGGGGGCGCTGACCCTGCTCGACGCTTGCGTTCGCCTCCTTCCCGGGGTAATGGGCGCGGCTTCAAGCGGGGACGAGGAAAGCTTCGAAAGCGGCCTCCTCGAATATCCGCATTATACCCGACCTTATGACTGGGAAGGGCGCACGATCCCCGAGGTGCTGCGGTCGGGGGATCATGCGAAAATCTCCGCATGGCGCCAGGCGCAGGCGGAGAAAGAGACACGGCTAAGGCGGCCGGACCTGATCGCGCGCCACGGGGGCGCGCGAAGGCCACCGCCCTCTGGCGCGCGGCGCGAAGAAGAAGGTTAGTGAAATGAACCTCATCCAGACGCTCGAGGCCGAGGCCATCGAGCAGTTCAAGTCGACCAAGTCGATCCCGGAATTCCGCCCGGGCGATACGCTGAAGGTCGGCGTGAAGGTCGTCGAAGGCGAGCGCACCCGCATCCAGAATTTCGAGGGCGTCTGCATCGCCCGCGCCAACCGGGGGCTGGGCTCCAGCTTCACCGTGCGCAAGATCAGCTTCGGCGAGGGCGTCGAGCGCGTCTTTCCGCTTTATTCGCCGAACGTGGACTCGATCGAGGTGGTCCGCCGCGGTGCCGTCCGCCGCGCCAAGCTCTATTATCTGCGCGGCCGCACCGGCAAGGCCGCCCGCATCGCCGAACGGCGCGACCAGCGCCCCGCTGCGACCGAGGCCGCCGAGGGCTGATTTGTTTCCGTCACCCCAGCCCTTCGACTGCCTGCAAGGCAGGCGCTCAGGATAAACTTCAGCCAAAGGCTGAAGGCTGGGGTCCATACGGAGTCAGCATGGATGCCAGCCTGCGCTGGCATGACGAATGAGGCGGGGAGGACACTGGTCCTTCCCGCCCTTTTCTTTGCCGCCAGCCCGGCTAGGGTGCCGCCATGCGCACCCTGCTTCCCCTCGCCGCGATGATCGCGGCCGCCGCCCCCGTCTCCGCCCAGGCCGAAGAGCTGACGCTCGAGCGGATCGTCGCCAGCCCGTCGCTCTCCGGGCCGACGCCGCGCCTGCTCAAGCTGTCGCCGGACGGGCGGCTCGCAACCCTGCTGCGCAACCGTGCGGAGGATCGCGAGCGGTTCGACCTGTGGGCGGTGGACACCAGCACCGGCGAGGCGCGGATGCTCGTGGACAGCGCCCGGGTCGGCACCGGCGCGGCGCTTTCGGAAGAAGAGATGATGCGCCGCGAGCGGGCGCGCCTGGCCGGCGTGCGCGGCATCGTGTCCTATGACTGGGCGCCGGACGGGCGCTCGATCCTCGTGCCGCTGGACGGCGATCTCTATCTCGCCGGGCTGGACGGCGCGGTGCGGCGGATCACCGAGACGGAAGCGACCGAGCTGGACGCGCAGGTGTCGCGCACCGGCCGCTACATCTCCTTCGTGCGCGATCGGGCGCTTTATGTGATCGGCGCCGACGGGCGGGGCGAGCGCCGGCTGACCCCGGAGGGTCCGGAGACGGTGAGCTGGGGCTCGGCCGAATTCGTCGCGCAGGAGGAGATGGACCGCCATACCGGCCACTGGTGGTCGCCGAACGACCGCTATATCGCCCTCGCGCGCGTGGACGAAGCGCCGGTGCGGACCGTCACCCGCACCGCGATCGGCGCGGAGGGCACGCGCGTCTACGAGCAACGCTATCCGCTGGCCGGCACGCCCAACGCGCTGGTCGAGCTCCATGTGATGCGGCCGGACGGTTCGGGGCGGGTGAAGGTCGATCTCGGCGCGGAGACGGACATCTATCTCGCTCGCGTGAACTGGACGGCGGACGGCGGCGCGCTGCTCGTCCAGCGCCAGAGCCGCGACCAGAAACGGCTGGATCTGCTGCGCGTCGATCCGGCGACGGGGCGTTCGACCGTGCTGTTCACCGAGACGGCGGAGACCTGGCTCAACCTGCACGACAATCTGCGCACGCTGCGCGACGGCAGCCTGCTGTGGACCTCCGAGCGATCCGGCTTCTCGCACATCTACCGCTTCCGCGACGGCGAATGGACGCAGCTCACCAGCGGCGAGTGGATGGTGCGTGACATCCAGGGCGTCGACGAGGCTTCGGGCCGCATCTATTTCACCGGCAATCTCGACACGCCGCTGGAGCAGCATCTCTACTGGATCGACATGAACGCCCCGGCCGCGCCGCGGCGCGTGACCGAGGCGGGCTGGTGGAACGCGGCGGCGATGGATCGCGGCGCGACACGGGCGCTGATCACCCGCTCCAATCCCAGTCAGCCTTCACAGGTCTATCTCGCCGATGCCGCCGGGCAGCGGCTCGCCTGGATCGAGGAGAATCGGCTGGACGAGAACCATCCCTATGCGCCGTTTCGTGCCAGCCATATCGAACCGGTCTTCGGCACGATCCGCGCGGCGGACGGGACGGAGCTGCATTACCGCATGCTGTCGCCGCCGCGCGAGCCGGGGCGGCGCTATCCGGTGTTCCTGCACGTCTATGGCGGGCCAGGCGCGGGACGGCAGGTGACGCGGACATGGGGCGCGCTGCAGCAGCAATATCTGGCGCAGCAGGGCTGGATCGTCTTTTCGATCGACAATCGCGGCACGCCGGAGCGGGGCAAGGCGTTCGAGGACGCGCTCTATCATGCGATGGGGCAGGTCGAGGTGGAGGATCAATTGGCCGGCGTGGCCTGGCTGCGGAGCCAGGATTATATCGACGGCGACCGGATCGCGGTCAACGGCTGGTCCTATGGCGGCTATATGGCGCTGCGCCTGCTCGCCGCCGCGCCGGGCACGTTCCGGGCCGCGGTCTCCGGCGCGCCGGTGACGCGCTGGGATCTCTACGACACCCATTATACCGAGCGCTATCTGGGCAATCCGTCGATCGATCCGGCGCCCTATCAGGGCTCCGATGTGGCCCCTGTCGCCGACCGGATCGCGGACAATCTGCTGCTCATTCATGGCATGGCCGACGACAATGTGGTTTTCGAGCATACGACGGTGCTGATGGGCGCGCTGCAGGGGCGCGGCCAGCCCTTCGAGACGATGGTCTATCCCGGCGCCACGCACCGGGTGAGCGGGCCGGGGCGCGAATTGCATCTGTGGCGGACCATCGAGAATTTCCTCAATCGCAATGTACTGAGCGGGGAAGGCCGAGCGCCAGCCCCCTGATCCTCCTCCCTCGCCATTCCGGCTCTCGCGCCGGAATGAGGAGCATGTGCGAAGATGTTTTAAGATATATCTTGACTGCATCGAATCAAAAGATATATCTCAGCCTATCTTGGCAGGAGTATCGAAGATGGGTAAGAGATTCAGGATGCAGGGCGAGTGCGGCAAGCGCGCGTTCGAGATTCCGGCGGGCCTGTTCGCCATGGGGCTTGGCGGCGGCCGCGCGTTCTCGCGCGGCTGGGGCGATTGGGGCGACTGGAGCGGGCGTCGCCATGGCGGCGGGCGCGGGCGGCGCAGGGTGTTCGATTCAGGCGAGCTGAGGCTCGTCCTGCTGAAGCTGATCGCCGATCAGCCGCGCCACGGCTACGACCTCATCCGCGCGGTCGAGGAGCTGACCCACGGCGCCTATGCGCCGAGCCCGGGCGTGGTCTATCCGACGCTCACTTTGCTGCAGGACATGGATCTGATCGAGGAGCAGGCGACCGAGGGCGCGCGCAAGGCTTTCGCGGCGACGGCGGAGGGTAAGGCGCATCTTGCCGAGAAGGCGGACGAGGTCGAGGCGCTACTGGCGCGGCTCGAAAGCCTCGGCAGCGACCAGCGCAAGGCCGGCGGCGCGCCGATCAAGCGCTCGGTCGCCAATCTGCTCCAGGCTCTGTGGCACCGCGCCACCGGCGAGGACATGAGCGACGACAAGCTGCACGAGATCGCCGCGATCCTCGACGAGGCCGCGCAGAAGATCGAACGGCTGAAATAACACCTTTTTTCCTCCCCGGCATTGGCCGGGGAGGAACTTACGGAACCGGGCTCGGCTTCTGCCGGCCGCCGCCGCTGTGCTGGCGGATGACGCGCAGGTAGGAATCGACCAGCGCCTGGTTGACCTCATCCCAGCCATAATGGCGGCTGGCGGCTTCCCCGGCCCGGCCGACGGCGGCGCGGGCATCGGCGTCGGTGCAATAATATGCCAGCGCCTCGCAGAAGGCGTCGTGCGCGCCGGGACGGATCAGCCGGCCGGTGACGCCGTCTTCGACCAGGCTTTCGCTGCCCGTCGCCCGCGCCGCCACCACCGGCAGGCCCGCCGCCATCGCCTCCAAAGTCACATTGCCGAACGTCTCGGTGACACTGGGGTTGAACAGCATGTCCATCGAAGCAACGGCGCGCCCCAGATCATTGCCGCACTGAAAGCCGGTGAAGATCGCCTGCGGCAGGCGCTTCTCGAACCAGTCGCGCGCCGGCCCCTCGCCGACGATCAATACCTTGTGGCGTATCTGCCGCCGCTCCAGCCGGTCGATCGTCTCGGAAAAGACGTCGAGGCCCTTTTCCATCACCAGCCGCCCGGTGAAGCCGATCGCCGGCATGTCGTCGGCGATGCCGAGCGCGCGGCGCCAGGTCAGATCGCGCCGGCCGGCATTGAAGATTTCCCGGTCGATGCCACGCGTCCAGATGCCGACATCGTAGTTCATCCGCTGGTCGCGCAGCAGCTGCGCCATCGAATCGGACGGCGCGAAGATCGCATCGCAGCGGCGGTAGAAGCGCCGCAACGTCGCCAGCACCAGCGGCTCCATGAAGGCGAGGCCGTAATAGCGCGGATAGGTCTCGAACCTGGTGTGGACCGAGGCGACCACCGGCAGATCCCATTTGCGCGCCAGCGTCACCGCGCGGTGGCCGGTGATTTCGGGGCTGGCGACGTGGAAAAGCGTGGGGCGGAAGGCCTGGAGATCGCGCCGGATACGGGCCGGCAGCGCGAAGCCGACCTTGTACTCGCTGCGCCCGGGAATCGGGAAGGAGGGGACGGAAACGAGATCGCCCTTCGGTTCGAAGGCCGGCGTGTCCGTGGTCGGCGAATAGACCCGGACCGCCGCGCCCTGGCGCAGCAGATAATCGGCGAGGCGATTGAGCGCCTGGTTCGCGCCGTCGCGGACATAATTGTAATTGCCGCTGAAGATCGCGACGCGCAGCTCGGCCGCGTTCATGGCCGATCGTCCTGCGGGATTTCCGTGTCCTGTCGCGGCAGATCGCGCAGCACCCGGCGCACCCGGCGGATGCCCCAGAGCGGCGGCACGATCAAAAGCGCGAGCAGGAAGAGAGTGAAGGCTTCTTTCATGACATGCCCGAAAACGAAAGCGCCCCGCCGCAGGGTATACGGCGGGGCGCTTCGTATCACTAGGCGCCCCGGCTATTCCTGGGCGCCTTCGGCGTCTGCCTGAGCGGTATCTTCAGCGGTCTGGAGATACTCGCCGGCATCCGCGTCCGTGCCGTGGCCGCTCGGCGCTACGGAGGCGAGCGGATCGGCGTTGATCGCCGCTTCCATCCCCTGCGCCAGCTCGGCCGCATGCTCTTCCTCCGCCGAATTGGCGGCGATCAGTGCTTCCTGGAGCGAACGCTGCTGGGCGCGCAGGGCCGCGTCGCGCGACGAGGCGGCGATCCGCATGCGCTTCATGCCCGCGCCGGTGCCCGCCGGAATCAGGCGGCCGACGATAACGTTCTCCTTGAGACCCTCCAGGGTGTCGATCTTGCCCTGCACCGAAGCCTCGGTGAGCACACGGGTCGTTTCCTGGAACGAGGCTGCGGAGATGAAGCTCCGGGTCTGCAGGCTCGCCTTGGTGATGCCGAGCAGCACCGGCTTGCCTTCGGCCGGCTTCTTCTTGCCGGGCTGTTCCTTCAGCTTCGCGTTGACCTCGTTCATCTCCTGCCGGTCGACCTGTTCGCCGACCAGGAAGGTGGTGTCGCCGGACTCGGTGATCTCGACCTTCTGCAGCATCTGGCGGACGATCACCTCGATGTGCTTGTCGTTGATCTTCACGCCCTGCAAGCGATAGACCTCCTGGATCTCCGACACGAGATATTCGGCCAGCGCCTTGACGCCGAGCACCTCGAGGATGTCGTGCGGATCGGGCGAGCCGCCGATCAGGTTGTCGCCGCGCTTGACGAAATCGCCCTCCTGCACGTCGATAACCTTGGACTTCGGCACCAGATACTCGACCGGATCGCCCCCGTCCTCGGGCCGAATCGCGATCTTGCGCTTGGCCTTATAGTCCTTGCCGAATTCGATCCGGCCGGAGACCTTGGCGATGATCGCGTTCTCCTTGGGCTTGCGCGCCTCGAACAGCTCGGCGACGCGCGGCAGACCGCCGGTGATGTCGCGGGTCTTGGCGGCTTCGCGGCTGACGCGGGCGAGCACTTCGCCGGCCTCGACCACCTGGCCTTCCTCGACCGACAGCATCGCGCCCGGGGCAAGCATGTAGCGCGCCGCCTCGCCCGATTTCTCGTCGAGCAGGGTGATACGCGGACGCAGGTCCTCCTTCGAACGGCCGGTCGCCCGGTATTCGGTGACGACGCGCTGGGCGATGCCGGTCGCTTCGTCGGTCTGCTCGGTGAGCGTCTTGTTCTCGATCAGGTCCTGAAAGGCGACCTTGCCGCCCTTTTCGGTGATGACCGGCATCATGAACGGATCCCATTCCGCGATCCGGTCGCCCTTCGATGCGATATGGCCGTGATCGACCATCAGATGCGCGCCATAAGGGATGCGGTGCGAGGCGCGCTCGCGGCCGTCCATGTCGACGATCGCCAGCTCGCCGTTGCGGGCCATGGCGATGCGCCGGCCGCGCGGATCGGTGATCGTCGGCAGGTCGCGCAGTTCGATCGTGCCGTCCACGGCGGCTTCAAGGCTCGACGTTTCGTTGAGCTGGGCGGCGCCGCCGATGTGGAAGGTCCGCATGGTGAGCTGGGTACCCGGCTCGCCAATCGACTGGGCGGCGATGACGCCGACCGCCTCGCCGATATTGACCGGCGTGCCGCGCGCGAGATCGCGCCCGTAGCACTTGCCGCACACGCCCATCTCGCTCTCGCAGACCAGCGGCGAACGGATGTTGACCGACTGGATGCCGAGCTCGTCGATCTTCAGGGCCGCGGCCTCGTCGATCAGCGCGCCTTCCTTGACGATCACGTCGCCCGTCTTGGCATCGACGATGTCCTCGCCCGGGGTGCGGCCGAGGATGCGCTCGCCCAAGGAGGCGATGACCGCGCCGCCCTGCACGATCGCGCGCATATCGAGCACGTTCTCGGTGCCGCAATCCTCCTCGACGATGACGCAATCCTGCGACACATCGACGAGACGACGGGTCAGGTAGCCCGAATTCGCCGTCTTGAGCGCGGTGTCGGCCAGGCCCTTGCGGGCGCCGTGGGTCGAGTTGAAATATTCAAGGACGGTCAGGCCTTCCTTGAAGTTGGAGATGATCGGCGTCTCGATGATCTCGCCCGACGGCTTGGCCATCAGGCCGCGCATGCCGGCGAGCTGCTTCATCTGGGCCTGCGAGCCGCGGGCGCCGGAATGGGCCATCATGTAGATCGAGTTGACCGGAGCGAGACGGCCGTCGTCCTGCTTCGGCTGCGCCTTGATCTTGTCCATCATGGCGTTCGCCACCTGATCACCGCAACGGCTCCAGGCATCGATCACCTTGTTGTACTTCTCCTGCTGCGTGATCAGGCCGTCCTGATACTGCTGCTCGTAATCCTTCACGAGCGTGCGCGTCTCGTCGACCATCTTCTCCTTCTCGACCGGGATGATCATGTCGTCCTTGCCGAAGGAGATGCCGGCGCGGAAGGCGTGGCGGAAGCCCAGCGCCATGATCGCGTCGGCGAACAGCACGGTCTCCTTCTGGCCGGTGTGGCGATAGACGATGTCGATGACGTCGCCGATCTCCTTCTTGGTCAGCAGGCGGTTGACGGTCTCGAACGGCACCTTGTGGCTCTTCGGAAGCGTCTCGCCGAGCAGCATACGGCCCGGCGTCGTCTCGAAGCGCTTCATGTAGGTCTTGCCGTTCTCGTCGGTCTGCGGGACGCGGCTGACGATCTTGGTGTGCAGCGTCACCGAACCGGCGAACAGCGCCTGATGGACCTCCTCCATGTCGGCCAGGATCGAATTCTCGCCCGGCTCGCCTTCGCGCTCCATCGACAGATAATAGAGGCCGAGGATCATGTCCTGCGAGGGTACGATGATCGGCTTGCCGTTGGCGGGGCTGAGGATGTTGTTGGTCGACATCATCAGCACGCGCGCTTCCAGCTGCGCTTCCAGCGACAGCGGGACGTGCACGGCCATCTGATCGCCGTCGAAGTCGGCGTTGAACGCGGCGCAGACCAGCGGGTGGAGCTGGATCGCCTTGCCCTCGATCAACACCGGCTCGAACGCCTGGATGCCGAGGCGGTGGAGCGTCGGCGCGCGGTTCAAGAGCACCGGATGCTCGCGGATCACCTCGTCGAGGATGTCCCAGACTTCCTTGCGCTCCTTCTCGACCCACTTTTTCGCCTGCTTGAGCGTCATGGAGAGGCCCTTGGCGTCGAGGCGCGAGTAGATGAACGGCTTGAACAGCTCGAGCGCCATCTTCTTCGGCAGGCCGCACTGGTGCAGCTTGAGCTCAGGACCGGTCACGATCACCGAACGGCCCGAATAATCGACGCGCTTGCCGAGCAGGTTCTGGCGGAAGCGGCCCTGCTTGCCCTTCAGCATATCGGACAGCGACTTCAGCGGACGCTTGTTGGCGCCGGTGATCGTGCGGCCGCGACGGCCATTGTCGAACAGCGCGTCGACCGCTTCCTGCAGCATGCGCTTTTCGTTGCGCACGATGATGTCCGGCGCGCGCAGCTCCATCAGCCGCTTCAGGCGGTTGTTGCGGTTGATCACGCGGCGATAGAGATCGTTGAGGTCCGACGTCGCGAAACGGCCGCCGTCCAGCGGGACGAGCGGGCGCAGCTCCGGCGGGATGACCGGCACGACGTCCAGGATCATCCATTCCGGCCGGTTGCCGGAATCGAGGAAGCTCTCGACGACCTTGAGCCGCTTGATGATCTTCTTGGGCTTGAGCTCCGACTTGGTGGTCTCCAGCTCCTCGAGCAGCGCCTTCTTCTCGCCCTCCAGATCGAGGTCGATCAGCATCTGCTTGACCGCCTCGGCGCCGATGCCGGCGGTGAAGGCGTCCTCGCCATATTCGTCCTGCGCGTCGAGCAGCTCGTCCTCGGTGAGGAGCTGATACTTCTCCAGCGGGGTGAGGCCCGGCTCGGTGACGATGTAGCTCTCGAAATAGAGCACGCGCTCGAGCTGCTTGAGCTGCATGTCGAGCAAGAGGCCGATGCGGCTCGGCAGCGACTTCAGGAACCAGATATGGGCGACCGGCGCGGCCAGCTCGATATGGCCCATCCGTTCGCGGCGGACCTTCGAGACGGTGACCTCGACGCCGCACTTCTCGCAGACGATGCCCTTGTATTTCATGCGCTTGTACTTGCCGCACAGGCACTCGTAGTCCTTGATCGGACCGAAAATGCGCGCGCAGAACAGGCCGTCGCGCTCGGGCTTGAACGTGCGGTAGTTGATCGTCTCGGGTTTCTTGATCTCGCCGAACGACCAGGAACGGATGCGCTCCGGCGAGGCGATGCCGATCTTGATCTGGTCGAACGTCTCCGGCTTGGCCACCGGGTTCGCGAAGTTGGTCAGTTCGTTCATTTTTCAGTCCCTCTTTCGGGAAATCTCGTCGTCGGGCGGAAGGGGGAGGGGCGTCGCCGCCCGCTCCCTTATTCCGCCGCCAGCTGGGTCGGCTCTTCGTCCTCGTCGGAGATGATGCTGTCGAGCTCGACATTGAGGCCCAGCGAGCGCATTTCCTTGACCAGCACGTTGAAGCTTTCCGGAATGCCGGCCTCGAACGTGTCGTCGCCCTTGACGATCGCCTCATAGACCTTGGTGCGGCCGATCACGTCGTCCGACTTCACCGTCAGCATTTCCTGCAGCGTGTAGGCGGCGCCGTAAGCCTGGAGCGCCCAGACCTCCATTTCGCCGAACCGCTGGCCGCCGAACTGCGCCTTGCCGCCCAGCGGCTGCTGGGTGACGAGGCTGTACGGGCCGATCGAGCGGGCGTGGATCTTGTCGTCCACCAGGTGGTGCAGCTTCAGCATGTAGATGTAGCCCACCGTCACCTTGCGGTCGAACTTGTCGCCGGTGCGGCCGTCGAACAGGTCCACCTGACCCGACTCGTCGAGCCCGGCCAGCGTCAGCATGTCGGACACGTCGGCTTCCTTGGCGCCGTCGAACACCGGAGTGCCCATCGGCACGCCCGTCGTCAGGTTCGACGCCAGCTCCATCACCTGTTCGTCGTCGCGCGCGTCGATCTCGGCATGATAGGCCTTGCCGTAGATGTCCTTGAGCTTCGAACGCAGGCCCTTCACGTCGCCGGCGGCGATGTCCTTGCCCTTGGCGTGGATGCCGTCCAGCAGCTCCGCGACCTGCTTGCCCAAGCCGCGCGCGGCCCAGCCGAGATGGGTCTCGAAAATCTGCCCGACATTCATCCGGCTCGGCACGCCGAGCGGGTTCAGCACGATATCCGCCGGGGTGCCGTCCTCCAGGAACGGCATGTCCTCCTGCGGCAGGATGCGACTGATCACGCCCTTGTTGCCGTGACGGCCGGCCATCTTGTCGCCGGGCTGCAGCTTGCGCTTCACCGCGACGAACACCTTGACCATCTTGAGGACGCCCGGCGGGAGCTCGTCGCCGCGCTCCAGCTTCTCGATCCGGTCCTCCAGGCGACGCTTGATGACGCCTTCGGCCTCGTCATACTGGGCGCGGACGGCCTCCAGGTCGGCCTGGCGCTTGTCGTCCTTGACCGCGAATTTCCACCATTCGTGCGGCTCGACCGCGTCGAGCGCAGCGGCGTCGATCTCGGCGCCCTTCTTGGCGCCCTTGGGCGCGGCGGTCGCGACCTGGCCGATCAGCATCTCTCTGAGGCGCGCATAAGTCGAACGCTTCAGGATGTTGCGTTCGTCCTCGGCGTCCTTGCGCAGGCGATCCTTCTCCTCGGTCTGGATGGCGCGGGTACGATCGTCGATGTCGATGCCGTGGCGGTTGAAGACCCGGACCTCGACGACGGTGCCGGACACGCCCGGCGGCAGGCGCAGCGACGTGTCGCGCACGTCGGAGGCCTTCTCGCCGAAGATGGCGCGCAGCAGCTTCTCTTCCGGCGTCATCGGCGATTCACCCTTGGGCGTGATCTTGCCGCACAGGATGTCGCCCGGCTCCACCTCGGCGCCGATATAGACGATGCCCGCCTCGTCGAGGTTCCTGAGCGCTTCCTCGCCGACATTCGGGATGTCGCGCGTGATGTCCTCCGGCCCCAATTTGGTGTCGCGGGCCATCACCTCGAACTCCTCGATATGGATCGAGGTGAAGACGTCGTCTTTCACGATCCGCTCGGAGATCAGGATGGAATCCTCGAAATTGTAGCCGTTCCAGGGCATGAAAGCGACGAGCACGTTGCGGCCGAGCGCCAGCTCGCCGAGGTCGGTCGAGGGACCGTCTGCGATCACATCGCCTTCCTGCACGAAGTCGCCCTTCTTTACGAGCGGGCGCTGGTTGATGCAGGTATTCTGGTTGGAGCGCTGGAACTTCATCAGCGTGTAGATGTCGACGCCGGACTTGCCGGCTTCGACATCGCCGGTCGCGCGCACGACGATGCGGGCGGCGTCGACCTGATCGACGATGCCGGAACGACGGGCGGCGATGGCGGCGCCGGAATCGCGGGCCACCGTCTCTTCCATGCCGGTGCCGACGAACGGCGCTTCGGCACGAACCAGCGGCACCGCCTGGCGCTGCATGTTCGAGCCCATCAGCGCGCGGTTGGCGTCGTCATTTTCCAGGAAGGGAATCAGCGAGGCCGCGACCGACACGAGCTGCTTGGGGCTCACGTCCATCAGCGTGATCAGGTCGCGCGGCGCCATCAGGAACTCGCCCGCCTGGCGCGAGGAGACGATCTCCTCGACGAAGCCGCCCTTCGCGTCGAGCTCGGCATTGGCCTGCGCGATCGTATGCTTGGCCTCTTCCATGGCGGAGAGATAGACGACCTCGTTGGTCACCTTGTTGTCCACGACCTTGCGGTACGGCGTCTCGATGAAGCCGTATTTGTTGACGCGGCTGAACGAGGCAAGCGAGTTGATCAGGCCGATATTCGGGCCTTCCGGCGTCTCGATCGGACAGATGCGGCCATAATGGGTCGGGTGAACGTCGCGGACCTCGAAGCCCGCGCGCTCGCGGGTGAGGCCGCCCGGCCCGAGCGCCGAGACGCGGCGCTTGTGCGTCACTTCCGACAGCGGGTTGGTCTGGTCCATGAACTGGCTGAGCTGCGATGAGCCGAAGAATTCGCGGACGGCCGCGACGGCCGGCTTGGCGTTGATCAGGTCGTTCGGCATGACGGTCGAGACATCGACCGAGCTCATGCGCTCCTTCACGGCGCGTTCCATGCGCAGCAGGCCGACACGATACTGGTTCTCCAGCAGCTCGCCGACCGAACGGACGCGGCGATTGCCGAGATTGTCGATATCGTCGATCTCGCCCTTGCCGTCCTTGAGGTCGACCAGCGTCTTCACCACCGCGACGATGTCCTCCTTGCGGAGGGTCGTCACCGTGTCCTCGGCATCGAGGTCGAGACGCATGTTGAGCTTGACGCGGCCGACGGCCGACAGATCGTAGCGCTCGGAATCGAAGAACAGGCCGGCGAACAGGGCCTCGGCGGTCTCGCGGGTCGGCGGCTCGCCGGGGCGCATGACGCGGTAGATGTCGCTGAGCGCCTGGTCGCGATCCTCGGCCTTGTCGGCCTTCAGCGTGTTGCGGATCCACGCGCCGGTGTTGACATGATCGATGTCGAGCAGCTCGAGCCGGTCGATGCCAGCCGTGTCGAGCGCTTCCAGATTCTCGGCCGAAACCTCGTCGCCGGCCTCGATATAGATTTCACCGGTCTTCTCGTTGACGAGATCATAGGCGCTGTAGCGGCCGAAAATCTCCTCGGTCGGGATGAGCAGCTCGCTCAGGCCGTCCTTGGCCGCCTTGTTGGCCGCGCGCGGGCTGATCTTCTGGTTGGCCGGGAAAACCACCTCGCCCGACTTGCCGTCGACCATGTCGAAGGCCGGCTTGTTGCCGCGCCATTGCTCGGCGACGAAGGGAACCTTCCAGCCGCCCTTGCCGCGCACCCAGGTGACACGATCGTAGAAGGTGTTGAGGATTTCCTCGCTCGACATCTCCAGCGCGTGCAACAGCGCCGTCACCGGCAGCTTGCGCTTGCGGTCGATGCGGACGTTGACGATGTCCTTGGCGTCGAACTCGAAATCGAGCCACGAGCCGCGATAGGGGATGACGCGCGCGGCGAAGAGGTACTTGCCCGACGCATGGGTCTTGCCGCGATCGTGATCGAAGAGGACGCCCGGCGAACGGTGCATCTGGGAGACGATCACGCGCTCCGTGCCGTTGACGATGAACGTGCCGTTCTTCGTCATCAGCGGCATGTCGCCCATATAGACGTCCTGCTCCTTGATATCGAGGACGGAGCGGGTTTCCGTATCGGGGTCGACCTCGAACACGATCAGGCGGAGCGTCACGCGCATCGGCGCGGCATAGGTCATGCCCCGCTGGCGGCACTCGTCCGTGTCGTATTTCGGCTCTTCCAGCTCGTAATGGACGAAGTCTAGCTCGGCCGTGCCGGCGAAGTCGCGGATCGGGAAGACGCCGCGCAGCGTCTTTTCCAGACCGGAGACATAGCCGTCCTGCGGGCGCGAGCGCAGGAACTGCTCATAGCTTTCGCGCTGAACCTCGATGAGGTTCGGCATCTCGCTGACTTCGTGGATGTTCCCGAAAATCTTGCGGATGCGCTTGGCGGCGGTGGGCCGGGTTTCGACCGGAGCGGAGCTTTTCGCCATGGAGAGTTGTCTCGCCTCTTCATCAAGAATCTGGAGCGCCCAAACACAAAAAGCCGCGGGTTCCAAACGGGAACCGCAGCTTTCGGCGTCTATGAAACCTCGGCCGATCAATGCGTTGAGTGCGCTGCGCGACGGCGCACCCTGTTCCGAACGGCTGTGGTGAGGCGCGCCATGTAGGAAATAGCGCCCGGCATGTCAACGCGGCGAGGTCCGAATCTGCTCGTCTCTGGGGCGCGTTCCGTTCGTCGCCGGGGCGCAACGATCCGACCCGGATTTGCGCGACGAACGGAGCCCATGCGGCCGCGAAATTCGTTGCCCCCCTGTTATGAGACAGAAACCGAAACGATTTCGCATCGCCATGGCCGCGTTAGGCGCGCCCATCGTGCTCCCGCTCACCCCCGCCCTGGCGCAGGACGCGCCGACGGTGGCGCCGCCGCCTATCGTCACGCCCGCGCCGCCGGTCAGCACCGCGCCGCCTCCGGTCGCGACGCCGACTCCCGCTCCGGCGCCAACCCAGACGCCGCGCGTCAGTCTGGCGCCGCTGCCGCCGGTGAGCCCGCAGGCCGAGGCCCAGCCAGCCCAGGAACGGCCGGCCGCGCGGACTCCCGCGCGTCCCGCCCAGCGCTCCGCCACCCGCCCTCGCGCGGTGGCGCCAGTCGAGCGCGCCGCCCCGGCGCCCGTCGAGCCGCTTGCTGCGGAGCCCACGCCGTTTCCCGAAGTGCAGGAGCCGTTCCCCGTCGAGACCCCGCCGGTGCTGACCGCGCCCGAGCCGATCGAGCCGGCGCAACCCGTGGCGAACGATGCGGCCCCGGCCTGGGCGTGGATCGCGGCCGGTGCGGCCTTGCTGCTCGTGCTGCTCGCTTTGTTCGGCTGGCGCCGTCGCCGCGCCCGGACCGAAGAAGCCTATTTTGAGACTCCGGCTTATGCCGCGCCGGTCGCGCCTGCGTCCGAGCCGGTCGCGCCGCGCGCCGCCGTGCATGGCGCCGACCCTGGCGATATCGCTGCGATGGCGGCGAGCTCGCAGCCCGTGGCGGGCCGCCCCTGGCTCGAATTCCTGATGCGCCCGGTCCGCGCCGGGACCGATGCGGACAAGGCAGTCGTGGAGTTCGAGCTGACCGTCGGCAATACCGGTACCGTCCCGGCCCGCGACGTGCGCATCTCCACCTGGATGTTCGCCGCCGGCGAGGGCAGCACCGAGATGGAGCGCAGCCTGATCGCGCCTAATGACGCCAGACGCACCACCGCGACGATCGAGCCGGGCGACGGCGCTCAGGTCGATGCCGCCATCGCGCTGCCGAAGCGGGAACTGCGCGGCAAGGTGCTGCCGGTCGTGGTTGCCGATGCGCGCTACATGCTGCCGGACGGCAGCGAGGGCCGGACCTCGGCGAGCTTCGCGGTCGGCCTGCCCAACGGCGAGGGGCTGGAGCCCTTCGCGGTCGATCTGCCGACCGGCCTGCGCGAGGACGTGGAGGCCCGCCTTCACGGCGAACCGCAGCGCATATGAGGTTGAGGCAAAACAAGGAGGGGCGGTCGTTCGCGGCCGCCCCCTTTCGTATCGGCGTCAGCCCAGCTTCGCGAAACCGCTCGCCAGATCGGCGATCAGATCGTCCGCCGCCTCGATCCCGACCGACAGGCGCAACAGGTCCGGCGTGATCCCGGCCTCGGCCTGTGCTTCGGGCGGCATGCCGCGATGGGTCATGCTGGCGGGCTTGCAGATCAGGGTGGAATGACCGCCCAGCGAGGAAGCGAGGGTGATGAGGCCAAGTCCCGACAGGAAGCGCGAGGCCGCCGCGTCGCCGCCTTTCACCCGGAAGCTCAGCATGAAACCCGGCCCGGCCTGCTGCGCGGCGGCGAGCGCATGATCGGGATGGCTGGCGAGGCCCGGATAGTGGACGATCTCCACCTCCGGCCGCGCTTCCAGCCATTGCGCGATCCGCTGGGCACTGGCCTCGGCCTGGTTGAGCCGGAGCGGCAGGGTGCGCGCCCCGCGCAAAGTCTCCCAGGCATCGCGCGCGCCGGCACAAAGCCCGGCCGCGTTCGCCCACCATTGCAGTTTCTCGACCAGAGCCGGCGATCGCGCGAGCAAGGCCCCGCCGAACAAATCGCCATGGCCGTTGATCGCCTTGGTGGTGGAGTGGAAGACGAGATCGCAGCCCAGTTCCAGCGGCTGTTGCCGTAAGGGCGTGGGCAAGGTGTTGTCGGCGATCGAGAGTGCGCCGGCCGCTGTCGCCAGCCCGGCCACCCGGGCGATGTCGGTGACGCGCAGCAGCGGATTGCTCGGCGTCTCGATCCACACCAAAGCCGTCTCGCGCTCGAGCGCGGCGCCAAGCGCGTCGATGTCGGTCATGTTGACGAAGCTGGCGGTGAGACGGCCCTGCTCCTCCAGTCCCTTCAGAAGCCGCCAGGTGCCGCCATAGCAATCATGCGGCGCCACCACATGGGCGTCACCCGGCACGAGCAGTAAAGCGAGCAAGGCTGCGGACTGGCCGCTGCCGGTGATCGCGCCGCCCGCGGCGCCCTCCAGCTCGGCGAGCAGGTCGCAGAGCATGTCGCGGTTCGGGTTGACGGTGCGGCCGTAATCGTAGGCCGGCTTGTCCTCGGCCGTCGGCCAGCGGAACGTGTCGGACGCCCAGAGTGGCGGTGCAACGCCGTGCAGGCCCGGATCGGCGTCGGGCCGGGCGCCGGCGAGGATGGTGGCGGGATCGCGCTTCGTCATGCTTCCTCCAGGAACGGGCCGATCAGTGCGCCGAGCCGCTGCGCGTCCTTCAGGAACATGTCGTGGCCCCAGAGGCAATCGAGGATGTGGAGCCGTCCATCGGGCAAGGCGGCGGCGAGCGCGGCGCATTGCCCGGGCGGCACCAGCCGGTCGGACGACGCGCCGATGACCAGCGTCGGCGCTCGGATCGCGGCGGGATCGATCCGGTGCCGGTCGATCGAGGCGGACAGACTGAGGAATCGCTCCGGTGACATCACCGCGTCATAGGCCTGCCCGCGCGCGCGCAGATAGGCGCCGGCTTCGGAGACGCCGAGCGGATCCGCGTCCGGGATGCCGCCGGCGAAGCGTTGCGCGAACTCCTCCGGCGTGCGGTAGGTGGTCATCGCCAGCCCGCGCGCGATCGCCAGGCCCTCCGCGCCGCGCCCCGCCTCGATCGCCAGCGCGACGATCCGGCGCTGGAGTTCGCGGATCGCGGTCGCCGCCGGATGCGGCGCGGCGGGGGCGGAGATCACGACCAGCCGCGCGACAAGGTCCGGGCGCCGCTCGGCCAGCGCCAGCGCCACCATCCCGCCATAGGATGCGCCGACGATCGTCGCCGGGCCGCCGCCCGCCGCCACGATCGCCGCCGCCAGAATCTCGGCCTGGTCGTGGGTTGAAGGCGCGGTGCGACCGGTCTCGTCGGCGGCGAAGTCGAGGCCGAGGATGCGCCGGCGCGCCGGGTCGATCGTGCCGATCAGGCCGGGCCACCAGCCGCTTCCGCCCTGCGCCCCAGCGGCGACGAAGCGGTCGGCCGAAATGCCGCCCAGCATCGCCACCAGCGGCCCGCCGCTCCGCCCGCTGAGGCGCGCGGATGTGCGGGCGCCGAACCGGTGCAGCGATACCGGAATCGGCACGTCGATGTCGATGGCGGGGCAGGGCGCGAGATCGGTCATCGGCGCGCTATATCATGAATGTCGAACAGGTCGGCGACGATCGCTTCCGCGGTCGCCGCGCCGCCCGCGCCGCGCCCGACACAGGCGAAGTCGCGGCCGTCGCGGGTCGTCACCCGTGCGCAGTTCCATTCGCCGGGGAGCGCGGGAAGGCCGGCTTCCTCGGCGGGCACGAGTTCGACCCGCGCCGCGCCATCCGTCAGCCGGGCCGCCTGGACCCAGCGCCGGCCGCTGGCACGGATGCGCGCGGCGGCGACATCGTCCAGCTTTTCAGTTGCGACCTCGACGCTGGCAGGATCGACGCCGAACGCTTCGGCCGCGATCAGCTTCAGCTTCGCCGCCGCGTCATGGCCTTCCAGATCGGCCGAGCTGTCCTCTTCGGCGAAGCCGGCGGCGCGCGCCGCGTCCAGCGCGGCCGGCAGGTCCGCGCCGGCATGAAGGCTGTCGAGGATGAAATTGACGGTGCCGTTCAGCACTGCCGCGACCTCGGCCACCTCGCCGCCGCGCCGCGCCTCGGCGATCGTCTCAAGCACCGGCGCAGCGCCGCCGACCGCCGCCGAATGCCGCAAAGCGCGGCCATTGCGCCGCGCGATCGCTCCAAGCTCGGCGCCGGCGCGGGCGACGACGCGCTTGCTGGCGCTGACGACATGGCGGCCGGAAGCGAGCAGACGGCGGGACAGGGCCTCGCCGGTGGCATCGCAGGAGAGGACGTCGATCAGGATGTCGGCGGGCGTGGCGAGGAAGGCCTCCACGTCGCCACTAAGTGGGCAGGGCGGCGTCACGGCGCGGGTGCGGCCGGGATCGCGGACCAGGATCGAGACGATCTCGAAATCCGGTTCGCTGCCGAGCCGCCTCGCGAGCGCCTGGCCGACCACGCCATAGCCGGCCAGCGCGATGCGGAGCGGACGGCGGACCGCGACCGGCGCCGCCGCCCCGGTACAGGGGCCGACGCGGGTCGGCTCGTCGCCGCCGATCCCGGTGACTTCGATCGGCAGGCCGAACTGGGCGGCACGATCGATCGCCTGGGGCTGGATCAGCTTGCCGGCGACGCGGGCGGCATCGGCCCAGCTGATGTCGGTGAAGCGTTTCGGGTCCTTGAGCACGGCCGGATCGCGATCGTAGACCCCGTCCACGTCCTTGTAGAGCCGCACCTTCGCCGCCCCCAACGCCCCGGCCAGAAAGACGGCGGAGAGGTCCGATCCGCCGCGGCCGAGCAGGGTGCGCCGCCCGGCGGCGTCGGTGCCGACGAAACCGGGGACGATGACCACGCCGATTTCCTCCAGAGCGGCCCGCAGCGCCGCATCGGCCAGCGCGACCGGATGGGCATTGAGGCTCTCGCCTATGGTGGCGAGGCCGAGCGCTTCCGGACGGCAGATGACGGCGGGCAGGCCGATCCGGTCGCAGGCGATGCGCAGCAGAGCGGCGGTGCGCTCCTCGCCGAGCGAGACGAGATCGGCGACGCCCGTGCAAGCGATGCCGCCCGCAACCGCAGCGGCCTGTGCGAACAGGGCGTCGGTCTCGCCGGCCAGCGCGGAGACGACCACGACCAGTCGCCAGCCCTCGCGCCGGCGCCGGTAGATCTCGCCCGCCACGCGCGGCAGATCGTCGGTGCCGCGCAGCACCGAGCTGCCGAATTTCAGCACCGCGACGGGCGCGGATGCGGGTTCGGCGAGGGGAGCGGTTTCAACCTTTGAGACGACCGACAGCGACATGACCAATCCTTCTTCACTCGCGAAGGACGATGCTGCCGAAAGACCCCGTATACTTGCCGGTCCGGCCGCATCGTCCCCCAAGGGACCGCCACCTTGCCCGGGAGGGCAGGTTGGCGTGGGCCGAAGCCCACTCTTGATGCACGGATCATGGCTAGCACGATCCGATGGCCAAATCCTTAAGGGCGGGTGGGGCGATCGGTCAAGCCGTTCTTGAGCGCGCCAACGTCTCGTCGCGGACGGATTCGTTTTGCATTGATTTTACGGAAGCATGTCAGGCAGATGTGCGGCCCGCATCGATCAATCAGGATTGCCCGCCCGATGACCTCCAAGTCGCCGTCCGACGGCGCCCCCAGCCAACGCGCCGCGCCGCGCCTGTCGATCGACATGGAGGCGAGCTCGCGCGCCGTCACCGCCAAGCCGTTCAAGGTCAAGGTGCTGGACCTGTCGACCGAAGGCTTCCGGATCGAGGCGTTCGTGATGCTCGAGGTCGGGACCGACATCTGGCTGCGCCTGCCCGGCCTGGAGCCGCGTCACGCCACGGTGATATGGGCGGAAGGCTATGAAGCGGGCTGCGCGTTCAAGCAGCCGCTCCACCAGGCCGTCGTCGAATCGATCGCGGGGCGCTGAGGCCGCAGCCTCAGAGCGAGGCCATGTCGATCACGAAGCGGTACTTCACGTCGCTCTTCAGCATCCGCTCGTAAGCGCCCTCGATCTCGTCCATCCGGATCATCTCGACGTCCGAGACGATGCCGTGTTCGGCGCAGAAATCGAGCATCTCCTGCGTCTCGGCGATGCCGCCGATCAGCGAGCCGGCGATATGCTTGCGCCGGAAGATCAGGCCCGCGACATTGGGCGAGGGATGCGGATCGGCGGGCACGCCGACCAGGGTCATCGTCCCGTCCCGCTTCAGCAGGGCCACGAAGGCGTCGAGATCGTGCGGCGCGGCGACCGTGTTCAGGATGAAATCGAGGCGTTCGGTCTGCGCCGCCATCTGCCCCGCGTCGCGCGAGACGACGACCTCGTCCGCGCCCAGCGCCTTCGCGTCGTCGACCTTGCTCGCCGAGGTGGTGAAGGCGACGACATGGGCGCCCAGGGCCTTGGCGAGCTTGATGCCCATATGGCCGAGCCCGCCGATGCCGACGATGCCGACCTTGCTGCCCGGCCCGACATTCCAGTGGCGCAGGGGGGACCAGGTGGTGATGCCGGCGCAGAGCAGGGGCGCGGCGGCAGCGAGGTCCGCCTCGTCATGGCGGATGGCGAGGACGAACTCCTCGCGCACCACGATCGAGTCGGAATAGCCGCCCAAAGTGTTCTCGCCCGTCACCTTGTCGGTGCCGTTATAGGTGGGGACGAAGCCCACCTCGCAATATTGCTCCAGCCCCTCCGCGCAGGACGGGCAGGCGAGGCAGGAATCGACCAGGCAGCCCACGGCGGCGAGATCGCCGGCCTTGAACTTCGTGACCTCCGGCCCGACCGCACGGACCCGCCCGACGATCTCGTGCCCCGGCACGCACGGGTAGACCGTGCCGTCCCATTCGCTGCGCACCTGATGCAGATCCGAATGGCAGACGCCGCAATAGAGGATGTCGATCGCGACGTCGTTGGGACGCAATTCGCGGCGTTCGAAAGCGAAGGGCGCGAGCGGCGCGTCGGCGGACGGGGCGGCATAGGCTTTGGCGGCGGGCATGGGCGGTCTCCATCGGGTTCGATACGATCATGAGGGATTTCCGGGGCGGCGTCACGGCCGCAACCAAGAATGTCTATCGACAAAGTCAGGGCAAGGTCGGGCCAGGGATGGATGCCTTGCCGCGGCGATTCGGGCGCGGAAGTTGACGAAGTTGACGCCACGTCGGGGAGGAATGCCCCTCCCGAAAGGCTCGGCAGGCTTCGAACAGCGTTCCGGTTCAGCAGAGGAGCCGACTCGGGCATGCCGGCAGCGTGACAGAGCATTTCCTACATTGGAAGCGGTGCCCGCTTTCGGCGGATTGCGGTTCATCGCGGCACCCGGCATGGCGTGCCGATGCCGCGCGCCCGCACCTGGTCCGAAACCCGCATCGCCCTGTTCGTCGCGGCGGGCATCCTGACGCTGTCGCTCGCCTCGCGAGTCGAAATCCCGATGGTGCCGGTGCCGCTGACCCTGCAGAGCTTCGTCGTCGTGCTGATCGGCGCGCTGGGCGGCTGGCGGCTCGCGCTGGTCGCGATCGGCGCCTGGCTGGCGGCCGGGGCGCTGGGCCTGCCGGTGCTGGCCGGCGGGACATCGGGCCTCGACCGGTTCACCGGGCCGACCGCGGGCTATCTGTTCGCCTTCCCGCTGGCCGGGGCTCTGGTCGGCTGGCTGGTCGCGCGCGGCTGGGACCGGACGATCTGGCGGCTGCTTGGCGCCATGCTGCTGGGGCATGCCGTGTGCCTCGGCCTCGGCGCCGGCTGGCTGGCGACATCGATGGGCCTAGCGCGCGCCCTTGATGCGGGCCTGTGGCCCTTCCTGCCGGGCGCGCTCCTCAAATCGGCAGCAGCCGCTTTGATCGTGCGTGCCCTTCGGCGCAGATGAGGCGATCGGCGGGCTCGCTGCGCTCGCACCCACCCCTGGCCCCTCCCTTGCAGGGAGGGGAATGCAGGCCGCTTCCCACTCATAAGAGACACGGGAAAAGGGCGGCCCCATCGGAGCCGCCCTTTCCTGTCGCTGAGATAGCGAAGACGAGATCCCCGCTTTCGCGGGGATGACTCCGTGCGCGCCTTGCGGCGCGCCGGGTCACTTGAGCTCGACGGTGCCGCCGGCTTCCTCGATCTTCTTCTTGATCTCTTCGGCCTCGGCCTTGCCGACGCCTTCCTTGATCGCCTTCGGGGCTTCCTCGACGAGCGCCTTGGCTTCGCCCAGGCCCAGGCCGGTGATCGCGCGGACTTCCTTGATCACGTTGATCTTCTTGCCACCGTCGCCGGTGAGGATCACGTCGAACTCGGTCTGCTCTTCGGCAGCCGGAGCGGCGGCGCCGCCACCGGCCGGGCCGGCAACCGCAACCGCGGCGGCGGCGGAAACGCCCCACTTTTCTTCCAGCGCCTTGGCGAGGTCGGCGGCTTCGAGGACGGTCAGCTCGCTGAGCTGATCGACGAGTGCATTGATGTCTGCCATGTTAAGTCTCCGTTTTCATCTTGTGTCCCTGCGAAAGCAGGGATTCAGTTGCTGGGCTCCTGCTTTCGCAGGAGCGCAAAGGGGTGGTCTTCCTTACGCGGCGTCCCTGGCGGCATAAGCGCCGAACACGCGGGCCAGCTTCGCGGCCGGAGCGTTGACGACCTGCGCGATCTTGGTGCCCGGGGCCTGGACCAGGCCAATGAGCTTCGCACGCAGTTCATCGAGGCTCGGCAGCTCGGCCAGGGCCTTCACGCCGTTCACGTCGAGGAGGGTCTCGCCCATCGCGCCGCCGACGATTTCGAGCTTGTCGTTCGTCTTGGCGAATTCCACCACGGCCTTGGCCGCGGCGACGGGATCGGTCGATGTGGCCAGCGCGGTCGGGCCGGTCAGCATGTCGCTGAGCGGCGCGTAGCGCGTGCCTTCCACGGCGATGAGGGCCAGCGTGTTCTTCGCGACCTTGTAGGCGGCCCCGGTCTCGCGCATCCTGATCCGCAGCTGGGTGGACTGGGCCACCGACAGCCCGAGGTTGCGGGTGATGACCACCACGTTGGCCTCGTCGAACGTCTGCTTGAGCGCCGCGACCGCTTCCTTCTTCTGAGCGCGATCCATGCTGCTTCCTTCCAAACCGCCCGCCGGACCATCCGACGGGCGCAAAGCACGGCATGCGCGAGCGCACACCGCAAAAGTCCGAAGGGGAGGGGTTGCAGCCGAAGACTTCGGCAAGGCCCGGGCGGCAAGCGCGCGCGGGCTACAAATCTCTTCCCCGTCTAGGCCGGAGATTAAGAGGGGAAGCCCCTCACCGGCTGTCTCGGACGGAACGCGAGGGGCAAGCCCCAGGCGAAGCGGGGCCAATACAGGCTATGGCGCGAAAGTCAATGTGGGGGTGAAGCTCGCGCGCCCGGCCGCTTGCGGCAGAAGGCACATCCGGGGCGGGCGTCGCGGCGCGGCAACCGGCCGCGCCGCATTCGCGCGGACGGACCCAACATCGGCCAGCCCACGCAACCCGCCCCCCGTTCGAGGCGTTTCGCTTAGGGACGACAGAGGCGGGAAGTCATGCCCATATCAGGGTATACAGCCCTGATTCCGCTTTCTAATGTGTCGGAAAATGCGCCGCTCTTTGGCGTATGGCAGGAGTGTGTGTGGGGCTTGCCGACGCGTTTGCGCGCGCGCCTTTCGAGGAAGGCGGATGGATCCGGGCGCTCGGCTGTCTCGCCGAAGCGACGGGTTCCGCGCGCGGCCAGCTGATCGGCATCGGCGGCCCGTCGCTGGTACCCTTTAACATGATTTCCAATGTCGACGAGTCGATTCTCCAGTCCTTCCTGGAAATCGACGGCACAAGCCCGCATCGCAATTTTCGCATTGCCGCGAGCGGCCGCATCATGGAGATCGTGCACGAGGAGCATTATGCGCGGGCCCAGTCCCGGCTGCGCGACGATCTCTACAACGATTTCTGCCGGGAGCACGACCTGCCCCACGGCATGCAGACTGCGCTGCAGCAGGGGGAACATTCGCTGATCGGGCTGGCGATGCTGCGGACCGCCCGCGAAGGTCCCAGCGACGCGGATCAGCGGCAGCGGTTCGCCGAAGCGGCGGATCACGCGCTGCGCGCCGTGCGCATCCAGCAGGCGATGGACGGGCAGAGCATGCGGCTCCTGTCCGGATCGCTGGAGCAATTGTCGATCAACGCGGTGATCCTGGACTGTTTCGGGGCGGTGAGGAGCATGACCCCCGCGGCGGAAACGGAGCTGATCGCGGGTACCCGGCTGCGGCTGGCCGGCGCGATGCTGCGGACCGCCCATCCGCGCGAGCAGGGCGAACTGGACATGGCGATCCTGCGCGCGCTGCGCGCGCCGCGACAGGAAAGCGCGCTGGTCCTGCATGGGCTGGCCGGCGGTCAGCCCGCGGCGGCGGCGGTCTTTCCGCTCCAGCTCGACGCCGCGCCCTTCGGCTTCGCGGCCAATGCGATGATCGTCCTGCGTGGAAGCTCGGGGCCGCGGACCGCGACGAGCATCCTGCAACAGGCCATGGGACTGACCGCGAGCGAGGCGGCGGTGGCGTCGTACCTTGCCGAAGGCCTGGACCGCGAGGAAATCGCGGCGCGGCGCGGAGTCTCGCCGACGACGATCCATTCGCAGATCAAGTCGATCTTCGCCAAGGCGGGCGTCACCCGCGAGGTGGAGCTCGTCCTCGCCGTCGCGCGCCTGACCCGGCTCTGACTAGCGTGTCGCGGGCTCCGGTTGCGCCTGCTCTGCCGGAGCGGGCGCCGCGTCGGGCTGCGGCGCGGGCAACTGGCCGGGAGCAGGAGCTGGAGCCGCCTCCTGCCTGGGCGTCCCCTCCTCGTCGTCGCGCTGGCGCAGGCCCGAGCTGCCGCGTTGCAGGAGCCAGCAATCATTGGCTTCGCAGGCGACCAGCGAACCGCTGTCGGTGTTGAGGCGGATGACGCGGCCGTCGTTCGTCGTCGCCACCTGGTAGCGCGCCGGCTCGCCGCCGCCGGACAGATAGATGCCCGCACCGATCAGCGCGCCGGCGAGGACCATGCCGGTCACGATCCGCCGCACCGCCACGTCGATCGTGTCGGCGAGCAGGCTGTCGCGCGCGGGCGGTTCGTCGCGATAGGCGGAACGGTAGCGATGGTCGTCGGTCATTTTCGAGCCCCTCCCGGCGATGCTGTATTATTCAGATAGATCACCAAGGGCAACATAAACGAAAAGGGCCGGAGCGTCGCCGCCCCGGCCCTTCCGATTCGGTTCTTGCCAGCGGTCAGGCCGACGCCACCTCGGCGACGTCGATCTTGAGGCCCGGCCCCATGGTGGAGGAGACCGCCAGCTTCTTGACGTACTTCCCCTTGGCGCCCGACGGCTTCGCCTTGACGATCGCGTCGACGAAGGCGTCGAAGTTCTTGCGCAGGTCCGCTTCGGAGAAGCTCGCCTTGCCGATGCCCGAATGGATGATGCCGGCCTTCTCGACACGGAACTCCACCTGGCCGCCCTTGGCGTCCTTGACCGCCTTGGCGACGTCCGGCGTCACGGTGCCGAGCTTCGGGTTCGGCATCAGGCCCTTGGGGCCGAGCACCTTGCCGAGCCGGCCGACGACGCCCATCATGTCCGGGGTCGCGATGACGCGGTCGAAATCGATCTGGCCGCCCTGGATGGTTTCCATCAGGTCCTCGGCGCCGACGACGTCCGCGCCCGCCTTCTTGGCCTCCTCCGCCTTGTCGCCCTTGGCGAAGACGGCGACGCGCACGTCCTTGCCGGTGCCCGCCGGGAGGGTGACGACGCCGCGCACCATCTGATCGGCGTGACGCGGATCGACGCCGAGGTTCAGCGCGATCTCGATCGTCTCGTCGAACTTGGCGGTGGCATTGGCCTTGGCCAGCTTGATCGCCTCTTCGACGCCGTAAAGCTTCTGCGTGTCGAGCCCGGCCAGCGCCTTCTGCTTCCTGGTCTGTGCCATCGCCTTAGCCCTCCACCACGTCGAGGCCCATCGCGCGGGCGCTGCCTTCGATGATCTTCGTCGCCGACTCGATGTCGTTGGCGTTCAGATCCTTGAACTTCGTCTCGGCGATCGCCTGAAGCTGCGAGCGCTTGATCCTGCCGCCCGACACCTTGCCCGGTTCCTTCGAGCCCGACTTGATGTTCGCCGCCTTCTTGATCAGGAAGCTCGCCGGCGGCGTCTTCGTCTCGAACGAGAAGCTGCGGTCGGCATAGACGGTGATGATGGTGGGGATCGGCATCCCCTTTTCCTGGTCCTGCGTGGCGGCGTTGAACGCCTTGCAGAAATCCATGATGTTGACGCCGCGCTGACCCAGAGCCGGGCCGATCGGCGGCGACGGATTGGCGGCGCCCGCGGGCACCTGGAGCTTGATATAGCCCGTAATCTTCTTCGCCATGTGTCACTCTCTTTCAAGTTTAGCGGTCCAGACGACGGTCCCGAAGAGCCGCCTCCCGCATGAGTTTCCATTGCTGTCGCGTTGGAAGGCGGCGCCCATAGCGCAGGCGGGCGCAAAGCGCAAACGGGAAGGCGGACGCCCGGCGCATTGAAATCGCGCGGCCGGTGGGCGATGGCGATGGGAACGACCGGAGTCCGCCATGTCCGATGCCCCCATGACCCTGCGCGATCTGCCGACCCCCTGCCTGGTGCTCGATGCGGACCGGATGGACCGCAACATCGCGCGGCTGCGGGGCCGGCTGGAGGCGCTGGGGGTCGCGGCGCGGCCGCATTTGAAGACCGGCAAGTCGATCGAGGTGGCGCGGCGGATGATGGCGACGCCGGAGGGGCCGGCGACCGTCTCGACGCTGGCGGAGGCGCGCCGCTTCGTCGAGGCGGGCGTGCGCGACATTACCTATGCGGTGGGGATCACGCCGGCCAAGCTGGACGAGGTGCTGGCTCTGCGCGCCGGGGGCGTCGATCTTGCCGTGCTGCTGGACTCGCCCGAGCAGGCCGAGGCGGTCGCGACGGCGTCGCGTGAAGCGGGCGCGGCGATCCCGGCCTATATCGAGATCGACTGCGACGGGCACCGTGCCGGCGTGGCGCCGGACGATGCGGCGCGCCTGACCGCCATCGCCGCCGCGCTCGCCAAGGGGGCGGAAGTGCGCGGCGTCCTGACCCATGCCGGCGGCAGCTACGGAGCGAAGGGCGCCGAGGCGATGCGCGCCTGCGCCGCGGCGGAGCGCGATGCGGTGGTGACGGCGGCGGGGCATCTGCGCGCCGCCGGCTTCGCTTGCCCGGCGGTCAGCGTCGGCGCCACGCCGACGGCGCATCATGCGGACGATCTCACCGGCGTCACGGAAGTGCGCGCCGGTGTCTATGTCTTCCACGATCTCGTCATGGCCGGACTCGGCGTGTGCGCCCTCGATGACATCGCGATTTCCGTCCTCGCCACCGTGATCGGGCATCAGGCGGAGAAGGGCTGGACCCTGGTCGACGCGGGCTGGATGGCGCTGTCGCGCGACCGGGGCACCGCCGCGCAGGAGGTCGATCAGGGCTATGGCCTGGTCTGCGACCTGGCCGGGCGGCCGTTCGGCGACCTGATCGTGGCCAGCGCCAATCAGGAGCATGGCATCCTCGCGCTCCGGCCCGGTTCGTCCGCCGCGCCGCCGGTACTTGCGGTTGGCGACCGGGTGCGCATCTTCCCCAATCATGCCTGCGCCACGGCCGCGCAGCATGACCGCTATCATGTCGTCGATGGGGCTTCGGACGAAATCCGGGTCGTGTGGCCGCGTTTCGGAGGCTGGTGACGGCGGCGTGCGCCGCCGCTCCCTTACTTGACCCGCTCGACCTGCTCGAACTCGAGCTCGACCGGCGTGGCGCGACCGAAGATCGAGACGGAGACCTTGACCCGGCCCTTCTCGAAATCGAGCTCCTCGACGATGCCGTTGAAGCTGGCGAAGGGGCCGTCCAGCACCTTGATCGAGTCGCCGATCTCGTAATCGACCGAGATGCGCGCCTTGGGCTCGGCCTTGGCGGCCTCGTCCTTGGTGTTGAGGATGCGCGCCGCCTCGGCATCGCTGATCGGCTGCGGCTTGCCCGACGAGCCGAGGAAGCCCGTCACCTTCGGCGTGTTCTTCACCAGGTGATAGACATCGTCGCTCATGGCGAGCTTGGCCAGCACATAGCCGGGGAAGAATTTGCGGTCGCTCGTGACCTTCTTGCCGCGACGGACCTCGGTGACCTTCTCGGTCGGCACCTCGACCGATTCGACGAGCGCGTCGAGGCCCATGCGGGTCGCTTCCGCCATGATGGAATCGCGGACCTTGTTCTCGAAGCCCGAATAAGCGTGGATGATGTACCAGCGGGACATGATGACTTTCCGATACGGTTGGGGGCTCAGCTCAGCAAGCCGAGCAGCGCCTGGACGATCGCGCTGAACGCCGAATCGACCCCGAAGAAGAACAAGGCGAGCAGGGCGGTCATGATGACCACCATGACGCCGGTCATGAGCACCTCGCGACGTCCCGGCCACACGATCTTCGCCGTCTCGGCGCGGACCTGCCGCAGGAATTCGCCGGGATTCACTTTCGCCATGCTCGGCCTCGTTTCGTTTTCACGTTTGCCTGGTCAAGGCGTCCGGACAAGGGCCCGCTGCCCAGTCCCTTGGAACTGGCGCCGCTCTCCACCATGCCGGATTGGGAGCGCTATGTAGCGATGTGGGGAGGGCGGGGCAAGAGCGAAGCCGCGCATGAGTAGCGCGAGCAGCGCTACGAACGCAGACGGCGCCCGCCGGCCGGCGGGGCGACCGGCCCGGAGCCGGGCGAACCCGTCCGACGTCACGGGACAATGGTCCCGTGACGGAGGCTGGCTGCCTTTGCTCCCCGCCTCAGGCGGCCTGTTTCAGCCGCTCCATCTCCCGCGCGAACTCGAAGCGAAGCTGGTCCGCCTCGTCGTCGGGCAGCCAGTTCGCCATTTGCGGGAAGACGATCTGCCACATGCCGGCCTTGCGCGCGTCCCACGGCATCCGGTCGGCCGCGCGGGCGGTGGCGAGCAGGGCATTGAGCTTCTCGCGCACCCGCGCCGGATCGGGCGTCAGGCTCGGCTGCTCGGGATGGGGGATGCGGTCGCCGCCGTCGCCGAACAGGCTGTGCTGGCCGTCACCGAACAGGTCCGTCATCGTCTCGCGCTTCCGCCTCTTCAACCGGCGCGGGGAATCCCAGCTCCGCGCGGGTGAGAGTGTGCGCGAGCGTGTCGTCCAGGACAAGATCGGCCGCGTCAAAACGGTGGATAAGTTCCGCGATCCGCGCCGCCACGTCGCGCAACTCGCGCACGAAGGCGAGATCGGCGGGAAGGCCCGCGCGGCCCTCGATCCAGCGCGGCAGGACGCGATAGCCGCTGACCGCGAAATCCCACACCGCCTGCGGAACGCCGGTGATCCGCCCGCTGCCGTCCGCGCACAGGGCGATCTCGCCGTCGCGGAAAGCGCCGGGCGCGATCTCGCCAGCGGGCTCGCTGGCGAGGCGGCAAAAGCCCGCCGGCTGCGCGGCCGGCGGCCGGGCGAAGGTTTCCAGGCCGCGAATTTCCCGCCCGATCTCGACGGCGCGCAGAAAGACGGCATGATCGGCCGGGAAGGGGATGTGCGGAAACACATCCTCCAGATCCTCGGCGAAGCGGCGCGTGTAGGAGGTGGCAGAGAGCAAGGCGAGGATGGCGTCGAACACGTCCTCGGCTGCGACCGGCACGCCATAGGATTCGGCGAGGCTGGCGACGAGGACGGGGGAGAGGTTGGAGGCGTCGGGGCCTTCGCGGCGGTCGTAAAGGGGGAATGCGTAGCCGCCGCGACCACTGAAAGCATGATAGTCTGGCAAATCGGTATAGCTCCAGGTGGCAGGACCTGCTGACGTGCCGAATGGCATCGAATATAATCCGATGTTCCGTGGTCCCCATGCCCTTTGCATGGCAGGACCTGGGCGATTCAGGAGAGGGAGGTCGTTATAGAAAAATCGACCGTCCAATGGACGATATGCCAGCGGCCTAACAAGAGCGGGATCGAACTTGGAATCTGCTCGCGCGGCTAACGCCGGAGCTACTTTCGAGGGCAAAGAAGCCTCGTTGGTGGCGACGAATATCGGGTCGTTGCCTGACTTCATTCCTGATTTTGAGAAAGCAAAGGCTTCCCTGATCGACAGCCATTCGCCATTCTGAAAAGGTGCTGGCCGCATATCATCGAGCACCCCGCGCTCGACCGCCACGGCGTCCTGCATTTCTCCCGTCGCCGCCTCGTCGAGCAGCCAATCGAGTTTCGCCCGCCGCCGGAACAATTCCTGCTCCCATGAATCCACATAGGTCACATCCGCCAGCGCGCCTTCCGGCTTGCTGCCGTCCGCGATGGCGACCGTGATCGCGGTGCCGACCATGATGTTGAAGACGCCCTCATCGTCCTCGACATCGCCGCGCGGGCCGGCGCGCACGTCGCCGCGCAGATCGACGATCTCGATCCGGTCGAACCGCTCGCGCAGCATCTGCCTGAGGCCTGCATAGGGCCAGCCGGTGAGGAACTTGCGGTTGGAGATGAAGGCGACGACGCCCCGGCGCGGCGCGTTTTCGGATTCGAACAATTTCCAGATCGCCCAGCGCCAGAAGGCGATGGAGAATTCGGGGAAGGTGTTGAGCTGGTTGCCCTTGCCGGCCGCGCGCACCGGCGCCTTCAGATCGTCCCACAGATCGTCCATCCAGCGGCCCACCAGGGTTTCGTTCTCGCCTTCCTCCAGCCGCTTGTAGGGCGGGTTGCCTATGATCGCGAGGATCGGCTGCTCGGTCTTGATCCGGTTCGCCTCGCGCCGCTCCTCGTCGATCGGCAGGCCCTGAATGCCGAGCTCGCCGACCGGCGTGATCGCGCCCGGACGGGAGAGCGTATCGGCGAGATAGACGCCGAGGCGCGGCAGGTTCACCGGCTGCGGCGCCTCCTCGCCCGCGTCCGGCGCGCGGTTCCGCAGCGCGTGGTGGAGCCGGTAGTGCGCGACCGCGTAGGGGCCGACGAGCAATTCGAAGCCGAACATCCGCCCGGCGAGATCGCCCAGCGCCATCGCCGCCTCGACCCCGCCCGCTTCGGCCGTCACCTGATCGCGCACCCGTTCGGCGACACCGAGCAGGAAGGTGCCGGTGCCCGTCGCCGGATCGAGGATGGTGACGGCGGGATCGCGCAGACCCTGCGTCCCCAGCCGATCGCGCAGCGCCCGATCGAGCGCGCCCGTCATGTAGCGCACGACCTCGATCGGCGTGTAGTAAACGCCGTATCTCTCTCGTGCCCTGGGATCGAAGGTCTGGAGGAAATCCTCGTAGAAATAGAGGATCGGATCGCGTCCGTCCGGGCCGAGCGCGAGGATTTCCGGCGCGAAGCTGTTCACCGTGTCGCGCATCACATCGAAGCCGATGCCGGTTTCGCGCGCGACCTCCGGTTCGCTGAGCACGCGCAGGGCCGCCTGCATCAGCGGATGCTCGCCCGGCATTTCCCGCCAGGCATCCGCGCCCACGTCCCGGCCCGTCGCCTCGCGCACCAGCAGCAGGCCGAAGGCGAGCGTCTGGGCGAAGGCGGAGGAGAAAAGCGCGTCGAAATCCGCCGCCGAATAGCCGCCGGCCTCCGGATGCGCGTAGAGCACGTTGCGGAACGTCTCGCGCACCAGGATGAGCGGGTGGCGGGCATGCTCGTCGCCACGCAACTCGCCAAGCCGCTCCTGCACCGCGCTGCGGACCAGCCGGGCCGAATGCGCCATCAACTCGGCGAGATGCTGGGCGTTGCGTGCCGCTGGCGCGTCCGCGCGGGCCAAAGTGGCGAGCAGGCCGAGGAACGGTGCGGGATCGTGTCCGGCGATCAGTCGGTCGGCGGTCGCATCCGGCGTGTCGGGGTTCAGCGCGCGAAGCGGAACGATCGCCGCCGATCCCAATGCCTCGTCGCGGCCGAACAGGTGGAAATCGACGAAATTGGAGGACGCCCACCATGCCAGTTCCCGCAGCCGCTCATATTGCCGCTTGTCATGAGCATCGCGCCATCGTTCGGGATTTGCGGGTTTCGATGGCGCCTTGAGTTCCACGAAAGCGCGTGGCGGCTGACCCTGTCGAACCAATGCGATATCGGGCCGGCCGATGCCCGGGTTGCGGTATTCGGGTGAAACGGTCAGCGCCGGGACGGCCGGAAGGAGCGGCAGCAATTCGTCGACGAGCTGCTGGAAGGCTGGCGCGAGCCCGGTTTCCGGCGTGTTCGGGTTCGCGCGCAGGAGATCGCGAATCCGGCGTGCATAAGCTTGCAGTCGTTGCGTCGGCATCGCCCCTCCCAAAGGCCTTCCTAGCAGCCTCGTCGTCGCTCGCCACCCCTCAAAGGAGAGCTTTCCTACAGGCATTGTTCCTGTTATGTTCGATTCGGCTATTTGCAAATGTCGAATCGCCGCGCGGCGTCGCCGTGCGTCATGTGGGCGATGTTGATGAAGTTCGCCGGGCGGCCCACGTCGGACCCGACGTGCGTTCTTGGACTAACTTTTGGCGCCGCCGCCGCGCGGGGAATGGGTCGAGGGACCGCTGAGGCCGTCACGAACTGAATTCGTGACGTCGATCGGGCTCCGCTTCGCGGACCCGTCGGCCGGCCGTTCGCATGCCCTTCGGCCAACGCGGCTATGCCGCTTGCTCCGGCATGGCAGGAGTGGAGGGATTCGAACCCACGACCCTCGGTTTTGGAGACCGATGCTCTAACCGGACTGAGCTACACTCCTAGGCCAGGGCCGGCGACTTAGCGGGCGGCGGGGAAGGGCGCAAGGGTAAGCTCGCCGAACCGGGCGATAGCGGGGCGTTGTCCGTCAGGCGGCGGCGCGCTTCGCCTGTTCGGCCAGCATCGCCCGCGCCGTCGAGGCGGCGATGGGGCGGGAGAAGATGAAGCCCTGGATGCGATCGCAGCCGAGCGCGCGGACGAGATCGAGCTGCTCGTCATTGGCGACGCCTTCGGCCACCGTCTTCATGCCGAGGCTGCCGGCGAGCGCGACGACGGCGCGGATGATCGCGGTGCTTTCCGGATCCTGCTGTGAAATCGACTGGACGAAGGAGCGGTCGATCTTGAGCGTGTCGAAATCGGCCTTCCGCAGATAGCCGAGCGAGGAATAGCCGGTGCCGAAATCGTCCATCGCCAGGCGTACGCCGAGGCTCTGAATCTGCTGGAGGATCTTCTGGGTGGCAGTCGACAGCTCGAGGAAGACCGTCTCGGTGACCTCCAGCTCCAGCCGGCGCGGCTCAAGGCCCGCCTGGGTGAGCGCCGAGACGAGCGTGACGATGAAGCCGGGATCGCGCAACTGGCGCGGTGAGACGTTGACGGCGACCGAGATCTCGTCGGGCCAGTTCGTCGCCTCGCGGCAGGCGGTGCGAAGCACCCATTCGCCGATCCGGCCCAGCATCCCCGTTTCCTCGGCGATCGGAATGAATTTCGCCGGCGAAATCTGGCCGAGCTCCGGATTGTGCCAGCGCAGCAACGCCTCGAAGCTGCGGATCTGAAGGCTGTCGGCGTCGACGACCGGCTGATAGTTCAGCGAGAACTCCCCGGCATCGACGGCGCCGCGCAACGCCAGCTCGATCTTGCGCCGTTCCTCCGCACGCGCATGGAAGGAGGGGTCGAAGAACCGGATATCGTTGCCGTTCGCGCCCTTGGCCCGATAGAGCGCGAGATCGGCGCTGCGGATCAGCTCTTCGACCGTATCGCCGTCGCGCGGGCCGATCGCGGCGCCGATGCAGGCGCCGACGAAGAGACGCTGATCGCGATAGAGGAAGGGCCCCTGGAGCGCTCCGACGAGCGCGAGGCACAGCTGCTCCAGCTCGTCCTTGCTCTCGATCTGGGGCACCACGATCGCGAATTCGTCGCCGCCGAGCCGGCCCGCGGTCATCTCGTCGGAGATCACCGTCTCGAAGCAGCGCGCGACCTGCTGCAGCAGATGATCGCCGGCGACATGACCGAGCGAATCGTTGATTGTCTTGAAGCGATCGAGATCGACCAGCAGGATCGCACATTCATGGCCCCCGTCCCGGGCCGAGGCCAGAGCGGATGCCAGATTCTCGATGAGCTGCAGCCGGTTGGGAAGGCCGGTCAGCGCATCATGGCGCGCCATGTGCGCGATGCGATCGGCCGCCTGGCGCGCGACCGTGACATCCGATCCGACGCCCCGATAGCCGATGAAGCGACCCTGCGGGCTGAACATCGGCCGCGCCGACAAGGCGATGCTCTTCACCGCATTGCCGACCGGCACGTTGATCACCAGCTCGGTGATTGCCTCGCGTCGCGCGGCGCTGGCTTCGGCGGCCGCGAGGAGGCGCCGGGTCGGCTGTTCGGCGCGCGGCGCGTCGCGCAGCAGATCGAGCAGCGAGAGACCTTCGAGCTCCTCGACGCTGCGCCCGATGGCCCGCGCGAAGCGTGCCGACACGTTCTGAAAGGCGAGCTTGCCGTTGGTCTGCCACAGCCAGTCAGCGTCGGAACTTTCATATTCGCGCAGCAACAGGCTGACCGTCTCCTGCCGCTCATCGAGCATGAAATCGAGATATTTGCGCTGCATGAAGGCGCGGCCGTTCATCACCACGATCATCAGCATCGCTGCGGTATAGATCGGCCCCATCATCATGATGACGTAGGATTCGGTCGACATCAGCATGCGGGTGGCGGCGACGCCCATGATGAGGACGTAGGCCGCCGCCGCCGCCGGGATCGGCGAGAAGACGAAGGCGGCGCCCGCCATCATCGTCGCGGTCATCACGCCGAGCGCGAGCTGCTGGCCGTGCGTCGCATGTTCGAAGAAGAAGCGCGCCGGCATCGCCCAGACCAGGCCGAAGAAGATGCTGTGATAGGCGGCGCGGTTGATCGTCTTGCGGGGGAGCGAATGGAGCTGGCGGCCGCGCAGGCGGCGGCGATGGCTGATCGTGTAGCAGATCAGCAGCGCCAGGCTGCCCAGCCACAGCGCCATCTCCATCGGCGGCGCGCGATCGTGCATCATGTAGACGATGAGGAGCGCGTTGAACGTCTGGCCGAGGGCGCCGATCATCATCGCCTTGCCCATCTCGTGCAACTGCGCGGCGCGCACACGTCCCCACCCCCTGCTGCCAGGAGGTGCGGCACGATTGAACACGACGCGCCAGTCGAGTTTGGGCAGGCTTTTTTCGGTCATGGCGCTCCCAGAGGGAAGCCATAGCTGTGAAAGCGTTAGAGAAGCGTTATCCGATTCCGTTCAGGCACGCCGGTTTTCAGGCGGCGATATCGTAGATCTGGATTTCGCCCGACAGATAGAGATTGCGCGCCTTGGCGCGCGACAGCTTGCCGGAGCTGGTGCGCGGCAGGGAGCGCGGCGGCACCAGCTCGATCACGCAGTTGATCCCGGTGATCGCCCGGACCCGCTCGCGGATCGCCTCGCGCAGTCGGCCGCGCTCGCCGAGATCGGACGTACGGCACTGGACCAGCACCGCCGGCGTTTCCTCGCCGCCCGGCGTGGTGATCGAGAAGGCGGCGATGTCGCCGGCCTTGAAGCCGGGCAGCTGCTCCACCGCCCATTCGATGTCCTGCGGCCAGTGATTCTTGCCGTTGATGATGATCATGTCCTTGGCGCGGCCGACGATGTAGAGATAGGCGTTGGACAAATAGCCCATGTCGCCGGTGTCCAGCCATCCGTCGGCATCGAGGCAGGCCTGCGTCGCTTCCTCGTCGCGGAAATAGCCGACCATGACCGAGCTGCCCCGGCAATGGACCTTGCCGATCTCGCGCTCGCCGAGCGGCGTGCCGTCGTCGTCGCGGATCACCACCTCCATGTCGCGGACCGGCTTGCCGCAATTGACCACGGCACGATAGCGCTGCGGCCGGTCGCGCTCGCTGGCCGAGCCGCCGGCGAGCAGGGTCTCCTCGACCATCTCGACGACGATGCCCTCGCCCGGCGGCATCACGGTGACGGCGAGCGTCGCCTCGGCCAGACCGTAGCTGGGCAGGAAGCTGCGCGCGTCGAAACCCGCCGGCGCGAAGGTATCGACGAACGACTGCATGACGTCGGGCCGGATCATGTCGGCGCCGTTGCCCGCCACCCGCCAGCGCGACAGATCGAAGCGGTTCGCCACATCGGTCTGGCTCGACACCCGCCGCGCGCAGATATCGTATCCGAATGTCGGCGAATAACTCATTGAATTCTGTTTGTTTCTGGTGATGAGATCGAGCCAGGCAAGCGGCCGCCGGGCGAAGTCCTCGGTCTTCAGATAATCGACCGACATCTGGTTCGCGACCATCGAGAGCATGCAGCCGACCAGCCCCATGTCGTGATAGAAAGGCAGCCAGGAGACGCCCCGGTCGCCCTTTCCGATATGCATCGAATGGGCATGGGCGGCGAGATTGGCGAGCAGCGCGCGATGCGTGATGACGACGCCGTGCGGGAAGCGGGTCGAGCCGCTGGAATATTGCAGATAGGCAATGTCGTCAGGCGCGGCCCGGTGCAGTGGCACCTCCGGCGCAGCCTCCCGGCCGAAGCTTTCCCAGTCCAGGCTGGCGACATGGCAGCTTTCCGCGGCTGCGGCGGCCATGACCAGTTCGGCCGGATGGAAGAGAAGCGCCGGATCGGCGCTGTCGAGCTGCACCTTGAGCTGTTCGATATAGGCGTCGCGCCCGCCGAACGAGGTGGGCAGCGGCAGCGGGATCGGCCAGGCGCCGGCATAAAGCGCCCCGAAGAAGAGCGCGACGAATTCCGGCGCGGTCTCGGCGATCAGCGCGATGCGGTCGCCCGGCCGAATGCCGCGTGCGATCAGCCGGCGCGCATTGGCGACCGCATCGGCGCGCAGCTCAGCATAGGGATAGACGCGCACCAGCATCGCGCGCGCGTCGTGGAAGTTCATGCCGCGTGTGCTGTCGGCGACATAATCGAGCGCCTCGGTCATCGTCGCGAAATCGGCCCGCCGGTGCGGCAAAGCGTCATCGGTCGGCGTCGGCTGGAGCGGTTCGTTCATTGGGGCGGTCGTGTCCCGAAAATGCGATTCAGCCGCCGCCCATAGCCGACGGGGCGCGTTCATAATCCGGCTCGACTGTGGCACAAACATGGCCATGACGTTCCGACCATCGCGCATGCCGAGGCAGCCATTCGACGCGGAGCGGCTCGAGCAGGCGGCCCTGACCTATGTCGGGCGCTATGCGACGACTCGCGCCAGGCTCGCCGCCTATCTGCGCCGCAAGCTCGCCGAGCGCGGCTGGGACGGGCCGGAAGAGCCGCCCGTCGCGGCGCTTGTCGCACACATGGCACGGCTCGGCTTTGTCGACGACCGCGCCTTCGCCGCTGCCCGCGCCGCGTCGCTCGGCCGGCGCGGTTACGGCGCGCGCCGGGTCGACGAGGCGCTGCGCGCCGCCGGCGTTGAGAAGGAGGACGTCGCCGAGGCCAGGAAAAGGGCGGACGCAGACGCCTGGCAGGCCGCGCTGCGTTTCGCCGAGCGGCGGCGGATCGGGCCGTTTGCGGCACACGTGCCAGATCGTAACGCTTACGAAAAGAGTCTTGCGGCGATGCTGCGCGCGGGCCATCCTGTCCACTTGGCGCGACGGCTTATTTCGGCGCGACCGGGCGAGGTCCCGGAACCGGACGACGCGTAAACGGCGGCGGTTCACAAATGTTAAAATAGTGGTAATTTTACGGGGTGCCGGAGCCGGTGGACCAATTGAGCATGTCGAGCGACGATATCATTGTCAGTGGCTCGTCCGTTCCCGACGGGAGCGGCGCGGATGCCGCGCTCGTCGATGAAAGCCTGCAGCGGCTGGTGGGCAGCGTGAAGTGGTTCGACGCCACGCGCGGCTTCGGCTTCATCGTCAGCGACGAGGCGGACGGCGATATCCTCGTCCATTTCAGTGTGCTCAAGGAGCATGACCGCCGCAGCCTGCCCGAGGGCGCGATTATCGAATGTCTGGTCGCGGCGCAGGAGCGCGGACTGCAGGCGCGCAAGGTGATCGATATCGATTTGAGCCAGGCGATCCTGCCCGAGCCGGGGCGCTGCCCGCCGGCGCGCGCCGACCGAATCGATCCCGCCGCCCTGATCGGCGATGCCGGCGAATTCGAGCCGGTCCACGTCAAATGGTTCAACCGGCTGCGCGGCTACGGTTTCCTGGTTCGCGACGAGGACGAGACGCAGGACATCTTCGTCCACATGGAAACGGTGCGCCGCGGCGGAATGAGCGACCTGGCGCCGGATCAGGCGCTGAAGGCGCGGATCGCGGTCGGCAAGAAAGGACCGCTGGCGGTCGAGATCGAACCGGCCTGACGCCGGCCGCCAGGCAGCCGGCGCGCAAGCCCTTGCGCGCGCCATCGCATAGCGGCTAGGCGCGCGTCATGGGTTTCTTCAAGAATCTCTTCACCTGGTGGGAAGGCGCCTCGACCGGCACCCGGCTCCACAACTGGCGCCATGGCCGCAAGGTCGGCGCGGACACGGCCGGCAACGCCTATTTCGAAGGCAAGAAGGACGGCCGGCGCTGGGTGATCTATGCCGGTTCGAACGACGTCAGCCGGGTGCCGCCGGAATGGTATGCCTGGCTCACCCGCCAGATCGACGCGGTCCCGGACGAGGCGTTGCCGCCGCCGCCGGCCTTCCTGCGCGCGGCGACGCCGAATCTGACCGGCACGCCGCTCGCCTTCCGTCCGCCCGGCGCGCTGGAGCGCGGTGGCCACCGCGCCGCCGCGACCGGCGATTATCAGGCCTGGATGCCCGACTGAGCCATGGCCGTGCGCGCCGCAATCGGGATCCTCGCGGGCCTCGCGGCCCTGAGCGCGTGCGGGCCGAGAGGCGCCCAGGTCCAGAACGAAGCGGGCAACGAAACCACCGAGACGATCGACGTGCCGCAGACGGTGGACCGGTTGCCGACCGGCACCACGCCGATGGCCGAGCGCGTCGCCGTCATCCGGCTGCTCAACAAGCGCAACGGGCATATGCGCGAATTCGAGCTGCGGCCCGGCCAGGCGGTGCGCGCCGGCGACGTGATCGTAAGGCTGCGCGCCTGCGAGACGACCGCGCCATGGGAGGTGCAGCAGCTGACCGGCGCCTTCGTCCAGCTCGACGTGGCCAATCCGCAGGGGCAGTTCCAGCGCGTCTTCTCCGGCTGGCTTTATGCCGAATCGCCGGGGCTCAACGTCGTCGAGCACCCGATCTACGATGTGTGGCCGAGAAGCTGCGCGATGACCCATCCCGAAGGCGGCGAACCCGCCTCGGCGCCGCGCGCCGCGAGCAGCGAATCCAGCGCCTCGAACGAGACCGCCCCGGCTCCCGCATCGTCCGAAACACCGCCGCCGCCCGCACCAGAGCCTTCGCCGAGCGCGGAGGAGAGCAACTGAAGATAGCTTTCCTGCGTGATCTCGATCGCGCCGAGGCTCTTCAGATGGCCGGTCATGAACTGGCAGTCGAGCAGCGCGAAGCCGCCGACGATCAAGCGCGCCACCAGCCAGGCGAGCGCCACTTTCGACGCGTCGGCGCGGAGCGAGAACATGCTCTCGCCGAAAAAGGCCCGGCCGAGCCGGACGCCGTAGAGGCCGCCGACCAGATCCGCGTCCTCCCACACCTCGATCGAATGGGCATGGCCGAGCAGGTGGAGATGGGCGTAGCTCGATTCGATCTCGGCATTGATCCAGGTGTCCGTGCGCCGGGCGCAGGCGAGGACGACCTCGCCGAACGCCTGGTCGCGCGTGACCGCGAACCGGTTCGACCGCAAGGTCTTGCGCAGCGAGCGCGCCAGATGGAACCCGTCCAGCGGCAGGATCGCGCGGCGGCGCGGCTGCACCCAGAAGACGTCCGGCGCATCGCGTCCGTCCGACATCGGGAAGGCGCCGATCGCATAAGCGCGCAGCAGCAATTCCGGATCGATCGTCATGCCTTCAGCCTATCGCCGGGCAGGTCCGGCGGGCAACCGCGCGATCAGAGGATTTCGCGCACCTTGTCGACCGGGCGGGCGAGGCGAACGCCCTTGTCGGTGGCGACCAGCGGGCGCTCGATCAGGATCGGATCGGCGATCATCGCATCGAGGATCGCATCGTCCGAAACATTGTCGGCGACCAGCGCCCTGGCGCGGTCCTCGCGCATCCGCAGCCCCTCGCGCGGGGTGATGCCGGCGGCGGCGTAGAGGCGCTTCAGCTCGTCGTGCGCGGGCGAGGTCTTCAGATATTCGATCACCGTCACCTCCACGCCTTCATCGCGCAGCAGATCGAGCGTCTTGCGCGAGGTGGAGCATTTCGGATTGTGCCAGATCGTCGCCTTCACGCCTCCGGCTCCTCGCGCGCCAGCCATTCCTCCAGCCACTTGATCGTATATTTGCCCTCCTGGAATTCGGGATCGTCGAGCAGCTTCTGGTGGAGCGGGATGGTGGTCTTCACGCCCTCGATCACGAACTCCTGCAGCGCGCGCCTGAGACGGCGCATCGCGCCCTGGCGGGTGGTACCGTAGACGATCAGCTTGGCGATCATGCTGTCGTAGTAGGGCGGCACGCGATAGCCGGAATAGAGCCCGCTATCGACGCGCACGTTCATCCCGCCCGGCGCGTGGTAATGGCTGACCAGGCCCGGCGAGGGCGCGAAGGTGACGGGGTCCTCGGCGTTGATCCGGCATTCGATCGCATGGCCGCGGAACACCACGTCCTGCTGGCGCAGGGTGAGCGGATGGCCCTCGGCGATGCGGATCTGCTCGCGCACCAGATCGAGGCCGGTGATCGCCTCCGTGACCGGATGCTCGACCTGGAGGCGGGTGTTCATCTCGATGAAGTAGAACTCGCCGTCTTCCCACAGGAACTCGATCGTGCCGGCGCCGCGATAGCCCATTTCGGCCATCGCCCTGGCGACGAGGCTGCCCATCCGCTCGCGCTCCTCGGTGGAGATGATCGGGGAGGGGGCTTCCTCCAGCACTTTCTGGTGGCGGCGCTGCAGCGAGCAGTCGCGCTCGCCCAGATGGATGGCATTGCCATTGCCGTCGCCGAAAATCTGAAATTCGATATGGCGCGGATCGCCGAGATATTTCTCGATATAAACGGTGGCGTCGCCGAAGGCGGCCTTGGCCTCGGAGCCGGCCTGCTTCATCAAAGTCTCGAGCTGGTCCTCGCTCGTGCAGACCTTCATGCCGCGCCCGCCGCCGCCGGATGCGGCCTTGATGATGACGGGATAGCCCGCTTCGGCGGCGATGCGCTTGGCCTCCGCGACATCCTCGACCGGGCCGTCCGAGCCGGGGACCAGTGGCAGGCCGAGCTTGGCGGCGGTGCGCTTCGCCTCGATCTTGTCGCCCATCGTGCGGATATGCTCGGGCTTGGGACCGATCCAGGCGATGTCGTGCCGCTCGACGATCTCGGCGAAACGGGCATTCTCGCTGAGGAAGCCGTAGCCCGGATGGATCGCGTCGGCGCCGCTGATCTCGGCCGCCGAGATGATGTTGGGGATGTTGAGATAGGAGTCGGCGGCGGGCGGCGGGCCGATGCAGATCGCCTCGTCGGCGAGGCGGACGTGCATGGCATCGGCATCGGCGGTCGAATGGACCGCGACCGTCTTGATGCCCATCTCGTGACAGGCGCGATGGATGCGAAGGGCGATCTCGCCGCGATTCGCGATCAGAACCTTGCTGATCGCCATTATTCGATGACGACCAGCGGCTGATCGAACTCGATCGGCTGCGCGTCCTGGACGAGGATTTGCTTGACGGTGCCGGCCTTGGGCGCGGTGATCGGATTCATCACCTTCATCGCCTCGATGATCAGCAGGGTGTCGCCGGCATTGACCTGGGCGCCGGCGGCGATGAACGGCGCGGCGCCCGGTTCGGCCGAGAGATAGACGGTGCCGACCATCGGCGATTTGACCGCATCGGCCGGCGCGGCGGCGGCGGGCGCTTCGGCGGCGGGAGCCGCTGCGGCGGGGGCCGGAGCAGCGGCCGGAGCGGCGGGCGCGGCGACATAGGTGGCGGGCGCGGCGGCGGCGTTCAGCTTGCGCTTCACGACGATGCGGCGGTCGTCATCCTCGACCTCGATCTCGCTCAGATCCTTCTCGGTCAGCAGATCGGCGAGCTGCCGGATCAGGTCGGTATCGACCCGAATCGGCGTGCCGCTATCCTTGTCTTCGCTCATCGGAACCTCGATTTTCCGCCCCGTTTCCGGGGCGCCCCACTGAAAAAAGGCGCTTCTGTGTCAGAGACGCGCCGCCGCGTCCAGAGCCAGCTCATAGCCCGTGGCGCCGAATCCGGCGATGGTGCCGACGGCAACGCTCGCCACCCGCGAACGGTGCCGGAAGCTCTCGCGCGCCTGCGGATTGGACAGGTGCACCTCGATCACCGGCACGGCGACGGCCTTGATCGCATCGTGCAGCGCGACCGAACTGTGCGTGTAGCCGCCGGCGTTCAGGATCACCGCCTTGGCGCCGCGCCCCTGCGCCTCGTGCAGCCAGTCGATCAGATGGCCTTCATGGTTGGACTGGCGCATGTCGATGGCGAGGCCGAGCGCCTTCGCCTTGTCCTCCAGCCGCGCGGCGATGTCGTCGAGCGTGTCGGCCCCGTAAATCTCCGGCTCGCGCGTGCCGAGCAGATTGAGGTTGGGTCCGTTGAGGACGTAGATCAAAGGTGGCGTCGCCATGGCGGACCCCTATATGACGCTCGCGCGCAGGCTGCAAAGGCAAGGTTTCGATGGCATGAGCGAAGACGGCACGATCACGATCCGCGTCAATGGCGGCCATCGCCGCATCCGCGACGGCATGACGATCGCCGACCTGGCACTGGAGCTCGGGCTGGAGCCGACCAAGGTGGCCGTGGAGCGCAATCTGGAGATTGTGCCCCGCTCGACGCTGCGCGATGTCGTGATAGAGGACGGCGACGATTTCGAGATCGTGACGTTCGTGGGCGGAGGCTGAGTTTTGGACGACAATTGGACAGTCGCGGGCAGGACCTTCACGTCGCGCCTGATCGTCGGCACCGGCAAGTATAAGAGCTACGAGCAGAATGCGGCGGCGCTGGCGGCGTCGGGCGCGGAGATCGTCACGGTCGCGGTGCGGCGGGTGAACGTCTCCGATCCGGGCCAGCCGCTGCTGACCGATTTCATCGACCCGAAGACGTTCACCTATCTGCCCAACACGGCCGGCTGCTTCACCGCCGACGATGCGGTCCGCACGCTGCGGCTGGCGCGCGAGGCCGGCGGCTGGGACCTGGTGAAGCTGGAGGTGCTGGGCGAGGCGAAGACGCTTTATCCCGACATGCGCGAGACGCTGAAGGCCACGGAGACGCTGGTCAGGGAAGGCTTCAAGCCGATGGTCTATTGCGTGGACGATCCGATCGCCGCGAAGCAGCTGGAGGAGGCCGGCGCGGTGGCGATCATGCCGCTGGGCGCGCCGATCGGCTCCGGGCTCGGCATCCAGAACCGGGTGACGATCCGGCTGATCGTCGAGGGCGCGGGCGTGCCGGTGCTGGTCGATGCCGGGGTCGGCACCGCCTCCGACGCCAGCGTGGCGATGGAGCTTGGCTGCGACGGCGTGCTGATGAACACCGCGATCGCCGAGGCGAAGGATCCGATCGCGATGGCGCGGGCGATGAAGCTGGCGGTCGAGAGCGGCCGGCTCGCCTATCGCGCCGGGCGGATGGGGCAGCGACGCTATGCCGATCCGTCAAGCCCGCTTGCGGGGCTGATCTGAGGGAACGCTGCATCTTGCCCGGCCGTTGACGCGGCATGGACAAGGTTTCCGCCCCCAAGGCCAAGCCCGATCCCGCTGCCCATCACAAGATCGGCGACGACAAGGGCGAGGGCGGCCAGCGCGACATCCCCGTGGACAAGGTGGAAACCGGGCAGGCCGGCGACGGCGGCGCGCCGGCTTCTCCTTGACAGGCGCGCGGCCGCATGATGCCCTTCGCGCTCCTTGGTCGTGAAGGAGGGTGAGTCGATGAGTGACAAGCAATCAGGCGAGAAGAAACCGGGCGAGTGGGCGCCGGACACCGCGCCCGCCGATGGCAAGGGCGTCGGCTCCAAAGGCGACGCGCCCGCCGACAGCGGTCCGCCGCCGGGCAAGAAGTAACGGACCGCCGGACCTTCCGGCGCGTCGATGAAGGGGCCGCCGCCGGCTTGCCGGCTGCGGCCCTTTTGCATGAGGAGGGGCGGTGCGCGATTTCGCGGCCCTGCGCGAGGAGATGGTCGCCCGGCAGATCGCGGCGCGCGGCATAGTCGAGCCGCATCTGCTCGCCGCGATGCGCGCCGTGCCGCGCGAGGCGTTCGTGCCGGCGGAGATGGCCGATCTCGCTTATGAGGACGGGCCGCTGCCGATCGGCGCCGGGCAGACCATTTCCCAGCCCTATATCGTCGCGCTGATGATCGAAGCGGCCGGCGTGAAGCCGGGCGACCGGGTGCTCGAGATCGGCGCGGGCTCCGGCTATGCCGCGGCCGTGATGGGGGGGATCGCGGCCGAGGTGATCGCGATCGAGCGGCATGGCGAGCTGGCCGGGCAGGCGGCGGAGCGGCTGCGGCGGCTGGGCCACGCCAATGTCGAGATCGTCGAAGGCGATGGTTCGGCGGGCTGGCCGGCGCGCGCGCCCTATGACGCGATCCTGGCGGCGGCAAGCGGGCGCCATGTGCCGCCGGCGCTGCGCGACCAACTGGGCGTTGGCGGGCGGCTGGTCATGCCGCTCGGCGCGCCGGGCGAGGCGCAGGAACTGGTCCGGGTGGAGTGCGTCGGCATAAGCGAGTTCCGGCAGGACAGCCTGGGCGCGGTCCGCTTCGTGCCGCTGATCGGCGCGGCGGGCTGGCGGGAGGATTGAGCGGAACCCGCACGGCGCGGTTTCGTTTCTGCTTCAACGGCTTGAAGGCACCCAATTCGGGTGCCGCGCCTTGCAGGAGACCAGTCATGGGTGAGCTCACCGACAAGATCAAAGGCAATGTCAACGAGGCGATCGGCAAGGCCAAGCAGCACAGCAAGGACCCCGAGACCCGCGACGAGGGCAAGGCCCAGGAATTGAAGGGCAAGGGCCAGCAGTTCACCGGGAAGGTGAAGGGCGCGCTCGGCGACGACATCTGATTTCCCAAGAGCTGGGAAGGGAGGCCGCTCCGGTTCGCCGGGGCGGCCTTTCGTTTGGGCGGTCAGCCCTTCGCCTTCTTCCGCAGCGCCGCGATCGTGGTCGCGTTGGTGATCTGCTCGACGTCGGTCCTGAGGTGGAGGAGGCGGAGGCCCGTTTCGGCCAATGCGCGGTCGAGGGCGGGGGCGAAATCGGCGGTGGCGGTCACCGTTTCGGCCCAGCCGCCATAGGCGCGGGCCAAAGCGGCGAAATCGGGATTGACGAGCTGCGTGCCGGAGATGCGCGTCGGATAGTCGCGCTCCTGATGCATGCGGATCGTGCCGTAGCTGCCATTGTCCACGACGAGCACGATCAGATTGGCCTGGTGCCGGATCGCGGTGGCCAGCTCCTGCCCGTTCATCAGGAAATCGCCGTCGCCGGCGACCGCGACGACCATGCGCTCCGGGAAGCGCAGGGCGGCGGCGATGGCGGCGGGCGGGCCGTAGCCCATCGAGCCGTTGGTCGGGGCGAGCTGGCTCGGGCAGGGTCCGTAGCGCCAGAAGCGGTGCCACCAGCCGGAGAAATTGCCGGCGCCGTTGCAGACGATCGTGTCGGCCGGGAGCTTCTCGCGCATCGCGGCGACGCACTGGGCGAGATCGAAGGTGGCGCCCTCGCGGGGCTTCGGCGTCGCCCAGGCCTGCCATTCGGCATGGGCCTCGGCCCCCGCGCCGAAATGGATGACCTCGTCGTCCCAGTCGGCGCAGAGCTCGGCGAATTCCATCACGTCGGCGCAGATCGGCAGATCGGTGCGATAGACCCGGCCCAGCTCCTCCGGATCGGGATGGACGTGGACGAGGATCTGGCCGGGATGATCGGGCGTGATCAGGGTGTAGCCATCCGTCGTCGCCTCGCCGAGCCGGGCGCCGACGGCGAGGATCAGATCGGCGTTCCTCACCCGCTCGACCAGCTTCGGATTCGGGCCGTAGCCGAGATTGCCGGCATAGACCGGGCTGTCGTTGGGGATCGAATCCTGCCGGCGGAACGCGACCGCGACGGGCAGACCGATCCGCTCGGCCCATTCGGTGAAATGATGGGCGGTGCCCTTGCACCAGCCCGCGCCGCCGACGATTGCGACGGGCGCGGCGGCGTCCTTGAGCAGGTCCATCAGCGCATTGACGGCGAGCGGATCGGCGGCCTGGGCGAAGCGGGGGTTGCGCGGCCGGTCTTCGGCCTCGACCTCGTCCTTCAGCATGTCCTCAGGCAGGACCAGCACGACCGGGCCGGGGCGGCCGGCCATGGCGGTGGCCCAGGCCCGGGCGACATATTCGGGGATGCGGCGGGCATCCTCGATCCGCTCGACGCGCTTGGCCAAAGGACCGAACATCGCGCCGAAATCGACCTCCTGAAAGCCCTCCCGGTCGCGGTCGCCGCGCGCCACGTCGCCGATCAGCAGCAGCATCGGCGTCGAATCCTGATGCGCGACATGGACGCCGACCGCGGCGTTGGTCGCGCCCGGCCCGCGCGTGACGAAGGCCACGCCCGGCCGCCCGGTCATCTTGCCGTCGGCCTCCGCCATATAGGCGACGCCGCCCTCCTGCCGGCAGACGACGAGATCGATCGCCGGACTGTCGTGGAGGGCGTCCAGCGCGGCGAGGAAGCTTTCGCCCGGGACGGTGAAGATGCGGTCGCAGCCCTGCGCCAGCAGATTGTCGATCAGGATGCGGCCGCCGGTGCGCTTGCTGGTCATGGACACACCCTAGGGCTCTTCCGCGCGGCGGGGAAGATTCGGATCGGAAGTTGACGAACCTGACGCCCCGTCGGGGAGGGGCGCCCCCTCCGCGACGCGGGCGCATTCGGGCCGATCCTCCTCCCCGAAGGGGTCGTCCGCGTCGAGATCATCCCCGTCGCCCGGCTTCCGGAAATGGCGGAAATCCTCCCAGCCGTCATCGTCGTCGGGATCGGGAATATTGTCGAAGGTCAGGCGCGGGCGGCCCGCTTCCTCGTTCAGCGCGTCGCTGCGCACCCATGCGAGCAAGTCGCGCAGGTCGAGGGCGATGCGCTCCGGATTGCCGGCGCGCGCGACCCGGTCGAGATGCCGGCCGTAACGGCCCGGATCGCGATAGCGCATCAGGAACATGGCGAGCCCGTCATTGTAGCGGCGATGCTCGCCGACCTGCTCGCCCTTGTAGAAATGCGGGACGGCGACGCCGTGAATGCAGCGGTTGAACGCCTCGTCGGAAATGCGGCGCACGGCGTTGTCGAGCGCGTTGTCCCAGGCATAGCGGAAGCTTTGCGCCTCCGGCCGCCGGGCCAGCGCATAGGCGCTTTCCGGCGACATGCCGACGCGGCGGCAGGCATCGCGCACGCAGCCGCATTCCGCGAGGACGCGGATGAAATCGGTCTGGCGCTCCGGCGTCCACCCGTCGCGGCGGGAACGGAGTGGCACGGGGGCGAAGCGGGAAGCGGGGTGCGCCTTCTTGCCGGCGCGAGGCGATCGTTTCGTGGTCATCCGCGGATTAGAACATATACGGTATGCTGTAGGAAAGTATTTTTACCGATTTGGTTTAAAAATGGATCGTGGACTGGTGTGATAATGCCCGTTCAGGGTGGATTGCGGACGGCAGAGGTGGCAAAATGGGACGATGAGATCACGGTCCGAAAAGCTCCCGAAAGGACGCAGCTACCCGCTCAAGCCTTCGCTATTGGAAGCGGCAGTGGCGGATAGCGGGCTTTCCCTGCCGGTTGAGCTCACCCAATGGGATCGGTTCGATCATGCGTTCCAGGCCGACTTTCTGCCCAATGGATGGCCGAAGCGCGCTGAGCATGAGCTCATTTGGGTGCATTGCCGTGCCGTGCCGTCCGAGCGCGCGGCGGAATCGCGGGCCAAGATGGAGCAGGAGATCATTCCGCGCTTCATTCAGTGGGCCCAAGATATAGAAGCCCACGATTTGGCTTCCCCGGTTCGGCGAGAAAAGCAGATTTTTCGGGCGTCACTCGACGATTGGCTGCGCTAGCGCCCACGGCCGCAACGGGTCGAACGCAGGCAAACCATAGCGAGAACGGCGCATCATATTGACAACAATGTAAGTCCTTGACCTGTATCGCGGCCGGGCTAAGGCTTGGCGGCGAACCTCAAGGGAGAGCGATGATGACGACCAAGAGCGAGATGGCGACCAAGCTCAACGCGGCCGGCGCCTATCTGCCGGGCAAGAAGGTGAAGCTCGACTTCGGCGACGAAGGCGCGGTTATGCTCGACGGCATGGCCGGCAATGTCAGCGAAGATGCCGGCGATGCCGACACGACGATCAAGGTCGCCTGGTCCGACTGGCAGGACATGGCCGACGGCAAGCTCGACGGCATGACCGCCTTCATGCAGGGCAAGCTGAAGGTCGAGGGCGACATGTCCAACGCGATGCAGCTCCAGGGCGTGCTGGCGAAGATCCGGTCCTGACGGACCGCTTCATTCATCGTCCCGCGTCGCCGGCTCGTCGGCGGCGGCCGGCTGCGGTTGAACGGCATCCTCGGGCGCCGCCCAGCCCCCGAATCTGAGCCTCGGCGAGAAGGTCAGTTCCCGGCACGCTTCGTAACGCGCGCGGATTTTACCGGCGGCGACGTTGTTCGTGCCCGTCGTCGGAATCGCACTGGCGATTTCGATGTCGATGGGCAACAGGCCGCAGGACGTACGGATGATACCGTACAGGACGCGGAACGGGGCCTGCCCTATCCGATCCGGAAACCGGACAAGGCCTTCGTTGGGATTGTCGAACAAGGATGTCCTTGACAGCCCCAGGCAATCGACGGCGTTCTCGACGGTGCGGATGGAAGTTATCGTACCGCTCGGCCCGGGCGCGCATGCGGGCCCTTCGGGGGCTTGCGCTTCCGACAGAATGGTGAGCGCAAGTACCTCCTGGCTCGAACGATAGACCGCCGCGCCGCGATGCAGGCCGTCGATCGACGCGGCGGCGAGTCGCAGGAAATGCCACGCCGCCGATGCCAGGTTTCCCGACCTGGCCGATCGGGCGAATTGCGCGGCATGCTCCCGCGGCAAGGCCGCCAGCACCAATCGCGCGACCTTGTATTCCAGTTGCGGCAGATCGGATTCGAACAAAGCCGCATAGGTGTCGCAATTCTGGTCCGCGTCCTCGGGCCAATCTGCGCCGCGGACCGAAGGGGCCAGTTCGGAACAAATATTCCATTCATTGTCGCCGGTTTCATCGCGGTCATATAGATGAGCTGCCAAATAGTTGATTTCGCTGGATGCATTTTGCAGATAGCTGATGAACGCATCGGCCTCTTTTCCATCCTGGATGGTCGCGTTGCCGACCCGCGACGCCAAGGCGACGATCATGGTAAGACGAAGCAGTTGCAGCTGTTTGGAATTGCTTGCATCGAAGAGACGGCGGTCCATCAGTTGACCTGGATAGCCGCCGCTGTGACGCAGCTCTCTCAAAGGTATGGTGCAGGCCTGTGCCAAAAGCGCGGCAATGATGATCATCCCTGCCCGGAATTTCATGATGATTCTCCCCCGCCATCCAGAATATCATGAAAATACGCAGTGAAAACACATCTTGTCAGGCGAAAAGACTATTGCCTTCATTTCCGACGAGTTTGACTTCGGTTCTCCCTGTCTTGGGAGGAGAGGAAGGAAGGTTGTTGCCGCAATGCGGCGGCATATGCCGGGCGAAGCATGTCGCGGGGACGAGTTGGCGAAATCGGAATATGTGCCGCCGGTATCGCTTTTTCCGTCAGCTTCATTTTGATAAGATCGCCATTCTCCAGGCGAAGGAACGATGCCATGACTCGTGGCCTCTATCTGCTGTTCGCGGTGGTTGCGTATTCCGTCTTCTTTGCGACGTTTCTCTATCTGATCGGGTTCGTCGGCAATCTTCCCCAGTTGCCGCGAACGGTCGATCACGGGCCGGCAAGTCCCCTGGCCATGGCGGCGATGGTCAATATCGCCCTCATCGCCTTGTTCGGCCTTCAGCACAGCGTGATGGCGCGTCAGGGTTTCAAGCGGGCCTGGACACGGATCGTGCCCGAGCCGATCGAGCGCAGCGTCTATGTGCTGCTCGCCAGCGCCGCCCTGATCCTGCTGTTCTGGCTGTGGCGGCCGATGCCGGCGGAGGTGTGGCGGGTCGAGAATGGGGCGGTCGCGGCCGTGCTGTGGGGCCTGTTCGGCCTGGGCTGGCTGATCGTGCTGCTCAGCACCTTCCTCATCAACCATTTCGAGCTGTTCGGGCTGCAGCAGGTCTACCTGCACGCGCGCGGCCGGACGGGGCAGGCGCCGCGCTTCCGCACGCCCTTCTTCTACAAGGCGGTGCGTCACCCGCTTTATGCCGGCTTCTTCCTCGCTTTCTGGGCGACGCCGGCGATGAGCCAGGGCCATCTGCTGCTCGCGCTCGGCATGTCGGCCTATATGCTGATCGCCATCCGCTACGAGGAACGCGACCTGGTCGGCCTGTTCGGCGCGGATTACGAGACCTACCGGCGCGACGTGGGGATGCTGACGCCCCGGCTGCGCCGCCGGACCTGAAAGCCGGTTCGACTTCCCTTGACCGGACCGGGCGGCGCTGACTATCGCGAAGGTCCGGTTCAAGGGAGCGCGATCCATGAAGAAAATCTATCCCGACGCGGCGGCGGCGCTGGACGGGCTGCTGTTCGACGGCATGACGATCTGCGCGGGCGGCTTCGGCCTGTGCGGCATTCCCGAGCGGCTGATCGACGCGATCCAGGCGAGCGGCGTCAGGGATCTCACCATCGCCTCCAACAATGCCGGGATCGACGGCGAGGGGCTCGGCAAGCTGCTCCGATCGCGCCAGGTGAGGAAGATGATCTCGTCCTATGTCGGCGAGAACAAGGAGTTCGAGCGGCAATATCTGGCCGGCGAGCTGGAGGTGGAATTCTGCCCGCAGGGGACGCTGGCCGAACGCTGCCGCGCGGGCGGCGCGGGCATTCCCGGCTTCTACACCAGGACCGGCGTCGGCACGCAGGTCGCCGAGGGCAAGGAGGTCAAGACTTTCGACGGGCAGGATTATATCCTGGAGCGCGGCATCCGCGCGGACCTTTCGATCATCAAGGGCTGGAAGGCGGACGAAAGCGGCAACCTCATCTTCCGCAAGACCGCGCGCAACTTCAACGCGCCGATGGCGACGGCGGGCAAGATCTGCGTGGCGGAAGTGGAGGAGATCGTGCCGGTCGGCAGCATCGATCCCGATCACGTCCATTTGCCCAGCATCTATGTCAAGCGCCTGATCCTCGGCGCGCCCTACGACAAGAAGATCGAATTCCGACTGACCCGCGAAAGGGAGGCCGCCTGATGGCTCAGCCGTGGTCCCACTATCAACGCGTGATCATCGAAACCTACAAAGCGAGAAAAGCTGGGAAGTCATCGCTGATCCACGCGCGCCCGATCGGGGGTCAACCCTTTCCTACCGACATGGATGTCGAATGTTCTCGTGAAATGAGGAAGCGTCATCCCGTTGGCACAAAGTTTCGCATTTATGCGAAAGAGACTGATCGCGAAGGTGGAAAGCCGTTTCTTTATACTCACTTTAGCTGGCCATATGAGGTGGTAGAATAATGCCCTGGGACCGCAACCAGATGGCCGCGCGCGCGGCGAAGGAGCTGCGCGACGGCTATTATGTCAATCTCGGCATCGGCATCCCGACGCTGGTGGCGAACAACATTCCCGCCGGCATGGAAGTGACGCTGCAGAGCGAGAACGGGATGCTCGGCATCGGACCCTTCCCTTATGAGGACGAGGTCGATGCCGACCTGATCAACGCCGGCAAGCAGACGATCAGCCAGCTGCCGTCGTCGTCCTATTTCGGCTCCGACCAGAGCTTCGCGATGATCCGGGGCGGGCATATCGACCTCACCGTGCTCGGCGCGATGGAGGTCGCGGAAAATGGCGACATCGCCAACTGGATGATCCCCGGCAAGATGATCAAGGGCATGGGCGGCGCGATGGACCTGGTCGCCGGCGTCAAGAAGATCATCGTGGTGATGGAGCACACGTCCAAGAACGGCGATCCCAAGTTCATCCCGGAATGCACGCTGCCGCTCACCGGCAAGAATGTCGTGGACATGATCGTCACCGATCTCGCCGTGTTCCAGCGGCCGGACCATGACAGCCCGTTCCGGCTGATCGAGCTGGCGCCGGACGTGACCGCCGAGGACGTCGCGGCCAAGACGACCGCCCGCTACGCGCCGCTCGCCGCCGCAGCCGACGCATGATGGCGGCGGAGGACTTCACTCCGAAGCTCCTCACCACGTTACGCGAAGGCTATGGCGCGGCGCGGCTGCGCGCCGATCTGGTCGCGGGCCTGACCGTCGCCATCGTCGCGCTGCCGCTCGCCATGGCGCTCGGCATCGCCAGCGGCGCGAGCCCGCGCGAAGGGCTCGTGACCGCGATCGTCGCCGGTTTCCTGATCTCGGCGCTCGGCGGCTCCCGGGTCCAGATCGGCGGGCCGACCGGCGCCTTCGTCGTCATCGTCGCCGGCGTGATCGCCATGCACGGTTATGCCGGGCTGGTGCTGGCGACGCTCATCGCTGGGCTGATCCTGATCGCGGCGGGCTATTCGGGGGTCGGGCGGCTGATGCGCTTCGTGCCCATGCCCGTCATCACCGGCTTCACCGCCGGCATCGCGGTCATCATCGCCTCCAGCCAGGTCGGCGACTTTTTCGGGCTCGACGCGGGCGAGGTGCCGGCCGAATTCGTCGAGAAATGGATCGCCTATGCCCGCGCGCTCGGCACGCTGAACTGGGCCGCGCTCGGCATCGGCGCGGGCACGCTGGCGTTGATCCTCGCGCTCCGGCGCTTCGCGCCGCGCGTTCCCGCCTATCTGGCGGCGATCATCGCCAGCGCCGTCGCGGTCTGGGCATTCCATCTGCCGGTCGAGACGGTGGGCAGCCGTTTCGGCGCGATGCCGGTCGGCCTGCCCTGGCCGCGCCTGCCCGATCTGTCGCTGGCGATGATCCGCGACGTGCTGCCGAGCGCCTTCACGATCGCCTTCCTCGCCGGGATCGAGGCATTGCTCTCGGCGTCCGTCGCCGACGGCATGACCGGATACCGCCACCGGCCGGGGCAGGAGCTGGTCGGCATGGGCGCCGCCAACATCGCCTCCGGCCTGTTCGGCGGCCTGCCCGCGACCGGCGCGATCGCGCGCACCGCCACCAATATCCGCGCCGGCGGGCAGACGCCGATGGCGGGCATTTTCCACGCCATCTTCCTGTTCCTCTTCTTGCTGATCGCCGCCAGGGCGATCGGCCATGTGCCGATGGCGGCGCTGGCCGCCGTGCTGCTGATGGTCGCCTGGGGGATGAGCGAAAGCGAGCGCTTCGCCGCGCTGCTGCGCAGCGATCCCGGCGAGCGCGCGCTGCTGCTGCTCACCTTCGCGCTCACCGTCTTCGTCGACCTGACCGTGGCAATCGGGGTGGGGGTCACGCTGGCGGCGCTGTTCTTCATGCGCCGGATGAGCGAAACGGCGGGCCTCGTCGCGGTCGATCCGGACGAGGATCCGCAGCAGCGGGCCAGGCTGCCGGAGGGAGTCGAGGTGTTCCGCTTCACCGGGCCGATCTTCTTCGGGGTGGCGAGCGAGATGCTGGAGGCGTTCCGGCGGATCGGCCGTAGCCCGCGCGCCGTGATCCTGCGGATGGAGGAAGTGCCCTATATCGACGCGACCGGCGCTTCGGCGCTGGAGACGTTCGTGCGCCAGGCGAAATGGTCGGGGACGGAGGTCTGGCTGTGCGGCCTGAGGCGCGGGCCGCTCGACTTCCTGGCCCGGATGGAGCCCCGATATGCCGGTGCGCGGCGCACGCTGACTTACGCAGGCGCGATCAGGCGGCTAAGCGCGGCAGCGTGAAACTATTGCTGACAGGCTCGTCCGGCTGGCTCGGCCGGTTCCTGGCGCCGCGATTGCGGCGGGACGGCCATGCGGTCGTCGGCCTCGACGTGGCGCCCGGCGCGGACACCGACATCCTGGCATCGGTCGCCGACAAGGCGGCGGTGGAGCGCGCCTTCGGCGAGCATGGCATCGAGGCGGTGATCCATGCCGGCGCGCTGCACAAGCCGGACATCGCGCGCTATCCGGAACAGGCGTTTATCGACGTCAACGTGAGCGGCACGCGCAACCTGCTCGAAGTGGCGGTGGCGGCCGGGCACGACCGCTTCGTCTTCACCTCGACGACCTCGCTGATGATCTGCGAGGCGATCCGCGCCGGCAAGGCGGGCGGCGCGACCCGCGCGGCCTGGCTGACCGAGGAATTCGGCCCGTTGGAGCCACGCAACGTCTACGGCGTCACCAAGCGTTCGGCCGAGCAGCTCTGCGCCATGTTCCACCGCGAGCACGGCATCGCCGTCGCGGTGCTGCGCACGGGGCGCTTCTTTCCCGAGGAGGACGACACGCTGCGCGATCTTGCCGGGCCGAACGTCAAGGCGAACGAGTTCCTCAACCGCCGGCTCACCGTCGAGGACGCCGCCGAGGCCCATGTCGCCGCGCTGGAGCAGGCGCCGGCATTGGGATTCGACACCTTCATCCTGTCCGCGCCGCCGCCCTTCGGCGAGGCGGAGGCGGAGGAGCTGGTGCGCGACGCCCGCGCCGTCATCGCCCGGCACTTTCCCGAGGCGCAGGAGGTTTACGCGCGGCGTGGTTGGACGCTGCCGGCCCATATCGACCGGGTCTACGATCCCTCTCGCGCCGAACGACGGATGGGCTTTCGCTGCCGCACCGACTTTCGCGCGGTGCTGAACGCCGTGGAGCGGGACGGGCAATTGCCCTTCGTTCACGATCCCTCTTATGTCTCGCCCAAGGAATCGGTGGGCTGAACCGTCCGGCAGGGAGGAAACGGATGCACAGGATCATGTTCAACCTGGCGGCGGCCGGCGCGATGGGAATGGCGGCGCCCGTCGCGGCGCAGGAGGCCGGGCCGGAAATCTGGCGGCTGGATTGCGGCGAGATCCATGTCACCGATCTCAACGCCTTTTCCGACGCCTTCCTTTATACCGGCCTGGAAAAGACGCTGACGTCGAGCTGCTACCTCATCCGCCATGGCGACCGCTATCTGCTGTGGGACACCGGCCTTTCCGCTGACATGCTCGGCACCACGGTCGAGAGCGGGCCGTTCCGGATGACGCTGCGCGAGCGGATCGTGCCGCAGCTTGAGCGGATCAATGTGCGGCCCGACCAGATAAGCTTCGTCGGCATCAGTCATTACCATTTCGATCATACCGGCCAGCTCGCCGACTTCCCCGGCGCGACCCTCCTGATCGGTCAGGGCGACTGGGACGTGCTGCGCGCCGGCCAGGGGCCGGCCAATCTCGCCACGCCGTTCCGTCGCTGGATCGACGGCGGCGGCGAGGTCCAGCCGGCGGCGCGCGACCATGACGTGTTCGGCGACGGCAGCGTCGTGATGCTGAACCTGCCCGGCCATACGCCCGGTCATCACGGCCTGCTCGTGCGGCTGGCCGGCGGGCGCAACATCCTGCTCTCCGGCGACCAGCTCCACTTCCTCGAGCAGATCGGCAATGCCGGCGTGCCGCCGTTCAATACCAACCGGGCCGATACGCTCGCCTCTACGGTCCGGCTGCTCGCCATCGCCGACAGCCTGGAGGCCGAGTTGATCATCCAGCACGAGCCGGCGGACATCGCCAAGCTTCCCGCTTTTCCGGCATCGGCGCGATGAAGACGTTGCTGTCGCGCGCCCCGGGCGGCCCGGAGACGCTGGAGCTGGCGGATGTCCCCGATCCGGCCGCGGGTGCGGGCCAGTTGCTCGTCGCGGTGAAAGCCTGCGCGATCAACTATCCCGACGTGCTGATCATCGAGGACAAATATCAGTTCCGCCCGGAGCGGCCCTTCGCGCCGGGCGGGGAGATCGCCGGCGTGGTGGAAGCGGTGGGCGAGGGCGTTTCCGGCTGGGCGCCGGGCGACCGGCTCATCGCGATGCTGGGCCATGGCGGGCTGGCGGAGAAGATCGTCGTCGATGCCGCCAAGGCGATCCCGATGCCGGAAGGGCGCGACTTCGCGGCGGCCTCCGCGCTGATCCTGACCTATGGCACGACGATCCACGCGCTGCTCGACCGGGGCAAATTGCGGGAAGGCGAGACGTTGCTGGTGCTGGGCGCGGCCGGCGGCGTCGGACTGGCGGCGGTGGAGCTGGGCAAGGCCTTCGGCGCGCGGGTCGTCGCGGCGGTGTCGTCGGAGGAGAAGGCCGAAGCCGCGCGCGCCGCCGGGGCGGACGCGACGATGATCTATCCGCGCGGGCCGTTCGACAGAGACGGGGCGAAGGCGCTGGCCCGGCAGTTCAAGGACGCGGTCGGCGGCAACGGGGCCGACGTGATCTACGATCCGGTCGGCGGCGATTATGCCGAGGCCGCCTTGCGGGCGATCGGCTGGGAAGGGCGGTTCCTGGTGGTCGGCTTTCCGGCCGGCATTCCCAAGCTGCCGCTCAACCTCACTTTGCTCAAGAGCTGCGACGTGCGCGGTGTTTTCTGGGGGGCCTTCGCGGCGCGCGACCCGAAGGCCAATGCGGCGCATATCGCGACCCTCTTCCGCCTGTGGGACGAGGGCAGGATCGCACCCAAGGTCAGCCGCACCTGGCCGCTGGCCGAGGGCGGCGATGCGATCGCGCACATGGCGGCGCGGCAGGCGGTGGGGAAACTGGTGGTCACGATCGGCTGACTTGTTGCGCCGGGCGGGCCGCGCGCCTATCTCGGCCCCGACATTTGCAGCCAAGGGATTGCCATGACCAGCTTCGACGACCGGCAGCGCGCTTTCGAGACCAAATTCGCGCGCGACCAGGAAATGCAGTTCAAGATCGTCGCGCGGCGCAACCGGCTGCTCGGCCAGTGGGCGGCGAAGAAGATGAACCTGACCGAAGCCGAGGCCGACGCTTATGCCAAGGACGTGATCCGCGCCGATTTCGAGGAAGCGGGCGACGAGGACGTGATCCGCAAGCTGCTCGGCGACCTGACCTCGGCCGGGGTCGAGATCGACGAGGCTGAGATCCGTGCCCAGATCGAGCACAAGACCGCCGAGGCGCGCCGCCATTTCATCGAGACGATGGACTAAGCCGATGCCGATGGCCGCGGACGTGATCGAGGCGCTGATCCGGGAGGGGATTCCGGACGCGACGATCGAGATCGTCGATCTGGCCGGCGATGGCGATCATTACGAGGCGCGGGTGGTTGCGGAGAGCTTCCGGGGCCAGCCGCGCGTCAGGCAACACCAGCGCGTCTATGCGGCGCTGGGCGGCCGGATGGGCACGGAGCTGCACGCGCTGAAGCTCAGCACCGCAATTCCCGAATGAAGGATGAGTGAGATGAGCGACGCCAACACCCGCATCGACGAGATCGTGAAAGCCAACCAGATCGTGCTGTTCATGAAAGGCACGGCGCTCTTCCCGCAATGCGGCTTCTCGTCGCGGGCGATCGCCATTCTCGATCATCTCGGCGTCGCGTTCGAGACGGTCGACGTGCTGCAGGACGCGGAGATCCGCCAGGGGATCAAGGATTATTCCGACTGGCCGACCATTCCGCAGCTCTACGTGAAGGGCGAGTTCGTCGGCGGATCGGACATCATGATGGAGATGTTCCAGGCCGGCGAGCTGCAGGAGCTGGTCGCCGGCCTGGCCAAGGTGGATTGAATCCCGGAAAATCTTACCGCTCATCCTGAGTAGCCGTTGAGCGAAGTCGAAACGGCGTATCGAAGGACGTAGGAAGTCTCCTTCCGGTCCTTCGATACGGGACTTCCCCCGGATCAAGTCCGGGGTCAGTCCCTACTCAGGATGAGCGGGTTTGGGGTTTTCACCTCACGTCATCGAGGCGACGGCGACGCCGATCAGCGCGCGGCGCAGGCCGATGCGCTCCAGCAGCGCCATCGCCAGTACCACGGCGGCCTGCACCAGCACGAAGGCGATGCCGAGCGCGGTGATGCCGGCGAAGACGAAGATCACCGCCACGCTCTTCGCCACCCACAGGAAATTGCCGATAATCACCAGCCAGACGAGCGCCGGCGCGGCGGCGTTGCGCGTCGCCAGCCAGCCCATGAACAGGCCGCACGGGATCAGGAGCGCGCCCGCGGCCATCAGCAGGGCCGGCGACAGGCCGAGCGGTCCGGACAGCAGGTTCGCGCCGGGAATCAGCAACGCCGCCATGCCGAGGCAGCTCGCCGCGTCGAGGAGAAGCACGCGCTTCAGGAAGGGAGTCATCTGCATATCGTCCTCCGTCATTTGGTGGGGCGGATATGCTCCCTGAGAGGGAAGGCCGTCGATTACCCGGAAAGTAATGGCGGTTTTCGCTGGAGGAGCGCAGGACGGGGGGCATGAGCACGATCGCCGCCGATCCGCCGTCTTTCGGGGACCAGCTTCGCCAGTGGCGCGGCCAGCGTCACATGAGCCAGCTCGATCTGGCGCTGGAGGCGGAAATCTCCTCCCGCCATCTGAGCTTCGTCGAGACGGGCCGCTCGAAGCCGTCGCGCGACATGGTGCTGCGCCTCGCCGAATGCCTCGGCGTGCCGCTGCGCGGCCGCAACGCGCTGCTGCTCGCGGCGGGCTATGCCCCGGTCTATTCCGAAAAGGGCATCGACACGGCGGCGATGGAGACGGCCCGCACGGTCATCTCCCATGTGCTGAAGGCCTATGAGCCCTTTCCGGCGCTGGCGATCGACCGGCACTGGAACATGATCGAGGGCAACCGCATCGTCTTCGCGCTGATGGAGGGGGTGGCGCCGCATTTGCTGGAACCGCCGATCAACGCGGTGCGGATCAGCCTGCACCCCGAGGGCGTTGCGCCCCGGGTCGTCAACCTGCCCGAATGGCGCGGCGCGCTCTTTTCCCGGCTGCGCGACCAGATCGCGACGAGCGGCGATCCGGTGCTGGCGGAGTTCCTGGCGGAGCTGCGCGCCTATCCCGGCGGCGAATCGAGCGCGGTGGCCGGCTATCCGCTCGCCATTCCGCTGATCGTCGACACGCCGCTCGGTCGGCTCTCGCTCCTGACGATGAGTTCGGTCTTCGGCTCGCCGGTCGATGTGACGCTGTCGGAGATCGCGATCGAGTCGCTGCTGCCAGCCGACGAGCAGACGCTCGAAGCTTTGCGCAAGCTCTGAAAAAAGCGAAGGGCGGGCCGCGCGACCGGAAAAGTGCGCTGGCCCGCCCGGAGTTTGGAACCGTGGACGCACGAAGAGATACATAGGCCGTGCCAGAGCGCGCGAAGCACGCAAATCCGCCGCTTTTCACGGTAAACGGGATTTAACCCTGTTCGCCGGCTGTAAGAACCACCGACACTTTGATGCTTCCGCCCGTTCATCCGTCGTTCATCGGAATGACTACACTCGTAATCGTCAGTCGCAACGGGGTGGGACATGGCCGAACGCATATCCGCGGCCGAGCATGAGATCATGGAAGTGCTGTGGCGCGATTCGCCGCTGACGGCGGCCGAAGTCGCCGAACGCGCGCCGGCCGAACGCGGCTGGAGCATCCGCACCGTGAAGACCCTGCTGTCGCGCCTGCTCGCCAAGGGCGCGCTGGTGCATGAAGAGGAAGGCCGGCGCTATCTCTACCGCCCGGCGGTGGCGCGCGCGGATTATGTGGCGCGCGAATCGCGGGCGCTGCTCGACCGGCTGTTCGGCGGCAGCGTCAGCCCGCTCGTCGCCCATCTCGCCGAGCGCGACGATCTCAGCCAGGCGGACATCGCCGAGATCGAGACGCTGCTGAAGGCGCTGAAGCCGTGACCGGCTGGTTCTTCGCCAATATGGGCTGGGCGAGCGTGCTGATGCTCGCCGTGCTGCTCATCCGCCGGCCGTTCGCGCGGGCGTTCGGCGCCGGGCCGGCTTATGCGCTGTGGCTGCTGCCGGCGTTACGCCTCGTCATGCCGCCGCTGCCCGCCTGGCCGGCGGATGTCCAGAACCTGCTTGCGTCCCAGACAGTGATCCTGTGGGCGGAGGAGGCCACCGCGCCCATCTCGCCGGACGGCGGAGCCGGGCAGTGGGTGCCCATCCTGCTCGCGATCTGGGCCCTGGGCGCGGCCGCCCTGCTCGGCTGGCAATGGCTGGCCTATCGGCGCTTCCTGACCGCCTTGTCGGCCAGCGCGCGCGGCATCGGCGCGCATCTGGGGCTGCCGCTGATCGAAAGCGATGCGGTGACCGGCCCGCTGGCGCTCGGC